>JAZQVC010000017.1:0-94056 GCA_045631645.1 Oscillospiraceae bacterium
CCGCTGCTGGCAAGAACCCCGTTTCCTGGAACTTCCCCACCATGCCCTCTGAGGAGTGGAAGAACATGGTCGGTTCCGCTCTGACCGCTTACGCTGCTGACCAGACCGACGCCAACTGGGAAAAGGTCGTTGAGGCATTCGTACAGGGTTGGGCAGACGAGTACGCAAAGCTCGGCTAATCCATAATGCTCTTTTGAGGGTGGGCCTCTGCCCACCCTCTTTCCCATAATACCAAAAGTCAGGCGGCAGATATGCTGCCATCTGACTTTTGGCATTAGAAACATGCGAGGAGGAGATAGCTTTGATAAAAGCAATGAAAAAGTGGTGGCCTATCTTTGTGCTGCCAACATTTTGCGCCTTTATAATCGGCTTCGTTATTCCCTTTGCTGAGGGACTTTATCTGTCTTTCTGCAAATTCACAACCATCAATAAGGCAACCTGGGTGGGAATTGGAAACTATGTTGAGGTTTTCCTGGATGAGCAGTTCTGGCAGTCCCTAGGCTTCACTGCATCTTTCACCGTAAGCTCCACCATTCTGATTAATGTCTGCGCCTTTGCCGTTGCGCTGGCTCTCACCAAGGGCATAAAGGGCACTAACATTTTCCGTACGGTGTATTTCATGCCCAACCTTATCGGCGGCATTGTTTTGGGTTATATCTGGAACATACTCATAAACTGTGTGCTGAGCCTTGTGGGTGCTCCTCTTATTGCACTGAACACCACTGCAGGCTATTGGGGCATGATTGTCCTGATGTGCTGGCAGCAGATAGGTTATATGATGATAATTTACATTGCGGGCTTGCAGTCCATCCCCAATGAGCTTATTGAGGCTTCCCGTATTGACGGCGCAACTTCTCTGCAGACCCTTTTCAAGGTGAAGATCCCCAATGTTATGCCTTCTATCACCATCTGCCTCTTCCTGACTCTCACCAACTCCTTCAAGCTCTTCGACCAGAACCTGGCTCTCACCGGCGGCGACCCCAACCATGCCACCGAAATGCTGGCTCTGAATATCTATAATAACTTCTATGCACGCTCCGGTGCAGCATGGAAGGGCATAGGTCAGGCCAAGGCCGTTGTGTTCTGCATTATGGTTATAATAATTTCCCTTATCCAGCTTAAAGCAACACGCTCCAAGGAGGTGCAGCAGTAATGTTGAAAAGACACAGTGTTGGCAATACCATTCTCTCTGTTTTCCTTGCAATCCTCTGTGCTGCATGGGTTTATCCCGTTGTGATGATTCTTCTCAACTCCCTGAAAAAGGAAAGCGCAATTTCCACCAACACCGCCTTCAAGCTTCCCGTTGCGGAAACTTTCGCAGGCTTTGAGAACTATCTCAACGCTGTTGGCTCCAAAGGCTTTGTTGAGGCATTTTTCACCAGCGTTCTCATCACCGTCACCTCCGTTGTGGCAATTCTTCTTTTCTGCTCCATGTGCGCATGGTATATAACCCGCGTGCAGACCAGAATAACCAAGCTCATCTATTTCCTTTTCGTCTTCTCCATGGTCGTGCCTTTCCAGATGCTGATGTTCACTCTGGCAGCAACTTCCGATATGCTCAACCTGAACACCCCCTGGAACATCTGGATTATCTATCTGGGCTTCGGTGCAGGTCTGGCGGTATTTATGTTCACAGGCTTTATGAAGTCCATTCCTCTGGAGATTGAAGAAGCTGCCATGATCGATGGCTGCAGCCCCTTCAAAACCTTCTTCCACATTGTTCTCCCCATCCTGAAGCCCACCATGATATCTGTTGGCATTCTGGAAACCATGTGGGTATGGAACGACTACCTCCTGCCCTATTTGGTGCTGGACCGCAAGAGATTCACCACTGTCCCCATCCTTATCCAGTACTTCAAGGGAAGCTTCGGACGCGTTGAAATGGGTCCCATGATGGCCTGCATTATGCTCACTGTTCTGCCCATTATCATTATCTACCTGATTTGCCAGAAGCATATAATCAAGGGCGTTGTAGCAGGCGCCGTCAAGGGCTAAGCCCTGTGTTTGAAAACTCCAAAAATCCTCCGTCACTGTACGGAGGATTTTTTTATCGACTAATTGAGATTAACTT
This sequence comes from Oscillospiraceae bacterium, assembly GCA_045631645.1. Lineage (GTDB taxonomy): Bacteria > Bacillota > Clostridia > Oscillospirales > Oscillospiraceae > SIG459. Next base: position 2,072 of record JAZQVC010000017.1, read on the forward strand.
GCTATAATACCTTTATAATTTCCGAAAGGAGGCGAAGCTATGGCCGCAAAAGAGAATAAAGTCCCCTGCGCGATTGCAATGCTTGCTCATGTGGACGCCGGAAAAACCACCCTCAGCGAGGCCGTGCTTTACTCCGCGGGAAAAATAAAAAGCCCAGGAAGGGTTGACCACGGCAACACAGCCATGGATACCCATGCCCTTGAACGGGAAAGGGGAATAACAATATTCTCCAGCCAGTCCTCCTTCTGCCGCGGCGACAGAGAGTTTTTCCTTTTGGATACTCCGGGACATGTGGATTTCTCTGCTGAAATGGAGAGAACTCTGCAGGTGCTGGACTGCGCTGTGCTTGTAATAAGCGGTACAGACGGAGTGCAGGCTCATACGGAAACTCTTTGGAGACTTATACGCAGCTATGCTCTGCCCTGTTTCATCTTCGTCACAAAGATGGATCTTGCGGGAGCAAAGCGCAGTGCCGTTATGGATGATCTTCGTACCCATCTCGGGGATAAGTGCATGGACTTCACCGTGCTGCCCGATGGGGAAGAGCTTGCAATGTGCAGCGAAGCGCTCCTTGAAAAATATATGGAAAGCGGCGAAGTAACGGAGGAGGACATAAGAGAGCTCGTTTCCTCCGCCGCTCTTGTGCCCTGCTTTTTTGGCTCAGGTCTGCGCCATAGCGGCATTGAGGAATTTTTGAATGCCCTTGAAAAATATGCGCCACGCAAAAGCTATGGCAGCGAGTTTGGGGCGAGAGTTTTTAAGATAAGCCGCGACGGGCAGGGCAACCGCATAAGCTTCCTGAAGGTCACGGGAGGAGAGCTGAAAGTGCGAAGTTCTCTCCGTTATCGGGTCAAGGGCGAGGAAATCGAAGAGAAGATAAACCAGATTCGTCTTTACTCGGGAGCTAAATATGAAAGCTGCGACAGCGTGGCTGCAGGCGGAGTCTGCGCTGTGCTGGGTCTGAGTAAAAGCTTCCCGGGAATGGGTCTGGGAGCGGAAACGGGCGAGGTGCAGCCCCTTCTCACCCCTGTGCTCAGCTATCAGCTTCGTTTAAGTTCGGGCACTGACCCCATGCTTGCCCTTCCGAAGCTGAAGCAGCTGGAGGAGGAAGACCCTCTTCTGCGCCTGCGTTGGGATAGCCGCAACAGAGAAATTTATGTTGAGCTCATGGGCGAGATGCAGACGGAGATACTGAAGAGTCTGATTCTTGAGCGTTTCGATATGGCGGTGGAACTTTCCGAAGGCCGCATTATGTATAAAGAGACCATTGCCTCTCCCGTGGAAGGCGTAGGTCATTTTGAACCTCTGCGCCACTATGCCGAGTGCCATCTGGCTCTTGAGCCTTTGCCCGAGGGAAGCGGACTGCAGTTTGCCTCCGCCTGCCATCAGGATGTGCTGGATGTTAATTGGCAAAGGCTTATCCTCACCCATCTTGAGGAAAAGCAGCATCTGGGCGTGCTGACCGGCTCTCCCATAACGGATATGAAAATAACCCTCATTGCAGGACGTGCCCACCTCAAGCATACCGAGGGCGGCGACTTCCGTCAGGCAACTTACCGCGCTGTTCGTCAGGGACTTATGAGCGCAGAAAGCGTTCTTCTGGAGCCTTGGTATGCCTTTAGAATTGAGCTGCCTGCTGCACATATAGGCAGAGCCATAAGCGATGTCCGTGCCATGCACGGCAGCTTTGAATCCCCCACTGACAGCGGAGAGATGATGGTGCTGGAGGGCAGCGCCCCTGTTGCCACCATAAGAGGCTATGCCGCAACTCTTGCAGCCTATACAGGCGGTCGCGGCAGACTTTCCTGCCGTTTGGAGGGCTATAAGCCCTGCCATAACAGCGCGGAGGTCATTGAGCAAATAGGTTATGAGCCTGAGGCCGACACGGAAAACACCCCCGACTCTGTCTTCTGCGCCCACGGCGCCGGATTCAATGTGAAGTGGAACGAAGTGCGCGAGCATATGCACATCGATACGGGCTTTGGCAAAGCGGAAGCTCAGGCGGAGGTTCGCCCCAGAGTGAATATGCGCAATCTGAGCATAGACGATAAGGAACTGGAGGCCATTATGGTTCGCGAGTTCGGACCCATCCGCCGCCCCCAGTATTCCGCTGCGAAAAACAGCGGCAGCAGCTCGGCGCCCAAAGGGGAAAGCACCGTTAAGAAAAAGGAATTTCTCATCGTGGACGGATATAATGTCATCCACGGCTGGGAGGATTTGAAGGCCTTGGCCGAGGACGATCTGGACACCGCACGCCACCGCCTTATGGATATACTTTCCAACTATCGCGGCTTCACAGGCGGAGAGCTTGTGCTGGTCTTCGATGCCTATAAAATCCGCGGCAACCCCGGCAGCAAGTTTGATTACCACAGCATTCATGTGGTGTATACTGCCGACGGAGAAACTGCCGATGCATATATCGAAAAGCTGGCTCATGACATAGGCAAAAACTACTCCGTGAGAGTTGTTACCTCCGATAACCTCATCCGCGTTTCCGCCATGCGCAGCGGCGTGCTGCGCACATCCGTCTCTGAGTTTGAAAACGAGGTGGATTGGGTGTATATGCAGATAAGCGAGGTTATGAAAAAGAGCGGCGTTAAAAGCCATCTCAGCTCCATCAATTTTGAAGGGGGCGGCAACAGTGTCTGATGAGCTTATTAAGCGAGCGGAAGATTTGCGCGAGCGCTGCGAGCGAAGCTGCAGCCTAACAAACAGCTTCTTTCTCACCCCCGCAGAGCAATATGCCCTCTCAAAATGGGCTTCCCGCGCCGCCGATTGTAAAATGATTTTGCGCGGCGGAATCGAGGACAGCGAGAGAAATGTTGCGTTTTTCCTGCCGTTTTATATGGAGGAAGAGGAGTTTGACGAGAGCGAATATATCCGCTGCATAAAGATCAGCGCAGGCTTTGGTCAGCCCGGACATCGGGACTATATGGGCGCCGTTCTGGGATTGGGAATTAAGCGCGAGTGGCTTGGAGATATTCTCGTCAACGAAGGCACGGCATACATCTTTTGCCTGAATACCGTGGCGGAGCATCTGCTTGCAAGTCTCGATAAGGTTGGGCGCTATGGAGTCAAAACCAAGGAGATTCCCCTTTCCGAAGCTCCCGTGCCCAAAAGAGAGGTTAAGGAAGTCACCTTTTCCGTCATGAGCCTCCGTCTTGATGCGGTGGCTGCAGGCATGTTTAATCTCAGCCGCACATCCGCGGCGGCAATGATAAGCGCAGGTGAACTGAGCCTTAACTATAGCGAATGCCTCAAATGCGATGCCCAAGTTCAGCCGGGAGATATCATCTCCCTCCGTGGACATGGCAAGGGCAGCCTTGTCTCCCTCGGCGGACAAAGCCGAAAAGGCAGAACATTTGTGACCGCGGAAATAAGAAAATAAAAACACGGACTCTGTTTGAGTCCGTGTTTTTTGTTATTTCACATATTCTTCGGGGAAGAGGTTTCCTGCGCCGAGGATGCATTCGCTGTCAAAGCAGCGCTTAACCGCGGCCATTTCGCGGACACCCTTCTCGCCGTAGAGAATGGGGAGGAATGCGGCCTTGTTCTTGCCTGTGCCGTGTTCGGCGCTGACTGTGCCGCCCATTACTACAACTTCCTTTGCCCAATCCATAAACATTGCCTTGCCTGCTGCCATGTCAGCGGCCTCGCGGGGGAGCACATTCACGTGGACATGGTTGTTGCCGATGTGACCCCAGATTGCAAACTGGAAGCCCTTTGCGGCAAGGTCGGCGCGGTACATTGCGAAAACATCACGGAGATGGGCGTCGGGAACTGCCATATCGCTGCCCACCTTGGCAATGGCCTTGTCGCTGCGCTTGCGCAGGGCAATGAGAGCGTTTACGCTTTCGGGCACCTTGTGGCGCAGAACAAGAAGCCTCTCTCTGTCGGGGAGAGAGTGAGCTGCCCATGTGTTGGCGCAATCTTCTCCAACAGCATCCATGCTCTCTCCAACGAAGCTTATGGCCTTTCTTGCCACAGCCTCGTCTTCGGCATGGATTTCAACATATATCATGCACTTGTAGCCCTCAGGCACGGGGCAGCCTCCGTCATCATAGGCGCGGAGAATATCCAGCGCGTTGCAGTCGAAATATTCGATGGCGGCAAGTTCGGCGCATCGGGGGCGGATAGTCTCAACAAAATCGAGAGCGGCGCTCTCTTTTTTAAAGAAGCAGTTGATGCCCCAGATAACCTTGGGCGCAGGGATAAGACGAAGCTCCAGCTCCGTTATAACGCCCAGAGTGCCGTCGGATCCGATAAACAAATCCAGCATATCCATATTGTCATCGGCATAGTAGCCGCTGGCATTTTTGCATTTGGGCATGGTGTAAGAGGGCAGACTGCCTTTTATCTCCCGTCCGCCAAGGGTGCTGAGGGAGAAATCTCTGCCATGGGCAAAAACCTCGCCTCTGCGAAGAGCGATAATATCGCCGTCGGCAAGAGCAATGCGAAGACCGTTTATATAGGGGCGGGTGGCGCCGTAATGATAGGTCTTTGCGCCGGAGGAGTTGCAGGCGCACATGCCGCCGATGGAAGCGCTGGTTTCGGTGGGGTCGGGAGGGAAATACTGCTTAGGCATTTTGCGGAAAAGAGCGTAGGCGGCACGGGATTCCTCATCCCAGCCTGAGGACTTGAATTCTCCGCTTGTGAGCATCTGGCGCAGCACTCCGAGACTGAGACCGGGCTGCACCCGAAGATAAACGATGCCGTCTTCAATGCGCATACCGGTAACCTTATCCATGCGGTCAAGGCTCATAATGTGTCCGCCGGATGGCACGCAGGCAACAGTGAGTCCCGTGCGGTTGCCCTGAACGGTCACCTTCTCGCCCTTTGCGCTATGGTGGCGGAGAAGGGCGCATATTTCTTCCTCGGAAGTGGGGAAGGAAATGCTGTCGGCATAGCCCACGGTTTTGGTCTCATCGTGGAGATAGTCGCGAAATTGTTCGCTCATGGGAAGAATGAGCTTTTCGATCTTGGTCATAAAATCACTTCCCGAATAAAATAATGCTTTGATTATAGCACCTTGCAGGCAAAGTGTCTATTGTTGCTATTAAAAAATCGGAGCCGAAGCTCCGATTTTTTATCTTATGTAATTTACAAATAACTTTTATGCCTTTGCTTCTGCAGCAGCCTTCTTGGCAGCCTTTTTGTCCTCGATGCGGGACATCCAGAGAGCGGCGGTAGCATCGCCGGTGATGTTGAGAGCGGTACGGCCCATGTCGAAGATCTTGTCGACACCGGCAACGATTGCGATACCTTCAACGGGAATGCCGATGGAGGTGAGAACCATAGCCAGCATGATCATACCTGCGCCGGATACACCTGCGGTACCGATGGAAGCGAGGGTTGCGGTGAGAACGATCATAGCCATATCGCCGACAGAGAGGTCAACGCCGTAGCAGCAGGCGATGAAGACGGAAGTAACTGCCTGATAGATTGCGCTACCGTCCATGTTGATGGTGGCGCCGAGGGGCAGAACGAAGGAGCTGATTTCAGGCTTTGCACCAAGCTTGGTTACGCACTCGTTGGTGAGGGGCAGAGTTGCGTTGGAAGAAGTGGTGGTGAAAGCGCAGATCATAGCGGGAGCCATGCCCTTGAAGAACTTGATGGGGCTCATGCCGCTGAGGCAACGGACGGAGAGACCGTAAACAACGATGAGATGGATGATGTAGCTGATATAAGCGACAGCGATGATGAGGAAGAGCTTGCCGACGATTTTGGGGCCGTTGGCAGCAACAACGTCAGTCATGAGGCAGAATACGCCGATGGGGGTGATCTTGATGATCATCATCATGATCTTGAGAACAACGGAGTTGACGCTCTTGATAGCGCGGCCAACCATGCTGCCTTCAGCACCTGCAGCCAGAACACCTGCGCCGATGAGAAGGGAGATGACGATAACGGGCAGCATGTCGGTGGAGACCATGGGCTGGAGGAAGTTGGAGGGGAAGATGTTTACGATAACATCCATAACGGAGGGGCTTTCCTTGGCTGCATACTCAAGAGACTCGAGAGATGCATTGTCGAGAGCGGGGAAGAAGCCCTTGAAAATGTTGACGACTACGAGACCGATAACAATTGCGATAGCGGTGGTGAGCATGTAGTAAATAAAGGTCTTGACGCCGACACTGCCGACGCGTCTGAGATCTTTCAGGTTGATTACGCCGTCAGCAATGGAGAAGATAACGACGGGAACAACAAGGCACTTGAGGAGGTTGATATAGATGGTACCGATGGGCTTGATCCAGTTTGCGGTGAAAGCGGGGTTCTTCAGGAAGCAAAGACCAACAAGAATACCGGCGAACATGCCGATAAATATCCATGCAGGAAGACTAAGTTTCTTTTTTTCTTTCATTAATAACACTCCAGTTCCTAATTAATGTGAGTTCATGATAGCACATGCTTTTTGCTTTGTAAAGAGAAAAATGAATTTTTTACAATGTTAAATTTCAAATTAACGGCCTTTTCATGGGGGTTGCGCGTCAAAATGCAATTTTTTATGCAAAATTAATTGAACGCGTTAAAGAATGAAAGAATTTCTTGCATAAATAGTTAAGAAAGCGGGATTGCCTTGCATAGGAAAAGGGGATATAATAAGCGCAAGATGATTTTGTAATAATGGGTGGGTCTGATATGCCTGAACTTAAATGTCCTGTATGCGGCGCCGAACTTTCCCGGGAGGAAAGAAGTCTCCGGTGCGAGAAAGGTCATAGCTATGATATGGCGAAACAAAACTATGTGAATTTGCTTATGAGCAACCGCTCTTCCGCAAAGCGCCACGGTGATGATAAGCTTATGGTTCGCGCCCGCAGAGATTTTCTGGAAAAGGGTTATTATCTTTTCCTGAGAGATGAAATTTGCCGCCTTGCAACGGAGTATTGTGGCGAGAGCGTGGAGTTTCTGGATGCGGGATGCGGAGAAGGTTGGTATACCTCCGCCGTTAAGGAAGCATTGGAGCGCGAGGGGAAAAGCTGCGCCGCTCTGGGTGTGGATATCTCCAAGGAGGCTCTTGCCTTCGCAGGAAAGCGGGATAAAAGCCTCTCCCTTGCTGTTGCAAGCATCAATGCCCTGCCTGTGGCTGACGAAAAATGCAATCTTTTGCTGAATGTGTTTGCTCCCCATGATGATGGCGAGTTTCGCCGCGTGCTGAAAAAAGGCGGAATTCTTATAAAGGTAATGCCTTTGGAAACTCACCTTTTTGGTCTTAAAAAGGCGGTATACGATAATCCTTATCTCAACGGCAGCGCCGAGTATGCTCCCGAAGGCTTTGAGACCGTCTGCCGCAGCGAGCTTCGTAACATGATATGCCTTGAAAGCAGCGAGGATATACAAAACCTCTTTATGATGACACCTTATTATTATAAGACGGGAAAAAGCGACCAGGAGAAGCTGCAAAAGCTCTCCAGTCTGGAGACGGAGGCGGATTTTGCCGTCTGTGTCCTCCGCCGCATATGACAAAAATGCCTTGCCTTTTCAATATGTATATTGTAAAATGGCAAGGCTGAATAAGCTTCCGTAGCTCAGCAGGATAGAGCGTCCGCCTCCTAAGCGGAAGGTCGTGGGTTCGAATCCCGCCGGGAGTGCCAGAAAAGAAACACCTTTTGTCTACCGGACAAAAGGTGTTTCTTTTCTATGAAATAAGTCCCTTTTGCAGTCAAGACAAAATGTTTCATAATCCAAAGGATTATTTCATATTGCGTAGCAGTATTTCATTCTATATGTTATAATATTCGCAGAGGTGATCCATTTGAAAATTCACGGTGTAAAAAGAGAATGGTCAAGACCGTTTTGGGTTCGATTCAAGAAGCATTATTGCCCAAATTGCAAAGGATTACTTATAACAACCAAAGTATCAAAGATACTTAATTCGGAGTCTGAAGAAGCCACAAACTTTGATTTTTCAGCCGGTGATTTCTCCTCTGCTGTAGGAAATATCAAATTTATTTGGACAGAGTTTTTTTGTGCCGCTTGTAACAAAACATATTCGTTACAAGAAATAAGAGATAACGAGAAAAAAGCCTAACGCTTTGCGTTGGGCTTTTCTGTTAAACCCACCCCATAGCTGCAGGTGATTTCATTGAAAAGCTTTCTGATTTATAATATAATGAGCAAAAAGGGGGGGTATCCAATGCTCAATGAGAAGTTCATTCATAATGATCCGGATGCTTTTTCCGGAAAAGAACTAAGTCTGCATGACTGCACAGCCACAGACATTGTATGTGAAGATGGCATACTCCGCTTTGGCTTCCCTGAAGGGTTTTGGGTATGCCTCGGTCATCCCGAAAATGAGTATGGGAAAGTGATAAGAACGGGACGCTCCGCGGCGGATTTCAAAGTTAAAAATATTGACGATATAACCGTAAGCGTGATCACGCGAAGCCTATGGCGGCGTCGGAGTAATGCAAGCATCGAAACATGGAGAATAGAGCAACTTATTTCCACGGTGAACAGCGGCAAATGTTCAATAGAATTCATTACCCAGTACAGAAGCAACTTTGAGCAGCTTTGGCACTGTGTACTTCACTCAAAGAGAAGACCTTATTATAGAGAATGTCGCTTGCATTTGCCGGAGTCCGAAGCGGTTTTCCGTTGGAATGATCTTCGTTCGGATCACGAATGGTAAGGATGCTCTCAAGTGGGAAGTTCTGATGCGCTGAAATGCAACAAGTGAATTTATAGAGGCGGTGTTATCATTCCACTGATTGAAGAGAGGAGTCGCCAATGAAAAAAGTATCATCTGTTTTGATATGGACATTGTTCATACTGATGGCATTCCGTCCGGCAGGAATTCTGATAGCTTCGTGCTTCGGCTACAGCTTTGAGCTTATTAGCATACCTGCTTATACAGTCGCCATAGCCGTGTTGTCCGTCTGCACCTTCGCTTTCGACATTGCAGCCGGGGACAAGGAGAAGGCAGCAGCTCTTTACATCGTCACAGCCATTCTCACGCCACTGTCTTTGGTCAGTTGGATAATAAATATTTTTGTGTGTTGTAAAATCGTGGTGGCGGTAAGCGGCCTTGTATCTGCCATATTCTGCTGCTGTCTTACAGTAAGATACAGAAAAAATTTGGGAATGAAAATTACAGCAGCAATACTCTATGCGTTGCTGATACTGTTTTTTTGCTACCTGAGCTTTTTTGTGTTGATATTTGGCAATATCGGAGAGACAAAGATTATCGAAAGCCTTGACTCCCCAAGCGGGGAATACTATGCGCAGGTGCTCTCAGTTGACCAAGGTGCCCTTGGCGGAGACACGGTTGTCACAGTATATAAGCGAAGCGGAATAGACCTCTTCCTCCTGAAAATTGAGAAAAAACCACAGACGCTTTATTATGGACAATGGGGTGAATACATACGAATCAGCTGGGCGGATGAAAAGTGTTTGTATATAAACTCCGTTAAATACAATGTTGAATAGTTAAACAAAAAAAGCAGGTCTTGAAAAAGACCTGCTTTTTTATTTGCTGCTAACGGCAGGAAGAAAAGGTTTTTAGCCTCAAAAGCCATATTTTTGTTTCGTCGTACATATAATATATGAAACAAAAATAAATATTGAAAACGCAGGGAAAATTGCAAAATGACCATGTGAACAAGTTCGTTTTTGTGCAAAATAATAAGAACAGGTTCGTTATTGACGGAAAATGCGTAAAAAATATAGTTAAAATGCACAAGTGGCGATTATAAATGTGGGGGAATTTACAAACTTTCCCATCGAGTCTTGCAAAAGAAAAAGTCTTGCCCTATAATTCAAAATAGGATAATTTCTGGATTTAAAGCGGTGACTGTAATTCGAGGTTCGACGGCTTGTAATTCCGTCGAATTTCAGTATATATACCCTTATCCCTCTGGAGGTGTAAATCTAATGTATATTGAATCCATAGTGTCCATTTCCGAGACCGAGGAGAAAGCCCGCAAAATGAAAGCGGAGGCTGCTCTTGCCGCCAAAAAGCGCGTTGCAGATGCCCGCACCAAGGGCGAGGCAATGGTTGCCGAGGCTGCTGCGAAAGCTGATGTCGTCGTTGCGGATATGGGCAAGGCCGCCGAGGAACTTTCCCTTGCAGGAGCAAAGGAAATGGCCGGCAGCGGCGAAACGAAAAAGGCAGTTATGCGTGCTCGTGCCGAAAAGCGTATGGATGAGGCAGTGGCACTTATAGTTGAAAGGATAGTGAAAGGCTAATGGCAATAGTCAGAATGCAGAAGCTCCATCTGCTGGCTGCCAAATCCCGGAAGGAAGAGATTCTTACCGAACTCATGCTTCTGGGCTGCGCCGAGATCAAGGAGCAGAGCGAACTGCTTTCCGACCCGAGAATGGCTGAAATCCTGACTCGGGAAAAAAGCGCTCTTCCCGCTCTGCGACAGGAAAAGGCGCTTTTTGGCGACGCGGTGAAGCTCTTGGATAAATATGCCCCCGATCCGCCTCCCTTCCTTTCTGCAAAGCCCATTGTATCCGAGTCTGAATTTATGGATGAGGACAGGCTTGTTGAAAGCAGGGAGATAGCGAAGAAAATTGTGGAGCTGGATGAATCCATCCGCAACCACTATCTTGAGGAGGGCAACTGCGGCACTTTGATCGAGGTGCTGCAGCCTTGGAGAAAATTCAGTGTTCCCCTTGAATATAGCGGCAGCGCCCATGTGGGAATGAAGCTTGGCACAATACCCACGGTGTCCGACTTTGAGGGAATGAAGCTTGAGCTCGGTGATAAGGTTCCCGAAACGGAAATCGCGGAAATATCTTCCGACGAGCACACTCGCTTCCTTTGTATTTTCTATTATAGACCATGCGAGGAAAAGGTTTTTGAAATTCTCCATTCTTATGGTTTTGCAGTTCCTCCCTTCGGCAACGTGGAGGGCACAGCGGCGGAAAATCTGGTAGCGCTGAAGGAAAAACTTCGCAAGATTCGTCTTGCACGCGCGCTGGATGAAACCCACCTTATCTCCTTCGCGGAGGACCGCCAAAGACTGCAGGAAGCTTATGACCTTGCGTGCACCCGCGAGGCAAGAGCAGAGGCAATGGAAAATCTGGCATACACCGAAAGCATTGTGTGCCTTGACGCATGGGTGACTGAGCCTGAACACGATAAGCTGGTTGAAATTATGGAAAAGTTCGACTGCGCTTATATGTTCGATGAGCCTGAAGAGGAAGAATATCCCGAGGTTCCCGTTAAACTGAAGAATAATTTCTTCAGCAACGGCCTTAACATGGTCACCAATATGTATTCTCTGCCCCAGTACGGAACGGTTGACCCCAACCCCCTTATGGCGCCTTTCTTTATATTGTTCTACGGAATAATGATGGCGGATATGGGCTATGGTCTGCTGATGGTTCTCGCTTCCATTATAGCTATGAAGAGAATGAGACCCAAAGAAGGAATGCTCCATTTCTGCAATCTCCTTTTCTGGGCAGGTATTTCCACCTTCGTTATGGGCGCGCTCACCGGCGGCTTCTTCGCCGATGCACCTTATCAGGTGGTCCACATGATAAACCCCGAGAGCACATGGCAGGGTCTGCCCTATTTGTTCACACCCTTAAACCATACAATTTATGTTCTCGCAGGTTCTATTGTTCTTGGCTTTATCCATCTGAACGCCGGTCTTGTTATTTCCTTCGTTCAGAAGGTGAAAAAAGGAGATGTCCTGGGCGGAATTTTCTATGAAGTTGCCATTTGGCTCATCTTCATCGGCGCGGGAATCATGGTTCTCGGTTCTGCACTTGTTCTTGAAATTGCAGCATTGAAAACTGCAGGACTTGTGGTTCTCATCCTTGGCGCTGTGGGACTTTTCTACGGCGGAACAAGAGACAAAAAGGGCATGGGAAAACTCACCTCCATCTTCGGAACTCTCTATAACGAGCTTACAGGATGGTTCGGCGACCTGCTTTCCTATTCCCGTATTATGGCGCTTATGCTGGCAGGCAGCGTTATCGGTCAGGTTTTCAACACCATAGCTGCTATGTTCGGTAATGCAATACTGTTTATCATTATATTTATTATAGGTCATGTGCTTAACTTTGCGCTTAACCTTCTGGGCTGCTATGTCCACGATCTCCGTCTCCAGTGCCTTGAGTACTTCGGAAAGTTCTATACCGATGGCGGCAGACCCTTCAAACCCCTTAAAATTAAATCCAAATATGTAGAAGTCAGCAAATAAGGAGGAAATAAAAAATGGAATTTATCAATGCTATTATGAACGGTCAGTTTACAGGCCTTGCAATAGGTCTTCTTGGCGCAGGCCTTGCAGCCTGCCTTGCAGGTGCAGGTTCTGCACGCGGCACCGGTGTTGCTGGTGAAGCAGGCGCAGGTCTTCTCACTCAGGATCCTTCCAAGTTCGGTAAGGTTATGATTATGCAGGTTATTCCCGGCACCCAGGGTCTTTACGGTCTGGTTGTATGGTTCTTCGCAATCATGCAGATGGGCGTTCTCGACGGAAGCGCAGTTAACCTCAGCTTCATTGATGGTTGCCGCTACTTCGCAGCATGCCTGCCCATGGCAATCGGCGGCGGCATTTCCGCAGTTGCACAGGGTAAGGTTGCAGCTTCTTCCATAAACATTCTTGCAAAGAAGCCCGACCACTGGTCCAAGGGCATGATCCTTTGCATCACCGTTGAGTTCTACGCAATTTTGTCTCTGCTTGCATCTATGCTGATGCTCCTCAACATCTGATTTGCCATAAATAGTTAAGGCGGTAAGAAAATGAACGGAATTGAAAAAATAACCGCACGTCTCATACGCGATGCTCAGGCTGAGGTTGATGCAATCAACGCCGAGGCTGATGCCCAGTGCGCCGCCATTTTGGCTGAATATGAGGCTAAGGCCGCTGAAGAGTATGAAAAGCGCATCGCAAAGGGCGAGGCGGATTGCGCCGTGCGCGGCGAGCGTATGGCTGCTGCTGCAGATATGGAGCAGCGCAAGGCTCTTCTTGCCTTCAAGCAGGAAATGGTCGGAGAGGCTTTTGAAAAAGCTGCCGAGGCAGTTGCAGGTCTCCCCAGAGAGAAATACATCGAGTTTTTCGCCTCTATGGCTGCCAAGGCTGCAATCAGCGGCAAGGAAATGCTGCTGTTTTCCGAATCTGACAAAGGGGATACAGGCGCAGAGATAGTCGCCGCGGCAAACGCCATTCTTGCCGAAATGGGCAAGACCGCTGAGCTTAGTCTGGCGGATGAAACCCTTGAGGTTCCCGGCGGATTTGTTATGCGCAGCGGAAATATTGAGGTTAACTGCACTGCGGAGATTCTTGTGCAGCTTTCCCGCTCTTCCCTCTCCTCTCAGGTGGCGGAAATACTCTTTACTTGATTATAGGAGGTTAAGGATTTGGCTGACCTCAAAAAAAGCGATAGCAGCAACTATCTTTTCCTGACTGCCATGCTCCGCGCCCGCGAGGCAAGCATGCTGGGCAGCGACAAGCTGGAGCGAGTTCTTTCTGCTCAAAGCTTTGCCGAAGCCTGTGCCATAGCTGCCGAAAGCGGATATCCGGATATGAACGGAATGAGCGTGAGAGAGGTGGAAGATGCTCTCTCCGCCCACCGCAGGGAAGAGATAGAGGACGTGGCTCTCGTAGTTCCGGATAAGGAACTTGTGGACCTGTTCCGACTGAAATATGATTATCATTCTGCCAAGGTAATGGTAAAGTCCGACGGCGTGAGCAAGCAGCTTCTCTCCTTCGAGGGACGCGTTGAAGCCGCGGAGTTTCTGAAAGCTTTTGCAAAAAATGAGCTCGTTATGCTTCCCACCGCTCTTGCGGAGGCAATCGACGATGCCAAGCATATGCTTGCCAGAACAGGCAACCCCTGCCTTGCGGATTTGATTTTGGACCGCGCATATTTTGCGGAAATGTCTCAGCTGGCGGAAAACGCTCAGCTGCCCTTCGCGAAAGACTATGTGCGCCTTATAATCGACAGCACCAATCTTAAAGTTCTCATCCGCTCCCGTATTGCGGGAAAGCGCCACGAGATTATCGGTGAGCTTCTTTTCGATGGCGGTAGCATTCTCAAAGAGAGCATCATAGCCGCAGCGGAAAATGATGATGAGATAATGCGCCTTTTCGCAGGCGCAGGACTTGGAAATGCCGTTGAAAAGGGACTGCTTGTTATGAACGGCGGCAGCATGACCGCCTTCGAGCTTGCCCTCGATAACGGCATAAACGAATACCTCTCCGACGCGGTGCGCATCGGATTTGGCCCTGCGGCTGTTATCAGCTATCTTGCAGCGGTTGAGAACGAGGTAATGTCTCTTAGAATAATATTGACGGGACGCATCATGGGCATAAGCTCCGAGGCGCTCCGGGGAAGGCTGCGTGAAAGTTATGTATAAGATCGCAGTAATAGGCGGCGCGGACAGCGTAATCGGCTTCAAGGCTCTTGGACTTGCCACATTTCCCGTGGATAGTCCCGAGAGTGCGAAGAAGGCACTTCGCGCAGCCACAAAAGTGCAGGAAAACGGCGATGAATATGCCATCATCTATGTGGAAGAAACGGTGGCGCAGCATATGCTGGAGGAAATAAGCCGTTTTCAGGAAAAACCCAGCCCTGCCATAATCCTTATACCGGGCAGAGACGGTCCCATAGGTTTGGGACTGAGTGCCCTGAAGGAAGCAGTGGAAAAGGCTGTAGGCAGCGACATATTGGGTTAAGAAAGGAAGAAATCTAATGAGCGGAAAAGTAATAAAGGTAGCGGGACCGCTGGTAGTAGCCGAGGGACTTTCCGACGCCAACGTATCTGACGTTGTCCGTGTTGGCCCTCAGCACCTCATCGGTGAGATACTGAACATGACCGGCGACCGCGCATCCATACAGGTATATGAAGAGACCACCGGCCTTGGACCCGGAGCAGAAGTTGTAACCACCGGCGTTCCTCTCTCTGTTGAACTGGGACCCGGTATGCTGGAAGGCATCTATGACGGCATTCAGCGTCCTCTTACCGAGATAAGAGAGCTTTGCGGCCACACCATCGCCCGCGGCATCAGCGTGCCAGCACTGGACAGAGAAAAGAAATGGAGCTTCCATCCCACCGTTAAGGTCGGCGACATCCTTGTCCCCGGTGATGTTATCGGTACTGTTCAGGAAACCAGCGCAATTTTGCATAAGATCCTTGTCCCCGCTGGCAAGGGCGGCACCGTAAAGAGCATTGAAGAAGGCGACTTCACCGTTGAAGACACCATTTGCGTTGTTGAGAATAAGGGCAAGGAAATTGCTCTCAACATGATGCAGAAGTGGCCTGTCCGCGTAGGCAGACCCTATGCAAAGAAGTTTGTTCCCGATAAGCCCCTCCAGAGCGGACAGAGAATAGTTGACACCATGTTCCCCGTAGCAAAGGGCGGCACCGCAGCTATCCCCGGTCCTTTCGGCAGCGGCAAAACCGTTATGCAGCACGCCCTTGCAAAGTGGTCCGACGTTGACATCGTTGTCTACATCGGCTGCGGCGAGCGCGGCAACGAGATGACCGACGTTCTTATGGAGTTCCCCGAGCTTATCGACCCCCATACCGGCGAGCCTCTTATGAAGCGCACCGTGCTTATTGCCAACACCTCCGATATGCCCGTTGCAGCCCGTGAAGCCAGTATCTATACCGGCATCACCATCGCTGAGTATTTCAGAGACATGGGATATGACGTTGCAGTTATCGCAGACTCCACCTCCCGTTGGGCAGAAGCTCTCCGTGAGATGAGCGGACGTCTGGAAGAAATGCCCGGTGAAGAGGGTTATCCCGCTTACCTGGCTTCCCGTATTGCCCAGTTCTATGAGCGCGCAGGCGTTATCCAGTGCCTTGGCAGCGACGGAAGAAAGGGTTCTCTCACCGCTGTTGGCGCAGTTTCTCCTCCGGGCGGCGATATTTCCGAGCCTGTCAGCCAGGCAACCATGCGTATCACCAAGGTTTTCTGGGCTCTGGACTCCAGCCTTGCATACGCCCGTCACTTCCCCGCCATCAACTGGCTGAACTCCCACTCTCTGTATCTGGATTCTCTCAAGCCCTGGTATGAGAGCAATTATCCCGGCTTCATCGCCAACAGAGACAAGGCAATGGCCATCCTGCAGGAAGAAGCCAGCCTGAACGAAATCGTTCGTCTGGTCGGTGCAGACTCCCTTGCTCCCAATGAGCAGCTTACCCTTGCAACCGCAAAGATGATTCGTGAGGACTTCCTCCAGCAGAACTCCTTTGTGGATATCGACTCCTATTCTGAAACTGAGAGACAGTATCTGCTTATGGCAATGATTCTGGACTTCGATGTTCAGGCAAGAGCCGCAATTGCACAGGGTGTTGAGCTTGGCAAGATCCTTGCAATACCCGTAAGAGAAAAAATCGGCCGCGCCAAGAGCGTGAGCGCTGAGACATATAAGGCAGAATATGCCATTATGAAGGAAGAAATGAAGGCTCAGATTGATGAGCTTTGCCGCGGAGGTGAGCAGCTGTGATCAAGGAATACAGAACAATACACGAGGTCGTAAGCCCTCTTATGGTTGTAGAGCAGGTTGAAGGTGTCACCTATGACGAGCTCTGCGAGATCCAGCTCCCCAGCGGAGAAATCCGTCACGGCAAGGTTCTGGAAGTAAACGGCGACAGAGCCGTAGTTCAGCTTTATGAAAGCGCAGCAGGCATCAACCTTCGCGATAGCAAGGTTCGCTTCCTTGGCCATCCTCTGGAGCTGGCTGTCAGCGAGGATATGTTGGGCCGAGTATTCAACGGCATGGGCAAGCCCATTGACGGCGGCCCCGAACTTTTGGCAGAAGCCCATCTGGACATCAACGGTCTTCCCATGAACCCCGCTGCAAGAGCTTATCCCGCCGAGTTCATTCAGACCGGTGTTTCCACCATTGACGGCCTTAACACCCTTGTCCGCGGACAGAAGCTGCCCATCTTCTCCGGCAGCGGTCTGCCCCATAAGGAACTGGCAGCTCAGATTGCCCGTCAGGCAAAGGTTCTCGGCGCAGACGATAAGTTCGCCGTTGTCTTCGCCGCAATTGGTATCACCTTCGAAGAGTCCGAGTTCTTTGTGCAGGAGTTTAAGCGCACCGGCGCTATCGACAGAACCGTTCTCTTCTCCAACCTTGCAAATGAGCCCGCCGTTGAGCGTATCGCAACTCCCCGTATGGCTCTCACCGCAGCAGAGTATCTGGCATTCGAGAAGGATATGCATGTTCTTGTTATCCTCACCGACATTACCAACTATGCCGAAGCTCTCCGCGAAATTTCCGCAGCAAAGAAGGAAGTTCCCGGTCGCCGCGGCTATCCCGGTTATCTCTACACCGACCTTGCAACCATGTATGAGCGAGCAGGTCGCCGCGTAGGCAAGGCAGGCTCCATCACCATGATTCCCATCCTCACCATGCCCGAGGATGACAAGACCCATCCCATCCCCGACCTTACCGGTTATATCACCGAAGGTCAGATAATCCTCAACCGTGAGCTCTTCCGCAAGGGCGTTGTTCCTCCCGTGGATGTTCTTCCCTCCCTGAGCCGTCTTAAGGATAAGGGTATCGGCGCTGGCAAGACCCGTGAGGACCATGCCGGCACTATGAACCAGCTGTTTGCAGCTTACGCAGCAGGTAAGGACGCTAAGGAGCTTATGACCATTCTGGGCGAAAGCGCACTGAGCGAGACCGACAAGCTTTATGCAAAGTTTGCCGAAGAGTTTGAAGAGCGCTATGTAAGCCAGGGCAACGAAACCAACCGCAGCATAGAGGAAACTCTGAATATAGGCTGGGAGCTTTTGAGCATTCTTCCCAGAAGCGAGCTCAAGCGAGTAAAGGTAGAGCACATCGAAAAGTATATGCCCAAAGAGTAAGGGGGAAGAGATATGCCTAAAAAAGCGGTAACCCCCACAAGAATGGTGCTCAACCAGCTAAAGGGCCGCTTGAAGACCGCAACGCGAGGCCACAAGCTTCTCAAGGATAAGCGCGATGAGCTGATGCGTCAGTTTATGGACGTGGTGCGCAAGAACAAAGAGCTTCGTCTGAGAGTTGAAGCAGGACTCACAGAGGCCTTTGGTGCGCTGACCGTTGCCAGTGCGGTTATGAGCCCCGAGATGCTGGAGCAGGCACTTATGTATCCGAGGCAGAGCGTGGAGCTGGGAGTGAGCTTTAAAAATGTAATGAGCGTTAGTGTGCCTGAGTATACATTCAGCACTCAGAACGCAGATCCCGGCGAGATATACCCCTACGGATTTGCCCAGACCAGCGGCGAGCTGGATATAGCAATGCAGAACATGAGCCGCGTGTTCGAGGATATGCTGGAGCTGGCGCAGGTTGAAAAAACCATGCAGCTTCTTGCGGAGGAGATCGAAAAGACCCGCCGCAGAGTTAACGCCCTTGAGTATGTCATGATTCCGGACATGAAGGAGAACATCCGCTTCATCACCATGAAGCTGGAAGAGAACGACCTTTCCACCAAGGTTCGCCTTATGAAGGTTAAGGAAATGGTTCTCAAGCAGGCTCACGATTTCCATTATTAAAAGCCAAAAAGCACGGATGCAAAAGCATCCGTGCTTTTTTATTTTATGTTGAGTATGCAACACAAAGTTTATATCGCTTTTATCAATGGTGATGATGGTGATGCCCGTGGTGATGATGGTGATGATGTCCGTGGCTCTCCGCGTGTTCAATGCGGCAGGATTTGTCACCGCAGTCCTCGTCCTCTCCCTCAAGCTCAAGGGTGGAGTGGAAAATACCCAGCTCTTTAAGCTTTTCGCGGACAAGAGCCTTGCACTGCGCCCTCTCGCCGCTTGTGACGATATGCATGGTGGCATAGTTGTTTATTCCGTCCAAACTCCAAATATGGATATGGTGCACATCGCTGACGCCCTCGATTTCGCAAAGGCTTTCCTTGAGAGTATCAATGCAGATGCCCTCGGGAGATTTTTCAAGGAAGAGGGAAAGGGCGCTTTTCATATTGCGCAGGGCGTTGAAGCCAATGAAAAGGGCTATGGCAAGGGAAAGAATGGGGTCGATGATAAGGGCGTCCGTAAAGCGCATGATTATAGCCCCCAGCAAAACTGCCGCCCAACCCAGAACATCCTCCAGCATGTGCAGGCTGACAGCTTTCTGGCTGTGAGACTCGCCGTGGCTTGTTATCAAAGCCGCAGCAAGGTTGACCGCAAGACCGATAATGGCGAAGATTATCATGCCGCTGTAGTTGACGGGAACGGGGTTAATAATTCTGTAAATGGCATTATATATGACTATAAGTGAGCCTAAAAGCAGAATAAGATATGTTATAAGGCCGCCAAGGACGGAAAGCCGGCCATAGCCGTAGGTGTATTTTTCGTTGGGCTGCTTTTTGCTTTTCTTCTCAAGAAAGAAGGCAAGGCCGATGCTGGCGGCATCGCCCAGGTCATGAAGGGCATCAGAGATTATTGCAACGCTGCCTGTGAACATTCCGCCGAAAAATTCGAATATAGAAAAGGCAAGATTGAGAATAAAGGCCGCGAGAATTTTCTTTTCAGTTTTCATATATACCTCCCGTGAATATATATCTCCGTGAGCTGAGAATATTTTATGCGACTTGGAGATAAAAAACAACATAAAAAGGAGCAGCCCCTTGATAGAGACTGCTCTTTTGACTTATTCGCTTTTTGTCAAACTTAGTACAACATGCTGGGCAAGCAGCAATCCTGCGGCTGCAGGAACCCATACAAGGGAGCCGGGAACACTGCGCCGTCCGGGAGGTGGTGCTTCCCTCTGCTCGGGGGATATGCCCTCTTCGGGGGAGAAAACCACGCTCAGGTGGTTGATGCCCCGTTTGCGCAGTTCCTTGCGGACAACTCTCGCAAGGGGACAGCCCTCCGTTTTTGATATGTCGCATATACGCAGAAGGCTTGCGTCTGTCTTGTTGCCGGTGCCGAGGGCGGAAACAATGGGGATGGAGCGCTCCTTTGCACTGAGAATAAGATCCACCTTGCAGGCAACAAGATCGATTGCGTCCACGATGAAGTCATATTTTTCCTGGAAAAAGCGCTCTCTGTCGGCGGCTTCATAGCGGGCGCAGAGGGTGGTGACGGCGCAGTCGGGATTAATGTCACGGATGCGGCGCGCCATAGCCTCGGGCTTTTCTATGCCGATAGTGGAATTAAGGGCAAGAATCTGGCGGTTTATGTTGCTCTCACCAACGCAGTCCTGATCTATAAGAGTGAGGGCGCCAACGCCGGCTCTTGCAAGAGCTTCGGCGCACCAGGAGCCAACTCCGCCAATGCCAAAGATGGCAACGCGGGAATTTTTCAGTTTTTCCATAGCCTCAAAGCCGAGGAGCATTTCCTGACGGAGAAATCTTTCAGACATATAAAATGAGCCTCTCTTTTGAAAAAAGGCAGCCCGTGGGCTGCCTTTTTTTGTTATCAGTCAAGATTTACGAACTTCATGCCGGAGCCTTCTGCAACAGTGTAGTTTTCAACAAGAGCGTTGACAACTTCGTTGTAGTCGGCGGCGCGCAGAGCGCTGTCTGCAATTCTGTCTCTGAAGACATCGCCAAGGGCGGAGAAGTACATGATGTGGTATCCGGCGTAGCTGCCGTTGCTGCCGTAGACAATGCCGGAGTCGCCGGGCTGCTTGCCTTCATGGAAGAGGAAGTTGTCGAATTCTTCAACCATGTAGTCCTGATATACTTCGCGGTAGAGACCGCCGTTGGTCATGGAGCCTTCGTCCTGAGAATACTCGGTTGCGAGAGCGGCGAAGTTTTCCTCGGTGGGGTTCTCCTGCCAGAGAGCATAGATGCGCTCGGCCTCGGCCTTTGCGGTTGCAAGAGCTTCCTCGGTGAACTGGTCGTTCTCATCGGCCAGAGCAGGAATGAGGATGTGGCGAACGTCAACAAGCTGATAGTTGTTGTCGTTTCTGGAGAGGAACATGATAGCGTAGCTGCCGCCTTCAACGTCGATGACGGTGCTGTCACCCTCGGTGCGTGCGCTGTCCATTACCCACTCCTTGTAATCGGCGGAAACGCTTGCACCCTGAGTGATGGTCATGGTGGACTGGGTGCGCTCATAGAGGCTCTTGCTGGTTCCGGGAACGAAATCGCGAACGAGCTTGGTGAATTCTTCGCTGGACTTTGCGCTTGCGATCTTTTCAGCTTCTGCATGTGCTGCAGCAACCTTTTCCTCGTCGCTCATATCAGCGAAAGCATCGCCGGTGGTGTTTACCATGTAGTAGTGGAACTTGACAAAGTCGTATTCGTTGGCGTTGGAGCTGTAGTGCTCTTCGAGCTCCTCGGGGCTGTACTCAAAGCTCTCGTCAAGATCAATTGCGTAAGCGGAAGCGATGTACTGCTTTTCAGCCAGCTCACGGAGGAGCTTGCTGTCAAAGCCCTTGCCGAAGTTGAGGGAGAGGAAGGTCTCCAGATCGGAGTAGCCGTAGGAAAGAGCGACCTCTTCATAGTATGCAACGTCGGACTCGAGCTGAGCCTTGTCTTCTTCGGTGAGGGTATAGCCGTTCTTCATAGCCTCGTCATAGAGAACGGTCATGTTCATGAGGTTGGTTACGGCAACATCATAGAAATAGTCAGCCCAGGTCTGGGTGCCGTCGCCAAACATATATACCTGCTCGCTCAGAGGAGACTGGGTGTCCAGAATGTAGGCGGCCATATCACCGTAGGTTTCGCCAAGGCTTGCATAGGTGGTGCTGATGGCGCTTCTGTAGAAGTAGCTGAACTCAGCGGGAGAGTACTCGGTCTCGCCAATGGTGATGGCGGTGGTTTTGGTTTCCTTAATGTCGGAATTGATAAGAGCGGCTGCTGCAACAACGATAGCGAGGCAAACGATGAAAACTATGCAAGCGGTGTAAAACTTGCGGTTCTTCTTTGCCTGCTCGGCAGCTGCTGCCATCTTCTTTTCTTTAGAACTCATTTTGGGGTATCATCCTTTTCGAATTATCTTTGTGCGCAATGTCGCGTCGCACAGTAACGAACATTATATACGATTGGTATAAACTTTTCAAGATAAATACATTTAAAATGGTGGCAATTTGAGGCATTTATGATACTATTTGGAGTATATTATTACTAAGTTATCAGAATTTTAAGCTTATATTCAGGAGATGCCATGAGAAAACACAAAGCAATCTTAATAATAGTCCTCGCGCTTGCTTTACTGCTTGGGGTGTTGCTGCTCGATTCCGCCCGCCGCATTGTTATTTCGGAGCATGTTATAGAGTCTGAAAATCTTCCCGAAAGTTTTGAAGGCTTCACCATTGTGCAGCTCAGCGATATACATGGCAGTTCTTTCGGCAAGGATAATGTCCGCCTTATAGCAAAAGTCAGGGAGATAAAACCCGACATTATTGTGATAACGGGAGACTTTGCGGATGAGGATACGGATTTAAATGTTATTAACTCTCTGCTTGGAAAGCTGGTTGACATAGCTGATGTATACTATGTCAGCGGCAACCATGAATGGGGATTTGAGCGCATCGAGGAGCTAAAGGTGCTTTTTGAAAAGCATGGGGTTTGTTATCTTGCTAATGAGTACACTCTTTTGGAACGCAAGGGGGAGAACATAGCCCTTTGCGGTGTGGATGATCCCAATGCCAGCTTGACTATGCCTACTCCCGATGAAGTGGTGGAGCGGATGGAACAGCAGCAAGGCGAGAGCTATCGCATTTTGTTGGGTCACCGCAACTACTGGGTGGATAAATACCCCTCTCTGGATGTGGATCTTATATTTTGCGGCCATGCCCACGGTGGAATTGTGCGCCTGCCAGTTATAGGCGGAGTTTTTGGAACGGGATTTGAGTTTTTCCCCGAAAACACCGAGGGAGCGGTTGAAAGCGGAAGATATACTATGATTGTGTCCCGAGGAATTGGCAACAGCGCTCCCATCCCCAGACTTTTCAATAATCCCGAAATTGTGGCGGTGACCTTGGAGAAAAAATAAAAAAGTGTAATCTTTCGTGAAGGAGCGGCATATAAATGAAAGTATGCGCAATCTTTCATGGAGGTGTTTATCATGTTTTTCAAAGGTGATATTGATGATTTCATTTTTGGCGATGAGGACAGCGGTCCCAGCGCACGCTGAGTAAATAAAAAAGGTGCATCATGTGATGCACCTTTTTTATTTATCTATAACTTTTTGTCGGGCCCACTTTCCGCTGCGGTAGCGGAGGAGGAAGATAATGCTCCTTCCTGTCCAGTCGGCGAAGAAGCCCCACCATATTCCGATAAGTCCGAAGCCATATCTGCGGCAGAGGAGGGTGCTCAAGCCAACGCGAAGTATCCACATTGTGCAGGTGGAAACAATCATGCCGAACTTCACGTCGCCTGCGGCGCGCATACCGCTGGCTGGCACAAAGGCACACATCCAGAAGAGGGGTTTAAGTATGCTGATAAAGAGCATGGTGTCCTTGGTGAGCTTTGCCGTTTCTTCGTCCATGCCCGCAAGATGGGTGATAAGGGGCGTGGCGGCCATAGCAAGCCAGTTGAGCACAAAAAGAATGCAAAAAGACCAAAGGGTAAGCTTTTTTATGTAGTGCTTTGCCTGTTCGGGTTTTCCTGCGCCCATACACTGTCCAACAACGGTCATAAGTCCTGTTGCAACAGCCTGAGAGGGCATGCTTGTCATAAGCTCAACGGCGGCAACAACGGCATTGGCAGCCATTGCGGTTGTACCAAGAGTGGATACTGTGGACTGCACTGCCAGCTTGCCGAACTGGAACATGGCGTTTTCTATGCCCGAGGGAATGCCAATGCAAAGCACCAGCCATATCATATAGAAGTTGGGGCGGATGGCGCTGTAGCGGCCTATTTCCGGCAGCTGACCAGGTCTGCGCAGCATTATGAGCATAATGATGGCGGCGAAGGCGTTGGAGCAGACGGTTGCCGCGGCTGCACCCACAACACCCCATTTCAGCACGAACATCAGCGTTGCGTTGCCAACAATGTTGATAAGGTTTGCGAAAAGGCTCACCTTCATGGGCAGACGGGAGTTGCCGCCTGCTCTGTAAAGAGCGGAGGAAGCCCCGAAAAGGGCGATGAAGGGATAGGAGAAGATGACTACCGCAAAATAGGCGGAGGCAGAGTCCATAACGGCGGCATCAACCTTGCCGAAAATAAGACGCAAAATTCCGTCGCGGAAAATGGACGCGATTATCGCAACAAAAACGGAGAGGGCAAATGCGCTGAGCAAAACCTGCTTCGCGGCGGTGTTGGCATTGCGAAGATCCTTGCGTCCTATGTACTGGGAGCAGACAATCGTTCCTCCTGTTGCAAGGGCGGTGAATAGGAAGATGACCAACTTGCTTATGGAGTCCACAAGGGCAACGCCGCTGACGCTTGCGGCGCCAAGGTTTGAAACCATAAGGGTATCCACGGTGCCGATAAGGGAAGTGAGCAGCTGCTCAATTATGAGGGGGATAAGCAGTTTGCGCAGATCCTTATTGGAAAACATCACAGTAAGCCATCTCCTTTCTTCAGTGTTAAGTGGAGGTATTTTATGTAATCAGATAAGCTGCAGTATAAGTAGCAGCACAACTCCGGGGATGCCCATAACGCCGGTTATAATGGCGTTGAGCCATGTGAGGGGGATGCTCAGATCCACGAAGGATGCAAAAAAGTTGAAAATAAAAAGGAAAACAAAGCCTGAAAGAGCATGAAGAAAAATCTTCCATGCCAGTTTCATAGGCTTTTTGAGAATTTTTAGCATTAGACCCAGAAGTGAGATGCCCACAGCGAGGGCAAAAACGATTATTATAATTGCCATTTGATTTTGTCTCCGTCCATAGATTTTATGTTTCGCAGCGCGGCGCTGCGGCGGGAATGGAGTGCGCTGATTTCCAAAATGCATGCTTCGAGAAGCTCGGGATCTGTGCCGCCATTGAAGCAGCGATAGGCATCCCTGAGGCTTGCGTTCAAAGCCTCAAGCTCTTCCATAGCAAGAGCGAAGCGGCGGCGAAGCTCGCGCCTTTCTCTGATTCTCGACATATATTATACCTCCTAAGTCAAGTGCTGAATAGATTCTGCACAGGGGAGAGAAATTTTATCCTTTTTTCAAATAATTTTCCTTTAGTATTTTATGCGTTGGCGGTCATAATAGTAGTGGACTCACAAAAGGCGGACGGGAAAGAAAACGAAAAACAAAATTCGGCACTGAAAGTACCGTGTTTGTCAGCTTTGTTTTCAGCTGCGTTCGGAAGAGAAAAGATGTTTTCGCAAACATAGTTTTCCTTCGGGACCTTGAGTCAAGTGCCGGCGTTTGGACGGATTATTGAATAAGAAGTTTCCGGCGCGCGGGGGCTATCCATTGGGATAGCCCCCGTTTGGCATATATAGTGAGTGGCTTGATTTTTGCGCCAAAATGCTTTATACTATAAAATTGGTTTAGTATGTATGCAATACCACCAGATATTGTGAAACGGGAGTTATATCCAATGACAAAAGCAAAAACACCAAACTACGGCAATGACAGCATTTCCCAGCTTAAAGGACCGGACAGAGTCCGCCTTCGTCCGGGAGTCATCTTCGGCTCCGACGGTCTGGATGGCTGCCAACATGCCGCTTTTGAAATACTTTCCAACGCAATTGACGAGGCGAGAGAGGGCTACGGAAAGCTCATTACTCTCACCCGCTATGAGGATAACAGCATAGAGGTTGAAGACTTCGGCCGCGGCTGCCCTGTGGACTGGAACGAAAAGGAAAAGCGCTGGAACTGGGATCTTGTATTCTGCGAGCTTTATGCAGGCGGCAAGTACAGCAATGATGACGGCGAGAACTATGAGTATTCTCTGGGTCTCAACGGTCTGGGCTCCTGCGCAACCCAGTATAGCGCCGAATATTTCGATGCGGAGATTTTTCGCGATGGTTTCCGCTATGAACTTCATTTCAAAAAAGGCTATGTTCAGGGCAAAAAGGGTAAGGAACTTATCAAAGAGCCCACTGACAGAAAAAAGACAGGCTCCCGCTTCCGCTGGAAGCCCGACAGAGAGGTTTTCACCGACATAAATATTCCTGAGGAATATTTCCGCGATACTCTCCGCCGTCAGGCTGTTATCAATGCAGGCATAACCTTCCGCCTTCGCCTCCAGAGAGGAAATAAGTTTGAAACAACGGATTTCCTTTATGAAAACGGCATTAACCAGTATGTGAGCGAACTGGTGGGAGAAAATGCTCTCACCGCTCCCTATTTTATTGAGACCGAACGCAAAGGCCGCGACAGAGAGGATATGCCCGATTATAAGGCAAAGCTTTCTGCGGTTTTCTGCTTCAGCAACACCGTTAATCACATAGAGTATTATCATAACTCCAGCTGGCTGGAACACGGCGGCGCTCCCGAAAAGGCTGCAAAAAACGCCTTCGTTTACGCTATTGATGCATATATCAAGAAGATAAATAAGTATCAGAAAAATGAGAGCAAGATAAGCTTTCAGGATGTTGCCGACTGCCTTGTGCTGGTCACCAACTGCTTCTCCACACGCACCAGCTATGAGAACCAGACCAAGAAGGCAATAACAAATAAATTTATTCAGGATGCGATGACCGACTTCTTCAAGGAGAAGCTGGAAATATATTTCATCGAGAACAAGGCAGAGGCCGATCGCATTGCCGAGCAGGTGCTTATCAACAAGCGTTCCCGCGAGAGCGCAGAAAAGGCCAGACTCAATATAAAGAAAAAACTCACCGGCACAATGGATATCTCCAACCGTGTCCAGAAGTTTGTGGATTGCCGCAGCAAGGATGTGGATAAGCGCGAGATATACATCGTTGAGGGTGACTCTGCATTGGGTGCCTGTAAGCTGAGCCGCGATGCGGAATTTCAGGGAATCATGCCCGTTCGCGGCAAAATCCTCAACTGCCTCAAGGCGGATTATGTCCGCATTTTCAAAAGCGAAATAATCACAGACCTTCTGAAGGTCTTGGGTTGCGGCGTTGAGGTTGAAACCAAGAAGAACAAGGATATAAGCTCCTTCAGCCTTGATAATCTTCGCTGGAACAAGGTTATAATCTGTACCGACGCGGATGTGGACGGCTATCAGATAAGAACCCTTATTCTCACCATGATTTACCGTCTTGTGCCCAGCCTTATCAAAGCAGGCTATGTGTATATTGCCGAATCTCCCCTCTATGAGATAAACGCCAAGGGCAAAACATGGTTTGCCTATTCCGAAACGGAAAAAGCAAATATTCTCGAAGAACTTGGCGGAGCAAAATGCACCATAAGCCGCAGCAAAGGTCTTGGTGAAAACGATCCCGATATGATGTGGCTCACCACCATGAATCCCGAGACCCGCCGACTCATCAAGGTAATGCCCGAAGATGCGGAGGCAACAAGCCGTATGTTCGATATGCTTCTGGGCGATGACCTTGCTGGACGCAAAACCCATATCGCGGAAAATGGATATAAGTTCCTTGATCTTGCTGATATATCATAAAGAGAGGTTATAAATATGAATTTTACCAAAAATTTTGATAGAGCCAGAAACGTGGTTAAAGGCTGCCTTGTGACCGCCATGATCATTTGTGTTATCGGTCTTTTCCTAAACGGGTCTGCCCCAACGCTGGGACTTTACATTATAATTGCAGCCCTTGCGCTGATAGCATTTGCAATGCTGCTGGTTTTCACTTCTCTCAAGTGTCCTTACTGCGGCAAGCAGCTTTTCAATAAATGCCTTACAGTAACCGTCTGCCCCAACTGCAAACGCAATCTGACTACCGGCATGAAGAGCAAAGGAAAGAAGAAATAAAGAGGTCTTTTTATGGCAAAGAAAAAAGCCGAAGAAACTAAAAAAGCTCCCGTGAATCCCGATGTAATGGGTCTTAAAGCAGAAGTGCTTGAGCAGCCCATTACCCAAACTCTGGAGCTCAACTATATGCCCTACGCCATGAGCGTTATCGTCTCCCGCGCCATACCTGAGATAGACGGCTTCAAACCCAGCCACCGCAAGCTGCTCTATACCATGTATGATATGGGTTTGCTCAATAAAGCCCGCACCAAGAGCGCCAACATTGTTGGACAGACCATGAGGCTCAATCCCCATGGTGATGCGGCCATTTATGAGACAATGGTTCGCCTCAGCCGCGGTTATGAGGCTCTTCTGAGCCCCTTCGTGGATTCCAAGGGTAACTTTGGTAAAGTATATTCAAGAGATATGGCATATGCCGCCTCCCGATATACTGAGGCAAAGCTCGCCCCTATTTGCGCCGAGATATTCAAGGATATTGACAAGGACACTGTGGACTTTGTGGATAACTATGACGGCACCATGCTTGAGCCCACGCTGTTGCCCACAAGCTTCCCCAATGTACTTGTTTCTGCCAACATGGGTATTGCCGTTGGTATGGCAAGCCAGATTTGCGGCTTCAACCTGGGCGAGGTCTGCGAAACCACTGCTAATTTCATAGCTGACCCTAACCATAATATTCTCTCCACTATGCCTGCCCCCGATTTCCCCACAGGCGGCGAGATTATCTATAACCTCAACGAGATGGAGAATATATACCGCACCGGCCGCGGCAGCTTCAAGGTTCGCTCCCGCTGGCGCTATCTGCCCAAAGAGAACATGATAGAGGTATATGAAATACCCTATTCCACCACCGTTGAGCAGATTATGGACAAGGTGTCCGAGCTTCTCAAGGCGGGCAAGATACGCGAAATAAGCGATATGCGCGATGAAACCGATCTGAGCGGTCTTAAAATCGCAATCGATCTCAAGCGCGGCACAGATCCCGAAAAGCTTATGCAGAAACTTTTCAAGCTCACCACTTTGCAGGATCAATTTTCCTGCAACTTCAATATCCTCATCGGCGGCAATCCCAGAGTTATGGGCGTCGGCGAGATCCTGGAGGAATGGGTGGCATGGCGCACCGAGTGTGTCAAGCGCAGAGTTTACCATGAACTGAGCAAAAAGCGCGAAAAGCTCCATCTGCTCAAGGGTCTTGAAAAAATCCTTCTGGATATAGATAAGGCGATAGCCATTATCCGCAATACCGAGCTGGAAGCCGATGTTGTTCCCAACCTGATGATAGGCTTCGGCATTGATGATCTTCAGGCCGAGTATGTTGCGGAAATAAGACTTCGCAATATAAACCGCGAATATATTCTCAAGCGCGTTGCGGAAGTCAGCGAGCTTGAAAAGCAGATTGCCGAACTGGAGGATATTCTCTCCAGCCGCCGCCGCGTGAGAAACATCATCATCAGCGAGCTGAAGGCTGTTGCAAAGAAGTATGCCACTCCCAGAAAAACCGGCATTGTATATTCCGATGAGGTTGAGGAATTCAGCGTTGAAGAGCAGGTGGAAGATTATCCCTGCACCCTTTTCCTCTCCAAAGAGGGTTATTTCAAGAAAATCACCCCCCAGTCTCTGCGCATGAATGCCGAGCAGAAGTATAAGGAAAATGACGGCCTGCGCACCTCCTTTGAGTCTTCTAACCGCGGTGAGCTTCTCATCTTCACTGATCGCCAGCAGGTTTATAAATGCCGCGTCAGCGATTTTGAGGACACCAAAGCCAGCGTTCTCGGTGTTTATCTGCCCACAAAGCTGGAGATGGATGAGGGCGAGAATGTTGTGGAGATGATTGATCCCGGCGATTATAGCGCAAATCTCCTTTTCTTCTTCGAAAACGGCAAATGCGCAAGAGTTACTCTGGATGGATATGCCACGAAGACAAACCGCAAGCGCCTTACTGGAGCATACTCGGACAAGAGCCCTCTCCGCACTGTTATGCGTCTGGATGGCGAATGCCAGATTGCCTGCTTCACCAGCGAAGGAAGAGCCCTTGTTTTCAACACTGCTTTGCTGCAGCCTAAAACAAGTCGCAGCACTCAGGGCGTAGGACTTATGAACATCAAGAGCAAGTATCATCTGGAATATGCCGCAAAGCTTGAAGAAACCACTATTAAGAATGTTTCCCGCTACCGCGTGCGCAGTGTTCCCGCTTTGGGTGCTCTTCTCAAGGAGGAGGACAGAGGCGAGGAACAGATGAGCCTTTTAGGACAGGAATAAACCCCGTTTGAGCTTGAGGAGAATTCAAATGGAAAATAATTCTATTAAAAGTGTTTTTGTAATGTATGCGAAAATTTTGCTGGGCTGCATTATCTATTCCGCCAGCTTCAGATTTTTTATCTACCCCAACGATGTTGTCCTCGGTGGCGTTGTAGGTACGGCAACCATCATAAATTACCTGACAGGTCTTCCTGTAGGTATTATGACTATCGTTATCAATATTCCCCTGTTCATTTTCTCGTGGAAGCATTTTGGATGGAGAAACCTGCTGTCCACCATGGTTGCGATGCTGGTAAGCTCAATCCTCATGGACCTTTTTGAGACTGTGCCTTTTGTTGTGACAAATGACCCCCTGCTGGCCGCAACCTTCGGCGGCGCCATCAAGGGCTTCGGTCTTGGCCTCATTTATTCCACCACCGCAACGGTGGGAGGAACGGACATAATTGCAAAGTTCCTGAGAAGAAAGTATCAGCATATAAACTTCTCCACATTTATTCTGGTAATGGATGTTGTCATATTCCTTGTATTCGCCCTTCTCTTCGGCAAACTGGACAGCGCCATGTACTCCGCTATATGCATGTTTATCACCTCTCAGGTGGTAGATATCGTGCTTTACGGTGCGGTGAACAGTAAGGTTTGCTATATAATCACCGATGAGAGCACAGCGGTGAAAGAGGCAATAACAGGAAAGCTCAACCGCGGCGTAACCTACATCCATGGCGAAGGCGCATGGTCCGGCCAGCAGAAGAACATAATCCTTTGCGTTATAAAGCGCAACCAGATTGTTGAGCTTAGGAAGATAGTTAGAGAAATTGATGAAAAAGCCTTTATGATAGTTTCCGATTCCCGCGAGGTGTTCGGAAAGGGATTCACCTATATTGGTGATGAAAACTGAAAGGAGTTGAGCCGCAATGATGGAAGCGAAAAAGCTGTTGATGGTTTTGCTGGCAGTCTGCCTTATGCTTTCTGCCGCCGGATGCGGCTCGGTTTTCAGCTCGGAGTATTATTATTCAGAGCCTTTCCATGAGGAAAGCCTTCCCCAAAGCGAGGACGATGCGGAAATTCGCGACCGTCAGGCTCTTAAGGAGGCAATCCTCGGACTTATCGGGGAGGGCAAAGCCGAGGGACAGTTCCGCTTCGGAAATTATAGCGGCTCTTTGCAGGATGATTTGGCCGCAGTTTGCCATGAGATAAAAACCTCCACTCCCATCGGCGCCTACGCGGTGAGTGATATTGACTATAATACAAGCAGGATAGTCAGCTATTACACCGCCACAATTCAAATAGATTATAAGAGAAGCGCCAGTGAAATCGCTGCTGTCGAAAACATCAGCGGCCTCGCAGAACTGCGCAAGCATGTGCTGAGCGTTTTTGGCTCCCATTCCCCCTTGTCCGTGATAGAAATTTACTCCACCTATGCCTCTGAAGACTATATCGGCTCTATCATAAGGGATAATTATTATTCCGATCCTCTCCTTGCAACGGAACTTCCAACCTTCACTGTGGAAGCTTTTCCGGACTCCGGTCCGGAGCGGATCTACCGTATTGAGTTTAAATATTCAAAATCGGATATAATTCTCTCCGAAATGCTGAAGGAACTTGAAAATCGCGTTTTGGAGCTTGCCCAGAAAGTGAGCGGAGCCGATGAACTCAACCGTGCCCTGAGCGCCGCCCGACTTATAAATGAATCGGTCAGCGCCGGGAACACTGCCGAAAACAAGAATACCGCCTATGGCTGTCTCATAGAGGGCGATGATAGTCCGATGGCAATGGCTATGGCGTATAAGGCGTTGTGCAATGAACTTGGCATCACCTGCCATGTGGTAAGAGGCGAGCGCAAGGATTCGCAAGAGTTCAATTACGGCTGGAATATCGTGGAGATTGACGGCGAATACTATCATATGGATTTGAGCCGTATGGATGAGAACTATTATTTTGCGTATTTGTTGAGCGATGACGATATGTGGGGACGCTATGACTGGGACAGCGCGAAGTATCCCGTCTGCGATGGTCCTCTGAATGCGCAGATCATTTTTGAAACAGGAAATGTGGAGAAAACACCTGCAGAGACTCCTAAGCCTGAAAGCATGGATTAAAATCAGCGGAAAAAGCTCGTATTAGGTATTGACAAATAATTCGGATGTGCTATAATAACTAAGCGCTGAAAAATGCGCGGCTGTAGCTCATCCGGTAGAGCGCCACCTTGCCAAGGTGGAGGTAGCGAGTTCGAGCCTCGTCAGCCGCTCCATAAAAAACGGACTTCTTTTGAAGTCCGTTTTCTTTTTTTATCTCCTCTGTGGGGCACAGAGGGTGAATTATTTGTATTTTCCGGCTTTTTGTGGGGCTTGTAAGAAAAAGAAAAAAGTGGTAAAATATCCGGAAATACAGATTCCCGGGGAGGAAATATGAAAAAGATTGCTTTTATCGGCTGTGGAAATATGGGCGGCGCAATAGTGCGCGGCGTGTGCGCAAGTGTTGAGGCTCAAATAGTTTATCTTGCAAACCGCACCCGCGAAAAGGCGGTCTCTCTTGCTGAAAGCTGCGGCTGCAATGTTTGCGCGGATAATCGAGAAGCGGCAAAGGATGCGGATTTCATTTTCCTGGGAGTGAAGCCTTGGCAGGTTGCCGATGTGATAAAGGAAATTTCCGATGTACTCAAGGGTAATGAGATTATCGTTTCCATGGCGGCAGGTGTGCCGGGAAGTGCAATGGCTGCTCTCCTTTCCGAAAAGGGCAATCCCGTAATCCGCATTATGCCCAATACCCCCTGCGCTATCGGGGAAGGACTCATTATCATTTCCCCTTATGATGGTGTAAGCGAGGAGCAGGTCAAGGTGCTTGAGGAAATTCTTGCAGGCTGCGGAGTTATGGGACGCTGCAGCGAGGAGCAGGCCGAAGCGGCAATGACCATTGGCGGCTGCACCCCTGCTTTTACATTTATGTTTATCGAAGCCCTTGCCGACGGCGGCGTGAGAACGGGCATAAAGCGCAGCGATGCTATGCTTTGGGCAGCTCAGGCTGTTATGGGGGCTGCAAAGCTTGTAATGGAAAGCGGAGAGCATCCCGGTGCGCTGAAAGATGCTGTTTGCTCACCCAAGGGCGCAACAATGGAGGGCATACGCACTCTGGAAATGAACGCCTTCCGCGGCGGAGTTATGGACGCCGTTGTTGTTGCTGCAAAGCGCAGCGCGAATATGGACTAAGGCGCTGATACGGTTAATTTTTTCGAAAGAGGTATATTTATTTGGCGGCAAATAAGAGAAAAAGGGGCTCACTTTTGCAGTATAATGCCCCCACAACTCTGACCTTTTCCCTTTTGTGTCTGTTCGTTTTGTTTTTGGACTTCATCACGGACGGCAACTCAACGGTGAAGCTTTTCTGCGTTTACCGCGCTTCATGGTCAGATCCTTTGAGCTACATAAGAATATTCACCCATGTTTTGGGACACGCAGATTTCTCCCACTTGACAGGCAATCTGGTGCTTATGCTTGTTGTAGGTCCCGCTCTTGAGGAGCGCTACGGCAGCGGCAATATGTGGTGGGCAATCGTAGTGACCGCCCTTGTGTCCGGCATCATCCAGTGCCTTATTTTTCCCGATACGGCGCTGATGGGAGCCAGCGGCATTGTGTTCATGATGATAATCATCTCTTCTCTGGGAGGAATGAGAGGCGGAATACCCATAACCCTCATTCTGGTGTTTATCATTTATATCGGCGGAGAGATTTATAGCGGCATAACCACCCATGATAATATCTCCCAGATAACCCACATTGTGGGCGGCATCTGCGGTGCAATAATGGGCATCGGCATGAGAGCCCACGGCAGAAGATAAGACATGTATATAAAAAAGGAAGCAGTTCATATGAACTGCTTCCTTTTTATGTTTTAGAACTTATTCTTTGTTTTCTTCTTTTTTGCTCTCCTCAACTTCAGGAGTGGGAGCGGCTTTGCGGGGAGCTCTCTTTTTCTTAACAGAGCGCACAACTATAATCACCACAACTGCGATGATGACGAGCCAGATGATCCAGCCTACCCAGTGGCGTGCGAAGCGGAGGGCGAAGTCCTGAAGGTTATCCACGAATCTGGAGCTGCCCCGCTTGAAGGCCTCGACCAGCTTTGCGCCGAAACCGATAACGGGCTCTTCAACCTCGGTGAGCACATAAACCTCCTGGAGGTAGATGCTGATGGTGGAATAGCCAACGAGGGAGTCATACTTGCGGAGAGTTCCGGTGAGCTGCTCGATCTGATACTCGGTCTCGCTGAGAGCGTTTTCCAGATCAATGATATCCTCCATGTTCTCGGCCTTAGCAAGAAGGTTCTGGAGACGCTCCTGCTTTATCTTCTGGGTCTCAAGACGAGCCTCGGTGTCGTAGTAGGCCTCGCTTATGTCGGTGGCGCTGCGATCCATAGAGTTGAGCTGGCAAAGCTCACCCACGGAGGAGCAGAAGGAGTCGAAATTCTTGGCGGGAACGCGGACGGTGTAGTTGCCGGAGCGGTAGGTGCCGTAGTTGTTCACATTGCTGCGCTCGAAGTAGCCGCCCATCTTGTTTACGAGAGCCTCAAGACCTGCCACAGACTCGTCAAAAGCGGTGGTCTCAAGCTCCATGTTGGCTTTATAGATGAGCTTGGTGTTTGCGGGCAGACCGCTGCCTGCGCTGTCCTCGGAAGGCTCAGCAGGTTCGGGGTCTTCAACTGCGTAGCCGTAGTCATAGCTCAACTCGGGCATGGGCGCGGGAGCTGCGGGAGCTGCGGGCTCTGCAGGTGCTGCGGGGTAAGCAAGAGAATCCTTGGGGGCGCTGGCTCCGCAGCCGCAGAAGAGACAGATTGCAAGAACGATGCAGAGAATAATGGATATGCTGCGTTTCATCTTTTTGTCCTCCTTTATTTCAACTGTGTCGCGGGTTTTGTGTTGTTACTTCTATGACGGAAAAATAAGTAAAAAGTTTCAGCTTTAGAGGAAAAAATATGGAATTTCCAATAAAATTATAGCACATCCCTTTCCTTGACACAATAGCCCGCTTCGTGGTAAATTATATGGGCTGAAAACTTCATATGGAGGTGTATCGAAGTGGTCGTAACGAGGCTGACTCGAAATCAGTTGGCGGGTCAAACCGCCCGGGGGTTCGAATCCCTCCACCTCCGCCATACAAAAAGAGCGTCCGCAGGGCGCTCTTTTTCATCGTGGTGGGATTCGAAGTTTATGCCCCGAATGGGGTAAATCCCTCCACCTCCGCCATACAAAAAGAGCGTCCGCAGGGCGCTCTTTTTCTTTGGTAAAATATCTCATATCGCATAGCAAAATTTCATCAAATATGTTAGAATGTCTGCAAATATGGACATTGCAAAAGGAGACCACAAAATGAAAATCACGATAGATGATTTGCAGGCATATCTTGCGGACCGTTATTGCGGCTGGGCAACTGAGCAGAGTATGTTTATGAAGCTGGTTGAGGAGATCGGAGAAGTTGCCGAGGTTCTCAACAAACGCGCCGGTCGCAAAGCCTCCGATGAAAATGACCTGCAGGAGCAACTGGGCACCGAGCTTGTGGATATGATTCACTATATTGTTGCGATTGCCGCCCTCAATGATATAGACCTCACAACTCTTATGATTGAAAAAGATAAAAAGGCGTCTATAAAATATAATCATAAAATCAATCTCGAAACATTCCTGAAAGAGAGAAACTAATCGGGATTATGGAAAAGGGAGCGTCCGTGGGTGCTCCCTTTTTCCATGAATGAGGGCTTCGAAGGGCTACCACCATTAAACATTGTGCGATTTCATAAATCGTGTTATAATATTACCAGTGCAAAACAAGGA
Source organism: Oscillospiraceae bacterium (assembly GCA_045631645.1). GTDB lineage: Bacteria > Bacillota > Clostridia > Oscillospirales > Oscillospiraceae > SIG459. Next base: position 37,803 of record JAZQVC010000017.1, read on the forward strand.
GGAAGCTATGACGGAATCTGTTTATGAACAAACAAAGGCCGCGATAGCCGAGCTTTGCGAGAAGGCAAAGCTTACTGCGGGCAGCATTGTGGTTGTTGGTTGCTCTACCAGCGAGGTTATAGGCGAAAAAATCGGAACTAATTCTAATCCCGATGTGGCAGAGGAAATTTTCAAAGCTCTTTATGACTATACCAAGAGCAGAGGTGTTTTTCTTGCCGTGCAATGCTGCGAACATTTAAACCGCGCCATCATCACGGAGCGGAAAGCGGTGCCCTATGCAGAGGCGGTGAATGTGGTTCCTCAGCCAAAGGCAGGGGGCTCATTGGCAACTAAGGCCTATGCTGGCTTTGAAGAGCCCGTAGCGATAGAGGAAATCAAAGCTGATGCGGGGCTGGACATCGGTTTCACCCTGATAGGCATGCATCTGAAAAAGGTTGCTGTTCCACTGAGACTTGAAAATAACAAAATTGGACAGGCGATGGTTCTTGCCGCACGCACGCGCCCCAAGTTTATTGGCGGAGCAAGAGCGATGTATGACGATCAGCTGCTGTAAAAACAAAAGAGCGCCCGTGTGGCGCTCTTTTTTGCATCGCTGATGACTCCCACTCCCGCTTGCATTTGTCAAAATTTAGAGTATAATATCCCTTAATTTGTTCCCAAAAGGCAGGTATAAAAAATGAAACTCCTTGTTATAAATCCCGGTTCAACCTCCACCAAAATCAGCGTATTTGATGAATACAATGAAGTATTTGAGGAAAGCGTTTTCCACGATGCCCCCGTTTTGCTGCAGTTTCCCCATGTTAACGGTCAGGTGCCCTTCAGAAAGCAGGTCATCATAGATATATTGAAAAAGCACGGCTTTACCCCCTCCGACATAGATGTATATGTTGGACGCGGTGGCGGCGCCCACCCCCAGCGCACCGGCGTTACCTATATAGACGATACTTTGTATAAGGACACTCTGGACGGCGTTGGCGGAAGCGAGCATGCCGCGAAGCTGGGCGTGCTGCTTGCCTACGAAATGTGCAAGGAATACGGCGGCGAGATGTACACCCTCAACCCCACCAATATTGACGAATACAATGACTATGCCCGCCTCACCGGCATAAAGGGCGTTTACCGCAATGCTCAGGCTCACCCCCTCAACCAGAAGGCCATTGCCGAAAAGCACGCCGAGAGCATGGGCAGAAAGTATGAAGACTGTAACTTCGTTGTTGCCCATATAGACGGCGGCATAACCATCAATGCCCATGACCACGGACGCATGACCGACGGCAACGTTGGCGCAGGTGGAGACGGCGCATTTACCCCCACCAGAATAGGCAGCGTTCCCGTGCTGCCCCTCCTTGACTACATCGAAGAGCATTCCGTTCAGGAAGTGCGCACCATGTGCTCCCGTTCCGGCGGCTTTGTGTCCTTCTTTGGAACTTCCGATGCAAAAGTGGTTCACCGCCTTGTTGAAGAGGGCGACCCCAAAGCCACTTTGGTCTGGAACACCATGATTTACCAGTGCTGCAAGCAGATAGGCGCAATGAGCACCGTTTTGGAAGGCAAGGTGGATGGAATTTTGCTCACCGGCGGTCTTGTGAGATATGCCGACATCGTGGAGGGCATCACCCGACGCTGCGGTTGGATCGCACCCATAAGCGTATACCCTGGAGAGATGGAGCAGCAGGCGATGGCGTACTCCGTGCTGAAAGTTCTCCACGGCGAGTCAGAGGCAATTCGCTATCCCGGCAAGCCCGTTTGGGAGGGCTTCCCTTTCATTGACGGCTGATGCCTTGGGATAGGTAGACAATAATTATTATCTTTTGAAAATATAAAAAATTATGTAACCGCGTTCGAGATTCCGGACGCGGTTATTTGTTGCAAAAAATGCACTTGCACCTGTAATAATCGACGAAAAATTGTATAAAATTCAAAAAACATATTGAAATATAAAAAGGCGCAATATATAATGAGTATACATAATATGGGTTACATAACCCGAAATGAGGATAACAGATGGACCATGTTCGATCTGCAAAATATATATTGGCGGCCATGATTGTTGTCGTGGGCTTCATAATGGGAAGCTGTAGGGACGAAGCGCCTGAAAGCGTCAACATTGCCGCGACCAAGCCCACCGAGGGACAGGAGCAGCAGTATACTGTTACCTTTATGGCTATGGGAAAAGAAGTCGCCTGCGAGACGGTGCATCTTGGGGAGTTTCCTCAGGTGCCCGAACTTGACGCCGCCGAAGGATGCCGCCATGGCGGATGGGTGGACGCAAAGGGTCGCAGAGCCAAGCCCGGCGCAACGCCTGTTGTGGCCGATTGCCAATACACTGCGGTTTTCTTTCCTCTCCTTGACGGATTAGGGCCTTATCTTTTCACTGATGGCGAAGGGCTTCTCCACCCCGATGCAATACTTAACGCTGCAGAACTCACAACCGCCCTCAACGCGCTTGCCTCTCAAACTGCGAGAGAAATGTTTCCTGATCTTTCCGAAATTGAAAATGATATAAGCGTTGGGGAGCTTAGAAATGTGCTCACCGGTTTTTATACCCTTGATGAGCTGGATCGTGTGATTCTTGGATACGACCAGGCTGAAAAACTCAGCCGCAGCCAGTTCGCTCAAATTATGAACAAGCTTCTTGGCAGGGATGAAAATGCCAGCGTTATTCCCGCCGAAGGCAGCTACTGCATACCCGATGCTTCTCCCGACAGAGAGGATTACCGCATTCTCATGGAGGCCAGCGTTTCCCACGGTCACTCAGAAAGCGGCTGCGTATGGGAGGACGTGACTCTGGCGCCCATGTATTCCGAAGGCTATGTGATAGTTGAGGGAAATCTCTACTATGTCGATGAAAATGGCTTTTTCATTCGCGACACCCTTGAGGGAAGCCTTACCTTTGGTTATGACGGACGCTATACCAGCGGCAATGCCACCTTGGACGGTTTCGTTTCCGCAGTTATTGCGGATCTCACCGAGGTTAATTCCTATGAGGACACCTCAGAGCTGCTGAGAGCGGTTTATGATTATTGCTGCGAAAGCTTTAGTTTCACCGAGCGTAACATATACGGCGTTGGTGCGAGGGGCTGGGAAATGTCCGAGGCTCTTACAATGTTCGAATATAAAAGCGGTAACAGCTATGGCTATAGCGCTGTTTTCTGGGCTCTTGCCCGTGGTCTTGGCTATGAGGCACAGGCAGTAAACGGCTCTTATGGCGATGATAATCTCTCTCACGCATGGGTGGAGATTGAAATGGACGGAAAAAGCTATATTTTTGATCCGGCCGCTCAGGCAGGAGCTTTTGAAGAAGCTGATCCCGACAGAGATATGTTTATGGTGAGCCTGACAGAGGCAAGCCGAATGGGATATACAAAAGAGTGAAAAAACCTGCGCGGCATACTTTCGATAGCTGCGCAGGTTTTTTTATTCAATTTTCGGAAGCGGAAAGGGTTTGCCGAGAGAAGGTTCGGGCAAAACGGAATTGTCTCCCGAAATAAGCAGGAGCTTTTGAGCGCGACTCAGACGCTTTATGGCGGCTTCAAGACGGGATGCGCTTGAGCGGTCAGGGCAGACAAAGGCGTATTCATAGGCGATGGGCTTTCGCGCCGCGGTGTATTTTGCGCCTGAGCGCCCAATGCCGCCCGAATGTTCGGCAAAGCGTCGCACAAGATCTGTGGTGATGCCTGTATACAAACTGTCGTCTGCGCAGCGGAGAATGTAGGTGTAGTATTCCATAGGCGCCTCCCTCCGAAATTTATTATAGCATACTTGTTTTGAAAGAGAAAGGGGAACTACCATGTTCGCAAAAGGGGATATTGTGCGCCATTTCAAGCGCGAGATGCTCAGTGAAGAGGCCATTGCAAAAGAGCCTAATATGTATCTTTATGAAATCGTGGGTCAGGCAGAGCATACGGAAAGTGGGGAGCAGCTTATGATTTATAGACCCCTTTACGGGGAGGGCAAGCTTTATGCCCGCCCTATTGAAATGTTTCTGTCTCGCGTGGATAAAGAGAAGTATCCGGAAGTGAAGCAAGAACGCAGATTCGAGAAAAATTGAAATACAAAAGCCTGAAGTGAGGGAAAATCGTCCCAAACCTCAGGCTTTTATGTTTCCCTAAATGACATAACAAAAAGGTTAAAAATATGTGATGAAATTTGTTCAAGTTAAAAAATAAACTAAAGGAAATGATATTTACAGAGGATAAATTGTAATATATACTAAATATCACAATAAACTGGGAAGAAGCGCCCGTGAAAAAATAAAGTATGTCTTAACATATAAGGAGGAAAAACAATATGGCCCACTTGCAAGAAGCCGCTATAAAAAAGGTTCATGCAATATGCGACCGCTATGAGGGGGAGTCCACTCCTCTCATCATGATTCTCAGCGATATCCAGAAGGAATTCGGCTATGTTCCCATGGAGGTTCAGGAGATCGTTTCCGCCCGCACCGGTATCTCTGTTGCCGAAATTTACGGTGTTGTTACCTTTTATTCCTTTTTCTCCCTTGAGCCCAAGGGCAAGTATGTAATCGGCATCTGCCTTGGCACTGCATGCTACGTAAAGGGTGCACAGCAGATTTGCGACCAGTTCTGCGAAATGCTTGGCATTCAGCCCGGCCAGACCAGCAGTGACGGTCTTTTTACTGTTGATGCTCTGCGCTGCATCGGCGCTTGCGCCGCTGCCCCTGCCGTAACCATCAACGGCAAGATTTATGCCCGCGTTAATGTTAAGGATATTGCCGGCATTATCGCTGAATACAAAAACAAGGAGGGTGCCAACTGATGTTCAAGACTTGTGAAGAACTTCGCGCAAAGATTGCTGAATATACCGCTGAACTGGATAGCAAATTCAACGGCTGCGACGGCAAGCGTTATATCATGCTCTGCGGCGGTACCGGCTGCGTTGCCGGCGGCACCATGCGAATTAAGGAAAAGTTTGAAGAATACATAAAAGAATGCCATCTTGAGGATAAGGTCGAGATCCGCGTTGTCGGCTGCTTCGGCCTCTGCTCTCAGGGTCCCTTCGTCCGCATCTTCCCCGAGGACGTTCTCTATCGTCTGGTCAAGCCCTCCGATGTTCAGGAGATCGTCATGAAGGATCTCATGCTGGGCGAAACAGTTGACCGCCTCGTATATAAAGACCCCCAGACCGGAGAAAAGATTACCAAAATGGAAGAAATCGGCTTCTACCGCAAGCAAAAGCGCATCGCCCTCCACGGCTGTGGCGTCATTGATCCCAACAAGATTGAGGAAGCTCTTGGTTACGGCGGCTATCAGGGACTTATGAATGCCCTGAGCATGTCCAGAGAGGATGTTATAAAGCTCATTCTTGATTCCGGTCTCCGCGGACGCGGCGGCAGCGGCTTCCCCACCGGACGCAAGTGGCAGTTTGCCTATGGCAGCGATGCCGGCCAGAAGTACGTGGTCTGCAACGGTGACGAAGGTGACCCCGGCGCATTCATGGATCGTTCCATTCTTGAGGACAACCCCCTTGCTGTAATCGAAGGCATGGCCATCGCCGGCTACGCCATCGGTGCAAGCGAAGGCTACTTCTATATCCGTGCTGAATACCCCATCGCTGTTTCCCGCATCACTGAAACCATCAAAAAGTGCGAAGAGCTGGGTCTTCTCGGAGATAACATTCTTGGCACCGGCTTTAGCTTCCATGCCCACGTCCGTCTGGGCCCCGGCGCATTCGTCTGCGGCGAGGAGACCGCTCTGCTGAACTCCATCATGGGTCAGCGCGGCATGCCCAGACCCCGTCCTCCTTTCCCTGCAGTTAAGGGCCTTTGGAATAGTCCCACCATCGTTAACAACGTTGAAACTCTGGCCACCGTTCCCTACATCCTCCGCGAGGGTCTTGAGGCCTTCACTCAGTACGGCACCGAAAAGTGCAAGGGCACCAAGGTCTTCTGCCTTGGCGGTAAGGTCAACAATGTCGGCCTTGTTGAGATTCCCATGGGCGTTACCCTCCGCGAGCTGATTTATGAAATCGGCGGCGGTGTTCAGGACGGCAAGCAGTTCAAGGCCATCCAGACCGGTGGTCCTTCCGGCGGCTGCCTGACTCCCGAGTTCCTTGACACTCCCATTGACTTCGACAACATGGTTGCAGCGGGCTCCATGATGGGCTCCGGCGGCGCCATTGTTATGGACGAAGATAACTGCATGGTTGACGTTGCAAAGTTCTATATGGGCTTTATCTGCGATGAGAGCTGCGGTAAGTGCACTCCCTGCCGCATCGGTACCAAGCGTATGATGGAGATTCTCGAGCGTATCACCAACGGCACCGGCACTATGAAGGACTTCGATGAGCTTGAAGCAATTTCCTCTGCTTGCCAGACCAACGCTCTCTGCGCTCTTGGTCAGACTGCAGCAAACCCCATCATGTCCACAATTCAGCATTTCAAGGATGAGTATATCGCTCACATTGAAGATAAGGTCTGCCCCGCAGGTATTTGCAAAGACCTCATCAGCTACAGCATTGACGCAGATAAGTGCAAGAAGTGCTCTCTCTGCTCCCGTGTCTGCCCCGTGGAAGCCATCAGCGGTACCCCCGGTAAGACCGTATTTACCATCGACCCCACAAAGTGCATCAAGTGCGGTATGTGCATAGCAAGCTGCAAGTTCGATGCCATCATCAAGGAATAAAGGAGGGAATCGAAATGAGCAAAGTCAATATTAAGATTGAAGGCCATGCCTATCAGGTTGAACAAGGCCTGACCATTCTGGAGGCTGCTCGCCAGTGCGGATATGAGATTCCCACCCTGTGCTCCTTCAACCATGGCGAGTGCAGCACCGGTTCCTGCCGCGTCTGCCTTGTTGAGGTCAAAGGCGCAAGAGGCCTTGTTGCTTCCTGCGTTTATCCCGTGGAGGAGGGAATGGAAGTTGTAATTTCCTCTCCCAAAGCTGTCAGCGCTCGCCGCACCAGCGTCGAGCTTCTGCTCAGCAACCATTCTCAGAACTGCCAGGCCTGCGCAAAGAACGGCAAGTGCGAACTTCTCCATGTTGCCAAGCAGACCCGTGTTAGAGAAAATATGTTCGTCGGCGGCAAGACCGACACCCAGTATGACGATGTAACTCCCGCCATCGTCCGCGATACCAGCAAGTGCGTTCTCTGCGGACGCTGCATTGAGCGCTGCAAGAATGCCCACGGCAACGGCGTTCTGGGTTTCCAGAAGCGCGGTTTTGAAACCGTTGTAGGCCCTGCCGGCGGACTCACTCTGGATAAGAGCCCCTGCATTATGTGCGGCCAGTGCGTCAGCGTTTGCCCCACCGGTGCTCTCATGGCCAAGACCGATATCGACGATGTTGATATGGCTTTCGCCCAGGGCAAGCATGTCGTTGTCCAGACTGCTCCCGCAGTCCGCGCCGGTCTCGGCGAGGAATTTGGCATGCCCATAGGCACTCCTGTCACCGGCAAGATGGTGGCTGCTCTCCGCCGTCTGGGCTTCGCTAAGGTTTATGACACCAACTTTGCAGCTGACCTGACCATTATGGAAGAGGCCACCGAGCTTCTCGGCCGCATTAAAAACGGCGGAACTCTCCCCATGATCACCTCCTGCTCTCCCGGCTGGATCAACTATGCCGAGACCTACTATGGCGATCTTCTGGGTCACATTTCCTCCTGCAAGTCTCCCCACGAGATGCAGGGTGCCGTCATCAAGAGCTATTATGCCAAGGAAAAGGGCATAGACCCCAAGGATATCTTCGTTGTTTCCATCATGCCCTGCACCGCCAAGAAGGACGAGAAGGAGCGCAAGCAGCTCCAGCATGACGGTATCAAGGATGTTGATGCTGTTCTCACCGTCCGTGAGCTGGGCGATATGATCAAGAGAGCAGGTATACGCTTCAACCGCCTCCCCGACGAGGACTTCGATCAGGATCTTCTGGGCGAATATTCCGGCGCAGCCGTTATCTTCGGCGTAACCGGCGGCGTTATGGAAGCTGCCCTCCGCACTGCTTACTTTGTCCTTGAGGGCAAGGAGCATGAGGCTATCAAGTTTGAGGCTGTCCGCGGCTTCGAAGGCATCAAGGAAGCCAGCATCACCCTCGGTGGTATGCAGGTAAATGTTGCAGTTGCCAGCGGTATGAAAAATGCCAAGGTTCTGCTTGACGATATCCGCGACGGCAAGAGCAAGTATCACTTCATCGAGATTATGGGCTGCCCCGGCGGCTGCATCAATGGTGGCGGTATGCCTATTGTCCGTCATTGCTTCCTCCCTGATGAGGCTCATGACATTATGGACACCTACCGCGAGAAGCGTGCCGCTGCCCTCTACAGCGAGGACGAGCGCAACACCCTCCGCCAGAGCCATAATAACAGTCAGGTTAAGGCACTCTATGAAAACTTCCTCGGCGAGCCCAACAGCCACCTTGCCCACGAGCTGCTTCACACCAGCTATGAGGCAAAGAAGCCCTTTAAGTTTGATTGCTGAAAACCGAATCCAGACATATATGAAAAAAGCGACACCCGATTATCAAAATCGGGTATCGCTTTTTTGTTTTTAATTTTTAATCAACTTTTTTAACGGGACGCACCAGAATAACACTCAGAAGCAGCGCCACCAAATAAAGGGCAGCGGTCACATAAAGGACTATCTGATAGCCGGTGGGATTCACCATGTGGCCGTTGATTTCAACCATCTCGCCGAAATGGTTGACAATCCATGTTGCAAGCTGGTTGCCGCTGAGACCTGCAAAAGCCCATGCGGAAAGGGTGATGCCGTGGAGGGTGCTTATGCTGCCCATGCCGTAATGGTCGGAAAGCAGGGGAGCAACATTGGAAAAACCGCCGCCGTAGCCTGCGTTGACAACCATTATGAGAATAAGAACGAGAATGGCGGAAAGCTTGTTTGCTGCGCCGTTTCCGATGCCGCCGGTGACAAGTACCACCACGTTGAAAGCGATGGAGAGGGCGAAAATCAGCTTATAAATGGTGTTGCGATCCTTGGTGCGGTCACCGATGCCGGAGAAGAAAAGGCGACCGCCTGCGTTGAAAACAGCAGACAGAGTGGAGACCAAAGCAACGGCAGATGCCATGCCGATGCATTTAACAATGGCCTTTTCCTGAGAGAGGAGAGCAAGGCCGCAGGTGATGTTGATATAAAACATAAGCCAGATGCCTGCGTAGTTGCGGATGGGTCTGGTTTTGATTACGGAGAGGATGCCCTGACCTTTTTCCTTTTTCTGAGGCTCATGCCAGCCCTCGGGCTTTTTCAGCAGACGGTGGCCGATGAACATCATAACGAAATATACCGCAGCGAGAATGAAGAACATCTTATAGATGCCGCCCTCACCAAGACGGCTCAAAAGCGCCTGCATAATAGGACTTGCGAAAGCCTTTGCGGCGCCGAAGCCCGCAACGGCAAGACCCGTGGCGAGACCTTTCTGCTTGCTGAACCAAAGCATAAGAGTCTTAACAGGGGAAAGATAGCCGGTACCCAGACCTATGCCCATGATGAAGCCGTAGCAGACATACATGCCCACCAAGGCCAAAACGCTGCCCTTGTGGATACCGCCGTAGTAAATAAAGAAGCCTGTGCCTGCCATGCCGATGGCAAAGGTGATGGTGGATATGAGAGAGGATTTGCGGATGTCACGCTCAACAATGTTGCCGAGAAAAGCGGCAGACATGCCGAGGAAGAAGATCGCAATGCTGAAGGCCCACTCGGTGGCAGACTTGGAAAAGCCGATGTGGTCGGCGATTTCCTGGCTGAAAATGGACCAGCAGTAGACAGTGCCGATGCTGCAGTGGATGAGAAGCGCGGGGATGGCGCCGCAAAGCCATTTGTTGTTGCGACGGTTGCGGGGGGAAGACTTAATAGTTTCCATAGTTTTCCATTCCTTTCCGGTTACCCGGTCTTGGCGCTAATAATAAAAAACGCCGCACATCCGGGTTTTTGTGCCCAGACGGTCGGCTCTACTGCTATACTCCCCGTGGTCAATTCCACTTTATCCGTCAGTCGTATAACTGATATTATGATATCAACAAGAAAACTTAAAGTCAACAATAAATTAGAAAAAATGCAAAAAAAAGAGCTTTCGGGCTTCCGAAAGCTCTTTTTTGTTAGGATTTTAACGACTGCCCTTATCGTAGGGAATGCCTTCCGCCTTGGGAGCGCGGGAGCTCTTGGAGGTGAAGGCGAGAACGATGAGGGTGATGAGGTAGGGGAGCATGCGGTAGAGATGGGAGGAAATTCCCAGCTCAGCAAGAAGGAAGCGGCCGTCGCCGTTGATATCGATGCTGGAGTAAGCAGCTGCAATGCACTTGAAAAGACCGAAGAGCAGAGCGGACCAGGCAATGTTGCCGGGTTTCCAGTTACCGAAGATCATAACGGCCAGAGCGAGGAAGCCGAAGCCTGCAACGCTGCCGTCTGCGGAGCAGTTGGTGGTGGTGAGAGCGTAGACAAAACCGCCCATACCTGCCAGCGCACCGGAAATGGTGGTGCCGGCGTAGCGCATGCGGTAAACATTGATGCCCAGAGAGTCGGCAGCCTGAGGATTTTCGCCGCAGGCGCGGAGACGAAGACCGAACTTGGTCTTATAGAGGATGATGCTGAGCACAATGAAGAGAATGATGCAGACATAGGTTGCGATATAAACCTTCAGCAGGAAGGTGTTGGTGAAGAAGTCAACATCAGCGCGGCGGTCAATGCCGAAGGTGGAGCGCTTGAGCATGAACCAGCTTGCGGAGTCGCCGGTTGCCATCTGGAGGGTGTTCTGGTTTGCAATGATGCGGACAAGGAAGAGAACCAGAGCGGGAGCCAGAAGGTTCAAAGCGGTACCGCCGATGGTCTGGTCGGCGCGGAGGTTGATGGATGCAAAGCTGAGGAGCAGGGAGAAGATGGCGCCGAATATAGCGGCAACCAGCATCGCCAGAAGCTCGAAGCCCTGAAGAGCTATCCAGTTGCCTGCGTCATAGGCGGCCTGGAAAACTTCTGCCTGCTGCATAACGCGAACAAACAGAACTCCGATGAAGGCGCCGAATATCATGATACCTTCAAGAGCCAGGTTGATTATACCGCTTCGCTCTGCGAAAACACCTGCGAGAGCGACGATCATAAGGGGAACGGCGTAGATAAGAGTCTGCTGAATCAGAAATGTCATACCTCGTCGCCTCCTTTCTCGGTTTCATCTTCCGAAACTGCCGGGGTTTCCTCGGAAGAAGCTTCTTCGCCTGCGGGTTCTTTTTCAGCATCGGGCGAAGGTTCGGCGTTGGCATTTACCGCGCCAACCTTGTCCTTCTTGCGGCCGCTGAGCCACATGCGGATAACAAGGGAGAATGCGGAGAGGTAAACGATAACGGCGATGATAACGTCGGTGATGTATTCGTTGTAAGCAGTGAGCTTGGTGAGCTGGAGACCGACGATGTCCAGCATAGCCATGAATATACCGGAGAAGACTACGGCAATGGGGTTATTCAGAGCCAGCAGTGCAACGGGGATACCGTTGAAGCCCTCGTCGGGGAGGGACTGATAGGTGGTCCAGAAGAACTCGGTGTTGCCGCTGAGCCAGTAGAGGCTGGCGCCTGCTGCTGCGAGAGCACCGGCGATAGCCATAGAGAGAACGATGTTGCGCTTATCCTTGATGCCGGCATAGCGTGCGCTGTGGCGGTTGGCACCGCAGGCCTTAAGCTCATAGCCCAGAGTGGTTTTGTTCATCAGGATATACATCAAAATTGCAATAACAATGGCAACGAGGATACCTGCGTTGACCTGGCTGCCGACGAAGATTTTGTCCAAACCCAGCTTGGGAGTGGCAACGCCGAAGCCGTCCACATAAGCGCCGTCCACGAGACCGTAGGTGGTTTTGTAGACGTATGCGGTCTTGGTGCCTTCAACAACGTTCTTCAGGTTGGACTTGTCGAAAAGCCAGGTTACAAGGTTTGCTGCGATCCAGTTGGTCATAATGCAGGCCAAAACCTCATTAATATTGAGGAAGGCTTTGACTATGCCGGGGATAGCGCCCCAAAGAGCACCGGCCAGACAGCCTGCTGCAAAAGCAAGAATCCAAGTGAGGGCATCGGGAATTGCGCCGTCGGGAATGGAGAGAGCAACAAACAGAGTGGCGGCGGTACCCATCAGGTACTGACCGGGAGCGCCGATGTTGAAAAGTCCGGTTTTGAATGCAACAGCAACGGAAAGACCGGTGAGAATCAGGGGAGTTGCGCGGAAGAGCATATTGCCCACGTTGGCGCTGTTGAATCCCCAGCTGAGATTACCTACGCTGTCGCGTCCCGTGGAGAGAATACCTGCGAATATGAGGCGGAAGCCTTCCCATGCGCCGGCGAGGGAGATGCGCTCATTGAAAAGACCGACGATGACAACGGCAATACCGCCAACGAGAAGGCCGATGATGATACTCAGAAGGGAGGCGAGAATCTTCTTGGTGCCGTCTTTATTGTAGAGGTTGACTAATTTCTCTTTCATTTTGCCTCACCTCCAACATTTTCGCGCTTAGCGCCTGCCATATAAAGACCAAGCTCAGATACGGTGGTCTTTTTGGGGTCAAGCTCGCCGACGATTTCGCCCTCATACATAACGAGGATGCGGTCGGAAAGGCTCATAACTTCTTCAAGTTCAAGGCTGACCAGCAAAATGGCCTTGCCTCTGTCACGCTCGGCAACAAGCTGACCGTGGATATATTCAATAGCGCCAACGTCCAGACCGCGGGTGGGCTGAACGGCAACGATGAGGGACTTGTCTCTGTCAACTTCGCGGGCGATAATGGCCTTCTGCTGGTTACCGCCGGACATGCTGCGGGCAACGGTGATGCTGCCTTGACCGGAGCGGACGTCATACTGCTCTATGAGAGCGTCGGAATACTCGCGGACAGCGTCATTTTTGATGAAACCCAGCTTCTGGAACTGAGGCTCATTATAGCGCTGGAGAACCATGTTCTGCTCCAGAGTGAAGTCCAGAACGAGACCGTGCTTATGTCTGTCCTCGGGAATGTGGCTCATGTTGGCGCCACGGGTTTTGATGCTTGCTTTGGAAATATCCTTGCCGCAGAGGGTGACCTTGCCGCCGTTGCTCTTCTCAAGACCGGTGAGACCGTAGACAAGCTCGGTCTGGCCGTTACCGTCAATACCTGCGATGCAGACGATTTCGCCTGCGCGGACATCGAAGGAAACGTTGTTTACGGCATTTTTCTTGCCAAGGGCGGAAGGAACGCAAAGACTCCGAACGGAAAGTATGGTTTCGGCGGGTTTGGCCTCGGTCTTATCGACCTCCAGCTGGACGGGACGGCCGACCATCATGTTGCTGAGCTCCTGCTTGTTGGTGTTCTTGGTTTCAACGGTGCCAACATACTTACCCTTGCGCAAAACGGTGACGCGGTCGGAAACTGCCATAATCTCGTTGAGCTTGTGGGTTATGAAGAGGATGCTCTTGCCTTCGGCAGCAAAGCCCTTCATGGTGGCCATCAGCTCGTCTATTTCCTGAGGAGTCAAAACTGCGGTGGGCTCGTCGAAAATGAGGATGTCGTTGTCGCGATAGAGCATCTTCAGAATTTCGACACGCTGCTGCATACCGACGGTGATGTTTTCAATCTTGGCATCGAGGTCAACGGAAAGACCGTATTTCTTGCTTATTTCCTCAACCTTTTTGCGGGCAGCCTTCTTCTGGAGGAAGCCCATCTTGGTGGTTTCTGCGCCAAGAACAATGTTATCCATTACGGTGAAAACGTCAACCAGCTTAAAGTGCTGGTGGACCATTCCTATTCCCAATGCGGTTGCATCGTTGGGGTTATTGATTTTAACAACTTCGCCGTTTTTGCGGATCTCACCCTTTTCGGGCTGATAGAGTCCGAACAGAACACTCATAAGAGTGGATTTGCCGGCGCCGTTTTCGCCCAGCAGGGCATGGATTTCGCCTCTCTTGAGCTGTAGAGTTATATTGTCGTTAGCTCTGATTCCGGGGAATTCCTTGGTGATGTTAAGCATCTCTATTACATAAGGAGAGCCTTCCATACAAGCCACCCACTTTCCTCTTTTTCTTTTGGACCATAGTCAGGTCATAATACCACTTTATTATAATATCCAACAGGGAAAAAAGCAAGAAAAGCCTTGCTGTCCCTGCGGAAAAAACAAGTACGAAATTATGTTATAAATAACGAAAAAAGCAAAAAAAAGGAAGTCCCGAAGGACTTCCTTTTTATTGATAATTTAGCTTAAAGCTTAGCCACCAATGATGTTAACAGTGGTGTTGTCGGTGCTTGCGGGAGCAGCCATCTCGGAGTTGTTGTCAACAACGAGAGCGCCGGAAGCCATGTCAGCCAGCATTGCTTCGTAAGCCTCAACAGTCCAGCCCTCGAGGGACCAGGTAGCGGTGGGCAGACCTACAGCGCCGTCCTTTGCACCAAGGGAGGTGCCGGTGCCGTTGCCGCCGATTTCGGTCCAGGTGCCATCATAGACCTTTGCGCAAGCCCACTGAACGGAAGCTGCGAGGCCCTTCATAGCAGAGGTGATAACGGTGTCGGACTCGAAGCTCTGGTCGACGTCAACGCCGATAACAGCGCCGTCGTTAGCAGCAGCTGCTGCAACGATGGACTGGAACATAGAGCCGCCGCAAGCGAAGATGACCTCGGTGCCGTTTGCATACCAGCCGGCAGCCATGGTCTGGAGCTCAGGAGAAGCGGAGAAGGATGCGCCGTACTCCCAAGAGTAGTTGATGGAGATGGTCTTGCCCAGTTCCTTAGCAGCTGCATCAGCGCCCTGAACGAAGCCGTAACCATAACGGATGCAAGCGGGGTTGGTGCCGCCGCCGCCGCCGCAGAAGCCGAGCTTCTCGTAGCCGTCCATGACAGCTGCGTAACCGGCGAGGTAGCCGGGCTGCTCTTCTGCGAAGTAGATGCCTGCAACGTTGGCGAGACCGAGATCCCAACCATCGATGAAGATGAACATAACGTCGGTGAACTCAGCGGCAGCCTTGCCGAGAGCGGCAGCCTGCATGAAGCCGGCAGCGACAACGACTTCTGCGCCGTTTTCGCAAGCAGCCTTCATAGCGTCGTAACGGTCGTCGTCGGTAGCGGCGTCGCCGTTAGCGGGCTGATAGTACTTGTAAGCGAGACCATTGTTAGCAGCAAAGAGCTTAACGCCGTCATAAGTGCCCTGGTTGAAGCTCTTGTCCTTCTGCTGACCAACGTCAGTGATGAAGGCGACCTGGTACTTGCCGTCAGCCGCAGTCATGTCGTCGGGGATCTCGTCGGGGTTGGTGATGACGGTGGGCTCAGCGGGCTCAGCGGGAGCTGCGGGCTCAGCGGGAGCAGCGGGCTCAGCAGGAGCAGCGGGCTCAGCGGGAGCTGCAGGAGCTGCGGGAGCGGAATTGCCGCAAGCGCACAGAGCGAAGACCATCACGAGTGCAAGAAACAGTGCGATGAACTTTTTCATGTTTTTTTCTCCTTTGAAAAATTTTTGTTTTATTGCTAACTCTTTTTGGGGGTTGCATTAAACATGCGGGTATTATATCACCATTCCAAGGGCTAAATCAAGCTTTAAACCGAAAGAAATGGCGGTCACATAAGAGAAAATTCTTATGTAAACACTTATTTTGCAGCCATTTTAACGGCGGTATCCAGAGCAACCTCCATCATCTGGGTGAAGGCGGTCTGGCGTGCTTCTGCAGGCATTACTTCGGGGCGATAGATGTGGTCGGAAATGGTGCAGATTGCAAGGGCGCGTTTTCCAAGGCGGGCGGCATTCATATAAAGACCGGCGGCCTCCATCTCAATGGCCATTACGCCCATCTTCTTCCAGCGGTCGGCGCTGTCGCTGCCGTCGGAATAGAAGTTATCGGAGGAGAGAAGGTTGCCAACTTTGGGGGTGAGACCTTTTTCTTCCATAACATCAATGGCGGCGCGCATAAGGGTGTAATCTGCGATGGGAGCAAAAGTTCCCCAAAGACCGAACTGATGGGCAAAGTTGGAGTCGGTGCATGCGCCCTGACCGATGACGATGTCCATAAGCTGAAGTTCGTCCTTGAGAGCGCCTGCGGAGCCAACGCGGATGATGTTTTCAACGCCATACTCGGTGTAAAGCTCCCAAGAATATATGCCTATGGAGGGAATGCCCATTCCGGATGCCATAACGGTTACGGGAACGCCCTTCCATGTTCCGGTGTAGCCCTGAACACCGCGGGTGTTATTAACCAGCACGGGATTTTCAAGGAAGTTTTCTGCAATGAATTTGCTGCGGAGAGGGTCTCCGGGCATGAGAACGGTTTTTGCAATTTCGCCTGCTTTGGCGGTTATATGGGGAGTGGGGATGGCCATGAAAATTCCTCCTGAATGATTTAATATGGTTTCATCTATCCGATAAAAATTATATTATATTTTTCTCAAAAGTCAATTTGCATAAGCCATAACAATGTGATAATATGTTGAAAAAAGAAACAGGAGGCGGACATGGAAGTTTTGACCATCGGCATTGCCGGAGGAACCGGCAGCGGCAAAACCACCATTACGAGACGCATAGTCAAGGAATTCGGCGAAGATGTTTCCGTTATTTATCACGATAACTACTATAAGGCTCATGATGAAATGCCCTATTCCGAGCGCTGCAAGCTTAATTATGACCATCCCGATGCTTTTGATACCGCTCTTATGATAGAGCATATCAAATCTCTCAAAGCGGGAGAGAGCGTGCTTTGCCCCGTTTATGACTATACCGTCCATAACCGCTCGGATAAAACTGTGGAGATTTGTCCTGCCAAGGTGCTTATCGTTGAAGGAATACTCATCTTTGCGGATAAGCAGCTTAGAGACGAGATGGATATAAAGCTCTTTGTTGATACGGACGCCGATGTACGTATCCTTCGCCGCATTGTTCGCGATGTTCGCGACAGAGGCAGAAGTCTGGAGAGTGTTGTTAACCAGTATCTTAATACTGTTAAGCCTATGCATGAGCAGTTTGTTGAGCCCAGCAAGCGCTGCGCCGATGTTATCATCCCCGAGGGCGGAAAAAATGCCGTTGCTCTGAGCATGGTTATGGAGCGCATAAGAGCGTATCTTGGAGCCTGACCGACATAGTCCGAGCGCGTTTTTGAGGACATATCCGTTGCCATTGCTGCGTTGTCGGCTTTTGATATGCGCAAAGCATATCTGCAAGCCGCCGCCTTGCACTGTCTTAGTATATGGCCTCAAAAATCTTCGACTCCCCGAGAGCGGATTTTTGTGTCAGGCAAAATTGAGTGATGCAGGTGGGTGGTAACCCACCAAAGAATGAAATGAAGTCTGGCGCTAAAATCCGCCACGTGGAGCGTGTTCGGATTATATCGGTCAGGCTATAGAAAGATGAGGAATAAATATGGCAAAGCTTTATTTTAAGTACGGAGCAATGGGCTCCAGCAAATCCGCACAGGCGCTTATTACTCAGTTTAACTATGAAGAACTGGGAATGAAGGTCTGGCTTATCAAGCCCAGCACCGATAACCGCGACGGAGCGGATATAATCAAAAGCCGCATCGGTCTTATGCGCCACGCTCAGGTTATAACTCCCGATCAGAATGTGATGGAGGAATATCATAAGGCAGGCAAATTCGATGTTATAATTGCAGACGAAGCCCAGTTCCTTTCTCCCGAACAGATTGACCAGCTTCGCGACATAGTTGACGAGGAAAATGTTCCTGTTTTGTGCTTCGGTCTTCGCACAGACTTCCTCACCAACTTCTTCCCCGGCGCTCGCAGACTTATGGAACTTGCCGACTCCATTACGGAAATAAAAACCGTCTGCAGCTGCGGACATAAGGCAACGGTCAATGCCAGAATTGATGGCGAGGGCAAGGTTGTGACAAAGGGAAGCCAGATCCTTATCGGCGGCAACGATAGCTATATTGCCATGTGCCATAAGTGCTGGAAAAAGAAAATCGCCGAGCAGGGCGAATAACAAATAAAATCTCTTTTGGGGTGGGTGAAAGCCTGCCCCTTTTTATTTTTGCAGCTTGAAAAGCACAACGCCGCCGATCATAAGACCAAGACCCAGAAGCTTAGTCCAGCCGAAGGGCATTTTTTCGCTTCCCATTATGCCGAAATAATCGATAATCGCGGCAACAAGCAGCTGAGAAATCAAGATGATTGAAATGCTCACAGTGGGGGAGAGATTTTTAATGCCAAGCATAACGGTTATGGTTATGATGAGTCCGAAAATTCCCCCCAAAAGATAAATTTTGGGAGTGCCTCCTATCTCAGCAAAAGAGCCCGTGCGGTAAAAGGCAAGGGCGGCAATACTCAAAGCGGCGGCAGTGAGTTGAACAAAGGCGTTGGATTCCATCAGACCGATATGCTCACCCAGACGGGTATTCATGACCCCCTGAATGCTCATTGCCATTCCTGCTATTATGCTGAATATTATTCCTGTCATTTGTATCCTCTCTTTTCCAGATGTGAATAAGTCCGCTGTCATTGAGCTTTTTTATGCTTATGGCGGCAATGGGGAAAATTATCATACCCGCAACCCCCATGGCTTTAGCCCCGGAATAAATTGCCAGAAGCGTTGCGGCAGGGTGCAGCCCCAACTGATCACCCAAAAGCTTTGCCTGAATGCAGTTGCGCAAAACCGTAACCGCGCCGTAGCTTATTAAAAGAGCCAATCCCCTTGAGGTATCTCCTGCGATAAACTCCCACAGCGCCCATGGAAGCAGCACCGTTCCGGCACCGAAAACTGGTAGGGCGTCAACTATTGCAACGGTTGTAGCCAGCACCAGCGCATAGTCAATCCGAAGAAGAGCAAAAACTATGAGCATTTCTCCGAAGGTTATTGCGCTCATAATAAGCTGGGATTTAATGTATTTTCCAAAACTTTCACCAAGGGCGAGCTTTATCTGACGTAGCCGCTGGAAGGAGCGGTGGGAAAGCTGAAAACGGAGAAAGCGCAATATGGAAGGATATGCCGCGGAAATGAAGTAAAGCCCCATTATCCATGTGAGGGTAAAAAGAAACCACATGGGGGCGTTGGCGGCAAGGGCGGTGAGACGGGCAAGCACCTTTCCGGATATGGCAGCCGGCAGGGAAAAAAGATAGTCCTTAGCCCCTGCAACGGTGGAATTGAGCACCTCGGTTATAACAGGGGGCAAGCGAAGGGAAAGGGCGCCAAGGCGCGTCTGCCAAGTGCTCAGAAGATTTGAGAGGGCGCTGATAAACTCAGGAAGACGGCTGCTCAAATGCTGAAATTCGGAAAAAATGCGAGAGAGAATAAGCCAAAGGAGTATGGCAAAAACCGAAGGAAAGGCGATGACACAAACTCCCGAAGCTACAGCGCGGGGAAAGCGCTTGCGGCAAAGAAATTTAACCGCCGGCTCCATCGCAACGGCGGAGGCAAAGGCCAAAAGCATGGGGGCTGTAAGAGGAAAGATAAAGCGCAGCGCCAGCCATATACCCCCAAGCCACACTGCGCAGAGAAGAACTTTATTTATTATTGCGGAGGTTTTGCTGTGCAAGTCATCATCTCCCTTTGCTGCCACTGATAATTTATTGAATTTTACACTTGCGCAGGTGGAACATATGTGCTACCATATACCCCACGAGAACAAATGCCCTTGATAGGAGGACACAAGTTATGTCTAAGGAAAGAGCCAAGCTTTATATCGTGGAAGGAAGTATGCTTCCCGAAGTTTATATAAAGGTGTGCAAGGCCAAGGAATATCTGGAAACGGGAGTTTGCAGCACTGTTGCGGATGCAGTTGTGAAAGCTGATATAAGCCGCAGTGCCTTTTATAAATATAAAGATGCTATAACGCCTTTCAGAGACATGAAGAGAGACCAGGTGCTTACGCTGAGCCTTCTTATTCATGACCGCCCCGGTGCCCTCTCCTCTGTCTTAGCTATTTTTGCCGACAACCATGTAAATATTCTCACAATTAACCAATCTATATCCGCAAACGGCGCTGCAATGCTCACGCTGAGCATTATGACCGATGCGATGGACATCTCTTTGGATGAGCTTAAAACAAGGGTGGAAGCTCTGCCTGCGGTTATGCGTTTTGAGCTTTTGATGGGATGATATAAAAGGAGAAATAAAGATGAAAAAAGTTGCTGTTATGGGCTGCGGTATCGTTGGTACCGGCATTGTTGATATTCTTTTGGATAAAAAAGAAGACATCGCAAAAAAACTTGGGGAAGAAATTGAGCTTAAATATATTCTTGAAAAGCGGGATTGCTCCGGCGAGCGTTTTGCGGACAAGGTTATTGACGATATAAATATCATTCTTGCCGATAGCGAGGTCAGCATTGTTGCCGAATGCATCGGCGGCGTGGGCATTGCCTATGAGTTTATAAAAAAATGCCTTCTTGCCGGCAAGAGCGTTGTAACCTGCAACAAGCATCTTGTTGCTGAAAAGGGACTGGAGCTTCTTGCCATTGCAAGGGAAAAGGGCGTAAGTTTTGTGTTTGAAGCCAGCGTCGGCGGCGGAATTCCCATTCTCCGTCCCCTCACCAACTGCCTTGCAGGCAACCGTATCAACGAGGTTTTCGGAATAATCAACGGCACAACAAATTATATTCTCACCCAGATGGCTCAATGCGGCCAAAGCTTTGATGAGGCTTTGGCAGACGCCCAGCGCCTCGGCTATGCGGAGGCAGATCCCACTGCCGATGTTGAGGGCATAGATGCCTGCCGCAAGATATGCATACTGGCAGATCTGAGCTTCGGTCATAATATTCCTCCCTCCGCAGTTAAAACTCAGGGAATTACCTGTGTCAAGGGAATAGACAGCGCCTTTGCCGAAAGCTTTGGCTGTTCCATAAAGCTTCTCGGCCGCACCGTCAGAGACGAAAATGGCATGGTTACAACCTTCGTTGCCCCCCATTTTGTGCCTAAAAATGCTCTCCTTGCCAATGTCAACGGAGTTATGAATGCTGTTGTTGTACGCGGCGACAGCGTGGGTGAGTGTCTCTTCTACGGCGCAGGTGCAGGACGTTACCCCACTGCCAGCGCGATGGTTGGCGACATTATCGACTGCGTGCGCCATAGTGAAGGCTGCCTCTATATTGACTGGGGTCAGGAACACAAGGAACTGCGCTCTGACAGCGATGAGTTCGAAAGCCGCTGGTATGTGCGCTTTAAGGGCGATGCTGCCGCTGCTCAGCAGAGCCTTGAGGGCGAAAATGCTCTTATCACAGAGCCCATGAGTGCCTATAAAATGCGCGAGAGCATAGGAGAGGAAAACATTCTTTCCGCTTTCCGCGTTCTGGATTGACAAGACACCCCTGCCGTGAGTATTATGTGGTAGGGAAATATTCCCATTTATAGGGAGCGGTTATGCTCTCATAAGGAGAAGAATAAAGATGCTTATTGTTCAAAAATTCGGCGGATCCTCCGTTGCGGATGCCGCAAAAATAGAGCGCGTTGCAGGTATCATTGCAGATACCTATAATGCAGGAAACGAAGTTGTTGTTGTTTTGTCCGCTCAGGGTGATACCACCGATGACCTTATCGACAAGGCTCATGAGATCAACCCCGATCCTTCCAAGAGAGAGATGGATATGCTCCTCAGCGTTGGCGAGCAGATAAGCGTGGCTTTGATGGCAATGCAGCTTGAGAAGATGAGAATTCCTGCTGTAAGCCTTGCCGGATGGCAGATCGGAATGAGCACCAACTCCAACTATGGTGGCGCGAGAATAAAGAAAATATCCACCGAGCGTATGCGCCGCGAACTGGATAAAAACCGCGTTGTTTTGGTGGCGGGCTTCCAGGGCGTGAATAAGTATGACGATGTCACAACTCTCGGACGCGGCGGCAGCGATACCACCGCCGTTGCCATTGCCGCAACTCTTCATGCGGATAAATGCCAGATTTACACCGATGTTGAAGGCGTCTACACCGCTGACCCCAGAAAGGTTCCCGATGCCAGAAAGCTGGATGCAATCACTTATGATGAGATGCTGGAACTTGCCTCTCTGGGCAGCCAGGTTCTCCATAACCGCAGCGTGGAGATGGCAAAAAGATATAATGTTGATCTGGAGGTTCTCTCCAGCTATGTGAGAAAACCCGGTACAAAAGTTAAGGAGGTCGTAAAGAAAGTGGAACAGATGATAATCAGCGGCATTGCAAAGGATGCAAAAATCGCCCGCGTTACTGTTGTTGGAGTGCCCGATGAGCCCGGTGTGGCCTTTAAGGTGTTCTCCGCTCTCAGCAAGAACAAAATAAATGTAGATATTATTCTCCAGTCTGCCGGCCTTGACGGAACCAACGATATTTCCTTCACCGTTGCCCTCGGCGATGTTGCCCGCACAAGAGAAATTCTTGAAGAGCGCGCAGAGGCAATCGGTTTTGACCATGTTAACATCGATGAGAATGTTGCAAAGGTCAGCATCGTCGGCGCAGGCATGATGAATAACTCCGGCGTTGCCGTGCGTATGTTCGAGGCTCTGCAGGGCAAGCGCATCAACATACAGATGATCTCCTCCAGCGAGATCAAGCTCAGCGTTGTCATTGCCGAGGATGAGGCAGACGCCGCCGTCAGCGCAATCCACGCTCAGTTCTTCAACGACTGATATTGTTAAAATAAAAAAATCCCAGTCCTGAGGACTGGGATTTTTTTATTTTGTTTTTCTCAGATACATGATGTTGCTTGTGATGCTGCTGCCGTGGGCTTTTACATAGGCAAGATATTCTTTCCTGCTTATGTAATATTTAATTCCCCAGGAGGAAAGCTCAAAAAATTCCTCATCAAGTCCTGTGACGGTCATAAAGTGGGAACGAGTGCCTGAACTTGCAATTTTGCTGCCGTCCTGACCGAGGGTGTAGAGGTTCACCCTGTGCTTGCCCCAGAAAAGGGGAAAGTTTGCGCCCACGGAGAAGATGACGGGAAGGTCAGCGGAGAGCATTTCCTCAATGCGCTCAAAAAGCTTTTCGTGGCTTATGCACCATTTCGCTTTGTAGGGGATGTTGTAGCGGCTGAAATAGGCGTTAAGTCCTGCAGCTAACGCAGGGCCTGTTTTGCCGAAACGGGGAATTATGGGCATAAAGGAAGAGCGAAGGCGGGAGCACATGCGCTCATATTTTTCAAAACTGAGAGAGTTACCATCGGGTTTGCCCGTGTAGGGCGTGGCATATTCGGGATTTTTCAATGCCAGATAATAGAGAAGATCTGCGGCGGCAATAACTCCGCAGCCGTAGCCTCGCATTGTGGCATTTTCAAAAAGCCGCTGATTTCCGCCAAAAGAGCTTTTGCCCTCCTTTATAACGGAAATGGGGGAAGAAGAAAGAGCAAAGGAACTCACAGCGTTTCACCTCGTTTCTATATGGCAAGAGAACATTTTTTCTCCCGTCTCGCTTTCGCCTCTGGCAAGAATTATGCCGTCCTGCCGAGCTGTGAGAATATTAAGCTTCTCATTGGGGAGAACTTCCCTGTGGTATTCCATTCGAAATTCCTTCAAGGACAATGCCTTCTCGGGGGAAAGAGCGTCCAGCACAAAGTTTGCATACTTTGTGTTGTTAACATGCCCGTTCATGTCAAAATCGGAATAGGGAGGTATGAAACTGTAGGAGTTTTCGGCGTCAAAAGCGCGAAGGCGGGGGAAGCGCTCTTCAAAGTTTCGCTTTTCGCAAAAACTCTCAAGAGGATATATGTCTCCGATGGCAACTATCTTGCGGCTGGAAAAATCCATAAGTACCCATTCGGAGGAGCCTTCAACAATAGCTTCGCCGTTTTCATCGGATATAAGATACTCGCGGGTATAGCTGATGCGCTGGGGAGGCAAGGGCCATGTGCGAACCTTCACCTGCTGGTACATATGGGCGTCTTTGAGCACGCGAAAGCGCAGCTTCACCAGTATCCATACTACATTCTTCTCCAGCAGCGCCTCAAGCCCGCAACCCAATTGGTTTGCGTGGCGGCCGGCTATATCCTGGAAAAGATCCATAATTGCTGCCGGGCGAAGTGTGGACCAGCGGTCAAAATCTGCAGCGCGGAGATTATAGCTATCTTCGAAAAAATTGTTCATTTTCCGTCTCCTTTCCGATGGGGCAAGGATATTATAGCATAATAGAGCAAGAAAAAAAGCCCCCTGAGAGGGGGCTTTTTTAATAAATCAAACAGCGATGAAGAACTTCAGCAGGAAGATGGCGGAGATGATATAGGTGAGGATGGAAACTTCCTTGAACTTGCCGCTGAGAATCTTGATGAAGGTGTAGGAAATGAGACCGAGACCGATAGCGTGGCCGATGGAGCTGGAAACGGGCATACCGATGAGCATAATGCCAACGGGAACAACCTCGTCGATGTTTTCAAAGTTGATGTTCTTGAGACCCATGAGCATCAGAATGCCGACATAGATAAGAGCAGCGGAGGTTGCGGCGGCAGGAATGATGGCAGCAATGGGAGCGATGAAGATGCAGGCCAGGAAGATGATACCGGTGGTGAGAGCGGTGAGACCGGTGCGGCCGCCGGCTTCAACGCCGGAAGCGGACTCAACAAAAGTGGTGACAGTGGAAGTGCCGGTGCAGGCGCCGACAACAGTGCCCACAGCGTCGGAGAGAAGAGCTTCCTTCATCTTAGGCATGTTGCCCTTTTCATCCAGCATGTTGGCGCGGCTTGCGGTGCCGACCAGAGTGCCGATGGTGTCGAACATGTCGATGATGCAGAAGGTGATGATGAGGGTGATGATGGTGAACCAGCCAACATTGAGGATGCCTTCAAAGTTGAACTTGAAGAAGGTGGTTGCAAACATATCTGCGAAGGGGGGAGCGAAGGAAGCGGTGGCGAGGGATGCGAAGGGATTGGAGTGGAGGAATATTGCCTGGCCTGCCCAGTAGATAACAGAGGAAACGAGCATGCCGATAAGAACAGCGCCCTTGATGCCCTTCTTTGCGAGAACGATGATAACAAAGAGGCCGATGAACATGGTTGCAACGGTGAGGATCATAGTTGCGTAGCCGGCGTCGCCCATGTTGCCCTTGATAACAGCGGGGGTGAGAGCGCCGAAGAAGTCACGCATTACATAGAAAGGAGCGGTGAAGCCGTTGCCTTCTGCATAGATGCCGACGTTGGAGCCGAGACCGATGTTCATGAGCATGAGACCGATGGCGGGAGAAATGCCGAGGCGGATGCCGAGGGGGATGGATTCAACGATCTTTTCGCGGACATTGAGAACGGAAAGAGCGATGAAAACAACGCCTTCAACAAGGATAATGATAAGAGCGGTCTGGAAAGAAGCAGTGTAGCTCATGCCGGTGATGCCGACGATGTTGGCAACAACAACGGCGAAGAAGCTGTTGAGACCCATGCCGGGAGCCATTGCGAAGGGCTTGTTGGCAAGGAAGGCCATTGCGAACATACCGATTGCGGATGCAATGCATGTTGCGAGGAAGACGCCGTTCCACAGGGGAGAGCCGCCGTCAAAGTTGGTAAGCAGGTTGGGGTTGAGCGCGATGATGTAGGCCATGGTCATAAAGGTGGTGAGACCGGCAACCAGTTCGGTTTTAACGGTGGTGCCGTTAGCCTTCAGCTTGAAAAGTTTTTCAAACATTTTTGAACTCCTCTCTTTTTCTCTTTGGTAAGTATTTTTCAATACTCTTTCAAGATACCATTTTTAGTAAAAATTTCAAGTATATTGTTATAGAAAAATATAATTAGGCTATATGTTGAGTAAAAAAAACCGCGTCCCCCAATACGGGAGACGCGGTTTTTTGCTGGTTTTATTCTGCAGAAACAATATTTCTGACCCAGAAACCTTTTTTCACGAGATAAACTCCTATACCGGATTTAAGCACAGTGCTTATCTGTACCAAGGCGTAAAGCCATACAAAGTCCATAGATGTAAAGCGGCTCAGCAAAAAGGCGAGAAGCACATTTATGCACCACATATAAACGGAGTCGAAAAGGAAGGTGACAATCATCTTTCCGCCGGAGCGAAGGATGAAATAGCTGGAATGGCAAATGGCCTCCAAAGGCATCAAAACGGCGCTTATGCGCATCAGCTTGGTGGCAAGAAGCTTGATTTCCGGCTCGGCATTATATGCTTCGGGGATGAAGCCTGCACAGATATAGAAGATAAGTGCGGTCAGTGCGGCAATGATGAAGGAGAAAACCATCATCTTGTAAGCGGAGCTTTTGGCCTCCTTCAGTCTGCCGGAGCCGAGTATCTGTCCCATTATGATTCCGTTCGCCATGCCGACGGCCATGAAGGCTATGGAGAAAACGTTCCAGAAAGTCTGGGAGATGTTAAAAGCTGCAACGCTGTCCAAGCCGCGAAGGGAATAGCACTGGCTGATAAATGCCATACCCGAGGCCCACAAAAATTCGTTGAGCAAAAGGGGAAGACCCTTGTTGAAAAGCTTGCCCACCAGCGCGGATGGCAGATGCATCTTTCGGTAAAGACCGGTCATGAAGGGATAGCTCTTGGGCTTGAGGTGAGTGAAAAGCAGCACGACGGCAAGCTCCACAAATCGGGAGATAACCGTTGCGATAGCGGCGCCGCTTACTCCAAGGGCAGGTGCGCCCAGCTTTCCGAAGATGAGAACATAGTTCAGAGCAAGGTTTACGCATACAGCCACAACGCCGGCCACCATGGGCAAAGTGGGTTTTGCACCTTCGCGGAGTGTTCCTGAATAGCACTGAACGAGGGTGAAGGGGATAATGCCGACAAGCATTATGAGCAGGTAGGTCTGCGCTGCGTCCATGGTTGCGGCAGGGTCGGTTATTCCCGCGTCTCCGTTCATGTAGAGCCCGAGGAGGAATTCGCCGCCAAATGTGAATACAATGAGACCCAGTGCGGCGAATATTCCGCAAAACCATAGCTTGAAGCGGAAGCAATGACGAACGCCCTGATAGTCTCCGCTACCAAAATATTGGGCGCCAAAAATGCCTGCACCGGCCAGCGCACCAAAAATGCAGAGGTTAAAGACAAAGAAAAGCTGGTTTGCAATGGCAACGCCTGTCATCTCGGCGGTGCCCACAGCGCCGATCATGATATTATCCAGCATGTTCACAAAGTTGGTAATGCCGTTTTGTATCATCATCGGCAGCGCCAGATTTATGAGACGGGAATATAAACTTTTATCCCACAAAAGAGGGGAGGGAGATTTAAGCATAGTTAATATTTCAATCCTTTGCAAATTCCTGCAGACGCTCTATGGCGAATGCATCGGTTTTTCCTCTGAAGCCATGCTTGCCCTTTTCGATTATGTGCAGTCTGGCGTTGGAGTAAGATTTTTCGGCGCGGATGGCATAATCAATATTGACTATGGAATCCTTAGTGCCGTGAATTATCATAACAGGGCCTTCATAGGGACTTATCTCCTTGAAGGGGTCAATGGCGATAACATCGGCAACATAGCATCGTCCCAGTTTCATAGGACCGCATTTGACCAACTCAGGGATGTTGTTGGGGTCAAATTTTGCAAACATCATCTTGCCGGCACGGGCATCATCGGGGATGCAGAGCGCGGGATAGAAAAGCGCCAGCTTATCCACAAGTTCAGGATGCTTTGCGGCAGTAAGTGCGGAGACAAAGCCACCCTGGCTTGCACCCATAAGGAGAAGCTTCTTTCCGTTTTCGGGCAGGGACTGGGCGTAGGCGATAACGGCTTCCAGATCCTGAATTTCTGTAAGAACGCTCATAGCGGTGGTAGCGCCGTCGCTTTTGCCGCCTATAAGGCAGCCGCCGCAGAAATCGTAGCAGTAAGCGGCGTAACCCATAGAGGCAAGAGCTATGGCGTATTGGCGAACGCTTTTTCTGGTCATAAGGAAACCGTGACTGCAAATGGCAACAGGCAGATTCCGTCCTGAGCCTCTGAATTCTGTGCCGCGAATGGTAAGCTCTCCGCGTTTGCATTCAAAATTTCGCTCATTTATGCCCTCGGGCAGTTTGGTGCTGAAAATTCCCATAAAATACCGCTCCTTTTCTAATGTGATTTCATATCTCTAATTTAGCAAATTGGAGAAGCTATTTCAATAGTTGCAAAAATAATTAAAAAAAGTTATTGACAAAGCTTGCGTAATTTGTTATTATAGGCGAGCTGGATAGCTTGCTGGTATAGCTCAGTTGGTAGAGCAGCTGATTTGTAATCAGCAGGTCGGGGGTTCGAGTCCGTCTACCAGCTCCACAGCGTAATTGAATATGGGGGAATTCCCGAGTGGCCAAAGGGGGCAGACTGTAAATCTGTTGTCGACGACTTCGGTGGTTCGAATCCACCTTCCCCCACCAAAAAGAGACATCCGAAAGGATGTCTCTTTTTTGCGTGGGGGAAGGCGATTGAAAAGCTCTGCCGCGCAAGCGGCGGTGAGTTCGAATCCCTGCAGCGTTAAGAAAATGTGCCGGGGGCACATTTTTAGCGTAAGCTCGACGGCTATGCCGGCGAGGTTGCAGTTGGAGCAGGCGCAATTTTTTAAGGATATACACCAAAAAAACCGCAACCGTAAGGTTGCGGTTTTTTTCGTGGGGGAAGGCGATTGAGATTATTAGCATATACTTGTTGACATTTCAACAAGTATATGCTAAATTACATTTTGTTGAAATATCAACAAGTGATGGAGGCGACTTTTATGCAGGAAAGATTTGAAACTTTTACAGTGTTGATAAACAGAATAAGCCGTAATATCCGGAAAATAAAAAATCAGGAGATGGCGGAATATAATCTGCGAAGCGCCCATGTTTCTTGCCTTTACTATATTTATACCGGTGAGGATGTCACCGCGACGGAGCTTTGCGAACGTTGTGAAGAAGATAAAGCCACTATATCCCGCGCCTTGGATTATCTTGAAAATGAAGGATATATTCTCCGAGAAGGAGAAAGCGCCAGAAGATACAAAAGTTCACTTTTGCTTACCGCCAAGGGCATAGAGACGGGAAAAAAGATCGCTGATAAAATTGACGGCGTTCTGGATGCAGTAAGCGGTGGACTCAGTGAGGAGGAGCGCCTTGCTTTTTACCGCAGCCTTTCCATCATCAGCGAAAGTCTGGAAGCCGTTTCAAGGAAGAGCGAAAACTAAGGAGAAATAATATGAAAACGAGAATTATCGTGGATTCCACAGCAGATCTTATGCCAGAAATCAAAGAGCGCGTGCATGTTGTGCCCCTCACAGTCCATTTCGGAGACGAGGAATTCATAGACGGCGTAACCATCGACCATAAAACTTTTTATGAAAAGCTCATAGAAAGCGATGTCTTGCCCACAACAAGTCAGGCCACTCCCGATGCTTTTATGAAAGAGTTTGAAAAAGCTGCGCAAGCAGGTGAAGCCGCGGTCGTGATCACCATTGCCTCCCAGCTTTCCGGCACATATCAGAGTGCAGTTATTGCAGCCGAAGATTATGAGAATATCTTTGTTGTGGACAGCGGAAGCGGAGCTATGGGCAGCGGCATTTTGACGGAGCTTGCCCTCAGGCTGCTTGATGAAGGCAAAGGCGCGGAGGAAATTGCCGAAATTTTGGAGGAAGAGAAGAAAAAAGTTGTAATTGTAGCATTGGTGGATACTCTCGAATATCTGAAAAAAGGCGGAAGAATTTCCAAAACGCTTGCATTCGCCGGCGGAGTTTTGAACATCAAGCCGGTTCTTTCAGTTATCTGCGGCGAGATAAATCTGCTGGGAAAGGCCCGCGGCTCAAAAATGGGCAATAATCTTCTTGTGCGAGAGATAGAAAATGCCGGTGGTATAGACTTCAGCAAGCCGGTTCTGCTGGGATACAGCGGAATTTCCGATGCGCTGCTTCTGAAATATATTGAAGACAGCCGCTATATTTGGGAAGGCAATTTGGATGAAGTGAGATATACCAGCATCGGTAGTGTTATCGGCACTCATGCAGGTCCCGGAGCCGTTGCAGTTGCATTCTTCAAAAATTAAAAACGAAGCATAAATTCAAAAACTCCCCTGCAACATCGTTCAGGGGAGTTTCCTTATAAATTCTACTGCTCGCGGAAGCATATTTTGCCGCTTTCAGAGTCCATACTTTCCACAATGGCGATGGATTCAAGCTGATAGCCCATCTCGCGGATTGTTTTTCCGCCATCCTGAAAGCCTTTTTCAATGACAATACCAATGCCCTCAACAGCGGCGCCTGCCTCTTGGGCAATGGAAATAAGACCACGGAGTGCGCAGCCGTTGGCAAGAAAATCATCAATAATAAGCAGATGATCTTCCGCAGAGAGATATTTTTTCGAGACTATAACGCGGTTTGTGGTTTTGTGGGTGAAGGACTCAACCTCCGCCCTATACATATCTCCGTCGATATTAACGGACTTGCTTTTTTTGGCAAATACCATGGGAACACCGAATTCCCTGGCGGCCAGAGCGGCAATGCCTATACCTGAAGCTTCAATAGTCAGAATCTTGGTGATGTGCTTTTCAGAAAAACGGCGGCGGAATTCACGGGCGATTTCCTCAATAAGGGCGATGTCCATCTGATGGTTAATAAAACTGTCAACCTTCAAAACATTGCCGGGTCTTACTATGCCGTCGGCAAGGATTCTCTTTTCCAGAAAGTTCATATATCCGTCTCTCCCGATGTAATTAATTGAGCATATGTTACCACAAAGAGGAATAAATGTAAATGAACCACTCTTGCCACGGCGCGCTATTTTTGCTAAAGTTATGTAACAAAGAGGATGCAAGTGAGTGTTAAATTTTGTAAAAAAGAGAAAGATACGGGTACGGATAATGAGAAGAAAAGGATGCATAGCCGCAGCTCTTGCGGCAATAGTTATGGTCTCCCTTTGCGCCTGTTCAAAGAAAGCCGCCGATCCATATGAGGGAATGGTGCAGGTTGAATCGGGATTTGGCAATCTCATATGGATAACTCCCGCTGAAGGTGTTGCCGTCAATGACCTTGCTGCAGAGGACTTTGCCGAGGGTAAGTACATAGGCGAAGCCTACGATGTAAAAATGGGCATAGATGTCAGCGAGCATCAGGGCAGCATAGACTGGGCCGCGGTGGCATCCGACGGAATAGACTTCGCAATTATCCGCGCAGGCTACAGAGGCTATAGCGCAGGCGGACTTTTCACCGATGCATATTTTGACGGAAATATAAAAGGCGCCAGAAATAACGGACTTGATGTGGGCGTCTACTTCTTCTCTCAGGCAACAAACCCCGAAGAAGCGACGGAGGAAGCGGATTACCTTCTCGCTCTTTTGAAAAACTACCCTACCGACACCGTGACGCTCCCTATCTTCTATGATTGGGAGACCATTGATACCGATGAGGCTCGCACAGATGGTGTCACGGGAGAGGTTATCACCGAATGCGCCCTTGCCTTCACCGCAAGAATTCAGGAGGCGGGCTATGAAGGCGGAGTTTACGCCTACAGAAAGCTGGGTTATTTCAGCTACGACCTGCCCCGCATGACTCATCTTCGCTGGTGGGTTGCAACCCTCAGCGATTACCCCGACTTTTACTATAAGCATGATTTCTGGCAATATTCCATCACAGGCAGTGTGGAAGGCATCGAAGGCGATGTGGACAGAAATATGCTCTTCATCCCCAAAGTTACCGAGATTCAGGAATAAACTTAATTTGTTATAAAAAAATCCTGCGTACCGATTTGGTACGCAGGATTTTTATTTTATGTTTATCTTAGAAAATGTGGAAAGCCACGATGAGACCGGAGAATACGATGGAAACGGTGGAGCAGAGCTTGATGAGGATGTTGAGGGAGGGACCGGAGGTATCCTTGAAAGGATCGCCGACGGTGTCGCCAACAACAGCTGCCTTGTGCTGCTCGCTGCCCTTGCCGCCGTGGTTGCCGCGCTCGATGTACTTCTTGGCATTATCCCATGCGCCGCCTGCGTTGGACATGAATACTGCCATTGCAAAGCCGGTGACGGAAACGCCGCCCAGGAGACCGACAACGCCGGTGGGTCCAAGGATAAGACCGGTAACGATGGGAACTACGATAGCGATAAGTGCGGGGAGAACCATCTCGCGGAGAGCGCCCTGAGTGCAGAGGTCAACGCAGCGGCCGTAATCGGGGTCTGCTTCGTAGGTCATGATGCCGGTGATCTCGTGGAACTGACGGCGAACTTCCTTAACGATGGACTGAGCAGCGTTCTGAACAGCGCTCATGGTGAGTGCGGAGAACACGAAGGTCAGCATAGCGCCGATGAAGAGACCGACGAGAACGGTGGGGCTGGTGAGGCTGAAGTTGAGAACTTCAGTGGTACGATCCTGAACGATGTTGACATAGGAAACGAGAAGAGCAAGAGCGGTGAGGGAGGCGGAGCCGATTGCGAAGCCCTTACCGGTAGCAGCGGTGGTGTTGCCAAGGCTGTCCAGAGCGTCGGTGCGCTCGCGAACTTCCTCGGGAAGACCTGCCATCTCGGCAATGCCGCCGGCGTTATCGGCAACAGGACCGTAAGCGTCGGTTGCGAGGGTGATACCGAGGGTGGAGAGCATACCAACACCGGCAATGCCGATGCCGTAGAGACCCTGGTTGAAAGCTGCGGTGAAGAGACCGTTTGCGTCAACAATAGCGGTGGAACCACCGGAGCAGAAATAGCTGATGAGAACTGCAGCGCCAACGATGAGGATGGAAGCCAGAGTGGACTTCAGACCCAGAGAAACGCCGCCGATGATGATGGTTGCGGAGCCGGTTTCGGAAGCTGCAGCCAGCTTCTGGGTGGGCTTGTAGTTATCGGAGGTGTAATACTCGGTGAAGTAACCGATTGCGCAGCCGCCGATGAGACCGCAGAGGATGGAGATATAAACGCCGAGCCAGTTGCCGCTCTCCTTGAGGATCCACCAGCAGAGGGGCAGAGCCAGGACAGCAGAGAGAATAGCGGCGGTGTAAGTACCGGTGCGGAGGCTCTTCAGAAGAGAGAGCTGGGTTGCGTCTTCCTTGGTCTTAACCAGGAAGGAACCGATGAGGGAGCAGAGGATACCGACGAATGCCAGCATCATGGGGAGCATCATACCTGCCCAACCGTAGCCTGCAGCTGCGGAAAGAGCGAAGGTAGCGAGAATGGAGCCGACATAGCTTTCGTAAAGGTCAGCGCCCATACCTGCAACGTCGCCGACGTTATCGCCAACGTTGTCAGCGATGGTTGCGGGGTTGCGGGGGTCATCCTCGGGGATGCCGGCCTCGACCTTACCAACAAGGTCAGCGCCAACGTCAGCAGCCTTGGTGTAGATACCGCCGCCAACACGGGCAAAGAGAGCCATGAAGGAAGCACCCATGCCGTTCATAACCATAACGTTTGCGAGAGTATCAGCGTCCATGCCGGCCATCTTGAGGCCGATGAACCAGAGGCTGATGTCCAGCATACCGAGACCGACAACGGTGAAGCCCATAACGGAACCGGAAGCGAAAGCTACGCGGAGACCCTTGTTAAGACCCTCGTGTGCAGCGTGAGCGGTACGAGCATTGGATGCGGTTGCGATCTTCATACCAACGAGACCGGCCAGCATGGACCAGATACCGCCGGTGAGGAAAGCAAAGGGAGTGATGCGGGAGAGCATCTGACCCTTGGAGAAGAATGCGATTGCGAGCAGAATTACGAATACCACCGCGAAAACTTTTGCTACGGTGGAATACTGGCGCTTGAGATATGCGTTTGCGCCGGAACGGATTGCAGCGGCGAGCTTGATCATCTTCTCGTCGCCTTCGGAGGCCTTCATAACTACGTTGCGCTGGATGAATGCGAAAATAAGAGCAACGACAGCGCCGATGATGCCTACCCAAATCAGGTTTTCCATATTGTTCTTACACTCCTTCTATAGATCATCATTGGTGTGCTACATACCAAACGTATGGTACGTTTGGTGCAGGTTGTACAAAAGATGTATACATTACTGGTAAATAATAACCGAAATTCTGTCATTTTGCAATCAAAATATTCTGCAAAACTATTGACAATTACATGCTTATCAAGTAAAATACCAAAGCTACATAATGGGGTGGAAGTTGGATTTCCGCCTCTTTTTTTTCTACATTTATACTTTTTTGTGCAAGTGTAACAAATTAAAAATATAACAAGCCCGAAATTTCATCACCGCCACCTGATGGAATTTCGGGCTTGTTTTGCTTTTTTGGCTGTCAGTTGCCGCTGAAAAGACTTTGTATATGCTTTTCAGCCTCGCCGTATACTCCGTCAAAGTCCACACAGGGGTTATAAACATCTTCAAGTTGGTCGTGGAGTGACTTTGCCTGAGCAAGGGTATCGATGGCAAAAGCAGCGCATTCCCGTCCAAGTTTTTTTGCTCTGCGCACTTCGCTTCGATGGTGGGCGAGGGTTTCTCTGTCGGCGGAAGCATCAAGTCTTATGTGGCGGTAGCATTCCTGAACCTCATCGGGAAGGGCGTCGGAGCAATAAAGGGAGAGAGAAAGTTCGGGTATCAAAAGGGCGCTTATGCGATCCGGCTCAAGGCAGTCGGGACATATGATGAGAGAATAAGCCTTGCTTTGGGCGAGGGGGAGCAAGATTTCAAGATAGAAGTTTCCCATCCCCAGCTCATTATCCAAAATGCAGAGTCTTTCGCAGCAATTATCCCGAAGAGAGATCCTGCCTTTGCAGCAAATGGCGCTGAGAAACATTCTGCGTGTTTTCCCATACCCACTTCCCTCTTTTTTGAATTCTCTTAATGCAAAAGAATGGACTTTCTTTTTTATCCTTTCTCTGTCTGCTTCTGTCCATATCCCCGGATAGCGCCGCGGATGCAGTGAGGCGGCAGCCGATAAATAGGAATAAGCGGCAGCATAAAGAGCTTTGTAGCTGCAGTTCAGCTCCGAAATTTCCTCGGCATGACTTTCAAGGGCACTTTTATCATAAAACCTGCCAAGGTCGAGATAAGCGCCGCAGCTTCCGGGGAAGAGCGGATCAATGCAGTGGGGTGATGTGCCGTCAACATAGCCGATGCCGAGGGAGGGAATATATACTCCGTCGAGGGAATCGGGGTCTCCCGAGCAGAGGACGTATTCCGCCGCAAGCCCCCTCTCTTCCGCGGCGGCACCTATGCGCCGCATAAAGCTGGATTTGCCGCAGCCGGGTCCGCCTTTTATAACGTTGAGAAAGCATCCTTCCTTATAAGAGCAGAAGCCATCATAAAGGGAGTAAAATCCCTGAGAAGAGTTGCTGCCGAGAAAATAGCGGGAGGGTGATGGGTGATTCATGAAAAAACCTGCCTTTCTATACAAACTATGCGTTGGCAGGCTAAAATGATAAAAAAAACGACCGAATATTTTCGGTCGGTTTTTTTCTTATCAGAAGCCCAGATTCAATCCGCCTGTGATGCGGCTCATTCCTGCGCTGGAAGCCTCTTCGCACTTGCGCAGAGCCTCGTTGACAGCTGCGATGACCATGTCCTGGAGCATCTCAACATCTTCGGGATCAACTGCATCGGGGTCTATCTCAAGAGCAACCAGCTCGCGCTTGCCGCTGACAACAGCGCTTACAACGCCGCCGCCTGCAGTTGCGGTATACTGAGCCTTTTCAAGCTCTTCCTGCATTTTCAGAAGATCCTGCTGCATCTTCTGAGCCTGCTTCATCATCTGCATCTGATTCATTCCGCCGTAGCTGCCGCCACGGAATCCGCCTTTTGCCATTTTTATATTCCTCCTGTGTGAGAATTGATTACTTAAAAGATACTATTTCGAATTTGCCCAGCTCGTCCAGCTTGTCGGGGCCTGCAGGAGCGCCTGTCCTTTGGGCGGGAGCGGGGGCTTTGTCCGCGTCAACTATGCGGGCGGCGATAACCCTGCCTGCAATGGAGGTAGCCGCGGAGGCAACTTTTGCCACAATGTCAGGGCGGTTGAGCATATTCAGTGCGAAGGAACTTTTTACCGAGAGGGTAAGCTCGCTTCCGCTGATGAAGCCATCGACCTGAGTGGGGTCGGTCAGGAGCAGATAAAGACCGAAGGGCATATTTCCCGAAAGGGCGGCCTTGGTTTTTTCCCAAATCTGGGTGTCGCTTATTTCGGGCGCTTTCACGGGTGCTGCCGCAGCAATGGGCGCTGTGGGAGGAGCAATGTTATAAACATCTCTCTCCTCAAGG
The DNA here is from genome assembly GCA_045631645.1 of Oscillospiraceae bacterium. Taxonomy (GTDB): domain Bacteria; phylum Bacillota; class Clostridia; order Oscillospirales; family Oscillospiraceae; genus SIG459. The sequence goes on from JAZQVC010000017.1 coordinate 73,717, forward strand.
GGAGTGTTCTCCTCGCTGAGATAAACCTTGCGCTTTATCTCGATGTTGTCGCGAGGCCTTTCCTCTTCCTTTTCACGCATAAAGGAGGGAACATCAAGCTCATCTTCTTCCTCCTCCGCAGCTTTGGGCTCTTCGAAGGAAGGCATCTGAGCGGAGAAGCTCATCAAAGCAGAGCGGGGATCGGGAGGAACATCCTCATCTCCCGGGAGGGGAGGCAGCTCGTCTATAGGAGGCAGCTGGGAGAAAATATCGTCCTCATCATAGCTGTCTTCAGCAGTATCGGGAACGTATTCCTCTTCTTCCTCTTCCTCAAACACTGCGGGCTGAGGGGGAGCGGGACGCTCCTCGCTTTCATAATCATCCACGGGGATATCATATTCAAAAGTGGGGGTGGGGGAAGCGGGAGTGGCGTCATAACGGGGAGCATAGGCGGCAGGCTGCTGCTTGAGCTCGGTGAGCTCCTGCTCCAGTTTCGCGATGCGCTGGCGCATAAGGGGAAGATCGTCACCAAGATCGCTCTCGCAGAGGGTTATGAGGCAAAGCTCACAAACTGTGCGCGCCTGACCGCTGCGTGTGTCCGCAAGGGCGGACTGGAGTATATTTATGTTGTTCACCAGTTCTCCGGTGCTGAGTTTTCCAGCGAAGGAGCGGAGAGTCCGCTCGTCATAGCAGCCGCTGAGAAGCTGCTTTCCGCCGCGGGGGGCAACCATGGTCATGAGAATCTCTCTGTGGAGACTGCTCAGCTCGCCAAGGAGAGTGGTGGGGTCTTTGCCTCCCTGCCAAAGCTCGGTGAAAAGATCGATGGCAGATGCGGTGTCGTGGTTGATGATATGTCGGAGCATATCGCAAATATGCACTCTGCCTGCAAGACCCATGGCAGAGTATACGGTGTCGGCATTAATGATAGTGCGGCCTGAGCACTGGTCCAGCATGCTGAGAGCGTCTCGCATACCGCCTTCGGCCATGCCGGCAATAAGTGCTGCAGCGTCGGAACGGAGGTCGAGACCCTCCTGACGGGCAACATACATGAGGCGGTCTTCCACAACTGCGTTATCAAGGCGCTTGAAGGAATGGCGCTGGCAGCGGGAAAGAATGGTTGCGGGAACTTTGTGGAGCTCCGTGGTGGCGAGGATGAACATAAGATGCTCGGGCGGCTCTTCAAGAATTTTCAGAAGAGCGTTGAATGCCTGATTGCTCATCATGTGAACCTCGTCAACGATGTAAACGCGCTTAGCCACACTGGCGGGGGAGAAAACAGCCTCATCCCTCAGGGCGCGAACATGGTCAACGCCGTTGTTGCTGGCTGCGTCCATTTCGACAACATCCATGATAGAGCCGTCATCTATACCGAGGCAGGCGCTGCAGCGGTTGCAGGGATTGCCGTTTACGGGATGCAGACAGTTAACAGCCTTGGCAAGAATCTTGGCGCAGGTGGTTTTGCCTGTACCTCTGGTTCCTATGAAAAGGTAAGCATGGCTGAGTCTTCCGCCTGCCACCTGATTTTTCAGAGTTTCGGTAATATGCTCCTGTCCCACAACATCGTCAAATGTTCTGGGACGCCATTTGCGGTATAATGCCTGATACATGGCTTTTTTTACCTCCTCTGAGTTTTGGTAAATAGAAAAATACGACCCCGAGCAAGACTGCACACCCTTCTTCGGGAAATGTGACCCATCCGTTACAACAGCAGCCAACTCGGCTCCGGCACCCTCGCGGCACACGGAGTGACCCGCTTAATGCTGCTCGGTTCCCCGCCTGACATGGTTCACGGGACTCCGTTGCGCAAGACCGAAGCGTCAACATCGCTTACTGAGGTCAGTCGATACATCACATACCCTTGGTTGGGAATTCATCCCTGCTATAGCGGATTGCAGGTTACAGGGCACCGCTGGCTCCCCGACTAGTGCAGCCTTGCTCGGGGCCGCCAGATTATTTTACTACATATCGGGAAGATTATCAATAGCAAATAAAATTCTTTACAATTGAATGGCCAGTGATATAATAACCTTTACTTTTGGGCCTATAGCTCAGCTGGGAGAGCGTAGCCTGACCGACATAGTCCGAGCCCGTTTTTGAGGGCATATCCGTTGCCATTGCTGCGTTGTCGGCTTTTGTTGGGCGCAAAGCCCATCTGCAAGCCGCCGCCTTGCACTGTCTTAGTATATGCCCTCAAAAATCTTCGACTCCCCGAGAGGGGATTTTGGGGTCAGGCAAAATTGAGTGATGCAGGTGGGCTGTCGCCCACCAAAGAATGAAATGCGCTCTGGCGCTAAAATCCACCTCGCGGAGCGTGTTCGGATTATATCGGTCAGGCTTCGGTTCGCATTCGTAAGGTCGTCGGTTCGATCCCGATTAGGTCCACCAAAACAAAAAACCCCTGTCTGCTTTTTCGCAGACAGGGGATTTTCTTATTTTTCAAAAATTTCCGTTTCGGAAACGCAATGATTTTTCAGGGTGCCCACAAGGAAGTCCAGCGCGGCAACAACATTGGGACGGATGTCTCCCCCAATGAGAACAAGCATAATATCGTCGCCCACCTTCAGCTCGCCCTCGTTGAGCCAGACGCGGACATAGCTTATCCCCTCCAGCGCGTATGTTTCGGCAACAGCTTTATCAACCTTTTCCTTGTCGTAGGAAAAGAGCATACCACATACGGGAGAGGCGCTCTCGTCTCCGCTGCGGACGCGAGCCTTGGCGGTGGAGCGGACAACGCCGTTATGGCTCAGATACATGCCGACTTTGCCTGCGGAGGGGTGAGATTTTGCCTCTCGCAGCCATTCCTCCATAGAAGGAAGCTTCTTTTTGTGATGGTGATGATGGTGATGACTTTCGCCGCAGTCGGCACTGCCGCTTCCCAAAAGCATCTCCAATCCGTGTTCAACAGCATCCAGCACAGCCAGGAGGTTTTCCTTTGCGGCCTTTTCGCTGCCGGGGAGGTTTATTATAAGGCTGCGGGAGCGTATGCCTGCTTCGGAGCGGGAGAGGCAGCCCTTGGGTGTGATGCGCATACTCTCTGCACGCATTGCCTCAGGTATACCCGGAGTGCGGCGCTCAATGACCTCAAGAGTGGCTTCGGGGGTTATATCTCTGGGGGAAAAGCCCGTTCCGCCGGTGGTGAGAATAAGTTCAATATTCATTTCATCGGCACATTTTATAAGTTCAGCTTTAATCTGCTCTTTTTCATCGGGAATGATGGAGGTATGGGCAATGCTCCAGCCCTTGCTCTCCAAAATGGCGCAAATGGCAGGGCCGCTGGTATCTACCCTCTCGCCACGGGAGCCTTTGTCGCTGACGGTGATGACAGCTGCTTTATAGCTCATATGTTGTCCTCCCTGCGAAAATCTCCGTGGACACCGCCTGTTTTGCTTATAAGGCGAATATCGCTTATGACCATATCCTTCTGAACGGCTTTGCACATATCGTAAACCGTCAAAGCGGCGGCGGATACGGCTGTGAGAGCCTCCATTTCAACACCCGTGCGTCCGTCGCAGGATACGGTGGCTTCAATTTCAACGCTGAGAGCGTCCTCGTCGAGATGAAGAGCGAGGTCAATTCCGTCAATGAGAATGGGATGGCACATGGGGATAAGATCGGGGGTGCGCTTTGCGCCCATTACGCCTGCAATCTGGGCAACGGTGAGAACATCGCCCTTTTTCATTCCACCGCTTTTGATGAGATCAAAGGTCTCGCGGTTTACAAGCACTCTTGCAGCGGCAACGGCGGTGCGGCGCGAAGGAGCCTTTTCACCCACATCCACCATCTTGGCGCGGCCTTCGTTATTAAAATGGGTGAAATCCTTGTTTTGTTCCATTCTTGTTCTCTCCATAATAAAATCTGCAATTTCTTTTATGTCATTCAAAGCAAAGCGGGGCAAAGCCGTATCCATATTAAAGTCTGTGACTATGGCAATGAAACGGTCAAGAGGGGCGGTGAAGCCTTTTCCCGTTTCCTCCCTTGCAATGCCTATTTGGGGAAGGTTTTCGTTTTTATAACCCTCCACCAGTATGAGATCCACATTGTGAACCATATTAAGAAGCTTTTCAAGGGAAAGGCTGCCCTGCTCAATATAAGCTGTTTTTCCCGAGGAGCTTATCATGGTGATATCTGCTCCCGCATCGGCAAAACGTCGGGAGTCCTTGCCCTCGTAGTCTATCTCAAATTCGTGTCCGTCATGCTTGATAACTGCAAGACGCATTCCGCGGCTTTTAAGCTCCCGTATCAACTTTTCGATGAGGGTGGTTTTGCCGGTGCCGGAATAGGCGGCAAAGGCGATGACGGGTATGCTGTTCATGTTTCAGCCTCCGATGCTGTTCATATTGCGGCCTGCATTGCTGCGCAATGAAGCGGAAAGGGGCAGGTGGCAGGCAGGTTTTGCCATAATGGCGCGCTCAAACTCTTTGCGCATTTCATCGTAGTCCAGACCTTTTACGGAAAACTCCTGATCGGAGTGGAGGCAGGGCTTTATTTTTCCGTCTGCCGTAAGGCGAATTCTGTTGCACTCGGCGCAGAAATGGCTGCTGACTGCGCTTATCAGTCCTATGTTTCCGTAGGAATCGGGCAGGCGGTAGAGCTTTGCAACGCCGTCATTTTGCTTTGCGGAGATAAGAGAGGGCAGAGCGTCCGTAACGGCGGATACGGGAATATAGGCGGCGGTGCCAAACTGCTCAAATTCGGTCATGGGCATAAGCTCGATAAACCTGATATCGGCCTTATAACGGCGGCTTAGTTCCGCCAGTGCGGGAATTTCGTCATCATTGAAGCCGCCTATCAAAACGGCATTGATCTTCAGATGCTCAAAGCCGGCCTCAAATGCGGCGTCTATTCCTTTCAGCGCATCATCCAAAGTTCCCGTTCGGGTGATATAGGAATATTTTTCCGGATTCAGTGTGTCCAGACTGATGTTCAATCTGCTGACTCCGGCGGATCTTAAATCCTTTGCCATTTTGGGAAGCAGTGTGCCGTTGGTGGTAAGGCATATCTCGCTGATGCCTTCCACTTCGGCGCAGCGCTCACAGATGGAGATTATGTTTTTCTTCACCAGAGGTTCGCCTCCGGTAAGTCTGAGCTTGTGTATACCCAGAGAGGCTGCAGCCTGTACGGCTTGTATCATCTCGTCTTCCGTGAGCATTTCGCTATGACTTTTTTTGCATACGCCCTCTGCGGGCATACAGTATCTGCAGCGCAGATTGCAAAGCTCAGTCACCGAAAGACGCAGATAATAAATGTCTCTTCCGTATGTATCAATCATATAAATACCTTCATAGGCCGGTGCGAGGAATAAGCCCTCGCACCGGAGGAATAATCTTTCTTTTATCGTCTTCTGCGGGTGAGAAGTACGAGGCGGAGAAGCTGCAAAATTGTGGCAAGCAGAGAAGCCACATAGGTCATCGCAGCGGCGCGGAGAACTTTGCTCGCACCGCGAAGTTCATCTTCCATCAACATGTTGCCGCTTTCGAGAATTTTCAAAGCCCTTGATGAGGCATTGAATTCAACGGGCAGAGTTATCAGCTGGAAGAGCACAACAAAGGTGAAGAGGAAAACGCCTACCTGAGCAAGTCCCGTCAGACCAAGAACGAGACCGATAATGATGATGGGCCAGCTGAGCTTGGAGCCTATGTTGGCAATGGGCACTGCAAGGCTGCGAAGCTTCAAGGGACCATAGCCCACTGCGTGCTGAATTGCATGGCCGCATTCGTGGGCGGCAACGCCGATTGCCGCAACGGAAGTGGAGCCATAAACGGAGTCGGAAAGGCGCAGTACCTTTTCATTTGGGGCATAATGATCCGTGAGAGAGCCGTTTACCCGCTCGATTCGCACATCATGAATGCCCGCACCGTTAAGAATGCGCTGTGCCACCTGCTCTGCGCTGAGTCCGCGGACGGAGCGCATGTCGCTGAAACGGCGGAAGGTGGTCTTCACTCTCAGGGCGGCAAAGGCGCTTATAAGGGCGCCGATTATTACAAGAATATATGTGTAGTCCCAGTAGAACATAAGTTTTCTCCTTTTTTGACGGGTATAATAAGTATATCATCCTGAAAAATCAAGGTCAAGGGATGCTATTTACTTGAAGAGGCATATGGATTATAATTATTATACGCAAAAAGGAGTGATGAATATGGAAGCAAAATTTCCCAATAAAATCTCCATTGGCATTTTCCCCACGCCCATACATAAGCTTGAAAACATCAGCCGTCTTTTGGGCACAAATGTTTATATCAAGCGTGATGATATGAGCGGACTTGCCCTCGGCGGCAACAAGCTGCGCAAGCTGGAATATCTTCTCGCCGACGCCAAAGCCAAAGGCGCGGAAGTGGTTTTCACAACCGGCGGCGCCCAGAGCAACCACGCAATGCTCACAGCTGCAGCCTGCAGAAAGCTGGGTATGGAGCCCATACTCATTTTGAAAAAGCGCGGAGTTTGCGAAAAAGTGGGCAATCAGCTTCTTAACAGCCTTATGGGCACCGATGTCCGCTTTGTGGATACGGATTCCTATGACGATATTTATGCGGAGATGGACAAAGTGGGTCTTGCCCTCGGCAAACCCTATTACAAAATCCCCTGCGGCGGCTCAAATGCCTTGGGCAGTGTCGGCTACGTGGACTGTATAAAAGAAATAAGCGAACAGGGAATTGAGTTTGACCATATTATCTGCGCGGAGGGCAGCGGCGGCACCATGGCGGGAGTTGCTTTGGGTGCTATGCTTTATGCGCCTAAGGCAAAGGTTACGGGTATGATGGTGGACACCGACCCCTTTGATGAAATAACCCCCGCCCTTATGAAAGGCGCGGCGGAGATTTTGGGGCTTGATATAGAGATAAACTCAGATGGCTTCACCCTCAGAGACATGTGCGGACCAGGTTATGCCATACCCTCGGAGGAGGGCAACGCCGCAGTGGCGCTGCTTGCAAAGAAAGAGGGACTTTTCCTCGACCCCGTTTATACCGGCAAAGCCTTTGCAGGTCTTCTGGAAATGGCGAAAGAGGGCGCTTTCAAAAGCGAGGATAATGTGCTCTTCATCCATACCGGTGGAGCAGGCGGCCTTTTTGCATTAGGCTAATAAAAAAACCAGACCCATATGGGTCTGGTTTTTATTTATCGGATTATCAATAGTTCTCTGCGCGGACTTCGAAGTAAGCCTGGGGATGAGCGCATACGGGGCAGACATCGGGAGCCTTTACGCCCAGTACCATGTGGCCGCAGTTACGGCATTCCCAAAGGGTGAGGCCGCTCTTTTCGAAAACTTCCTTAGCTTCCACATTGTGGAGAAGCTTGCGATAGCGCTCTTCGTGGGTCTTCTCAATAGCTGCAACGCCGCGGAACTGTGCTGCCAGATCAAGGAAGCCTTCCTCTTCGGCATCGGCTGCCATGCGGTCATACATGTCGGTCCACTCATAGTTCTCGCCCTCGGCTGCGTGGAGGAGATTCTCGGCGGTGTTGCCCAGCTCGCCCAGAGCCTTGAACCAGAGCTTTGCATGCTCTTTCTCGTTTTCTGCAGTCTTCAGGAATATCTCAGCGATCTGCTCGAAACCGGCCTTCTTGGCCACAGATGCGAAGTAGGTATATTTATTGCGGGCCATGGATTCGCCTGCGAATGCTTCCCAAAGATTCTTCTCGGTCTTGCTGCCGACGAAGGGGGTCTTCTCTGCTGCAGCGGGAGCTATTTTCTCAAAAAACTCAGCACTCTTCTTGCACTTGGGGCAAGTAAAATCAGCGGTCATGGGACCCTCGTGAACGTAACCACAAACTTTGCATTTCCACTTTTCCATTATATTTACCTCCGTAATGTTTTTCTTTTTCTTTATGGTTTAATAATACACGATATCAATAGAAGATTCTGTGATTTTATCACATAAAGAAATTCAACAATAAAAAGTATATATATTAAAAGAGACAATATACCTTTGGCTCAATTATATTACCACATATTTTTGTTGTCAATTAGGATTTGACTTATACCTTCATAGTGTTATACTGAAGACAAAGGGGGCATATGCGATATGGAATTTAAGAATTATTTCCCCATATGGAACAAACTGAATACCGAGCAGCAGGAGAAGATAATGGAGGTTCTTCAACTTCATAAGGTTGAAAAAGGAACTCATATCCATGATTCCGGAGCCGACTGCCTGGGTCTTGTTGTTATGAAAAGCGGTCAGCTTCGCACCTATATCCTCTCCGAAGACGGGAGAGAAGTGAGCATAAACCGTCTTTTCGAATATGATGTTAGCTTGCTCAGCGCCTCCTGTGTTATGCCCGACCTGCAACTGAATGTTATGATAGAGGCGGAAAAGGACAGCGAATTCTGGTCAATCCCTGCATGCCTTTTCAAAAACCTCATGGACGAATCCGCCGCGGTTTCGGGCTATGCCAACAGCCTTATGAGCAGCAATTTTTCCGAGCTTATGTGGCTTATGGAGCAGATAATGTGGCGCAGCTTCGATAAGCGCCTTGCCGCTTTCCTGTTGGAAGAAATTTTGGTGGAAAGCAGCACAGAGCTTAAAATCACCCATGAAAAAATTGCCAACCATCTTGGCACGGCTCGAGAGGTGGTCACCCGCATGCTCCGCTATTTCCAGAGCGAGGGCATGGTGAAGCTCACAAGAGGCGCTGTTGAAGTGGTTGACGAGAAAAAGTTAAGATCCCTTGCGGAATAAATTATAAGTCCCGACAGCGAATGCCGTCGGGACTATTTCGATCAGGCTATGGAGGGAAGATAAATGAATATTAAGCTTGTTGCGATCAACGATGAAAACAAAAATGCTGTTTTAGGTCTCTCCATACGGGAGGACCAGCCCTTTTGTGCCACCAATCGCAGATCTTTAGAACAGGCGGAGGAAGCTAATGCGGAGTGCCCCGATTTGGCGCGTCCCTTTGCCATTTATGCAGATGAAAAGGCGGTGGGTTTTTGCATGTTCGCCTTTGAGCCTGAAGCAGAGGATGAAGACGATAGATACTGGCTTTGGCGTCTTATGATTGACCAAAACGAACAGAACAAGGGTTATGGTCAGGCGGCTTTGGCAGAAATCATCCGCTATTTTAAGGATAAGGGCGCAGACAGAATCCTTCTCAGCACAGAGCCTGAAAATGAATGCGGCCTTCACCTCTATCATAAAGCAGGTTTTGCCGAGACGGGCGAAATGAACGGTGATGAGATAGTCTTGCGGCTGGATCTCTGAATTGACCCTTTCTGCCGCAGCAAAAAATGCAGAAATTTTCAGATACACGCCTTGCCTCTCCCTATGGGAGAGGTGGCCGAGCGAAGCGAGGACGGAGAGGGTAAAATATGACAATACCAAAAGATAACAGCCAATTGGAAAATGCCCGTCGACTTCGCAGAGAAATGACACCTCATGAGCGAAAGCTTTGGTATCTCTTTCTCCGCAGATATCCTGTAAAAATTTACAAGCAGCGTATCATCGGCAGCTTTATTGCAGACTTTTATTGCGCATCTGCCGGACTGGTTATTGAAATAGACGGCTCTCAGCATTATGAAGCTGTGGAATCGGATTATGATTTCCGGCGCACAAAATTTATGAAAAGTTTTGGTTTGGAGGTTTTGAGGTTTTCCAACCGCGAGATAGACAGAGAGTTTCGCAGTGTATGTGAGCAAATTGACCGCACTATTCAAGAGAGATTGAAAAACCCCTCTCAGTCACCTTCGGTGACAGCTCTCCCAAAGGGAGAGCCAAGGTAGGTGCGGATGAGCATACAGAAAAAAACGGAGCGTATCGACACCGGTACGCTCCGTCTTTTTGCTATTTTTTATGCGTCCATGCCGCAGGGGCTGGCTTTTTCGGTGAGACGAAGGTCGGTCTTGACGGCGTTGAAGAAACGGTAACCGCCGGAGAAGTTATAGGCTTCATAGCCTTCGCCTTCCAGAATTCTGCACGCAATGTAGCTGCGTATGCCGCTTTGGCACATAACAAAGATCTTCTTGCCCTTTTCCACTTCGCCTATGCGCTCTCTGAGATCGTCAACGGGAATGTTGATAAATCCCTCTGCGTGGCCTGCCGCATACTCGCGGGGAGTGCGGGTGTCCAGAAGGATGACGCTGCCGTCTCTGGGCAGATTGGGTTCATCTTCCACAAACCACTGCTTCAGTACGCCCTTTTCAATGTTATCCGCCATAAAGCCCGCCATGTTCACGGGGTCTTTTGCGGAGGAATAGGGGGGAGCATAGGCCAGATCAAGCTCTCTGAGATCGTTGGCCTTGATGCCTGCATGGATGGCGGTTGCGATAACATCAATGCGCTTGTCAACACCTTCATAGCCCACAATCTGCGCACCGAGGATGCGATAGCTACCCTTTTCGAAGACAAGCTTAACGGTCATCACCTTGCCGCCGGGATAATAGCCTGCGTGGCTCATGGGAGAGAGGATAACCTTGTCGGTGTCGAAGCCTGCGGCCTTTGCGCCTACCTCGTTGAGACCTGTGCAGGCGGCGGTGAGGGAGAAGAACTTAAGAACGCTGCTGCCCTGGCTGCCCATATAGCGGCTGTCGCCGCCGCAGATATTGTCGGCAACAATGCGTCCCTGCTTGTTGGCGGGACCTGCAAGGGAGAGGAGAACATCTTTGCCGCTGACTGCATGGCGCACCTGCACAGCATCGCCAACTGCGTATATATCCGCAACGGAGCTTTCCATGCGATCATTGACAATTATGCTGCCGCGCATACCAAGCTCAAGACCTGCGGTCTTGGCAAGGGCGGTATCGGGAGTTACGCCTATGGCCATAACAACCATGTCCGCTGCGATGGAGGGAGCATCCTCTATGAGAACCTTGATGCCATTTTCTGCCTCTTCGAAGCCCTGAACTCCTGCCCCGAGGAGGAGGTTTATGCCCTGAGCGCGTGCTTCACCGTGGATGAAGGAGACCATATCTCTGTCAAAGGGACTCATAAGCTGCTTCAGGCGCTCAACAATGGTGACCTCAAGCCCCAACTCGCGGAGGTTTTCCGCCATTTCCATTCCGATGAAGCCGCCGCCCACGACAACCGCGCTGCGGGGAGAAGCGCTGTCAACGAAATCCTTTATGCGGAAGGTGTCCTCAACGGTGCGGAGGGTGAAAATGCGGGAATTATCCACACCAGGGATGGGGGGAATGGTGGATTTTGCGCCGGGGGAGAGAATGAGCTTGTCATAGCTCTCGGAAAATTCTTCGCCGCTTTCAAGATTTTTTACCTTAACGGTTTTTGTGGCGGCGTCTATATCAATAACTTCGTGGTGTACACGCATGTCAACGCGGAAACGGCTGAAAAAGCTCTCGGGAGTCTGCAAAGTGAGATCCTCAGGATCCTCGATGGCTCCGCCTATGTAATAGGGCAGACCGCAGTTGGCGTAAGATATATATCCTGTGCGCTCAAAAACAATGATTTCTGCCTTTTCGTCCAGTCTGCGAAGTCTTGCAGCGGCGCTTGCTCCGCCTGCTACGCCGCCGACGATTATAACTTTCATATTCTTGTCCACCTTTCCTGAAAAAGAAAAAAGATTACCCTTATATTCTCTGTCAGAAAGCTACCGTTGTCAATAGTAAAGATGGCGCGAAGAGTGTGCTCGCGCCATCTTAAATATATATTTGAGTTTAATTGAGCATTTCCAGAATCTGGGTTTTGGGTCTTGCGCCGCTGGCTTTTTTGACAACCTTGCCCTCACGCATCACCATAAGGGTGGGGATACTCATAACTCTGTATTCTCTTGCAAGCTCGGGCTCTTCGTCAATGTTGACCTTCACAACCTTTATGTCCTCCCGCTCGCGGGCAATTTCGTCAATAAGAGGGACAACCGCACGGCAAGGGCCGCACCAGGGAGCCCAGAAGTCCAGAAGGACGGGTCTTTCGGATTCGATAACTTCGCTGTGGAAATTGGCTTTGTTGATATTCAGTGCAGACATATTCAAGTCCTCCTTTGTTTTATTTTCATCCTTAGTATACCCGCAAAAGTATGGCTTTTCCGTGACAAAATCACCCATTTCAAATAAAAAAGCATATTGACAAACTACATACTTCGTGTTACGATGTATTACACAAAAGGAGGTATTGTATGGATATTCAGCTTAAGCGCGGACTTCTGGATGTATGCGTCTTGGCGGCTATCAAGGACGGGGAGTCCTATGGCTACAAGATAATCAAGGATGTTGCGCCTTATACAAAGCTTTCCGAATCCACCTTGTATACCATTCTCAAGCGCCTTGAGGGTGCAAAGATGCTGACGGTGCGCTCTGCCGAGCATGAGGGCAGACTGCGAAAATATTACCGCATTACCGATGAGGGTCTTGCGCGAATAGAGGATTTCAAAAAAGACTGGAAGGAAATCGAGTCCATATACCGTTTTGTTACAAAGGAGGATGGAAATGACTAAGGAAAAGTTTATTGAGCTTTTGCGCAAAGGTCTCTCCCCTCTTCCTAAGGAGGAAAGAGACGAGCGCCTCACCTTTTATAGCGAGATGATAGATGACCGCGTTGAAGAAGGTCTTTCCGAGGAAGAGGCCGTTGCCCTTGTGGGAAGTGTTGAGGAAATAGCTAAGCAGATATTGGCTGAAAGCAATATCGAGCCTAAAAGCAAATCCCGCCGCCGTTTCAGAGCATGGGAAATCGTGCTTTTGGTGCTGGGCAGTCCTCTTTGGATTGCGCTCCTCGGTGCAGCATTTGCCGTTGTGGTTTCTCTTTTGGCGGCTCTTTGGTCTGCGATAGTGTCTTTCTGGGCGGCATTCGCCTCCATCGCGGCTTCGGCCTTCGGTGTGCTTGCAGGCGGAGTGGTGTTTGCCGCCACGAGTAACGGAATTATCTCCGTGGTCATGCTCGGCGCAGCCATGGTGTGCGCGGGTCTTGCCATATTTGCCTTCTTCGGCTGCGTGGCCGCAACAAAGGGCGCTGCATTTTTGAGCAAGTGGACAGTTGTCGGCATAGTGAGATTTTTTAAGAGAAAGGGGGAGGCATAAATGAAAAAAGCTGCAAAGATATGGCTTATCGTGGCCGCCGCCCTCGTACTGTGCGGAGCTATACTTTTCACCTGCGCTATGGCGGGCTTAAACTGGGATTTTAATAATCTTGCAACAGAAAGCTACGAGACAAAGGTTTATGAATTTAATGAAGCTCTTGAGGATATTTCTGTAATTACAGACACCGCCGATGTGGAAATAGTAGCTTCAAAGGAAAACGAGATAAAAGTTATCTGCTATGAGAGCAGCAAAGAGCCCCACAGCGTTTCCCTCGTGGATGGTGTTCTGACAGTTAAGTACAGTGACGACAGACAGCTGCCGGATTTTATCGGCATTGTTGACGACAGTCCTAAAATAACAATTTATCTCCCTCAGGGCACATGGGGCAACTATGGAGCGCTCAGCGTCAAAACAAGCACCGGCGACATGCTTATCCATTCCGGTCTGGGCTTTGAGGCAATGAACATCGAAGCAAGCACTGCGGATATTGATAATCGCGCCGATGTATTCGGCAGCATGAAAATAAAAACGGGCACCGGCGATATCGAAATTGAGGGTGTGTATGCCGAAACTATGGATCTTTCCGTAACTACCGGAGATATTAGCCTTGAGAATGTGGAATGCGAAGATGAGCTGAGCCATCGCGTTGGCACAGGAAAAATGGAAATGGTAAATGTCAGCTGTAAAACCTTCATTTCCAAGGGTACTACCGGCGATATTTTCATGGATGAGCTGAAGGCATATATGCAGATGAACGTTGAGAGAACCACCGGAGATGTGACTTTCCGCTCCTGCGAAAGCCCCATCGTTCGCATAGATACCGATACGGGTGATGTCTTCGGCTCCTTCACAAGCGATATGATATTTAATGTAAGTACAAACACGGGAGATGTGAATGTTCCTCAAAGCGCTTCAGGCGGAGAGTGTTATATAAAGACCAACACCGGCGATATCAAGATAGAAATAAAAGATTAAAAGCCTGAATATGTAAAAAATCCGCGGTCCGCAAAAGGCGAACCGCGGATTTTTAATTATATCTTTTTTAGCTTCTTGCCATTCCGTCCACACTGAGGACAACGCCGGTGATATAGGCGGCCTCGTCGGAGGCGAGGAACACGAAGGCGTTGGCAATATCCTCGGGCTGACCCAGACGGCGGAGGGGAATCTGGGCGATGAGAGGCTCAATCACCTCTTTGGGAACGGCTCTCATCATATCGGTTTCGGTGATGCCGGGGGCAACAGCGTTGACGCGTATGCCCTTGGGGCCAAGCTCGCGGGCAAGGGAGAGGGTGAAGCCGTTAACGGCGAACTTGGATGCGGGATAGGCAAAGCCGGCGGGCTGACCATATTTGCTCACCATGGAGGAGGTGGAGAGGATCACGCCCTCGCCCTGTGCTGTCATATAGTCCACGACGGCGCGGGTGGCATTGAAAACGCCTTTGACATTCAGATCCATCACCTTGTCATAGAGCTCCTCGGTGTAATTGGAAAAAGGAGTGCTTTCGGAAACGCCTGCATTATTAACGAGGATGTCGATGCGTCCGTATTTTTCGTTGATGGCTGCAAAAGCTTCCTTGAGGGAGTCAAGGCTGCCCAAATCGGGAGCAATGCCCTCAATCTTTGCGTCGGGATAAGCAGCCCTGAGCTTGTCGGCAGATCTTTCAGCGGAGCCAAGGGAGCTTGCAGTTATGATAACGGAGGCGCCTTCTTCAAGAAATCTTGCGGCTGTTGCATAGCCTATGCCGCGGCTTCCTCCTGTGATGATAGCAACTTTGTTTTTAAGTCTCATGTTGGGTCCTCCTTTTATGTTTTTTGTATTATTAATATACCCTCTGCCTAAGAAATTTTCCGTGATAAAATCACATATTTATTCTAAATTATAAATGAAAAAATATCCACAAAAAGTTTGCCTTGCGGCTTTCGCGGCTATTGACAGAGGGGGAAGAGAGGGTATACTTATAAACAACAGATAATAATTTTTGGGAGAATAAAGATATGCAGATGGTACTTATAACGGCCATCGGCGTTGGCGGAGCAACTGTTTTCGGCGCGCTGCTTGGCTTTGCATTCAAGAATATACCCCACCGCTTTTCCGACCTTATGCTGTCCTTTGCTGCTGGAATTATGCTTGCGGCTGCGGTGCTTGGTCTCATCATCCCCTCTGTGGAATACGGCGGCAAATATGGCCTTATAATCACCGTTGTGGGCATTTTCTGCGGCGCCGTGTGTATGAGCCTTATGGATAAGCTTGTGCCTCATCTCCACCGTCTGGTGGGTGGAGACATCGAAGCCCATAATAACCGCAATCTTGGCAAGGTTCTTCTTTTCGTAACCGCAATTGCCATCCATAACCTGCCCGAGGGTATTGCAGCAGGTGTCAGCTTTGGCTCCGGCAATGTGAACGAGGCTCTGCTCATTGCCGGCGGTATTGCCTTGCAGAATATTCCCGAGGGAATGATAATCATCGGACCCATGCTGGCTGCAGGGGTAAAGCCCGGCCGCACCTTTGTCTGTGCCCTTGCAACAGGACTTGTTGAGGTTGTGGGAACTCTGCTGGGTTACGGCGCTGTCAGCGTTGCATCCTTTGTTCTGCCCTTCGCCCTTGCCTTTGCCGGCGGCACAATGCTCTATGTTGTCAGTGACGAAATGGTGCTGGAAACCCACGGCGACGGCAGCGAGCGAGGTGCAACCTACACCCTTCTGGCTGGCTTTTGCCTTATGCTTATTAGCGACGTACTGTTGGGATAAGCTTATGCGTATTGATTTTGCGCCCATGGAGGGCATAACGGGAGCGGCTTTCCGCCGCTGCCATAAAAAGTATTTCACTGGCGTTGACCGCTACTATTCCCCCTTCATCTCCCCAAGCGGAGACCATGTTTTCACGAAAAGAGATAAGCTGGAGATTTATCCCGAGTATAACGAAGATATTGACCTTGTGCCCCAGCTTATGGCAAAAAATGCCGATGATTTTCTCTGGGCTGCTGGAGAGCTTGCCGCAATGGGCTATAAAAGCGTCAACCTGAACGCTGGTTGTCCCTCGGGAACGGTTACCGCCAAGGGCAAGGGCGCAGGCATGCTCTCCGATGTGGCGGCGCTGGACGATTTTCTGGAAAAGATATTTGATAAAGCTCCTTGTTCCATATCCGCAAAAACCCGCTTGGGAATGAATGACCCTGAGGAATTTTGGGCGGTTTTGGATGTTTATAATAAATACCCAATATCCGAGCTTATTATCCATCCTCGGGTGAGAAAGGATTTTTACAGGGAAAAACCACGCATGGAATATTTCAGCGCGGCGGTGGAAAAGGCAAAAATGCCCCTCAGCTTCAATGGCGGCATAGTAAGCGCCGCCGACTGCAGAAAAATTATGGATAGCTTCCCGAAACTGGAAGCTGTCATGTTGGGACAGGGAATTGTTGCCGATCCTTTTCTTGCCGAAAAGGTGAAGGAAGAAGCGAGGGCGGAGGTTGAAACTCTGAGAGAGTTTCACAGAGAACTTTTTGAGTCCTATGCTCTGCAATTTCAAAGCCGCAATAATGCCGCAACAAGGATGAAAGAGTTATGGCATTATTTCATTCAGCTTTTCGGAGACAGCGAAAAGCTGGGAAAAGTGATTAAAAAAGCAAAAAACGCGGAGGAATTTCTCTCCGCAACGGAAACCGTGTTCCGCGAAAAGCCCCTTCTGGAGCGCAGCGCAGGAAACTGGTGAAAACAGGGGAGCGAAGAAATTTTCTTAGCTCCTTTTTTTACATAAAGATGCTTGCAAAGGATGAGGGCATCTGGTATTTTGAACAGAAGCGAGATGAGGTTTATTTCTCGCATTTTGTGCTGTGGAGGGCAAACGAATGGGTGCGAAAATAGGAAAAATTATTTACGCTCTGCTGATAGCTGCTGTTATAGGCTGGTATTTTTACGATGTGTTCGTCAACGGGGCTTCGTATACGGACAATCTGCTGCGTACACTTTGTATTATCTGCGCAGCCGTGGCCGCTTTGCTCCGAGGCGGGAAGCGGTATAGCAAGGGGCTGAAGTTTTATGAGAATGCTTATGCAGCTCAGATAAAAAACGCCTTCATCGAGGACGCTCCTGCCCGTAAAAAGCTGCTGGAAGGCTACAGAGCATACAGCGAGAATAAGCTCCGAAAGGCCGAAAATATTGCAAAAAAGCTGAAAGGTCGCTGCCTCTCAAATGCCGACCGGGAGAGCGTTTATCTTTTGGCGGGTTTAGTTCATACCAATATGGGTCTTGCCGAGACGGCGATTTCTGAGTATGAGGAACTGCTGGCAAGGGGAGTTATTTCAACAACTATTTACAACAATCTTGGCCAGCAGTATGCCCGTTGCGGTCATAGAGACAGGGCTCTTGAATGCTATGAGGCTGCGGTGAGTCGCGACCCCGGCTATGCCGTAGGTTATAACAATATTGCTCAGCTCTATTTCCGAGATGGTGAACTGGAACTGGCCAAGGGTTTTGCTGAAAAATCTCTTGAAGCGGACAAAAGCTGTTATCAGGCTGCAACACTTTTGGCCATTATTTATGCCATAGAGGGAGATAAGGCGGCGTGCGAACGCTATTCACATATGGCTATTTCCAATGGACAGAACCCCACAGACCTTAAGAACGCCATTGCCAACTTTAAATCTATTTATTCTGAGGATTGAACTACTTGAAAAAACCACTTACTTTTAGATATACTCTCCAGCAGATGGCCTATTGGGCGGCAGCGGCGGGGGTTATGAGCTTCGCCAGCGCTTATCTTCTGGCCAAGGGACTGCCTGCATCTCAGGTGGGAACTCTGCTTGCTCTCGGCAGTCTGCTCTCCTGCGCCGTGCAGCCTTTTTTGGCGGACAGAGCCGACCGCTTCGGCGGAAATATGGTGAAATACCTTGTGGTAGGACTTAGCGCCGTCAGTATGGCCTTTTTTGCTTTGCTTCTCAGCGGAAAACTGCAGGGCACAGCGATGGGCATTGTTTATCTGCTTGGCATTTTTTCCTTTGATGCAATGATGCCGCTGCTCAACTCCATAAGCGTGTCCTTCAACAGTATCGGCAGAAAAATAAACTATGGCGTAGGACGCGGAATAGGCTCTCTTGCCTATTCTCTTGCCGCTCTCGGTCTGGGACGTCTTATGGCAGATTTCGGTGAGGACTGGATGATATGGGTCATTCTTGCCATGCTGGCTGCCAATGTAATCATAACCCTCGGCTACCCCTCAATGGGCGAGGTGCGCAGCCGCGAGAAGAAAAGCAGCGAATGCTGCTCTGTGGCGGTGTTTTTCAGCCGTTACCGCTGGTACTGCGTATCCCTTCTGGGTGTGCTTTTGCTGGGTATGTTCCACGCAATGACGGAAAATTATCTTATCAAGATATTTGAGCGTCTGGATGGCGGCAGCGCGGAAGTGGGCGTGGCCTTGTTTGTAGCAACCTTCATCGAGATGTTCGTGCTTGTGTTTTTCGAGAAAATTCGAAAAAAGATGAGCAACGGTCTTTTGCTGAAAATTGCAGGGCTTTCCTTCCTGCTCAAGAGCGTGCTTTTTCTTGTTGTCGGAAGCGTTGAGGGAATTTACCTTGTTCAGCTGCTTCAGGCAACGAGCTACAGCTTCCTTGCTCCCACGCAGGTGTATTATGCCGATCAGAAAGTGCTGAAAGCGGATATGGTAAAAGGTCAGGCATTTATAACCGCCGCCTATTCTCTGGGCTGCGCCTGCGGAAATTTTGCCGGAGGTCAGCTTATCGAATTTGCAGGCGTTGACGCAATGCTCGCCGCAGGAATCGTCATTGCCGCTCTCGGAACTGCCGTATTTTTCCTCACTGTGGGTAAAAAGGACAAGTGCCTGAGCTCGGCAGCGAGCGAATGATGAATAAAAAAAGACACGACGAAAGTCGTGGCTTTTTTTGTGGTGGAGACTGACGGACTCGAACCGTCGACCTCACGCGTGTGAGGCGTGCGCTCTAACCAGCTGAGCTAAGCCTCCATGTGGAATTGAAAAAAGAAAAAAGGGTCAGCATTTGCTGACCCTTTGCTGGTGACGCGTACGAGAATCGAACTCGTGTTACCGCCGTGAAAGGGCGGTGTCTTGACCGCTTGACCAACGCGCCATAGTTCGGGGCGCTTGAATGTGCGCCCCGTTTGGTAGCGGCGACTGGATTCGAACCAGTGACACCCCGGGTATGAACCGAGTGCTCTGGCCAACTGAGCTACGCCGCCATAGTGCTGTGAACAGCATATGGATTATAGCCCATATAAATCCGAATGTCAAGGGTTAATTTTCAAATTTTTTTAATTTTTTTTAAGGAAGATATTTTGCGGGGTCAACGCTGGTGCCGTTGAGACTCATAGCGAGGTGCAGATGGTGCACTTCTCCTGTCTCTGAAAGTGCGGTTGAACCAACGCTGCCGATAACGCTGCCGCAGGCAACGGCTTCCCCTTCCTTAACGGTGGGACTTTCCGCAAGATTGGAATAAATACTGCGCAGACCGCCTGAATGGGTGAGCACAACGGTAGTGCCCATAGCGTCATCATGATATACCTTTTCAACAGTTCCGTCGGCTATTGCCTTCACCTGCGCGCCAAGTTCGGCGGCAATATCAATTCCGTCATGAGTTCGCCAATCCTGCATGGTGCGGTTATATACAAGCGCATCCATGCTGTAGCCGTTTTCAATCTGGCCTGCAACGGGACGGATGAAATAGGCGGGTGCGCTGCTCTGTGCCGCAGGAGCAGGTGTTGCGGTGGGAACGGGCTGAGCATCGGCGGGAACTTCGGGCTGAGCAATGCCGGCGTCCATGTTGATCACGGGGGCGATCTCCTCAATAGGTTCTTCGCCTTCGGCAAAAAGGGGGAAATCCTCTTCGGGCAGGGTGGCGTCGGTGCTGAGACTAAGATCGGGACTTGGGAGAACCTCGTCTACGGTCTTGCTGCCAACGGAGAGCATTGTCCAGGCGGAAACGCCGATTACGGCAACGCAGAGGAAGAGAACGATGTAAAAACCCTTTCCGGCAAAAAAGGACTCAAGAGCCCCCGCGAAGTTTTTCTTTTTCTCCATTATTATGACCTCCAAAAATGAAAAATAAGGTTTGCATGGCTATTGTTTCCAATGCAAACCTTATTTATACATTTTTATTAGCCTGGCAGATATAATCCGAACACGCTCCGCGAGGCGGATTTTAGCGCCAGACTTCATTTTATTCTTTGGTGGGTTACCACCCACCTGCATCATTCAATTTTGCCTGACACAAAAATCCGCTCTCGGGGAGTCGAAGATTTTTGAGGTCATATACTAAGACAGTGCAAGGCGGCGGCTTGCGGATGGGCTGTCGCCCTTCAAAAGCCGGCAACGCAGCAATGTCGACGGGTATGCTCTCAAAAACGTGTTTGGACTATGTCTGCCAGGCTATCCGTGG
>JAZQVC010000018.1:0-16878 GCA_045631645.1 Oscillospiraceae bacterium
CAAAACCCACACCTGCACCCACCCCTACACCCACTGTTAAGCCCACTGTTAAGCCCACGCCTACACCTGTGCCTACTGTCAAGCCTGCCCCTACGCCCTCTGCAACTCCTGCTCCCAGCCCCACTCCAACTTCCACCCCCGCACCCGCAGAGAAGCCTGAGAAGCAGTCTAACACAGACAGGGACGAGCTTATAAACTATGACGACCCGGGTTATGAGCTTTCATGGAAGCTCAGTGCAAGCGCTCTTGTTGTTGACGGGGAAGAGGAATGGGAAAATAATTTCTCTGACCTTCGTCTGGACGCATGGTACTATGATTATGTTGCCGATCTTGCCGAAGCAGGTATCATAAACGGATATCCCGACGGAACATTCAAGCCCGGCAATGCTGTCACATGGGGCGAGGCTCTCAAAACCATGACATTGATTTCCGGTTTCTCCGCCATAGAGGCAGAGGAAGAGGAACACTGGGCAAAGGGATATCTGGATTTTGCTCTTGAAGAAGGCTTTCTGAAAAGCGCGGTCGGAATCAAGCTGAATGCGTATATAAGCCGAAACGATGCGGCAAAGCTTCTGGCGGCATTTTTGGAGCTTGAGCAAGAGGCGGAGATGAAAAATCCCTTCAAAGATACGGAAGATCCCGCTGTACTGGCGCTTTACCATGCCGGAATAGTGGATGGCAGCCTTGAAGATAAACGCAGATATTTTAAGGGCGAGGATAATATAAAGCGCAGCGAGCTTTGCAAGATCCTCAGCCTCGGCGAAGAATATGTTGAGGAAAACTTTATCTCCATTATGGGCGACAGAGTAAAGATAAACTTTGACCTGCCTATGAATGAGCTGGATGAAAGCCGCTTCCTCTCTTATAAAGACCGAATTTATTATGATGATTCCTCGATGGATGTTCGCTACGGCGTTGATGTGAGCCAGCATCAGTATGATATTGACTGGAAAGCCCTCGCCGCCGATGGCTTTGATTATGCCATCATCCGCGTTGGTTACCGCGGCTATACCGAGGGCAAGATGAGCATAGACCCCTATTTTGAGAAAAATATGAAAGGCGCCGCCGAGGCAGGCCTTGATGTTGGTGTCTATTTCTTCTCCCAAGCAATAAGTGTCGAGGAGGCTTTGGAGGAAGCCGAGTTCGTTCTGGAAGCAATCGAGGGCTATGAGATAAACTATCCCGTTGTCTTTGACTGGGAACCCATGTTTGTGAGCGGCTCAAGAACCGCCACTTATGACGGTGAAATTGTCACCGATGCATCAATCGCCTT
The DNA here is from genome assembly GCA_045631645.1 of Oscillospiraceae bacterium. Classification (GTDB taxonomy): domain Bacteria; phylum Bacillota; class Clostridia; order Oscillospirales; family Oscillospiraceae; genus SIG459. The sequence goes on from JAZQVC010000018.1 coordinate 1,274, forward strand.
TATGAACCGCATAGCCGAGGCCGGATATGCGCCCATGACCTATTATAATAAGTCCATCGCATACCTTAAGCTGAATCTGGAGAAGCTGGATGGCTATCCTGTTTGGCTGGCTCAGTATGCAACCGAGGCTCCCGACTATATATACCGTTTCGATATGTGGCAGTACGGAACTGCTCAGGTGGACGGTGTTGAGGGCGAATGCGATGTGAATATCTCCTTCCGTGACTTTGCGAAAATTCCGCAAATAGACCATTAAACGAAGAAATGCCCGGTTCTGGATGAACCGGGCATTTTGTTATAGGACTATAAGAAGTGTCAGTCGTCTATATCGGTGGCGGAGATAAGTCCATAGCCGCCCTGCTTGCGCTTATAAACAACGGAGAAGCTGTCGTCATCTTCCTGGTTGAGGAAGGCGAAGAACTCGTGTTCCAGAAGCTTCATCTGCAAAATGGCTTCCTCGACAGTCATAGGCTTGAGAGAGAAGCGCTTTGTGCGCACAACGCGGAAATCGTCATCATCGGCATATTCCTCTTCGGGAATAAACTCGGCCTTGATGTCGCGCTCAAGGGCGCCCTCGCGGAGCTTTTTCTCAAGACGGGTCTTGTTTTTGCGGATCTGACGTTCGATAGCGGCAACAGCGGAGTCGATGGATGCATGCATATCATGGGTCAGTTCGCTTGCGCGGAAATACATACCGTTGTTGTTCAGCGTGACTTCAACTTTGCAGCGGCCACGCTCGGTGGAGAAGGTGACGGATGCTTCGCTATCCTTTTTGAAATACTTGTCCAGCTTTCCAACCTTCTTCTCTGCGTAGGTAATAACCTCGGCGTCAACCTGCAGCTTGCGTTCGATAAAGTTATACTTCATATAAGTCACTCCTTTTGCTGATTGTGGCGGAGAGGGAAGACCTTCTCCGTGGTTATATTATACAGCATATGGGCGTAAAAGAAAAGCGAAATTGTGCAAAATAGTGCACAAAAAGCAAGGGCTTGAATTTGGAAGAGGAATATGGTAATATAAAAACGCGCGAGGGTTTCCCCTCGCGTTTCTTTATATGAATAAAAAAGGCTGCGCAGTTTTTGCGCAGCCTTTTTTATTTTCAGCCTTCGGTGTTTTCCTCGGGAGGAAGTGTTGCCTCGGGACTGGGAGTGGGTTCGGGAGTGGTTGTGGCCTCGGGAGTGGTCTCGGGGGAAACTTCAGGAGAAGCCTCGGGAGAAACCTCAGGAGAAACCTCAGGAGAAACCTCGGGGCTGGGCTCGGTGAGATCAAGATTTGTTACTATCTTGCAGTTGGGCAGAGCCTTCTGGAGATCTCTTACCTGCTCGGCGGTGAGAGAAGAGTTGCCTCTTATATAAAGGTTCTTGAGATTTGTGAGAGTGTAGAGGGGAGTGAGGTCGCTTATCTCGTTATATTCAAGATCCAACTCGGTAAGATTGATGAGGGAACTGAGAGCGGAGATGTTTCTTATGCCATTGCCGTTGAGGTCAAGGGTAGTAAGCTTTGTGAGATTGGCAAGGGGGCTGAGATCTTTCACATTGTTGAAGCTGAGATGGAGAGAAGTGAGGTTGGTCAGTGCGCTGAGAGCGGATATGGAGCTGATGGAGTTATCCAGCAGACTCAAAGTGCGAAGGTTGGTAAGAGTGGCGAGAGGGCTCAGATCGGAGATCTTGTTTCCGTAAAGGTCAAGGGCTTCAAGCTTGGTAAGAGGCTTGAGGGGGCTCAGGTCGGAGATGTTGTTGCCGCTGAGAACCAGGGTTTTGAGGGCGGTGAAATGCTCAAGACCGGAGAGATCGCTTATACCTGCGCCGGAAATGGAGATGCTGGTGGCGTCGGAGGTGAATTCAACATTGCCAAGCTTAACGGTGTAGAAAAGCTCGGAATGGGTGATCTCGCAGTTTTTGAGTGCCTTCTTCAGCTCATCCATCTTGTTTGCGGTGATAGCCTTATTGCCTTCCAAAGTCAGCTCAACAAGCTCGGTGAGTCTGATGAGAACATCCATGTCCTTGTCATCAAGATCGGTGTTTTTAAGACCGAGATGGCGGAGCATGGGGAGCTTAGTCAGGGGATCAAGGCTCTTGAGGGGGTTGCCGCTGAGCCAGAGAGAGTCGAGGTTTACAAGATACTCAATAACAGCAATGTCTTTTATCTTGTTGCCGTCAAGGTCCAAATGGTTAAGGGTGACAAGAGTCATAAGGGGGCTTATGTCCTCAATCTTGTTGTTCCAAAGGCAGAGCCATTCAAGCTTCTGCAGATCGATGAGGGGACTCAGGTCGCTGATAGAGTTGTTGCGGAGGTCAAGCTTTTTAAGTTCGGTGCACTGAGAGAGGGGGCTGAGGTCGGTGATGTTCTGTCCGCGAAGATCCAGCTCGGTAACGTCACTTTTGAAAGTGATGTTGCCCATGGTTATTTCCTTGACCTCTTCGCTCACATCATCGGTATAGATTTTGCATTCGGGCAGGGCTTCCTGAAGAGCCTCAAACTGAGTGTCGGTAATGTTCATACCCTTCATGCTGAGAGTGCGAAGAGACTTGAGACCGTAAAGGGGAGTGAAATCTTCAACAAGGTTATTGTCGATATAGAGAGTTTTCAGATTTTCAAGACCGGCAAGGGGACTGAGGTCGCTTATCTTGTTGTCGGAAAGCTGGAGGAAGTTGATGGTCTTCATCTCAGAGAGGAAGCGCAGATTTGTAATGGAGTTGCCGGAAAGGCTGAGGCTCTCCAGCTCTTTAAGCTGAGAAATGGCGGAAACATCGCTGTCGGTGAGACCCTTGCCGGAAAGGAGCAGACTCTTTACGGAGAGCTTGATGTCCTTGCCTGCAATTTTAACGGTTTCCTCAAGACCGTCACTGCCCTCGTCATCAGGGTCAATGCCGGAAAGCTGCTCAAGGCGTTTTGCTATTGCGCTGCCACCAAGGCGGGAATTGCCGAGAGAGAGAACCTGAATTGCCATGTTGATGTCGCCGGAGGCATAGTAGGCCTCTGCCATAAGCAGATAGCATTCCTCGGTGTGGTCAATGTCCATGGCTTTTTCAATAAGCTCTATGGCTTCCTCGTAGTCTCCCTGAAGGAAGGCTGCTTCTGCGTTGTCATAAAAGTTTTTGTAATTGCGGTTGTTGCCGCTGAGGGAGATGCAGATGATTATAACAATAATCAAAACTGCCGCGGCGGCTGCACCACCGATAAACAACATCTTCTGTTTCTTTTCAAGATTGCTGAAAAAATCTCGCATTATGTATAACCTCCAAAGAAGTGCATTAAGTAATTTTTAACCATATATATACTATATAATATATGGAAGGAATTTACATCAAACTTGCATCTTGCAATATATGACGCAGAAAAAATTGAAAAGTTCCCAACGGATATTAAAGATTTCCTTTAAATACGCGGAGAGTCTCGTCCATTACGAGATTTACAAGGGAATCGCGGTTGCTGCGGAGATGGGCAAGGCAGAGGGGAACAGTCTCTCCCGAGGGTATGTAGCGCAGCTCAAAGTTGGATTTTGCGGCTGTCCAGTCGTCGGCCATAAGAACGCCCTTTCCGCAGCTGAGGTCAACCATGGCAGAGGAAAGGCTTCTGCAAACCTGAAACTCAGGGGCAACTCCATATTTTTTCAGCATATCTCTGATAATGTCGCGATATATGCCGCTGCGTCTGTCGGTTAGGTTTTCTGTTATAAGGAAGGGGAAGCCTGCAACAGTTTCCGGCGTGCATGGTCCGTTTCCCGTTATAAGACCCGAACAGAGGAAGCCGGAGCCCAGGTCTATAAATGGCTTTGTTTCTATATCCTGTTGCCGCGCATCATCGTAGTTATACATTATTGCAAAGTCAATTTCCTTGCGCCGCATGGCGGGGACGAGTGTTTCCGGCTCAAGACCTATAACCTCAAGCTTAACACCGGGATAGTGAATTGAAAAATGTCTGGCAAGGCGGGTATAAAAATGGGCGGCATTCCACGTGAGCACGCAGCCGATGCGGACAACGCCGTAAAGGGTGCCGCTGTCAAGAGAGCGTATGCGCTCCATCATGTTTTCATACTCTCTTTTGTATTCCATAAGGAACATAAAAAAGATCTCGCCGGCCTTTGTGAGCTCAACAAGTTTGCCCTGACGGTTGAAGAGAGGAGCGCCGATTTCCTCCTCCAGAGTGCCTATATTTTTGCTGACTGCAGGCTGGGAGACATATAAAACGGCGGCAGCTTTGGAAAAACTTCTGTGTTCTGCCACCGCGAGGAAGCAGTTGCGCTGGCTTTCTGTCATATTAACACCTTCTTAATGCGCTTGAATCAATAAAAAATTACGGAATTATTAACAAAATGTCAAAATAATGGGCGAAATATTGTAAGATATGACAAAATGTTATAGAAAAAAGGGTGATATAACCCTGTGGTTATGATATAAATTACCATATATGTATTAGAAAATCAAGGGCTTTTGATGTAATATATCGGTAACGTTGTTATTTTGGAAGTCTGCGCGACTGACAAAAAACTAATGTTTTCACCAGAGATGGAGGTCGATTTTTTGAGTTACTTTACTATGGCAATAATCGGCGTCATCGTTCTGCTGGTACTGCTGATCATGGGTATGAACATCGGTATCTGCATGATGGCTGTCGGTTTCTTTGGCGTATGGCTCGTCAAAGGCAACATCAACACTGCACTTAGCCTTTTCAAGAGTATTCCTTATACTCAGGCTACCAACTATTCCTTCACGGTCATACCGCTATTCGTTCTGATGGGTAACCTTTGTTACTACTCCGGAATGAGCGCTGACCTCTATGCCTGCGCAAGAAAGCTTCTCGGCGGCATCCGCGGCGGTCTCGCCTGCGCTACCGTTGCAGCCTGCGCTTGCTTCTCCGCTATCTGCGGTTCCACCGCTGCTACCGCCGCTACCATGGGCGTTGTTGCTCTCCCCGAGATGCGCAAGTCCGGTTATGATGACGGTCTGGCATGCGGTTCCATCGCTGCCGGCGGTACCCTCGGTATTCTGATCCCCCCCAGCACCGGCTTTATCATTTATGGTATCGTTGCCGGTGAATCCATCGGAGGTCTGTTTGCTGCTGGTATCGTTCCCGGTATCATCCTCGCTATCTGCTACATAGTCTCCATTATGATCGTTGTTCGCATCAGACCCAACTCCGCACCCGGTAAGCTTCACTTCACCTTTAAGGAGAAGCTCATCTCCCTGAAGGGCGCTGCTGCAATGATCGTTCTGTTCGCTATCGCCATCGGCGGTATCTTCCTTGGCTGGTTCACCGCTAACGAAGCTGCTGCTGTCGGTGCTACCGCAGCTCTCATCTACCTCGTTGCACGCCGTCGCTTCACCTGGAAGATCTTCTTCGACTGCCTCCGTGACACCGTTAAGACTTCCGGTATGATCTTCCTGATCCTCATCGGCGCATACGTTTTCGGTAACTTCCTTACCATCACCAAGCTCCCCATCACTCTTGCAAACCTTGTTAACGGCCTCAACGTCAACCGCTACATCGTTCTCGCTGTTATCATTGTTATCTATGCTGTTATGGGCTGCCTTATGGACTCTCTCGCAATGGTTATGCTGACCGTTCCCATCTTCCTTCCCATCATGACTGACGCTCTGGGCTTCGGCTCCATCTGGTACGGCGTTCTCATGATCATGGTTATGGAAATGGGCCTCATCACTCCCCCTGTCGGAATGAACGTTTACATCGTTGCAGGTGTTGCAAAGGATGTACCTCTGCAGAAGATCTTCGCCGGCGTTGCACCCATGGTTGTTGGTATGCTGGTCGCAGTTATCATTGTCTGCGCATTCCCCGTTGTTTGCGAGTTCCTTCCCGCTCTCCTCGGCTACGCTGTCTGAGGCTAATTCAAGTAAACAATTAGGCATAAGCCTTTTGTATTAAAAAATTTGGAGGAAGAAAAATGAAAAAAGTTATAGCACTTCTTCTCGTTGCTGTCCTCTGCTGCGGCCTGTTCGCAGCTTGCGGCAATGAAGCTCCCGCAGCTCCTGCAGCTCCTGCTGATCCTGCAGCTCCTGCTGCTCCCGCAGAGCCCGCAGCTCCCGCTGACGGCAAGACCTACACCCTCGTTGTTGTTAACCACGACGCCGCTACCTCTATGTGCGAAGCTTACATCGAGACTCTCTTCAACATGATGAGCGAAGAGTCCAATGGCCGCCTCGTATTCGAGTACAACCCCGGCGGTTCTCTCCTGGGCGCTACCGAGACCATCGATGGCGTTAAGGACGGCATGGCTGACATCGCTTGGTCCTGCACCTCTTTCTTCTCTAAGCGTTTCCCCGTTTCCGAGTTCATCAACCTCTGCGCTAACGGCATCACTTCTGCTCGTATGGCTACCGACGTATATCAGCAGATGTACGAAGAGATCCCCGAGCTCCAGAAGGAATTCGCTGACTGGAAGATCGTTGGCCTGCACTCCTGCTCTTACGGCCCCGTTTCTACCGTAGGTAAGAAGATCGAGAAGCCCGAGGACTTCAAGGGCATGCAGATCCGTACCGCTGGTACCATTGCTTCCCAGTACCTCACCGCTCTGGGCGCAACTCCCGTTTCCATCCCCACTGGCGAAGTTTATGAAGGCGTTTCCAAGGGCGTTTTCGATGGTTTTACCAATGACTGGCACAACATCGACTGCTTCAACCTCTTCGAGCCCATTGACTACTGCCTTGACCTCCCCATCTCCTACACCTCTTGCTTCGTTCTCATGAACAAGGACAGCTATGCAAACCTCCCCGCTGACCTCCAGGCTATCATCGACAAGTACTGCGGCAACTACGCTGGCGACATGGCTGGTTACTACTGGGATAGCTGCAACTACTGGGTTGCTGACAAGATGCGCGAGAACGGCGTTGAAGTTTACAAGCCCTCCGAGGAGCTCCTCGCTTTCGCTACCTCTGACGAAATCGTTACCGGTATCCACGAGTGGTACATCGGCTACCTGAACGAAATGGGTCTCGACGGCCAGGCTATCTATGACAAGTGCATGGAAATCGTTGCTGCTAACGCTGAAGCTCACGCTAACGACTGGGCAGAAGAGTTCCACTACTCCGATTGGACCTACACCCCCGACAACTATTAATCAATAGTCTTTCGGAAAAGATTTAATTAGTTACTTAGTTAGTTTCTGATTATGGTCGGGGTGCCCCTCGGCACCCCGACCACCCACAAAAGATTTTCTAAATATGTGCGGCAAATGCACAGAGAAAGCGTGGTCGCCACGCAATTTCCGGTGCTCGATGCCGGAAATTAAAATCAGTTTTAACTGATCGCAGCAAAGGAAGGCATTAATATGAAGAAATTTATCAATGGCTACTCCCTCGTAACCAGCAAGATATGCTACTACATCTGCTATGTCGGTATGATTCTTATCGCTTGCATGATGCTCATTATGTTTGTTGACTCTATGCTGGGTCTTTTCGCAAACTATCGTATTCTTGGTGTCTACGAGATAGTTCAGTGCATGCTGCTGATCGTCGTATTCACCTCCTGGGCTTATACTCAGACTGTTCATGGACACATCCATGTTACCATGTTTGTTAGCAAGATGCCTCAGAAGCTCCGCTTCTTCTTCTTCTCCCTCACTTCTCTCATTTCCGTTGCCACCATGGTTTTCGCTACCTGGGGCGCAGGCAAAGGCATTCTTGAGAAGATGACAAGCCGCGAGATCACCGCGACTCTTATGATTCCCATTTGGCCTCTGTTCGTCGTTATGACCGTTGTTTTCGGCATGTTCACCCTGGTTCTCCTGGGCGACGCTGTCAAGAGCATTGTTGCAATGTTCGATAAGGAAACCGCTGACGACATCCAGTCCAGCTGGGCATAATTAATCATCAGCATGAAAACAACAAGGAGCTGTCAATATGACAGCTCCTTTTTTATTTATTTATTTTTATTCCATAAGTCCCCAGTCGCGTTTGAGAGACAGTATTCTCTGGTAACTCTCTTCAATTCTCTCCTCACTTACATTTTCGAGTATTGCTTTCACGGCGGCTTCGGGATCGCCGGGTGCGAGAATCATATCGCAGCCTGCTTCAACGGCCATAACGGCTGCCTCTGCCTCGGACATTTCTCCAAGACCTGCCATGGTGAATGCATCTGTTATTACAAGCCCTTCAAAGCCCAATTCTCCGCGGAGGACATCCTGAATAATCTTGCTGCTCAGGGTTGCGGGATATATAGGGTCAATTTCTGTGGCAATAATATGACCAAGCATAACAACCTGACATCCGGCCTCAATGCCTGAGACAAAGGGGCGAAATTCGCATCTTCGCATCTGTTCAATAGTCTTTTTTGTGTATGCGCTGGCATAATGGCTGTCTTCAAAGGTGTTTCCATGTCCGGGGAAGTGCTTGAGAACACTTATAACTCCGGAACTATGATAGCCTTCAACAGCGGCAGCAACCAGTGTTGCTGCCCTTTCTGAATCAGTAGCATAGGATCTGTAGCCAATAACGGTATTCCAATAATTGTTCCAAACATCGGCAACGGGGGCAAAATTCATGTTAAAGCCGAAAGAGCTTATGTCCGAACCGATGGTATAAGCGTTTTGATATGCAACGGCGGTGCCTTTGAGCTGGTATTCATACATGGGCTTGAATTTTGTGGTAATGCCAAGAGCATAGGCCAGTCTTGCAACTTCGCCGCCCTCTTCGTCAAGGCCGAGGAAAACTCCGAGATCAGCGGCATAGATGGCGTCCATCATGCCCCGAAGTCCTTCTTCGGAGGGAATATTGTCGGAGAGGAAAACAATGCCGCCGACAGGTTTCTCGTTAAGGGAGTTTGCCCAAAGCTCTTTGTCAACAGAACATTTCTCCCCTGTGATGTCCTGAGGAGTTATATACATCATCTGCCAGACCTTGTCCTCAAGGGTGGGGCGCTGAGGCTCTACCTGCTCAGGGACTGCAGGACTTGGACTTGGCGAGGGAGTGGGGGAGGACGTTTGCACTATCTCTGCCGAGGGAGGAGAAGTTTCCTCCGGTGATGATGGGGAATTTGCTGCGCAGGCGCATAGAAATAAAGCGGTGAGAATGATCGCCATAAGCAGAATATTTCCAATTTTTTTCAAATTTCCCCCTCCTTTCATAGACTTGCGCGGGTATTTATAGTATAATCATTAAATCATAAATACAAACTTTTTGCATCAAATTATTAATTTCTTGAGGATAAAATGGATAAGCTTCATCTCTTGTTTCCAATAGCCCTTTTGGCTTTTATAGTTATTGTCTTCGCGGTTTTTATTACTTCCCGTCAAAGCGCCGCCATTATTGTGGGCGAGGATGACAGAAAAAAGCTTGGACGCACTGACCGCATTTTGATTTTGGTCATTACCGCCTGCTATGCTTTGTGCGCATTTTTGAATTTGGGAACCACTAATAATCCGGAAAGCTTTTGCCGCTTTGGCGAGAGGGGACAGTATGCCCTCATAGAACTGAAAGACCCCGAGGGTATAAGCGCGGTTTCCTACTTCACAGGCATTCACACCGGTAATTATTATGTCCAGTTTTCTGAGGATGGAGAAAATTTCACGGATGTTGGAATGCTGGAACAAGGCTATGCTGACCTTCTGAAGTGGAAGAAGCTGGATACCTGGGATTATATCAGCCCCACCCGTTATCTGCGCCTTATTGCCGATGCCGAGATATGGCTGGGTGAGCTGGTTATTTATGATATTGACGGTGTTAAAATTGAACCTGAAAAACTTATAATCCCCGATGGCTGCATTCCTCTTTTCGACGAGAGGGAAACCGTTCCTGAAAAATCCACATACCTCAACAGCAGTTATTTTGATGAGATTTACCATGTGCGAACCGCCTTTGAGCATCTTGAAGCGGTTCAGCCTTATGAAATAAGCCATCCCCCTCTCGGCAAGATAATAATCTCAATTGGAATATCCATTTTCGGACTCAACCCCTTCGGATGGCGCTTTATGGGAACGCTGGTGGGCGTGCTGATGCTGCCTATTATGTATATTTTCATTAAGCGTATGTTTGGCGGCAAAATTGTACCCGCGCTTATCAGCCTTGTTTTCGCAACGGACTTCATGCATTTTGCCCAGACAAGAATTGCCACGATAGATTCCTATTCCGTTTTCTTTATTCTGCTGATGTATCTTTTCATGTATATCTATCTGCAGTCCGACAGAAGCGGAAAAAAATGGATGTTGCCCCTTGCGCTGAGCGGAGTATGTTTCGGCTTGGGTGCGGCCAGCAAATGGACCTGCATTTATGCAGGCGCAGGGCTTGGGCTTATCTGGCTCATTGACAGAATTGAAAGATATATTTCTGCCGTAAAAATGGGTGAAGATGAGGAAGAGCGCAAAATTGCCATCAAGGGCTTTTGGCGCGAAAGCGGGAAAAATATTATTGTCTGCCTCATTTTCTTTGTGCTTGCGCCCCTTGTGATTTACTATGTGAGCTATTATCCCTATGGTTTGGCGCAGGGAATGAAAGGCGTGGGAATGTTCTTCCGCGGAGAGTATTTCGATATAGTTATCCGCAATCAGGATTATATGTTCTCTTATCATTCGGGTGTGGATGCTGAGCACCCCTATTCCTCCCGTTGGTGGCAGTGGATACTCAACGGAAGACCCATCTTGTATTATCTTGAATACAGCGGAAACGATAAATCCACCATCGGAGCCATGCTTAATCCTCTCCTTTGCTGGAGCGGACTTGCCGCAATATTCTCTATGCTTTGGCTTTGGATAAAAGAAAAAGACCGCACTGCCCGATTTATTTTCCTGGGCTATATGGCCCAGCTTCTGCCCTGGGTGTTTGTAACAAGAATAACCTTTGAATATCATTATTTCCCTTCCTCCGTGTTCCTGCTTCTGGCGCTGGGTTATGTATTTGATTCCATCCGCAGACGCAGCGAAAACTGGAAATGGATACTTTTGTCCTTTGCGGCTTTGAGCATATTGCTTTTTGCGGCATATTATCCTGTTCTCAGCGGCGCATGGGTTTCAAGAGATTTCGCCCAAAACATCCTTGGCTGGTTTGCCACATGGCCGTTTTGATGCAATAATCCCCTATAATGGCGCTTGCCACCTAAAATAAGAGGTGAAGAAATGTTTTTAGCAGATTATCATGTCCATTCGGATATATCTCAGGACTCTAAGGCCACCATGTTTGAAATGGTGGAAGCCGAGGCCAAAATGGGTATGGAGCAGATGTGCTTCACAAACCATTGCGATATGGTGAACTGGCGTACCTATGAGTTCAATCCCGATTGCCTTACAAAGCCAATGGAGACAATGGAAAAATATGCATCCATGCTTCGGGAGCACCCCAAACTGCCGCTGGATGTGCGTCTTGGTCTTGAACTGGGTGAACCTCTTTTCGATATAGAAACGGCAAAAGCTCTTGCTGCGACGCCGGGTCTGGACATGGTGATGGGTTCGCTGCATATTCTTCAGGATTATGGCGATCTTTGGGGCGTCAAATTCAAATCCCCTGAGCATTGCAGACAGATTTTCAATGACTATGCCGACGAACTTTTGAAAATGGCGGAGTTGGATTTTTTCGATGTGATGGCTCATATAGGCTATGGACGCCGCTATATGTGGCAGCAGGGATTTGACGAGGAATTTTCTCTGGAGCGTTACGGAGATAAAATTGAGCATCTTCTCAGGCTTTTGATTGACAACGGACGTGGAATAGAGATAAACTGTTCTGGTATAAGAGATGGCTGCGGATCTTTTCCGTCTCCGGAGATACTTAGGCTTTATAAAGCTCTCGGCGGTGAGATAATAACCGTCGGCAGCGATGCCCATAATCCTATAGATGCGGCAAAATGCGTTCGCGACGGCTATGAAATAATAAAAAACTGCGGCTTTGAATATGTGAGCACATTCAAAAACCGCAAATTTGAGTTTGTTAAAATCTGAAGGAGGATTTTATTATGATTGCAATTGCTTCTGACCACGGCGGATTTGAACTTAAAAATGAAATTATAAAGCACCTTGAATCCAAGGGCTATACCCTCAAGGACTATGGCACTTACACCACCGATAGCTGCGATTATCCTATCTACGGCGAGGCTGCCGCAAGAGCTGTTGCCTCCGGTGAGTGTGAAAAGGGAATCATTATCTGCGGAACCGGTATAGGCATCTCCATCAGCGCAAACAAGGTTAAAGGCATCCGCGCTGCCCTTTGCGGAGATTGCTACAGCGCTGAATACACCCGCCTTCATAACGACGCAAACATTCTTGCACTGGGCGCACGTACTACCGGAAGCGGACTTGCCCTGAAAATTGTTGACACTTTCCTGAGCACCGAGTTCGAAGGTGGCAGACATGCCCGCCGCGTGGCGCTCATTTCCGAGATAGAGGATAAGGAAAGAGCATAATTATGGCAAGACCAAGAGCAATTTACCGTGGAAAACGCAAATACGGCTGGGTAATCACTGTGCTGCTTTTCCTGCTGATTATCGCCTTTATGGTGGGTATGTGGGTTTTCTACGATATGCAAAAATATATACGCTATGAAAAGGACGGCCTTTATCTGGAACTTACAGAGAGTGAACTGCAGCAGGACGAAGATGATGAGGACGATGAGTTAAGCGTTCTTGCCCCTCCTGTCACTGATGCTCAGATCGTTGTTTCAATGCCCGATTATTCCCAGATGAAGAGCATGGTCACTTCTCGCCTCAAAGATATTCAGGCGCTCTATGTTTCCAGGGAGAAAATGACGGCGCAGAACCTTGCCTATTATCCTTCCATTCTTGCGGAAAGCCAGAATAAATATAACAGCCTTGTTCTGAATATTAAAAGCGAGGACGGCACCCTCCGTTATTATAGCGGCGTTTCTATGGCTGCAAGCTATGGCGTTAACGGCACAGAGAATATCAAGGAGTCTCTTGGCAAGCTCAAGGAGCATGATCTTTGGCTTGTTGCTGAGATCAGCTGCCTTGGTGACAGTGCCATGGCTATGCGCAATAGCCCCATAAGCCTGAAAAATGCCAATGGCGGAGTTCTCACTGATGAAACTTGCAGCTGGCTTGACCCCTATAACAGCGTAACAAGGGAATATATTGTGGACTTGATGCGCGAGCTTAAGGAAATGGGCTTTGACGAGGTGCTGCTCACCAATGTTTGTGTGCCTGCCAATATGGCGATTGCCTATTCGCAGCCTATGAGCGCAACTCCTGACTCCGTCAGCGCCGTATCCTCAATATGCCGCTATCTTCGCCAGCAGGCCGATGAAATCGGAATTTACCTGAGTGCGGAGCTGGACGGCACTGCCCTCCGCGAGGGAAAGAGCAAGGACAAGGGACAGGATCCCGAATTCTTCTTCAAGGTGTTTGACCGCGTTTATGTAAGAACCAACATGGATTATTATGTGACCGATGTAAGCATTGCGAAGGAGCTTTGCGATGTTTCCTCCAGACTGGTTGTTGCTGTTGATGGCTTCACCCTGCCCAGCGGAAGTTATTTTGTGAGATAAAAACTCGACAATTGAAAATAGCTGTAATATAATGGACAATGGATAATACTAAATATCCATTGTCCATTTTTTGTGGTCAGGCTATGTGGAGGTGCAATAATGCCCATATATGAAGATAAGGGTCTTTTCCGTTTGGATACGGAAGATTCCTCCTACTGGCTGAAGGTAAGCCCTTTCGGCCATCTTGAACATCTGCACTATGGTTCTAAGCTGGGCGAAGGTGACTGTGCCCCTCTTGCGGTGAAGCGCAGCGTTCCTTATGGCAGCGCTGTTTGCTACAGCGAGAGTGATGCAAGCTACTGCCTTGATACTCTTTGCCTTGAATGGTCGGGAGTGGGCAAGGGGGATTACCGCAACAGTCCCTGCGAGATAAAAATGCCCGACGGCAGCTTTGTTACTGACTTTGTGTATAAAAGCCATGAGATAATAAGCGGCTGCGTTCCTATGGACTGTCTCCCCACTGCCTATGCTAACGGGGAAGACGAGGGCGTGGAGACTCTGCGCATAGATATGGAGGATACCCTCCATCCTGTTAAGCTGAGCCTTTACTATACCGTGTTTCCCAAGGTCAATGTGATAAGCCGCAGAAGCGTTGTCACCAACGGTGCAGATAAGGACATCTCCCTCCGCAAGATAATGTCCATGAGCATGGACATGAGCGCCATGCCGCTGGAAATGCATACCTTTGACGGAGGCTGGATAAAGGAAGCCCATCATAATGTGCGCAATGTTGAAGCGGGGCTTTATGTGAATTCCTCTTCAACGGGAGCATCCTCCAACCGCCATAATCCCGGTTTCCTCCTCAGCGAGAGGGGAGCAGGGGAAGATCATGGCAAGGTTTGGGGCTTCAATCTTGTTTATTCCGGCAGCCACTATGGAGCTGTTGAGCGCTCGGGTGAGGATATAGTCCGCGTTATGCTGGGCATAAATCCTGCATGCTTTGACTGGACGCTGCATACAGGGGAGAGTTTTGAAACTCCCGAGACGGTTTTAAGCTGCAGCGGCAAGGGCTTCAACGGTCTGCGCAGGAATTTCCATAGTTTCGTCAATGGCAACATTGTTCGCGGCGATTGGAAAAACATGGAGCGCCCCGTGCTTGCCAACAACTGGGAGGCCCATTTTTTTAGATTCACCCACGGAAAGCTGATAAGGCTGGCACGCAGAGCGAAGAAGCTTGGCGTGGAGCTTTTCGTGCTGGATGACGGATGGTTCGGAAAAAGAAACAACGATCATGCAGGTTTGGGTGACTATAATACCAACCTTAAAAAGCTTCCTCATGGAGTTGAGGGAGTTGCAAAAGCCGTTCGAAGAATGGGCATGGACTTTGGCCTCTGGTTTGAGCCGGAGATGGTCAATGAGGATTCCGAACTATACAGAGCCCATCCCGACTGGGCGGTGAAGGTGCCGGGAAGAAGTCCTGCGAAGGGACGAAATCAGCTGGTGCTTGACCTGACGAGGGCTGAGGTTCGCGATTATATAGTGGAAAATGTGGGCAAGATTATGGATTCCACCGGGCTGAAATATGTTAAGTGGGATTATAACCGCCATATTTCCGATGCCTTTTCCCCAAGCCTTGAAAATCAGGGAGAATTCCACCATCGTTATATCCTCGGTCTTTACGATGTTCTCTCCCGAATTTTCAGCCCTCGCCCCCATGTGCTTCTGGAAAGCTGCTCCTCGGGAGGAAACCGTTTCGACCTTGGCATGCTCTGCTTTTCTCCCCAAATCTGGGCAAGCGATAACACAGACCCCATTGAGCGTCTGGATATTCAGGGAGGACTGAGTTATCTTTATCCCCAGTCCACTTGGGGCAGCCATGTGGCATCCGCACCAAGCCAGCAGACCCTCCGCTCGGCGCCTCTTTCCACCCGCTTTAATGTGGCGGCCTTCGGCTGCTTCGGCTATGAGCTGGATTTGAAATATCTCTCCAGAGCGGAGAGACAGGAGGTATGCCACCAGATTGCCTATTATAAAAAGCACCGAAGAACCTTCCAGTACGGACAGTTCAGACGCAGAGAAGGCACAAGAAGCGGCACAGAGGTATGGCAGGTTGGCGAGGGAGATAAATGCATCTGCGGCTATTTCCAGAGAGGGTATAACGCCGCCCCTGCAGGAGACATTATGCCTGTGGCCGGTCTTGAAAAGGACTCTCTCTATACCCTTGCT
>JAZQVC010000019.1:0-23939 GCA_045631645.1 Oscillospiraceae bacterium
AGGCTCCAAAGCCGCATATTTGCGGGGAAGCACCTTGCTGAACAAGAACCAGCTTGGGTCGCGAAGGAATTCGTCAAACTCCTCATCCTTCAAAAACTGCTTGTCGATATACTGGTAGGGCACTTCGTCTCCAAGATTATAGAGCTTGCCAGGGAAACGGGCACAGGTGGATTTCATGCGCTCCATAGCCGGTGCAGGAAACACTGAAGGCAGATTTACAAGATCCGGCTCGAAGCGATCCAGCACCGCATCCACAGCGCCGGCAAGCACTGAAGGATCTCTCATGCTCTCGCCGAAGGACACGCCATAGTTCAGCTGGAAGAAATTATTGAAGGTAGGAATAAAGGGGACTCTGTCCGGCTCTTGGAGGGCAACGGCAGTTTGTACACGCATGCCACGCTGAGCAATAGGGGGCATAAAGTCCATATCGATTCTCCTTTTCCTGTTATCCTATTTCAATTGCAGCCATATATCCGCCGCGGGTAGCCTGGTCAACCTTGCCCGGAGCGATGGCGTCACCGATGACAACCACAGGGATGTCACCTGCGGCAGCCTTGAGTTCTTCGGTGCAGCGGGACTTCATACCGAGGGCGTGCAAAACAGTATCTGCCTCAAGGGTCTTCTCGCTTCCGTCGGGCAGAAGTACCTTGACAAAGTTTTCGCCGATTTCAAGGCAGCGGGTATTTTCAAGAAGAGTCATATTCTCCTTATCCATCTCACGGGCAAGAGCTTCGCGATACATACCGTAAGCCTCATTTGCTACACGTGGCAGCATCTCAACAACAGTGACATCGTGGCCGCTCTTTGCAAGGAAGAGACCCTGCTCGGCACCTATAAGGCCGCCGCCAACCATAACCACCTTCTTGCCGGGTACCACATTGCCCTTGTAGGCTTCAAGAGACTGGTGAGCCTTCTCGATGCCGGGGATGGGAGGGCTGGAAGGCACTGCACCTGTGGCAATGATGATATGTTCGGGAGCAACAGATTTGATAAAGTCTGCGTCAACTTCGGTGTTAAGCTTGACCTCGATATCTCTGCGCTCAACCTCGCGGATGAGAAGATCCTTGAAGTTTTTCAGGTCAGGCTTATCGCTGTCCACATCGGTGAAGAAGAGCATACCGCCAAGGAAGTTTTCCTTTTCAGCAAGGACAACCTTGTGGCCTCTGTCGGCTGCGCGGATTGCAGCTTCCATACCTGCAGGGCCGCCGCCGATGATAAGTACGCGCTTGCTCTCTTTGGCTTCGGGCAGCTCATAGTGGTCGAAGGGCAGGTTGGCAAGGGGGTTGATGGTGCAGGCACCAACGATCTTGGCAAGCTCGTTGCTGGTGAAGGGCAGATCGGTATAACCCTCTTCGGGAGAACCAGGGAAACACTTGAAGCAGCGCAGGCAGCGGCGGATGGTATCCTCTTCGCCTCTCATTGCCTTATTGGCAAGTTCGGGGTCTGCAAGGCTCTGGCGGCCAAGAACTATGTAGTCAGCTTCGCCATTTGCAATGATTTCCTCCATCTGCTGAGGATCATTGATACCGCCCACAACGCCAACGGGCAGACTGGTGTACTGCTTAACAATCTTGGAAATGTTTCTGTTGCAGCCGTGGGGAACAAACATAGAGGAGAACTGGTGAGTGGCAATGGCATCATAGTAAATGCCTGCGCTGACCTGAATAAGGTCGACAATGCCCTCCAGCATATGGGCGAACATACCGGTCTCCTCGGGAGTTACGCCGCCTTCATAGCCATCATCGCCGGTGATGCGCAGCTCAATGATAAAATCGGGTCCCATGGCTTCGCGCATCTTCTTCAGTATCATGATGGGGAATCTTGCGCGGTTTTCAAGGCTTCCGCCGTAAGCATCGGTGCGCTTATTGTAAGTGGGGCTAAGAAACTGGGTGAAGAGGAAGCCGTGGCCGCCGTGGATGATGGTTCCGTCATAGCCTGCGGCTTTGAGGAACTTGCAGCCGATAACGAAATCATTCGCAATGCGCTCCATATCATCCTCATTCATTGCGCGGACATGAACGCCGTTGGGACGGACTTCATCATTGGGGCCGATAGCCTCTTCATTGGGTCCAAAGGGCATTTTCTCGGCGCCGGGATGGCTCAGCTCGCAGATAGCAATTGCGCCGTGCTTGTGGATGCGGCGGGCATATTCTCCAACTCTGTCCACTGCGTAGCCCTCGGTCTGAGTGAAGTCCACGGGAGGCAGAGGAATGCGGCAGGCATCGGTGAAGTTGACATCAATCTCACCAACAGCCACGCAGGCATCGCCACCGCGGGCTATGCTCTCCAGCTTGCGGAAAGATTTATCCGCAGCATCGGGATCAAGGGCGATGAGGCCGAAGGCCATGGGGGCGCTCTCGATACGGTTTTTGAAGGTGTACTTATTGTTTATCTTCAGAGGCTGAAAAAGATGGGGAAACTTGCACATAATTATTTACGCTCCTTCCGATTATAAATATATTTATCAGTCAAAAAGTTCTTTTGCTTTTGTATAGTTGAAAACAGGACCTTCGAGGCATACATAGGTCTCGTTTATCTTGCAATGTCCGCATTTGCCCACAGCGCAGGACATCTTTCGCTCGAATGACACCCAGATTTTTTCCTCCGCCGCACCGTTTTTCAGACACTCAAGAGCGGCAAAATGCATCATTGCAGGAGGGCCGACTATAACAACATTATAATCGTCAAACTCTGCAAAAGGTATCTTTCCTATATGAGCGGTGACCATTCCTGTCTCGAAACCGGGGGCAGAGGAATTATCAAGAGTTTTTATAGTGTCAAAACTCTCGGCGTATCTCTCAAGATCCTCGGTGAACAAAACGGAGTTTATATCCTTGAAGCCTGCGATAAGATAAACACTCTTCACCTCATCTCTGTGCTCCAGGAAATAGTTGAGGGTGGTTTTCACGGGCGCCATGCCGGTGCCGCCGCATATTACAACGAGGTTCTTTCCCTTGAAGTCCTCAAGGGGAAAAGCCTTGCCGTAAGGGCCGCGCATAAAGAGATTATCTCCCTCTTCAAGACCGAAAATGCCGTTGGTGAGGCGGCCTATCTTGCGGATTGTGAATTCCACATATCCCTCCCCTTTTCCGCTTACGGATATGGGGGCTTCGCCTATTTTGGGTATGGAAAGTTGGAAAAACTGGCCGTGGTCGGTTTCACCCTCATATTCAACGCGGAAGGTGTATTCCGCGTTGGTCTCCTTCAGGACTCTCAGGATTTTGTGAGGTGTGGGCAACATTATGTTTTTCATCTTACCTCTCCCCCTCTTCTTTTTCAAGTGCATCCGCAAGACCATTTATTGTGTCAAGAAAATCAATTCCCTTGGGACAGCGGTCTATGCATCTGCCGCAGCCAACGCACATATGCTCTCCGCCGAAGCGCAGGCAATAGTCATAAATCTTGTGGAGGGTCTTAAAACGCATATTGGCTCCCTGAGTTTTTCTTGCAAGACCGCCGCCCGCGGTCTGGGTGAAGTCGCGGAGCATGCAGCTTGACCAAACTCTTCTCCGCTCCCCTTCCATGCTCGTTTCGTCGTAGATAACATCAACGGTGTCAAAGCAGGAACAGCCGGGGCAGACCGTTGAGCAGCCGCCGCAGGCTATGCACTCATCGTCATATTTATCCCAAAATTCCATTTTGCAAAGCTCGCCAAGCTTAGCGCGTTCTATTTTGGGAATGCGGGCTTTGCGGGAATTTTCTTTGACAAATTCGGGTGTGAAATCTATGGGGACTTCATCGATGAAATAAGGCAGAAGCTCTTCATCGCAAATTTCCATAAGGGCGCAAATATCGTCAATGCGCATTGCGGCGCTGTAGCCCATTGCCTTGTTTGTTCCCATGGAAGCGCAGAAGCAGTTTTCAAAGCTCTCTTTGCATTCCAGCAGAATAAACTTCACCTTTTCCCTCATTCTGCCGTAGAAAAGGTCTGCTTCACCGTTATGGAGAAAAACATTGTCAAGGCGCTTAAATGCGTTGATGTCGCAGGCGCGGCAGATTATGATAATGCCCTTGTCGTCGGCATTTTCCTGAACGGAGCAATCCTCCGCATCGAAGCGGAAAAGGGTCTGGGAAACGGGATAAATGCACTCTTTGGGAGAGAAATGGGATTTCTCTTTATAGATTATATCAGTAAGTTCGCTTATCTCGCCGTAGCGGATAAGGTCGCTGCCTTTCGGACCTCTCTTGGGCAAGCGAACGGGAGCATAAACGCGGTAATTTTCCTTCAGTCTTGCGAGAATCTTGCTCATTCTCTCGTTTCTCACAGAGTAGCATTGGGACGGGACTACCTCGCCCATCGCGACCGCTCCGAGGAAGGCAGCATCCATTTTTATAAAGCCCTCGGTAATGCGCCCGATAGCCTTATAAAAATCACAGCGGGCATATTTATCTATATCCGCAACAAAGCTTCCCATCCAGTTTAAAAGGTGGTTTTCGGCAAAGCTTTTCTGCGCGGCATATTCACCCTTATTGGCAAGATAGGACATAAACTCCAGTTCAATGGCGAGATGATCCTCCATAAGATCATCCAAAGCCTCCGCCTTAACCATTCCAAAACGAATATACTCCGCGCGGACTTCCTCCCAGTTTTCCTGCATATAGATTTTTGCAGGGCTGGCATAAACGGATTCGCATGGTATGGCCGCCGCTCCCTCTGCGCTTCCCGCAGCGAGAAAAACTCTTGCATAGTCAACGGCCAGTTCCTCTATGGCATTGTCTCCGCAGGAATCAAGATAGCCGCGGAGCATTGCATAGCCCTCTCCCAAGCTGCCTTCGGCAAGGGGGAAGCTCATATTTTTCATATCCGCGAGCGTTTTTGCGTCTATTTCCACCTTATAGCAGCGGGAGAGAAAACGGTATATGTCCGCCCGCTTGCGGGCATTTTCTTTACTTAGCATCATATTTTGCGTCCTCCCTTCTTCCATGCACTGTGTTCAATGCAGTCTTGAGGCAATATGTCCTTCCACTGAGCGTGGCGGAGAATATACTTCACGGTGGGAGCGTTGCCATCATCGCGAAGAGTATGGATATGCTCCGCAGCCGTTGCAGCCAGAAGCTTTGCCACATCGCTTTCCGGATCGTTTATATCTCCATAACGAAGGGCGCTGCCCGAGCAGTTGCGAACGCAGGCAGGGGCTTCTCCCTTTTCTCTCAAGGAAGCGCAAAGATCGCACTTATCGGCAACACGAAGCTCCTTGTTGGCGTTTATACAGTCATAGGGGCATGTTCTTTTGCAGCTTCCGCATCCGATGCACATGCTGCGGTCAATCTTTATAACGCCGTCTTCGGGGTCTTTATAGCATGCGCCGGTGGGACAAAGTTCAACGCAGCGGGGCTCGGCGCACTGCTGGCACATAGCGGTCATAAAGTACATTTCCAGATTGGGGAAAACACCGCTGGGGCCAATGGTGCAAACCTTGTTGCGACCCTGACCGAGGGCTACGGTGTTCTGCAGCTTGCAGGCGACCTGACATCCCTTGCAGCCTATGCAGCGGTCGCAATCTATCACAAATGTATATTGTTTCATACTCGCACCTCCTCGGTGGCTTTACTGGGCACAGGCAGCCAGGCTCTGAAATCCTGAGGATCCAGCCATACGCCCTCGGGTGCGCCCTCTGCCTTATACACCTTCACCTGAAATGCGCGAAGCGTATAAGTTCCCACTTCGGGATTATAGGGCGCGCTGACCTTTGTCAGCAGGTTTACGTTCATTTCTTTCCAACCGTGGGTATCTGTGTTGAGAGTTTCGGGAGTCCAGAATCTCTCCATATACACAGTGCCGGGCTTTATTCCCTCGGTGACCTTGGCAAGACCACGGGTTCTGCCGCGGCGTGACTCAAGCCAGACCCAGTCTCCGTCTTCCACGGCATATTTCTTCGCGTCAACGGGATTAATCCACATCTCGGGAGCGGGATACATCTCGCGCAGCCAAGGGATATTGCGGAGGGTATTGTGGTGGAAATAGGGTATGCGTCCGCCTGTATATGTAAGGGGATATTCGCTGTCGGCGAGGGGGCTTTCCACGGGCTCCATGTAGTAAGGCAGGGGTGAATAGTCCTCGTCGGCAGGTTCAAGGTCTATGGGCATAAAGGGTCTGCCCGTGCGTCCGAGAGTTATCATGCTCTCCAGATAAATTTCGCATTTTTTGCTGGGTGTGGGGAAGCCCATAGGCTTATTACCATTTTGAGGATCGGGCTGTTTATACACATAGTAACTGCGCCACTGATCCTTTGGCAGATACTCAATGGGGGCTTTTGCACAAAATTCCTTCCAGCTCATTCCAAGGCGCTCCACCCAGTGGCTGAGGAACTCATCCATACTGTTCCAGTAGGGCAAATCGTGACCCATATACTCGGCATCAAAGGCCTTCTGCATAGCTTCGTGACCCTTTTCCGCGCAACGCTTCGCCAGCATAGACCAGAACATGGTCTCGTCCGCAGTTTCCCAAAGATGGGTCACCGCCTGACGGGCAACAAGGGTGTTGCAGGTTTCAACAAGCATATCCGTCTCAAGCCATTCCTCGGCGGGAATGAGGATGTCCGCATAGGCGGAGAAGGATGTGGGGTACATATAAACATGGACGATAAAGTCCAGTTTGTGAATGGCTTCCTCCCACTTTTTGCTGTCGGCAGTTGCGGCAAGCTTGTTGCCGGAGCGGTCTATCCACATCTTAAGAGGATAGGGATTTTCGGTGAGAATTGCTTCAAGAATCTTCGCGGGAGAGCCTGCCCACCAGATTCCAAGACCCTTATGTTCCTTTCCGCCAAGGCGCTTGCGAAGCTGCTCCGCAGGAAGGCGTCCGAGGGCGGCAGGCACGGGATAGTTGGGCATATCGAAGCAGCCGCTTGTGCGGAAGCGCTGCATCAGTGCGCCGGGGCGCTCCACATTGCCCATGAGAAGGTCAATGGTAGCGGCGCCCATTGCAGCCTGAACGGAGTTGGGATTCTGGTCGGTGGCAACGCCTATGGAAAGTCCGCTGGGGACGTTGTCGGTGAATATTCTTATCGCCGCTTCTATGCGCTCGGGCTCAAGGCCGCATATCTCGCCTGCTTTTTCAAGGGTATACTCCTCGCAGCTTTCCCAAAGAAGACGGAAACCTGTTTTGCACTTCTTACCGTCAACGGTGAACTCACCGTCAAGGCTAACGTCAAGTTCATCGTTCCAAGGATACTCAAGGGGCTTGGCGCTTTCGCTTTTCTTGTCCCATACCATGTATGTATCCTCGCTATCTCCGCGAAGTAACATTTTACTCTCGGTATCCACAAGGTAGGGCAGGTTTGTCCATTTCATTACAAACTCGCTGTCATAGAGCTTGTTTTCGAGAATATAGCGAATCCAGCTCAGCTGCAGAGCAACGTCAGAGCCGGGACGCACGGGAAGCCATACATCCGCTTTTGCAGCATCAGGGGTGAAACGGGGGTCAACAACGACGGTTTTCACGCCCTTGGCACGGAGGTCAACCACCATTCCGCCGCCGGATGCGGGGCAGGAATAAGAGGGGTCTGTTCCCCAAAGCACAAGGGCTTTTATGGGAGTGTCCTCGGGGAAATAGAGTTCAAGAGCGTTGGAGTCGGCTATGCTGGGATCCATTCCGCCGTACATCATTGTGTAGGCAAGGACGCGGGGCAGATAGCACTGGGCACAGCCGGGCTCGAACCAGTTGGGAGTGCCAAAAATATTGCAGAAGCGGGCGATTGACCAAATTTCAGGGTTTCCGCCGCCGCCCGTGGAGCAGAATACGGCTTCCGCGCCGTATTTTTCGCGGGTCTCCATCAGCTTGTCGGCAATGGTGTCCAGAGCCTCGTCCCAGGAAATGCGCTTCCACTGTCCGCTGCCGCGCTCGCCCACGCGCTTCATGGGATACTTATTGCGGTTGGGATGGTAAAGCGCCTGAATTCCGGAAAGACCCTTTGCGCAAAGGCGGCCTTTGCTCATGGGATCCTGAGGGTTGCCGCGAAGGCCGATAACGCGGCCGTTTTTCACCGTCGCAATGGCGCCGCAGTTGGCTATGCAGGCGCGGCAGGCGGTTTTGATTTCCTTAACGCCCTCCTCGGCGCAGGGCTTTTCATTTGTCTCGCAAAGGAGCTTTTCTCCATGGGCAAATGTGTCCAGTCCGCCTATTTCAAGGGAGCTTAAATAGTCCTTTAGTTCGAATTTTTCTTTCATGCTTTCCTCCTAATTTTCTTCATCCCGCTCCGCCTTGTTGGTGTCCGTGCGTATGGACTCAATATGTCGGAGCATAATATCCTGCGCCTCAATCTCGTTGCCGTTTTCTATTGCATTGGCAAGAGCCGCGTGAAATTCGAGGGATTCATAATATTTCTCGGGATGGCGTCCATAGGCTTTTTCGTAAAGCCCCATGTCCGTGCCGGCTGCGTGCATAATATTCACAAACTGAATATAAAAGCGATTGTGGGAAGCTGCCGCAACGCGGAGATGGAACAAATCGTCCAGCTCAAGCATTTCGGAAAGCCGCTTCTCCCCTTTTATATACTTGGGAACTGCCTCCTCCATAAGGCGGATGGCTTCGCGGAGCGCTTCTATGTCCTCGGGTGCGGCATTTCGGGCGGCAAGCCGTGCGCTTGTTCCCTCCACCATTCCCCGGGTTTCGAAAAGGTCATCGGCAAGGCTGCGGTCAAGCATGGTGCTTGTGCGAAGTATCTGGCCGAAAACATGAAGGTTGGATTCGGAAATATAATTGCCTTCTCCGTGGCGTTTTTCTACTATGCCCATCAGCGAAAGGGCGCTGATAGCCTCGCGGAGGGGTACGCGGGATATTCCCAGGCTTTCGGCAAATTCCCGCTCGCCGGGGAGGCGGTCACCGGGTCGTAGCTCTCCCCTCTCGATAAGGGCTAAAATATGGTCAACAACCTGACGGCTGACACTTGTTTTTTGTATCGTGTTTTGCATAAGCACCTCCAGAGATGCGTAACTGGTGTAGTGGTATTACCAGTATACCTTCGTGCGGTTTTACTGTCAAATATTTTCGCTTTCAATGTGCTGCTTAAGCTCTGATTTCTCTCGCGCGTTTTTATCGTTTCCCCTCTCTGCAGCGCTAAAAAAGAGAGCGGCACACGCTCTGCCGCTCCCCAACAATTTGATAATTTTATTAAATTTAGTATTGACATTTTGTGCTTTGTTTGCTAATATACCTCTTGCAGTCTGACCTGCACAACAAAATATGGGGGTATAGCTCAGCTGGGAGAGCGCTTGAATGGCATTCAAGAGGTCAGCGGTTCGATCCCGCTTATCTCCACCAAGACAAATCCTTGGAAACCTTGTGTTTCCAAGGATTTTTTTGCTTTTAGGGGAAACTCGGGCGCAGTATATGGGAAACTTTTGACCACATTCTTGACCACATTGAGTGTTGATTTGTGCATCAAATTCTGTTTTATTATATCGTTATTATATCGTTTATTTTTCCAAATCATTGAACATTTTGCAAATTACACCACATTTAATGTGGATTGGGGCTTTCATCGGTTTTCTTCTCATTACTATTGCTTTATTATAACGCAGGCAATTCTAATTAAAGCAGATAATGTGTGATGCGAACATTCCAGACACGCAAAGCGGCGCGAAACGAAACGTGCAACCACCTAAGTGTTCAAGTTTTTTCAACACCACATCCAACGTGAATTTGCATTCGCCAGCGCAGCTTTATCAGCTCGTTGCGCACACAACGCACGCGCCAAATGAGTAAAAACTTATTTAACCCCAACGACGCAGATCACGCCCCGAGCAACGCAGCAAGGAATTTCGCAGACGAACTTCGAACTCCCCCAAGACGCGCTGCGGACGTCGAGAAAAATTATTGCAGAAAACACCCTTGAAATTTCGAGCATATGGTGTTATAATACGAAAAAGCGAGGTGGACAAAAATGACAATTCTCTCCGGTTTTAAGTCGTTTAATTTCAGCGAGGGTGTTCCTTATGTTTCAATAACAACAAATGGAGTCACTTTTAATAAGTCTGTAGTTATGAAGTTGGACTGCCCTTCATATGTTGTGCTCTTACTAGATGAAGTAGGTAAGCGCATCGCCATTCAAGCGTGTGACGAAAATACCGAAAATGCGGTTCAGTTTTATAAGGTAAAAAAGAACGATGTAATTTCTGTACGATGGAATAGCAAGGATCTCATGAACACCATTCAAGCTATGACTGGTTGGGATTTAGGCGAAAAAGCTTTCCGCGTCGATGGAACACTACTTAAAGACGAGCACGCGATGCTTTTTAATCTTTCAGAAGCAGTCGAACTTAAATAGTTGTCTCACAGCTATTGCTGTATGACATAAAAAGAACCCCTTCTGAGCTGCAACTCAGAAGAGGTTCCATTTGGGAAAAGTAAATACGGTCAAACCGCCTATACTATTCACACATACAGGCTTAGTATAACGGCTGTGTTTACCTTTTTCAAGCGTTTTAGGAATTCGTTCCTAAAAAATCTTGATTAAAGGGGGTAATGCGTCTATGAGAAGTTCTCGTAACGACACCGTAGAGTACATATACGTTGCGTATATTACGTTGAAGAATGGTCATCGTCTTTACGCAAAGCAGTATGGGCTCAAGGCGTTTCGCATTCCAGCAAAACATTGATGTAAGATAAATTCCAAAAGGATGTTGGCGGTTTCATCCTTTCTTATTCAGAAAGGAGATTATATGGCAAAAGGTAAAAATCAACATGTAACCCCCCATGCAAATGGAGGGTGGCAAGTAAAGGGCGCCGGAAATGGCCGAGCAACCGTTCGCACTGCGACGCAAGAGGAAGCTATTGCTATTGCTCAGACGATTGCTCAAAATCAGCATAGCGAGCTGATAATCCATGGCGAAAATGGTCGCATCCGCGAAAAGAATTCGTATGGAAATGACCGTTTCCCTCCTGAAGGATAATGTGATTGAATGGAAGGTGCACACTAATGTGTGCACCTTCTTTTTGGCACACGCACCAAATCATCTTCATTTCATAAGCTGAACCTCTGATCAAACCTTGCCAGAGCATCCTGACATGCTTCGTTCTGGACACGGAGGTATCTGCTTTCTGTAATTCTTGTAGTAGTATGGCCTACCAAATGACTGATAGTTTCAAGCTTTACTCCGAGCGACTGCATAATAGAAACATAAGTGACGCGGCAGCAATGGGGCGTTATATTCACTTTGTCTTATTTGTGTCTTGCATACATCTTCATTAATTAATATACTGTATTCAGAAAGCAAAACCAAATACACCATTCAACCGATAATGTAAGCATTCTCATAATTGACTTGGTATCGAGAGGAGTTTTCTTATGAGCCGTTGCTTGTACAACAGCAGTATTGAAAAATTTAATAACACATGCACAGATTCAATACTAGGAGAAATCGTCAAGCACTTTCACGGTGTAGCTCCTACAACGTCAATCGAAGCATGGGAAGGCGAAATCACCATTATGAAAAGTGTATTGTCTTCATATGCAGGCAAAGATGGCAAAATTATTTTCGAATACGACATTCCTCGTCTTGGCAAAAGAATTGATGTGGTATTGCTTCTTGATGGAATTATTTTCTGCCTCGAGTTCAAAGTCGGTGAATCCAGAATATTAGAAGCTGATGTGGATCAGGTTCTTGACTATGCACTGGATTTAAAAAACTTCCATAA
The DNA here is from genome assembly GCA_045631645.1 of Oscillospiraceae bacterium. Lineage (GTDB taxonomy): Bacteria > Bacillota > Clostridia > Oscillospirales > Oscillospiraceae > SIG459. The sequence continues at coordinate 11,636 of JAZQVC010000019.1, forward strand.
ATTTAGCCAAGATAATCTAATTGTACCCATCCTTATTGCAACCAACTATCGCAATGCATCCACCAGCATCCAGATGTCCGTTTACGATGATAGAGTCGTGAACCCTCTCGTCACAGGTAAATTGTGTGTTGCTAATTTGATTTCTGAGGTGCTGCACCAGTTCCCTAACGAAGCACCTGTTAATACCGACTGGATAAAAAGTCCCTATGCACCTACTCCCACGATCATTGAGGCCGCCAAAACACTTTACGAAAATCACTCTGTGGAAAACATTACCCGTCATGAAGCAGACAAGGTTTCCACAGACAGAACCATTGCGTACATTTTGGACGTTATTCAGCGTAGCAAAGCAAATCAGGAAAAAAGCATTTGTTTTGTTACCGGCGTACCCGGTGCGGGCAAGACATTGGTCGGACTTGACGTAGCTATAAAACAAACCTACCAAGGAAAAGATACCCCTGTCGAGGATGAAGGGGCAGTATATCTGTCTGGTAACGGACCGCTTGTTGCAGTGCTGAACGAAGCACTTGCGCAAGACAACTATAAGAAAGCGAAAGCCAAGGGTGAACCAAAGAAGCTTTCTGATTCCCGCCGTGAGGTTAGCAAATCTATTCAGATAATTCACCGCTATCGCGACAACATGCTCGCAAAAATCAAGAACCCCGTTGAAAACGGAGTCCTTGAAATTGATCCTCAAAAAGCTGTGAAGCTTAAGAAATCCGGTTATGGCGAAGTTGAGCATGTGGCTATCTTTGACGAAGCACAGCGTTCATGGACTCATAAGCGAATAGCTGACTATCTAAAAAGAGGCGGCACTTACGGCAATAAGCTTAAAGTCCCAAATTTCCCAATGTCAGAAGCCGCATTCCTAATTTGGTCTCTTGATCAGCGTGAAGACTGGGCAACAATTGTTTGCCTTGTAGGTGGCGGTCAAGAAATCAATACTGGTGAAGCTGGTATCTCTGAATGGATTTCAGCACTTAACGAGAGGTTTCCACATTGGAACGTCTATATTTCTCCTAAGCTCACCGAACCCGAGTATGCAGAAGGCAAAGTATATGAACTTTTAAGGGGCAATCCAAATGTAACTTACGCAGAGAGTTTACATTTAGGTGTTTCTCTGCGTTCTTACAGAGCTGAGAAACTATCTGCTTTCGTCCATGCATTGCTGTCTTTTGATGACAGTGCTGCGCAACTATATGACGAAATCAAAGATAAGTATCCAATTGTATTGACCAGAGACATGGAAAAGGCAAAGAAGTGGCTACACAAGAAAGTTCGAGGAACCGAGCGCACTGGAGTCTTGGTGACAAAAGAAGCTGCCAGATTCAAGCCACTTGGCATCCACATCTTACCTTCTGGCGATGAAAACGCCGTCCACTGGTTCTTAGAAGATAAAATCGACACAAGGTCGTCAAACTATTTGGAAGACGCCGCCACCGAAATCCAAGTTCAAGGTTTAGAGTTGGATTATACATGTCTCCTTTGGGATGCAGATATGAGATATGACAACGGCAAATGGCGATTTTTCAAGTTCAACGGTAAAACCAACTGGGTTGAACAAATCGGAAACACGGAGAGTAAACAAGAACTACAGAAATATATGCTAAATGCATATCGTGTCTTACTTACTCGTGCCAGAGTGGGTATGGTTATCTGCGTACCTGCAGGCAACCCCAACAAAACCGTCAGTGGTTTCTGGGAAGATAGTACGCGCTTGCCTGAATTCTATGACGGTACATATCAGTACTTAAAGAGCATCGGAATCAAAGAAATATAGTGAAAGCAGGGTGAAAGCGCATGGATATTATCAGAGCAAAAGAAATCGTTCGTACTTTGGCTGACGGTGTAGACCCAACCACAGGTGAAATTCTGCCTGATGAAAGTGTATACAACTCTCCAGAGGTTATCAGAGCGCTGTTTGTATTGTTGGAGCATGTGAACGCCGAAACAGCTAAAGACCCTCTGCGGAATGTAGGAAAACCATGGACAGATATTGAGGACGACAAACTGCGGGATGAATTTCTTTCAAAGATAAAGATCTCTGACATTGCCAAAGAACATGGAAGAAGTTATACCGCTATCGAAAGCCGTTTGGATCGTCTGGGATTAAGGAAGCAGAAGCCGTTTTGGCTATTCAAGAAAAAAAGTAATAAATAAAGTAGGCACTATTTGTTAGCTGATACGGAGGAACGTCATGATAAGTTTAGGACAACTGAAAGAAATAAAAGACCTCCGCGAGGTATGGCCACATGAAGCATTGGATTTCACACCGTGGTTGGCGGAAGAAAGCAATCTTGCGTTGCTGGCAGATGCGGTAGGCTTGGAGATCACCCTGGACGAAACTGAATCCAAAGTTGGTGATTTCAATGTTGATATTTACGCAACCGAGACTGGTACTGAGCGTAGGATTATAATCGAAAATCAACTTGAAGACACAAATCACGATCATCTCGGCAAGTTGATTACATATGCATCCGGCAAGGGCGCGGACATCGTGATTTGGATTGTTAAGAGAGCCAGAGAGGAACACCGCGCAGCTATCGAATGGCTGAATAACCACACTGACGAAAACATCAGCTTCTTCCTTATTGAAATCAAACTTTATAAAATCGGCAACTCTGACCCCGCAGTCAAGTTTGAGATCATTGAGAAACCTAACAACTGGACGAAGGAAGTTAAGAAGCAAAGTACCAATGCACCGGCGCAACAGTTCCGTCTGGAGTATTGGACAGCATTCAACGATTATGCATTTACGAATACCGCGTTTGCTAAAAATTTCAAAAAACGCAAACCCGGCACCGATCATTGGATGACTTTAAGCCTTGGTTCGTCTGCTTATTGTTTGGATATTTTGACATTGAAAAATCGTGGTGCAGTTGCGGTTGAAATATATATAAGCGATAACAAAGCCCTTTTTCGACAGTTGTTTCAGCACAAAGATGAAATAGAAGCAGACATTGGATTTTCTCTGGATTGGCGCGAGTTGCCTGACAAGAAGGCCAGTCGAATTATCATCGAAAAAGCGGTGAATTTGGATGACCCAGACGAATGGAACAGCCAGTTTGATTGGATAACTGATACATGTATTAGATTTAAAAAAGCATTTAAGAAGTTTGTTTGATGCAAAGCTACAGGCATAGATTGCAATTCTCAATTCTCAAATGGGGATGCTAACATGGACATTCTTCGAGCAAAAGAAATCGTACGTACTTTGGCTGACGGTGTAGACCCAACCACAGGTGAATTCCTGTGCCCTGCTCTCTTGCTTTACATTGCTAAGGGGAGTATAATAAACCCAACATTTATAATCGGAGGTCGAATTATATGGGCAAATTACGTGATAAATTCCGGGAACGTCTCATCAAAAAAATTGAAAAGGACGCAAAATTGAACTCCAACGATTGCGGCGGAATTCAGCCTCCCCCTCCCGCCCCCGCAGAAGAAAGCGCCCAGATTGAAACTCCTGCACTTTCATATAACGAAATGAAAGAAGGGTTGCTTGAAAAAATCTCCCAGATGGAAGATCCTGCACTTGCAGCTACCGAAATGATAGAAGGGGCGCTTGAGGGGCTTGCGGAGGAAAAAACACCCGAGGCACTTATCGCCGTGTGTCTCACTATTCACCACATGATGAAATTTGATGTCCAATTTATTTTTCCTGCGGAGATCACCAAGGAAGAGGACGGCAGTAATACAATTACCTTTGCAGTTACAGAAATCGGCGACGGCCCCGTCATTGCTGCTTTCACAAGTCAGAAAGAATATGAAAACGCGCTGGAAACACAAAACATCACCGTCTCCGGCACCATTACGCATCCTCTTGAATCGTTGATGCAACAAGTGATGAAGCAGGAACAACTCCATGGTATAGTCCTGAACCCCGGCAAAGATACGATATTGCTGAATAAGGATATCATCAAAATGATCCTCTCTCCCAACATTGAAGAATATATTAAAAACATGCTGCAATAATCGCGCTATTCGTGTGATTTAGAAGACGCAAAAAGAAGCTGACATAAAGTCAGCTTCTTTTTTATGTCGCCAAAAGCTAAGCGCCCTCCTGCAAACTATCTTCATTATCAAATTCGTAATCGGAAATCATACGCTGCGAATTTGATATCAAGGTCGCAATTTGTACTTTATATGGTACAGACGGTATGTTATTATGAAAGCACATAGCAACTGGAGGTGGAGTTATGCCTTTTGTGATTGTAAGAAACGATATAACGAAAATGCAGGTGGATGCCATTGTCAACGCTGCCAAGGAATCTCTTCTGGGTGGCGGAGGCGTGGACGGCTGCATTCACCGTGCTGCAGGTCCGGGTCTCCTCGCTGAATGCAAGACTCTTGGCGGCTGTGCCACAGGAGACGCCAAAATCACCGGAGCATACCAACTGCCCTGCAAATACGTTATACATACAGTCGGCCCCGTATGGCACGGAGGCAACCACGGTGAGCGGGAAAAGCTTGTCTCCTGCTACCGTCGGAGTCTTGCGCTGGCAAAGGAGCATAAGTGCGAAACCGTAGCCTTTCCCCTGATATCCTCCGGTGTGTTTGGATATCCCAAGGATCAGGCGCTCCGCGTGGCGGTGGACACCATCAGCGAGTTTCTGATGGAAAATGACATGACGGTTTATATCGTCATTTTCAGCCGCGGCGCTCTCCAAATAAGCGGCAAGCTGTTTTCGGATATCACCGAGTACATAGACGATAACTATGTGGAAGCGCATCGCGATTCCTATCAGGAGCGCATGCGCAGAATACAGCAGATTGAACACGTAAAAGGTATAGCCCTTGAGGATTCTGCTGATTATACCGCAGCCGTTCCAATGACCGCTCCGGCACCCATGGCACGCAAAGCTTCCAAGGGAAATCTGGACGACTGGCTCAGCAATCTGGACACCGGCTTTACCGAAACGCTGCTGTCGCTGATCAAGAAAAGCGGCAGGAAAAATTCCGACATATACAAAAAGGCCAACATATCCAAGCAGCATTTTTCCAAGCTCATCAACGATCCGGACGCCAAGCCCTCCAAGCAAACCGCCATTGCTCTGGCACTGGCGCTGGAACTGAATCTCGAAGACACACGGGATCTTATCGGACGGGCAGGCTATGCCTTGACCAACAGCAGCACTTTTGACCTTATCATCCAATACTTCATCGAGCACAAACAGTACAATGTTATCGAGATAAACATTGCACTATACGAATTCGATCAAACTTTGTTGGGAGCATAATAAGCACTCAAAAACTGCAAGAAAATTTGTTTCGATATTTTATAAACGTCCACTCACAGTTGACCAATTCAAATTCAAAACCTCCTATAATGTGATTGTAAGCAAGAAACAAACACATTACAGGAGGTTTTTATTATGAAAAAGAATTTGACCGAAATCGTATTCATCCTCGACCGCAGCGGTTCTATGGGAGGTCTTGAGAATGACACCATCGGTGGCTTCAATGCCATGATTCAAAAGCAGATGGCAGAAGAGGGAGACGCTTATGTTTCCACCGTCCTTTTCGACAATCTCACCGAGGTCATCCATGACCGCGTGGACATTCGTGAAATCCGTCCTCTGACCCGCAAGGACTACTATGTCCGCGGCTGCACTGCCCTGCTGGACGCTGTTGGAAAATCCATACACCACATTGGAAACGTCCACAAGTACGCCCGCGAGGAAGACCGCCCCGAGAAGACCGTTTTCATTATCACCACCGACGGCATGGAAAACGCAAGCCGCGAGTACAGCTACGAGCGTGTGCGCAAGATGATTGAGCACGAAAAAGAAAAGTATGGCTGGGAGTTCATCTTCCTCGGCGCCAACATAGACGCCGCGAAGGAAGCAGCCCGCTTCGGCATAGCCGAAGACCGTGCGGTAAACTACCATGTCGACCGCAGGGGCACCTCTGTCATTTACGAAGCTATGAACGAGGCCGTTTGCAATGTGCGTGCAAGCCGCCCCATGGGCGTCGATTGGAGAAAGAAGGTTGACGCGGACTACATGAAAAGAGCTAAGTAAAAATGGAACCTGATACTCACCCTAGTTCAGCCGGAATCTATTCTCCCTCCGGAAGACTTTTTCGTCTCATAAGTCACTTTATCCTCCACCAAAAAGAGTTATTTTACATCTCATCACTAAAGCCCCTTCTTTATTACCGACATAGCAATTAGTTTCCATACAAACAAAAGCACATAAACTCCATGAGAGTTTATGTGCTTTTCTAATCTGCAGATATTGTCGGAGCGGGTTAAGTTAGCTCGGCTTTTTCTGTGCACCTCAAATATTATACGTAAAGATTGAAGTCCTCGAGATACATAAAGAAATAAAAACCGTTGATTTCTACGTATTGAAGCTCGCTTGTTCCCTCGCCGATAAGCTCATACGTGGGCTCGACCTCGCTTACACCCATATAAAAGTTATAGGTGGGGCTGCCGTGCTTCACATCCATATATGTCATGTAAGCAAAACGGTTTCTTCTTGCATTTTCGGCGAACTCGTTTGGAAAGGGTCCTCCGTTTCTCCAAGCATAAAACTCGTCCGAGACCTCCATTGTGTCAAGGTCAAATTCCACGTAAGTATAAAGGCCCGCACTTCCCGACGCCGTGGGACATACAAAAGCAGCACGGTCTTCGGCAATACGGACAAAAGCCAACCGCCTTTCTTTGAGCAGTATCTGCTCATAGTCCATAGCTTTTTTCAGCCGCGTTTCATAGGAATCCAGCTTTCCCGATGCAAACAAAAAAAGAACTACGACAGCGACCACGGCAACAATGCCAATAATGGCTTTAGTACTTTTCTTCATGGCATGCTCCCCTTCCCTCGTTCAATACTCCCAGTCAGGTTTATTGCGCTTACGGCCGAAAAGCCCCTTTTTCTCTTCCTTTTCCAAACTTACTTTTTCACAGTCTGTACCAAAGGAATCCTCCTGAGCTTTTTCTTCACTGCCCTTTTTTACTCCAAGCTCGCTCAAGGATATGGCATCATAGTCTTCTGAGATTTGAGAATCCTCATCTCTTTCAAACACAGTGAAGCCCATAGGCTCCAAAACATAGCTCACCTCGGCGGCGAAGTCCTCCTCAGCGCCCCATGTGAAGTCAAAGAGACCGACCTTGGCTCCGCTTCCGATGCTGTCCACGATCACGCTGTCGCCTTCTGCGCTTATCATTACGCTGAGGGTAACGCTGCTGTTTCCAGCCCTCATAAAATGCTTTTCAAAAACCAGCAGATCCGCTCCCTGTCTGCTTGTACTATCCAGAAGCTCACAGGTGAAGCCGCATTCGGGTATGCGCTCTTTGAGTATTGCGCTGATTTCTGCCACCGTTCCCGGTCCTTTCATACTGATTCTTGCCATCGCACAGGTCTCCTTTCAAATTTAATTTCTTACATAATAATTATAACTTTTGTACATCAAATTTGTAAACAAAAAAGGACGCCCTTGGGCGTCCTTTTTTCAGATTTTATACGTACCAGATGGTGTCTGCGTAGTCCTGAATGGAGCGGTCTGCGCTGAACTTGCCTGCGGAGGCAATGTTCATAAGGCACTTTCTGCCGAAGCTATCGCGGTCGCGCCAATCGGATATTGCGCGCTTCTTGGTTACGAGATAGGAAACATAGTCAAGAAGCAGGTAATAATGGTCGGCCTTATGATAGCTTGCACCGTCGATGATGGAGGTGTGGAGCTCGCGGAGACCATCATCGGTGGGAACAGTGCCATCAACGAGGGTATCAACAACACGGCGGATGCGGTAATCGTGCTCATAGATATTTCTAGAGCGATAGGTATCCTTAACGCGGTTAATCTCATCGATGGTTGCGCCGAAGATATAGTTATTCTCAAAGCCGGCCTTTTCAACGATCTCAACGTTTGCGCCGTCAAGAGTGCCGAGGGTTACAGCGCCGTTGAGCATGAACTTCATGTTACCGGTGCCGGAAGCCTCAGTGCCTGCGGGAGAAATCTGCTCGGAAATGTCAGCAGCAGGGATAATATGCTCTGCATAGGAGCAGTTATAGTTCTGGACAAAGACAACCTTGAGCTTATCGTTAACATCGGGATCGTTGTTGACGAGATTTGCTATGCGGTTGATATAACGGATAATGCTCTTTGCTCTCCAGTAACCGGGGGCAGCCTTTGCGCCGAAGATAAAGGCAGTGGGGGTAAAGTCGGGCAGCTTGCCTTCCTTCAGGTCAAAGTAAATATCCATGATGGAGAATGCATTAAGCAGCTGGCGCTTATACTCGTGGAGGCGCTTTACCTGAACATCGAATACGAAGTCGGGGCTGAGTTCAATGCCCTCGCGCTTGCGGATAACTTCGCAAAGCTGCTTTTTCTTCTCATACTTGATAGCGTTGAAGCGGTCGATCATTTCCTTGTCGATCTTGCCCTTCAGGCTTTCAAGCTGGTCAAGGTCGGTGAGGAAGCCCTTCCAGCAATAGTCTTCCAGCATGCCGGTGAGCTCGGGGTTGCAGAGACCCAGCCAGCGGCGGGGAGTAATGCCGTTAGTTACGTTCTTGAACTTTTCGGGATATACGGCATACCAATCGCGGAAAATATCGTGCTTGATGAGCTCGGAGTGAATCTGAGCAACACCGTTTACGCTGGTTCCCATGTAAACGGAAAGATTTGCCATATGGACAGTATCGTCCTTGATGATGTAAAGCTGGGGATGCTCACTCTGGAGGCGGTTATGAATCTTCCAGATAATATCAACAAGGTCGGGAACAACACTGCCGAGAAGCTCCAGAGGCCACTTTTCAAGCGCCTCGCTCATGACGGTGTGGTTGGTGTAGGAGAACACCTTGCGGCTGATGTCAAAAGCGGTATTGAAGCTATAACCCTCGTTCATGAGCAGACGGACAAGCTCTGCTGCGCTCATTGCGGGGTGAGTGTCGTTAAGCTGAATAGTGATAAATTCAGGCAGACGGGTATAGTCATCGCCATGGTTCTCGCGGAAATAGCGGAGAATATCCTGAACGGATGCGCTGGAGAGAACATACTGCTGCTTGATGCGCAGTCTCTTGCCTTCGCGGGTGCTGTCGTTGGGGTAGAGAACGCGGGTGATGTCCTCTGCCTTGTTCTTTGCAGCCAGTGCGCGCTCATATTCCTGAGCGTTGAAGGCGTCAAAATCCAGCTCCTCCTCGGCTTCGCACTGCCAAAGGCGGAGAGTTCCTATATTGTCGTTGCCGTAACCGATAACGGGTACATCATAGGGAACAGCAAGGATGCTATGGTCGGGGAAGTCGATTTTAAGGGTGTGCTTATCGCGGCGATAAGTCCAGGGATCGCCAAATTTTGCCCAGTCATCAGCAGTCTGCTTCTGGTTTCCGTTTTCGTCCCAGCTCTGCTTGAAAAGGCCAAAGCGGTAGCGAAGACCATAACCGGTAAGAGGCACATTGCAGGTAACTGCAGCGTCCATAAAGCAGGCGGCAAGACGACCAAGACCGCCGTTACCGAGAGCGGCATCTTCAATGTCCTCAAGATCTGCAAGGTCAATGCCGGTTTCGGCAAATGCAGTTTTGAGTTCGTTAAGTATGCCAAGATTGAAGAGGTTGGAATATACAAGACGGCCGATGAGATATTCAGCGGAGAAATAGTAGGCATGGCGGCCTGTTCCGCGCTGGCGCTTGCAGTCATACCACTTCTTGGTTATTTCCATCATAATTACCTGACCAAGGCAATCGTGGAGCTGAGCAGGAGTTGCGTCGCTGATACCAACGTCGTGCTGCAGTCTGAGAAGTGTTCTGGTCTGGCTTACGATCTGATTGCAATTGAGTTCCATATTTTCACCTAAAAAACATATTCTGACCCATACCAAACGTATGGACTATCTGTAACATTATGCACTAAAAACTCACATTTTGCAAGTTATATTTTTTGTGCACATTTGCTCTCCCTCGTTGCAATTATCCCCCGAATATGCTACCATTCATACTATGTGATATAACCTCATTTTGCGAAAGGAATTTTTCATATGATAATCGGAAACATTGAGCCCAAATCCGTTATGAGCATTTTCGAAACTATATGCTCCATTCCCCATGGCAGCGGCAACACCAAAGCCCTCAGCGATTGGTGCGTTGACTTTGCTGCAAAGCGCGGCCTCGAGCATTATCAGGATGAACTCAACAATGTCATTATTATAAAAGAAGCCACTGCCGGTTATGAAAACGCTGAACCTGTAATTATGCAGGGTCATATTGACATGGTATGCCAGCAGGATCCCGGTCTTGCCAAGGACATGACCAAGGATGGTCTTGATCTGGCTGTGGACGGAGATAATATCCACGCCATTGGCACCACTCTCGGCGGCGATGACGGCATTGCCGTTGCCATGGCTCTGGCTGTGCTGGATTCCGATGATATCCCCCATCCCCGTCTTGAAGTTATGCTCACTGTTGACGAAGAAACCGGTATGTATGGTGCTGCAGGCATAGATGTAAGCCCCATCAAGGGCAAGACACTTCTCAATATTGACTCTGAAGAAGAAGGCATCTTCACCGTCAGCTGTGCCGGCGGTGCAAGAGCCAACTGCTTCCTCCCCATCATTCGTGAGAAGGCAGAGGGCGAGTTCGTAAATGTTATTATAAGCGGTCTCAAGGGCGGTCATTCCGGCGTTGAGATTGATAAGGGCAGGGCAAATGCCAACATTCTTATGGGCCGTTTCCTCAGCCTTCTCGCTCCCGATTCTTTCCGTATACTCACTCTTGAAGGCGGCAGTGCCGACAATGCTATCCCTCTCCGCTGCGAGGCAGGACTTTTCGGTTGCGCAGAAGAAATTGCAAAAACTGCGGAAATAGCAGAAGCAATTTTCAAGAAAGAGTTCAGAAACACTGATGCAGCTGTCACCATTGAGGTCAGATCTGCCGAAGCACCTTGCACCATGGCTCTGGACAAAGAGTCCACACAGCGTGCATGCGACCTTCTCACCCTCGTTCCCAACGGCATTCAGGCAATGAGCAGCGATATTCCCGGTCTTGTTGAAACATCCCTGAATCTCGGCATCCTCAAGCTGGAGTATGCGATCCTCCGTGCCTCCTTCGCTCTTCGCAGCAGCGTTGGCAGCCGCAAGGAAATGCTCAAGACCAATCTCAATACCGTTCTCCGCGTTCTGGGCGGCCATGTGGAAATTACCGGTGACTATCCCGCATGGGAGTATAGAGCCGAATCTCCCCTCCGCGACCGTATGATTGAGATCTATCGCCGTCAGTACGGTGCTGATCCCGAGGTTCTGGCCATTCATGCAGGTCTTGAATGCGGCCTTCTCTCCGCTAAGATCCCCGATCTGGACTGCGTATCCATTGGACCTAACATGAAGGATATACACACCACCAAGGAAACTATGTCCATCTCCTCCGTTCAGAGAGTATGGAAATTTGTCCTTGAAGTTCTGAAAGAAAGCAAATAAAGATTAGAAGAGCTTGTGGAAAATTTCCACAAGCTCTTTTTTATGCATGTTCATAAATAAAAAAGCACCGCGCATTTCTGCGCGATGCCTTGGCAGGGGCTGAAGGGATCGAACCCTCGGCCTACGGTTTTGGAGACCGCCGCTCTACCAGCTGAGCTAAGCCCCTATATATCTTTATAAAAGTGGTGGACCGTCAGGGACTCGAACCCCGGGCCGACCGGTTATGAGCCGGTTGCTCTACCAACTGAGCTAACGGTCCATATTAATAATGCCGTCACGGCATACGTGACGGCATTACCGTAATCATGGCGCCTCCTGTTGGACTCGAACCAACGACCCTGCGGTTAACAGCCGCATGCTCTACCGACTGAGCTAAGAAGGCATATGCGAGCCTGAGAATCAACTCAGGCTCTTTTGTGTTGGCGTTGACCTATCTTCCCGGTCCGTCTCCAGACAAGTATTGTCGGCACTGGTGAGCTTAACTGCCGTGTTCGGAATGGGAACGGGTGGACCCTCACCGTTAAAAACACCAACTGTTGGTACACCTTCAGGGACTCGAACCCTGGACACCCTGATTAAGAGTCAGGTGCTCTACCAACTGAGCTAAAGGTGCATATATGGTGACCCCTAGGAGAATCGAACTCCTGTTTGCGGCGTGAGAGGCCGCCGTCTTGACCGCTTGACCAATGGGCCATCTGGTGCACCATCAGGGACTCGAACCCGGGACCCACTGATTAAGAGTCAGTTGCTCTACCAGCTGAGCTAATGGTGCAAATATATGTCGGCATTACATATTTTCCCGGGCCGTCGCCAGCCAAGTATTGTCAGCACATGTGAGCTTAACTACCGTGTTCGAAATGGGAACGGGTGGACCCTCGTCGTAATCAACACCTACTA
>JAZQVC010000020.1:0-142698 GCA_045631645.1 Oscillospiraceae bacterium
TTCCAAGATTGGAGGCCGGCACCCAATAAACACCGGAAAATACCTCAACTTCAAAGTTTGCATCGTGGCGAAGAGTTTGTAGGTCCCGTCCGGAGTCGGTGGAATAATCAACGGGAGCATACTTCTCATCCAGATCCTCAAAAAGGAAGCTCAGAACATGGGTCTCTCCCATGCCGTCTCTGAAATGGAAACGGTATTCGCGTCCGTTCCAATCAGGCACAAAAGGATGTCCATCGCTCCAGTGCATCTGCTGACCGGGCTGAAGAACCATGGTTTCAAAGGGAAGTCTTGCCAGATCCTCTCCCTCGAAGATGTAAGCATCAAGCTTTTCACCGTCCATCATATTGGTGATATCCATGGCGATCATTTCCCAGGGAGTATCGCCGGTGTTTTCAAGCAGCATACCGAAGCTCATCTGTATCTCGTCCTGAGGACCCTGAGGCTGATTTCCGCCGCCGGGCACTGCGTTGCTTACATCGAAGATATATCTGAAACGCCGCATCTCACCGCCGTCATCTCTGAAAACGAAGAGATATTCACGCTCATCGAACTGGGCATCGGGGGCGGGGAAACCATCATCATAACCTCTGCCCTGGCCTGGCTCAAGAACCATTTCTCCGAGGCCGACTCGCTCCAGATCGGGGCCTTCGAAGCCGGAGGTACCCAAATCCTGACCTTTGGCTCGATCTATGATAAGCATAGTCTCAAGACTCAGAGTGAAAGACGTATGGTTGATAACATCCATATGGAAGATCAGATCGTTTCCATTCAGGATCGGCTCCACGTTAAAAACACGGTCGCCATCTTCCTTAGGAACTCCGCCTCCCTGATCCACGTGCTGCTGGTCAGGCTGCTGAGGAGAGGCTTTGCCGTCTCTCATGCCTTCAATAACATGGATAGCCATATCATACTCGCCATTATCAAGAAGGCTGAGGATGTAGTCATAGGCTTCGTTTCCTGTTCCGCCGCAGGCACAGAGAGAAAGGCACATAACAAGCGCCAGAAGCATTGCAATTATCTTTTTCATAGTTCACATCCTAAATTTCAGATGGACACAGTATACATTCAATGCTTTTAAATTGTCAAGAAACGGCAAAATTAAACACCCCCATTTTTCACTGAACAAAATCAGCAAAAAACAGGGGAGCTTCTTATCTTGCTTTGCGTCTCATATCAAGACAGAGGCGATCGGCTATCATAGCGATAAACTCACTGTTAGTGGGCTTACCCTTTATGTTACTGACCGTATAGCCGAAAAAGCGCTGAAGAGTTTCAAGGTCTCCTCTATCCCACGCAACCTCTATTGCATGACGGATGGCTCGCTCAACGCGAGAAGGGGTTGTTGCGTATTTCTTTGCCACGGTGGGGTAAAGCACCTTCGTAACCGCATTTATCACATCCATATCGTTAATGGTTATGATGATTGCTTCACGGAGATACTGATAGCCTTTAATATGGGCGGGCACACCGATTTCGTGGATAATCTCCGTCACTGTGGTCTCCAGACTGCTCTCCGCAGATTTATTATCCAAAACTGGCATCGCAATAGGTATTATTTTTCCTCTGGGCGCAACGGCCTCGCGAATATGGCGGGTAAGCTCTCCTATATCGCAGGGCTTCGGCACAAAATAATAAGCGCCTTCCTCCGCGCATCTTGCCACCATAGCCTCGTTATAAAAGGCGGACACCACCATTATAACTGTGTCAGATCCCTGCTCCGCAAGGCGCTGCATAAGCCCGAAACCGTCCACCTTTGGCAGCACAAGATCCATAAGCAGCACATCAGGCTTTGCGCTTGATACAAGGCTCAGCGCTTCCATTCCGTCACCAGCCGCAGCTACTACCTCTATATCGCTTTCCCGATTAAGGGCATCTGCCAACAAACGTCTGAAATCCTCTCCGCCATCGGCTATCATAACCCGTATCTTAGTTTCCATAATGTTTCCTCCAGATAGTAATTAAACTCACGGCCTCACCTTTTATTTTTCGTGGAAACACCGTTGATTTAAGAATAATTTACCATATATACCTCGTTTTTGCAATAAACCAGCCCTTGCACTCGCCCTACTTTTTGTTTACATAATTCGACATAAAATATTATTTTCTCTCCTCTTTTTCGACACTCTCCCTCCCCTTTCTCTCAAATATGCCCTATTTTGCACAAACCCTGTCGATGCTGGTCGAAATATTTTTTGATAAAAAAAGCCTTGCTGCATTAACACACGGCAAGGCTTTTGGATTATTAAATTTTAGGCAGCAACCTTTTTCTTCACAATGAAGTTCTGGAATATGAACACAAGAACTACAACAACAAGACCCACTATATCGGTAAGTCCACCGGGAATGATAAGGAGCAAGCCTGCAACCACAACCACAATGCGAAGTATCCAATGGAGGGGCTTTGCAAGATGTCCGCTCAATCCTGCAGCAACGCCAAATATACCAACAATGGAAGTAACAGTTATCTGAATAACCTCCCATACGCCGGTATCAATAAACAGCATTGCGGGATTCATTGCAAAAACATAGGGCACAATGAAAGCGGCAACTGCAAGACGGGTTGCATTGATGCCCGTTTTCATTGGGTTGGCCTTTGCGATAGCGCTTCCTGCGTATGCGGCAAGGGCAACAGGGGGAGTTATATCAGCAACAATGCCGAAATAGAACACAAAGAAGTGAGCTGCAAGAGAATCCACACCAAGCTTCACAAGAATGGGAGCGCAGGTGGATGCCATAATGCAATAGTTTGCGGTTGTGGGAACACCCATGCCAAGCACGATGCAGCAAAGCATGGTGAGGAAAAGACCGATGAATATATTATTGCCCGCAACATTTACAACCGCATTAATTATGTTGGAGGCAAGTCCGGTAACGGTTATACATCCGGTGATGATACCTGCAACAGCACAAGCGGAGGCAACGGCGATGCAGCTTTTTGCGCCCGACTCAAGGGCTTCAACAAACTTGCCAAGGGTGCGACCAATGGCCTTTCTGCTTACGCGGTTTTCTTTAACTACAAAGCAGACGACTATTGCGGCAAAAATTGCGGTTGCAGCGGAAAAAGCCATGGTATTGCGGCCGCTTGTTACCAGATAAACAAGAATGATGAGAGGAAGAAGCAGATAGCTTTTCTTTATAAGTGCCCATGCCTTGGGCAGAGTATCTTTAGAAATGCCCTTGAGCCCCAGCTTCTTTGCCTCAAGATGAACTGCAATGAATATTCCGGCGAAATAAAGCACAGCGGGCAAAATTGCCTTGACAATTATGTTTGAATACGCAACGCCTGTAAATTCAGCCATAAGAAAGGCTGCAGCGCCCATAATCGGCGGCATTATCTGACCGCCCGTGGAAGCCGCCGCTTCAACAGCGCCTGCAAACTCCGGCTTATAGCCATTATCCTTCATCATAGGAATGGTGATAGAGCCTGTGGTTACGGTGTTGCCGACAGAAGAGCCGCTGACCATTCCGCAAAGGGCGGAGGACACAACAGCAACCTTTGCAGGTCCACCTGCGGCAGCGCCGAAGAGCTTATTGGCAAGGCTGATGAAGTATTCGGCAATTCCCGTTTTCTCAAGGAAAGCACCAAAAATTATAAATATGACTATGTATTTGCTGCAGACATTTACGGGAGTTGTGAGAACTCCGTTTTCGCCATAGAACAGTTCATAGACAACTCGGCGAAGGGAAAGATTTTTACCAATGAATGCATAAAGCACAAAAAAGCCTGCAACGAAGAGAATGGGCAAGCCAACGCTTCTGCGGCAAAGCTCCACAATGGCCAGAATTCCGATTATGCCTATAACCAACAGTGCGGGATTTTTTGCAACGCCGCCATAGCTGAGCTTAACTATATCCATAGCGTTAAAGGCATAATAGAAGAAGGCGCCTGCGCCCAGTACCATTATTACTATATCATACCAGGGAATATGGTTTGCTCTTACATGCTTTTTGCTGGCGGGATAATTGAGATAACCGATAACAATTATAAGACCAACAAAGCTTGTGAGACGAGCCTGCTCAAGCATTGCAGGTCCAAGAGTTACGTAGATGCAAAATGCGGAAAACAGTGCCATGAACACGCGTATTGCAATGGCGCTTTTTCCTGTCCAGATACGGGTGTTACTCTCTCTGTCATACTTACGCATGACGGCTTCAACATCCACATCGGCATCGGGAATATTGACGGCTGCGTTGCGGTCCTTAAATGATTTTTTGCTGAATTTCGCCATCATAGGGTCTCCTTTGCTGAGATTAACGCTTTCTTAACGAAGCGCAATAAAATGACATCGGCTGCGGCGCCCAGTTAAGCGCCTCAGCCTCTATAAATTCTTTGGTAATAAGAGAAGGGATTAGTCGACAGTGTCTACAGTGATGCCCTTTTCTGCGAAGTACTTGGCAGCGCCGTTGTGGTAAGGAATGCCGCAAACGGATGCATATTCAAGATCCAGAACTGCGCCCTTAGCGTAAGCTGCGGTGATATCGTCAACGTTTTCAAAGATGGTGGAAACGATTGCGTAAACAACATCATCATCAACATCGGCATTGGCAACGATGGTAGCCTTAACGCCAACAGTGAGGGTGTCCTTATCAATGCCCTTATAGGTGCCTGCGGGGATGGAGTACTTTGCGTAGAGGGCGCTGGTGTTCATCAGCTTCTCGATATGAGCATCGTCAAGCTCAACGAGATAAGCATCTGTGGTGGCGCAAAGCTCGGTAACAGCGGCAGTGGGCTCACCTGCTACGATAAATGCTGCGTCAATCTTGCCGTCCTTGAGAGCGTCAGCGGAGTCAGCGAAGGAGAGATACTGAGCGTCGATATCAGCTTCGGTGAGATCATAAGCGCCGAGAACGTCGATTGCGTTGAAGTAAACGCCGGAGCCTGCAGAGCCGATGGAAACGCTCTTGCCTGCCAAATCGGCAACTGTCTTGATTTCAGGATTGCAGGTGACTATCTGTACGGTTTCGGTGTAAAGAGCTGCAACAGCGCGGAAGCAGGTGATGGGCTGAGAATCAGCGAAAATGTTGGTGCCATAATATGCATAGGAGGCAACGTCGTTCTGAACAAAGCCCAGCTGAGCATCGCCAATATCCATAAGCTCAAGGTTTGCCTTGGAGCCGTTACCTGCGATTGCAGTGACTGCAACATCGGTGTTGTTGCTTATATACTGAGCAAGAGCGCTGCCGTAGCCATAGTAGGTGCCGGAAGTACCGCCGGTGGTGAAGGTCAGCTCGGTGCTTCCGCCGCAGGCGCACAGGCCAAGAGCGAAGCAAAGAACCAGAGCAAGAGCAATAATCTTTTTCATTTTTGTGTCCTCCTTAGTTGTAATTAGCTAAAAATGAAAGTTTGCTTTTCGAAAAATTCATTATAGCTGCATTATATACTCTGCATTTTGGAAATGCAAGGACAAAAATGAAAGTTTTTAAAAAAATATTGCAAGTTCATCGATTTATCGTGTTAAATTATTGGCATTTCGTCACTTCTATCAATTACGGAGTATATTTTTGCGCAAAATGCACAGTAGCGCGCTTTTTCCTCTCCGGTCGATCTAGGTGAAATTTCAGTTCAGTTCCGCAGAAAGGCTCATTCCCAACACAAGAATCCCCAAATTATCCTTATATATTCTGTCAAAATCTGAAATTGGCAGAGGGTTTTCGCCAAGCCCAACTTCTATGGTGTAACCCGGGCGGTTGAAATTTTGAATAAACCAATCCTTATAACCTGCAAACCCCGAAGCATAAGGAGTTTCCTCAACAAAATATCCGCTTGCGTCTCCAAGTTCCTCTGCAATGGTTCTGCTCCCTGCGGGCTCATAGTCAAGATACTTCCAATATATAACCTCTCCCTGACTATGGTAGGAAAGCGTCAGCAATGGATCGTAGGCAAGGGTGAAATCATATATAGCTCTGGATTCCGGCGCTGCAAGAGGGGCGCGGCCAACGAAGTCCCTCGGTGCAGGCGAGGTGAAACCCTGAGCATATTTTATTTCCCTCGCCTGCTCCCATCCTGCGGGATACTGGAGATTGAGGTCTACGCCCTCTATATTTGCCTTCCAGCCGCTCGGAAAGCTTATATCGGGATAATCTGCGGCTATGTCTGCCGCGCGCTCATAATATTCTCCGCTTCTAAGCTCACCGCTGACAAGGTCAATGGCATCTATATCCAGCGCAGGAATTAGGCAAAGTGTGCTTTCACTTAAAAGCTCTCTTGCCCTCTCGCCGTAAATTTCCCCATTGCGTGCAAACGCCATGGCAAGTTCCTCGCAAAAATGCAACAGAATTGGCGTTGTTATCCATTCATTTGCATGATGAGCAGCATTATATAGCACCCTGTTTTCCCCGCTCCCGAGAGTCAGCCGCCAAAGGCTTTTACCCATCACACTGTTTCCTATTTCTCCCAGGCTTATAAAGGGATAACGCGCCGCCAACCCACGGCAGGCGAAATTCACCGTTTCGCTGCAATAATCTATATTTGTCGGAACAATCGAAAAATCCAGCGGAACTGTTATAAGCTGCCCCACTCGGAGATTCTCCGCAGTGACATTTGGATTTGCCGTTGTTATAGCCTGAACACTGCTGCGGTATCTCATGGCAATACGATAAAAGTTATCCCCCGGCTGAACTCTGTGTTTCAGAAAACCCATATAATAGGGTTCAAGAGCTTTGTGGCTTCTCGCTCCTGCGATGCCGTCAGAATTAAGTCCGTTGCGTTTTTGAAAAAGCATAAGGGCGTTTTTTGTCTGCTGTCCAAATGTTCCCGTGATGTTGCCTGAGAAAACGCCTGCCCTTTTTAACGCAAGCTGCAGCAGCTGCACCTGCGGCCCTATATCCCCAACTTTCAAAACTTTCATCATCATTCTCTCCCCTCATATATTCAATATTAAAAATTATATTTTCAACATGAAAAAATTATCTCAAAAGAGCAAAGATTTGCTGAGTGTTTTTTCGCCGCCATGAGCCATAATGAATTTGTGCGAAATTAAAAATCGCAGCAATCTGGGGAGGATAAACACATGAAAATATTCATTAAAATACTTCCCGCATTTTTGCTGACGACAGCTCTTTTTCCGACGGCAAGCGCTTTGGCTTTGGAGGCTTCGGAACTTGTGCCCATCGGCGAAACTGTGGGAATTGAAATTCAAATGAACGGTGTTTTGGTGGCAGATACAAACGAAATTGAAACCACGGAGGGCAAAAAAAGTCCCGCGCGCAGCGCAGGACTTTGCTCGGGAGATCTTATAACATCCGTCAACGGCAGAAAGGTTAATACCGCAGCGGAATTTCTTTCCGCCGCAGCAAGCTTCGACGATAAGCCCGTCAGAATTATTGCAACGCGAAACGGGAAAGAAATATGCTTTTCCGTTTCGCCCGCCAAAACCCTTGACGGGAACTGGCAGCTGGGGCTTTGGCTTCGCGACGGAGTGAACGGGATTGGTACAGTCACCTTTTATGACCCCGTCAGCGGAAGCTACGGCGCTTTGGGCCACGGAGTAAATGATTTGAAGTCAGGAGATCTTGTGCCCATAGGAAAAGGCAGCATTCTGGATGCAGAGGTTACGGATGTGGTGCGCGGTGCAGTAGGCAGTCCCGGTGAGCTTCGGGGAAAAATAGACAAAACAAAGGTTTTGGGATCTCTGGAAAGCAACAGTATATGCGGCATATTCGGCCACTGCTCCCCTTCCGCCTTCACCGTAAGCTCCGCCCTTCCCGTTGCCGCGCCTGGAGAAATTGTGCTTGGGGAAGCCACAATTCTTTCCAATGTTCGAGGCAACGAGGTGAAGGAATACCGCGTTGAGATATGCAGGGTTTATCGCGGCAACGATGATATGCGCGGCATGATGCTTTGCGTAAAAGACCCGGAGCTGATTTCACTTACAGGAGGCATAGTTCAGGGCATGAGCGGCAGCCCTATTATTCAGAACGGCAAGATAATCGGTGCAGTGACTCATGTTCTTGTAAATGACCCCACAAGGGGCTACGGAATTTTCATTGAGAATATGCTGGATGCGGCGGGATAAAGTTTTGACAGGGGCAACACACATTGCCCCTGTCATTTTGTTTGTGCGTGTGTTATATTTACTATAAATATAAGCAATACAGTAGGAGGAAGCAATATGAAAAACGATAGAGACCGTATTATAGAATGTATAAACTATTTACATTCCATTCGTTTTCCTTGTACTGATTGGAAAGAAGACAAAGTCTTTTTTGATGAATTGGAAAATGAATTTTCTGAAGTGCCTGCAGATGCAGAAACGAACGCATTGCTTGATGAATTAAAAAAACTGATTTATGAAAAACGAACTTCGAGTCTAAACTGCAACAAAACGGCAGAAGAATTGTTTGCCGGATGGAATGACGAATAATATGTTGTCCCTAATGACAATCAACCGTGAGCGGCAGTCCTATTATCCAGAACGGCAAGATAATCGGTGCGGTGACTCACGTGCTTGTAAATGACCCCACAAGGGGATATGGGATTTTCATTGAAAAATGCTTGATGCAACTGCGTAGAGGATAATTTGATAACTTGGGGTGGGACTTGCTCCCACCCCAAGTTTTGTTGCAATACTACCGTTTTGTGATATGATACCAGAAAGGTGGTGAGGCATTACATGGTCTATCTGGTTCTGGCTATTGCAAGCAGCGCAATGATTGCCATTATCATGCGCATAAGTTCTCGTGCGGTGAAGGGTAATATCAGCATGCTTGCAACGAATTACCTGACATGTCTGCTATTGGGTGCTATTTATGCAGGATTTCACTTGTTCCCCGTACGGTCAGCAGGTTTTTCCGGAACGGCGGCAATGGGTGCATTCAATGGCATTTTGTATCTCGCGGGATTCGTGCTGCTGCAGTATAACACCCGCAAAAACGGCCTTGTACTGTCTTCCGTGTTTATGAAACTGGGACTTCTTGTGCCCATTACTCTGTCAGTTTTTCTCTTCGCAGAAATTCCCACCGCTATGCAGTGCATCGGATTTGTTCTGGCAGTGGGCGCAAGCATTATGATCAACTATGAAAAAGGTACTTCTTTTTCCGGCGCCAAACTGCCGCTAATACTGATGCTGCTGGCAGGTGGCAGCGCCGATGCCATGTCCAAGGTGTTTGAGGTATATGGCTCCGCGGTACATGCAGATTTATTTTTGTTTTATACCTTCGTAAGCGCCTTTTTGCTGTGTATTGTGCTGATCCTTATAAAAAAAGAGCGTCCTGACAAATATGCCTTGTTATTCGGCGTGCTGGTCGGCATACCCAATTTCTTTTCGGCGAAATTCTTGTTGATGGCTCTGAACCACTTACCAGCCGTGATCGTCTATCCCACCTTCAGCGTGGCAACCATTCTTGTGGTAACTCTTGCCGGCGTCTGCCTGTTCAAAGAGCAGCTGCGCAAATTACAATGGACGGCACTGACCGTTATTCTTGCCGCGCTTATATTGTTGAACATATAATAGAAAAGCAGGTGGTTATATGGCTAAAATTATGAAAATATCCGCGCTGTCTTCCGCTTTGCTAACACTGCTGCTTATTATTTTATATATCAATGCGCCAAGCTCTTTGCTGCTTACATTGGCAATCACCTTTGACGTAACCGCATATCACTTTATAATGCGTTTGTTTGTTGGTTTTATTGTCAATCTTCTGATGCATAACAAAGCGAATTATAATGCAGCATGGTTTAGAGCAAGCGACTTTGAGCTGCGCCTTTACAAGATTCTCAAAGTGAAAAAGTGGAAAGGCCGAATGGCTACATATGACCCCGACAGCTTTGACTTAAAAATCCATACATGGGACGAAGTTGCTCAGGCCACCTGTCAGGCAGAGATAGTGCATGAAGTTATTATCTTACTTAGCTTTTTGCCTTTGCTTGCGGCAATACCCTTCGGGGCATTTCCTGCGTTTGTTATAACTTCCGTTCTTGCTGCATGCTACGATGTAATGTTTGTTATAATGCAAAGATACAACCGCCCAAGAATTATAAAGCTTATCAAAAAAGAGGCAGACTTATGAAAAAACTTATCTTAATTCCGGCACTTATAATCACCATTTTTATGTCGGCATGCGCGTCTTCGAGTCCCTCGGAAACTATCATACCCGAAGAAATACCCGCTCCTGAGGAAAGTGCAGATATCCAAGAAAGTGCGCTTGAGGGCTATATGGCTTCCCTCAAGGAGAGCTCAGACGCCATACAGAATTCTTTGGAAACCGAGGCGCTGACCCAGTACGAAATGAACGAAAAATCTCAGCAGCTTTATGAGCTTTGGGACGATGCCCTCAATTATCTTTGGGGAGAGTTGAAGGCCGCATTGCCCGAGGACGAATTTTCGAAGCTTTTGGATGAGCAACTCATCTGGATAAACGACAAGGAAAAAGCTGTTCAGGAAGCCGGCAAAGAATTTGAAGGCGGCTCCATGTATGTCCTTGTTACAAGCGGTGAAGCCGCAAGAATCACGCAAGTGCGCGTTTATGAATTTTATGATATTTTGAAGCAGGCAGACTGACATCCCATTGAACATATCTATCCGTACAGATAATCTGACCTATAAAATCCGCCCCGTGGGGCGGATTTTATCTTTTAGGCCAACTTGACTACACTTTTTTCAACTGTTATACTGAAATTTACTGTTAATGCTATAGGAGATACAGAATCGATGAAAGCAGGAAAAGTGCTTAAATATTTTATAAAGCTGGCTATCAGCGGAATACTGGCTCTTATCATCCTGTCAGTACTCTGTCTGTTTTATTATAATCCCCCCATGCCCACCCCTCAGTTTCAGGAATACAGCAACACCAAGTATATAGAAAACCGTTTTTGGGTAAGTTTCAGAGAAGGCTTCGGCTTTGGCAAAACAAACGAGCTGGGATATAATGATGCCCCCATCCAAAACCCCTCTGCATCCCGCATTGCATTTGTGGGCAGTTCCAACACTGTTGGACTGCAGATGAGACAGAAAGACACCTTTGCTCGTCTTACCGAAGAACTGCTTCTTAGCGACGACAACAGTCAAAACGACTATGAATGTATGAATGTTGCTAGCGCGGGACAGTTTTTTGAGACCTCAGTAAGTAATATTGAGCCTCTTGCCAAAAGCTTCGATAATCTTGCATTCGTTGTTATTGAAGCCCCCTCATACAACTACAGCGAAGAGGATTTTTATAAAATGCTCCGCGGAGAATATCATGTTGAACCTGCAAGCAGCGGCATTATCTACCGAATTGCTCAAAGCAGCCCCTATCTCCGACTTCTGGCAAACCAGTACCAAAGCATGATGCAGCATCGCAGCGAAGATTATACCGAAATTTCAGCGTCCCCCGTTTCCGCAGCCCCGGATTACGAAGCTTATGAGCGCGGCTTCCGCGCAGTTGCAGAAATGCTGGGCGGCATTGCCAATGAATATGGGTTCAGAATCATTCTGCTCCAGCACGGTATGCCGGTTGCCGATGCCGAGCATATTATGCATAACAATCAGGATGTCAAAAAAGTCGAAATTCTGTCGCGCTGCTGCAGCGATAACGGGATTATATTTCTGGACATGTGCCAGGAATTTGCCGATTACCACAATTCCACCTCAGCTTCCGCTTATGGCTTCCCCAACACCAGCCCCAACACCGGACATTTGAACAAAACCGGACACAATCTTATTGCTCAAAGGATCTATGAGACTGTGAGCGAGATCGGGGAGGTGCAGTGATGGTATTTAATAGCTTTGAATTTTTGATATTGTTCTCAAGCTGCTGCATACTCACAGCGCTTACCGCTCTTCCATGTCTTAAAAAGTTCGGTCAAAAAAACATTTCCCTTATTCGCCACATAATCCTTCTCCTTGCCAGCTATATTTTCTATGGTTGGTGGGATTGGCGCTTTGCCTTCCTTATGCTGGCGCTTACGGCCACCGCCTACTTCTGCTCCATTTGGCTGAAATCAAGCGGCAGGAAGATCTATCTTTACATCGCAGTTATAATCCCGCTTATTGTTCTCGGCTTTTTCAAGTATTTCAACTTCTTTCTGGATTCCTTTGCCATCGTCTTCGGAATTGAGCGGCTTGGAGCGCTGAACATCATCCTCCCCGTTGGCATATCCTTCTACACCTTCCAGTCTCTCAGTTACACCATCGACGTGCATCGCGGAAGAATTGCTCCGGAAAAGAGCTTTGTCAAAGTTGCTCTATATATAGCCTTCTTCCCCCAGCTTGTTGCCGGTCCTATTGTTAAAGCCAACGACTTCATCCCTCAGCTTCACGAAGACAGAAATATCTCCCTTAAAAACCTCGAAAAAGGTCTGCAGATATTCCTTATAGGTCTTTTCAAAAAAATAGTAATCTCCGACAACATATCTCTTTTCTCCGACACAGTATTTGCCGCCCCCACCGAATATCATGCTCTTTCTTTGATTCTTGCGGTAATTGCTTACTCTCTCCAGATTTATTGTGATTTTTCCGGTTATTCCGATATGGCGATCGGCTGCGCAAAATGCCTTGGATATGACCTTAACCGCAACTTCAATCTGCCTTATATTTCCCGAAATGTCAGCGAATTCTGGAAGAGATGGCACATAAGCCTTTCAACATGGCTGATGGAATATCTCTATATTCCCCTTGGCGGAAACCGACGGGGCACAACGCGCACATATATCAACCTCTTCCTCACCATGCTTATCGGCGGACTTTGGCACGGTGCCTCCTGGACCTTCGTGGCATGGGGTGCTTTGCATGGTGCCGCTCTTTGCGTCCACAAGCTTTGGATGAAGTTTACTCATCGCAGCAAAGACCATAAGGGTACAGCTGCAGGAAACATTATCTCCTGCATTTTCACCTATATATTCGTATGTTTCTGCTGGATATTCTTCCGCTCCCCCAGTTTCTCCGTTGCATGGGATGTAATCATCGGAATTATCCTTTGGCAGAACGGCACAATGTATATCGGCTCCTGGTGCATTTTCGGCATTATCGTTCTCATTGCCGCCACCTTGACCGCAGCTATCAAATCCCGCAAGAAAAACAAAGTTATCGATGGTTTCTATCCCTGTGTCGATCTTTCCAAAGTATTGGGGCTGACGATTTTCATCGTATTTATCGGCATCACCCTCGGTCTTGCTTATACGGGCAGCAATCAATTTATTTACTTCCAGTTCTGAAATAAAAAAATAGCGGTGCTTAAAGCACCGCTATTTTTTTATTTCAGGCCATACGCTCACTTTTTTTTGCTTTCTCGTTTTGCAATCTCAGCCTTAAGCTGTTTGATTTCCTGCTTTTCACCCTTGCACCAGATTCGGTCAATAAGCAGAAGGGCTACCAACGCAGCCACGACAACACCAGCTATGGTCATATATCCGGTTCTGCGGCTTTTTGCCCACTGCTGAGCAGCAAATTCTTCGTCAATTATGCTGTCGCCTTCAACGCTGATGGCCTTGCCCATGCGGACATCACCTGCGCCCTCGGCATACACCACGCTGCACTCATCTCCGCTTTCCACTTTTTCAGCAAGTTCCTCATAGCTGATAAGAGTGTTATCAAACAAATAGCTCTCACCCGTTTCGGCCATCAAAAGGCCGTAGGTGGTCTTTCTTCCCTCTTCCTCTTTCACTTCGGAGCATACAAGATCCGCCTGCTGCCATGTTTCAGGCGCGGGCTGGGCTATCATTGCGGAAATCCAAAGGGGAAGAGACATAAGCAGAAAAATACAAAGGGAATATTTAATCATTATAGTAATCTGCAGAGTCTTTATACGCTCGGTTCTCTTCTGAATATAGCTATCCATATAAATGTCCTCACTCTCTGATAGTCGCCCTTATATATTAACATATTATAAACGTTTGTCAAACCATAGCTGCACACATTTGACTTTTCCTGACCTTTGTGTTAAAATACATATGAAACCAAAAGCAAAGGAGAAAAACTATGGAAAAATTCGTACCCTATGAGAAGCTTTCCAAAAAAGCAAAGCGCGAAGCTGACGCACTCAGACGCGGAAGCTGGAACGGAGTAAACCCCGTCACCAGAAAAAGTCCCAACCCCAAGGCATATAACAGACAAAAGGCACGAAAGTGGAACGAATCCCCTTGCGTGCCTTTTTGTTTTATTTAATTGCTTTCAAAAGATGTTTTTCTCCGCTGTCTCTGAAACCGATTCGCTCATAAGCAGTTTGAGCAATGCTGTTATCAGCACCTGTTATAACGCTTATCTCTTTTGAAGGATATTCCGTTGCACACAAGCTTTCCGCATAGGCTATCATTGCACCGGCAATGCCTTTTTTTCTCTGCTCGGCACGGACATAAATCTCGGTAATCTCAGGCTCACATTTGTCATAGCAAAATGACTTTTTAAGCTGCAGGCACAGAAATCCGTTTATAACTCCAGCTTCTTCTGCAACAATAACAACTTCACCCTTGTTGGTTTCCAATGAGGTTTTTATATTTTCAAGGGTGGTCTCGCCCTCGCCGTTGAACTCAGTATTGAGTGCAGCTAGCTGTCCGGCATCCTCAGCTGTGGCTCTGCGGATAACAATTGCTGCTTTGAGCATATCGTCATATCTGGACTCCGCTCTGGCTTTGGCGCGCTGGGCTATGCCTGCTTCCATGGAAAGCTGAGACAGCATTGCCTGAACACTGTCGCGCAGATCCTCAACATAGTATCTTGTTTCTGCTCTCTGCTTCTGGATTGCCCAGTCGGAGAAGAGATGGTCAAGGAAAGTATCGGCAAATTTAAGATAATCATCGCTCTGGCGTCTTATATCGGAATTGATGGTAACATCAGCAAGCTCGGTCTTGAAATCGCGAAGCTCTATCTGGAGCTTTTCTATCCAGCCCTGAGCCTCATCGAAGATGGCTATCCATTCCTCGGCACTTCTCTCGCCCTCAAACTTGAAAACGCCAAGGCTATCGGTGGAGTTAAGTCCGTCAATAAGTTCGCCCGCGCTGGCAAGAGCCTTCTCACCAACCGCAACGGCCTCGCCTATTTCACGCAGCTGCTTTGCATAGCCTTCTATGCGCTCTTCAAGGTCGATAAGTTCCTCCGCATTCTCCTTGCCCATGCTCTTAAAGTGAGCAATCTTTCTGCTTCGTGCCTCATCATACTCCTGATAGCTATAGTTATGGGTATCGCGCTCTGCCTGAAAACGGTCAATAAGCTCGCTGACATAGTTATATTCTTTGAGGGCAATATCATATTTAACGCCGGCGGTGCTTACTCTTATGGCATCTTCCAGCGCCATCATCTCTCCCCTGTGGTAAACAACATCATAGAAGAAGTGGGCCAGGCTTCCGCCCTGCGCTTTGCTCTGAATTGAATTTTTGATACTCTCCAGTTCGCGCACCTTCACGCCCAGCTCGATGCGCTGAACTATAAGGTCACCCATAGCGGCTTCCAGCTGGGTCATTCTGTCCAATCTGAGGCGCAGGAGTCCAAGTCTTGCATCATGTTCCATTTTTAGTCTCCTTCCAGAAACATTAGTAATAAAATTATACCAGTTGCCCTTTATTTTCGCAAGAGTCAAGCTATTCCAAGAACCGCTTTATTGACAGTAATTTTTATCTTTGATAGAATTACTCGGAGATAAAAAACGGAGGAAACGATAATGATAAAAGTTATAATGGAAGTTGAGGGCATGCACTGCCCTATGTGCGAAAACCGCGTAAACAATGCCGTTAAGGCAATTGCCGCTCCCCGCAGCATAAGTTCTTCTGCTAAAGACGGTCTCACCGAATTCACCGTCACCGCGCTTCCCGACGAAAATGCCATCCGTGCCGCTATTGAAGACCTTGGTTTTACCGTCAAGGCTTATCGAAGCGAAGAAGAAAAAAAGCGCTTCTCTATTTTCGGCAAAAAATAAAGCTCAATACACTCCCGAAAATCGCGAAATTTTTGGGAGTTTTTTATTATTAGAAAAAATTATTACAAAAAAGTAAAAAAAATTATATACATCTTGCTGTTTAAAAATTATACTAATCAAGTAAAATAAATGCCTGCGGGCTCAATGAAAGGAACATACACTATGAACATGTACGCATGGAAAGATCAGATGATCGCCACCGCAAAGAAAAAGGCCACCCCCGTTCTCTCCTTCCCCTCCGTCCAGCTCATGGGAATCACCGTTCGCGAACTCATCTCCAGCTCTGAAAGCCAGGCTAAGGGCATGAAGATGATTGCTGACCGCGTTGATACTGCTGCAGCTGTCAGCCTTATGGACCTTTCCGTTGAGGCCGAAGCTTTCGGCTCCACCGTTCGTTTCTCCGATGACGAAGTTCCCACTGTTGTCGGCTCCATCGTTACCGACGAGGACGAGGCAGAAGAGCTCGCCATCCCCGAAATCGGCGCTGCCCGCACCGGCATCTACATCGAAGCTATCCGTCAGGCCAAGGAGCTCATCACCGATCGCCCCATCTTCGCAGGCGTTATCGGACCTTACTCTCTCGCAGGTCGTATCCTCGACGTCAGCGAGGCTATGATCCTCTGCTATGCTGACCCCGACACCGTTCACATCGTTCTCAGAAAGTGCACCGACTTCCTCATCGATTACATCAAGGCTTACAAGGCTGTTGGCGCAAACGGCGTTGTTATGGCTGAGCCCCTCGCAGGCATGCTCTCCCCCAACCTCTGCGCTGAGTTCTCCGCTCCCTATGTTAAGGAGATCGTTGACGCCGTTCAGGACGAGAACTTCATCGTTGTTTACCACAACTGCGGCAACAACATCAACCTGATGACCGATTCCATCTTCTCCTGCGGCGCTATGGCTTACCACTTCGGTAACGCTGTTCCCCTCACCGAGATGATCCCCCACGCTCCCGCTGACGTTCTCGTTATGGGTAACGTTGACCCCGCAGGCCAGATCTGCAACGGCACTCCCGAGTCCGTTCGCGAGGCAACCCTCAATGTTCTTGAGACCTGCAACTACGCTCCCAACTTCTGCATCTCCACCGGCTGCGACATTCCTCCCCAGTCTCCCTGGGCAAACATCGACGCTTTCTTCGGCGCTGTTGAAGAATTCTATAGCCGCTAAATCAGATAGAATAGAAAAACAAAAGGCTCCCCAATCGGGGAGCCTTTTGTTTTATATATTATTCTTAATTTTTTATTTCTTCTTGCGCTCGGGAATGATATAGATAAATGCCAGAGAGCTGATGAGCAGTATGAAGGGATAGAACAGGAAGGGAATCACCTGGAAAGCGCTTACGCTGTAGCCGAGAGTATCGGCAGCGGCGATGGCAACAAGCATCTGTGCAC
This sequence comes from Oscillospiraceae bacterium, assembly GCA_045631645.1. Classification (GTDB taxonomy): domain Bacteria; phylum Bacillota; class Clostridia; order Oscillospirales; family Oscillospiraceae; genus SIG459. Next base: position 17,217 of record JAZQVC010000020.1, read on the forward strand.
CGTAAGGAATAACGCCCTGGAATACGCAGGAGAAGGTATCCAGAAGGGATGCGGTCTTTCTGGCGCTTACGCCGTAGCTTTCAGCCATTTCCTTTGCGATGGGGTTAGCCATAACGATTGCAACGGTGTTGTTTGCAGTTGCGATATCCATTGCGCCAACCAGCAGACCCATACCAAGCTGACCGTTCTTCTTGCCCTTGAATACGCGGCGAATGCCGTTGAGAAGAGCATCGAAACCGCCAAACTCACGGATAAGAGCGCACATTGCTGCAACAAGGATTGCAACCATAGTGGTCTCGAACATACCTGCAGCGCCGCTGCCCATACCGCCAAGGAGGCTGTAGAAGCTATCCACACCGCCGGTTGCAAGCATAATGATGGAACCGGAAACAATGCCAACAAGGAGAACAATGAATACGTTGATGCCGATGATTCCGCCGGCAAGAACCAGAACATAGGGGATAATCTGAATAAGATTATATTCCTTCAGCTCAATCTCGCCTGCACCGTTGAAGGTGATAGCAACGATGATGATAAGGGTTGCAATAGCGGCAGGAAGAGCGATCCAGAAGTTCTCACGGAACTTATCCTTCATCTGGCAGCCCTGACCGTTGCAGGCTGCGATGGTGGTATCGGAAATGAAGGAGAGGTTATCGCCGAACATTGCGCCGCCCATAACAGTGCCGAGGCAGAGGGGCAGACTGAAACCGGTTGCATTGCCGACCGCGATAGCGATAGGAGCGATAAGGGTAATGGTACCGACAGAGGTGCCCATAGCAGTGGAAACAAAGCAGCTGACCACGAACAAAACGGCAACTGCGAAACGTGCGGGAATGATGCTGAGCATAAAGTAAGCAACGCTTTCAGCGGAGCTTCTACCAACAACGCCAACGAAAATGCCGGCTGCCATGAAGATGAGGATCATGGTAACAATGTTCTTATCGCCGATACCTTTGCCCATAAGTGCAAGCTTATCGTCAAACTTGAGAGCCTTATTCTGGAAGCAGGCGACCAGAATGGCAACAAGGAAAGCAACAACAATGGGGATATTATAGAAACCCATGGAAATTCCCATTATGTATTCAAAGGTTATTCCCAAACCAAGATAAATTACCAAAAACACGCCGATGGGCAGCAGTGCCCATGCATTTCCTTTTTTCATAGTTTTTCCTCCTCTTTCGTCTTTTCGGTAAAAAATAAGTGTTAAGATATTATAAAGCCTATTACTTCTTTCGTCAATTAAATTATTGAAAAACATAGATCCCGACCGCCAATATAATGGTCAGGATACAGGCACTTTTTATTCTTTATCTATTTTGCGCAATCAATTAATTTGCCATATCCTTGCATTTCGCGCTTCCGATTTTTTTGTATATCGCAAGTCCCCCGGCACTTAAAATGAGAGTTGCTCCAAACACAACCGCTGCCAAAAGATATTTCTCCGTGCCCAGTGCACTTCCCCCAAGGGTGGATGTGATTATGCTTGGCACTCTGCCAAGGGAGCAGATGATAAGCCACACCCCAAAGCGGATATCCGTAAGCCCCGCAAAGTAGCAAAGGAGATCCTTTGGCGTGCCGGGTATCATAAACACGATAAGAAAAAGCAAGTCGCGTCTCTTCGACTGCCTAAGAAAGCGCAAAGAGCGCAGTTTCTCAATAGGAAAAAACACCTCGAAAAGCTTCACGCCGAATTTTCTCACAAGGGCAAATACCATTATGCTGCCTATTGCCGCCGCGGCAAGGCACAGCAGTGTTCCGCCCACCGCGCCGAAGGCATAGCCGCCTGCAATCTCCAAAGGCTCTCCAGGGATAAGCGCCACCAATATCTGGGCAATGACAATCCCCATATAAACGAAAGGCGCGATTAGCCCTCTCTGTTCAACCCACAAGCGGAACTTTTCGGGTTCACCTGCGAATCGAAGCACAGGTCCGCCTATAAACCATGTCAAAAAAGCCATAGCAAGCACAAAGATTGCTATGGCAAGGCCTGCCGTGAGTTTTTGATTTTTGTCAAAATTCTTTTTCATAGCCTCATCCAAACAGCAAAGTATGGCATATTATTTTTTCCGCAAAGGTATTTTGTCAAGTTAAAATGGGGATATTTTACCGATTCTTAATAAAATAAACCGAATATTGGGCTTTATAATGATTGCACCTTCGATTTCACTGTGCTATAATAGCGCAGTAATGTTTTAATTCGAAAAAGCGGAGGTAAAGCAAATGGCATCCAAACCCATACTCAAAAGAAGCGATGTCCCCATCGAAAACACATGGAATCTTACCCATCTTTTTGAAAGCGACCAGGCATGGTTGGAGGAATATGAGGCGCAAAAAGCCTTCCCCGAGATGCTTGAGGCATATAAAGGTCGTTTGGGAAGCTCTCCCGAGGTGCTTTTGGAGTATCTTCGTCTTCAGGACGAAATTGCAGTCCGTCTCGGCAAGCTTTACCGCTATGCAAGCTGCAGCTACGACCAGGACACTGCAAACGGCTTTTATCAGGATCTTATCAGCAAGGCAAGATACCGCCACGTAAGTTCTTATAGCGCCTCTGCCTTTTCCGACCCTGAAATAATGGAAATTCCCGATGAGAAGCTGGAAAGCTTTTTTGCCGCTCTTCCCGAATTGGAAGAATACCGCCGTCCTCTCGAGAAGGTTCGCCGTTTGCGCCAGCACACTCTCACACCTGAACTTGAGCAGCTTCTTGCCGCTGCAAAACAAATGAGTTCCGCCCCCGACGAGATAGGCAGCATTTTCCGCAATGCAGAACTTAAATTCCCCAATGTGGAAGATGCCCAGGGCAATCAGTACGCTCTTACCAACGGCACTCTCACATCCCTTATGGAAAGCGACGACCACAACTTCCGCAGCAAGGTTTTCGACACATATTATGACCGCCTCGGTCAGTTCAAAAACACCATTGCCGCAACTGTTGACGCACAGTTTAAGCAGCTGCGCTTTTTCGCTAACGCAAGAAAATATTCCAACACTCTTGAGGCAGCCCTCGACGTAACCGAAGTTCCCGTCGAGGTATATCACAACCTTATAGAATCTGTCCACAACAATCTGGACAAGATGTATCACTATGTTTCCCTCCGCAAGAAGATGCTGGGTCTCAAAGAGCTCCATATGTGCGATGTTTATCCTCCCCTTGTTGCCGATGCCGCCCACGACATAAGCATCGAGGAAGCCAAGGAGACCATTCTGGAAGCTCTCGCCATTCTGGGCGATGACTATGTTGAAATGCTGAAGGAAGGCTTTGATAACCGCTGGATAGACCTTTACGAAAACGAAGGCAAGCGCACAGGCGCTTATTCCACCGGCGGCGGACGCCCCCATCCTTATGTTCTTATGAACTATAAGGACAATCTTTCAACTATGTTCACCCTGGCTCACGAAATGGGTCACGCTCTTCACAGCTATCTCAGCACACAGAACCAGCCCATATGCACCAGCACCTATGTTATTTTCGTAGCAGAAGTTGCTTCCACCTGCAACGAAGTGCTTCTCATGCACCATTTGCTGAACAAAACCACCGACAAAAACACCAGAAAATATCTTCTCAACCACTTCCTTGATGAGTTCAAGGGCACTATCTACCGCCAGACTATGTTTGCGGAGTTTGAGCTTATCATGGGCAGACTCAGCGAGCAGGGCGTTGCCCTCACTGCCGATGTTCTCTGCCGCGAATATCTCAAGCTCAACAAGCTCTATTTCGGTCCGGACATGATCTCCGACGATGGCATAGCTCTTGAGTGGGCAAGAATTCCCCACTTCTTCTATAACTACTATGTTTTCCAGTATGCAACCGGCTTCTCCGCCGCCGTTGCGATCGCAAACCGCATCATCCGCGAGGGTGAAAGCGCAGTTGCCGATTATAAGCGCTTCCTCTCCTCCGGCGGCAGCGCAGACCCCATCAGCCTTCTGAAAATTGCAGGCGTGGATATGTCCACCCCCAAGCCTATAAACGAGGCTCTTGAATATTTCGGCAGCATTGTTGACGAACTGGAAAAGCTCCATGAAGAAAACTGAATAAAAAAACAGCCGTCATCCCGACGGCTGTTTTTTATTTGCTGAGTTTGAATTTCACTTTTCTCACGGCTCGGAAAAGCTCGTTGGAAACTTTTTCCGCTTTAGGTGAATAGAAGCTGCGTTCAACAGCGAGGGCAAGGGTGGTAAGGGCTTTTGCACTCTCACCACCTATGAGGCCGGCTATGCGGCGCAGATAAGTCTCTCCGCTTTCTCCTTCAAGGCGGGCAAGCTCTTCCTTGCCCCTTTTCTGGCACCAGACCAGAAGTCCCGCAGGACTTCGGCGGTAACGCAGGCAATTCCATTTGAAAACAATTGCGGATTTCAACTTATTCCAAAGCTCCCTTATTGCCTCAGCCATTCCGCTTTGGCGCTGCACCTTTGTCAGGCTAACTGCGTGGGAGCTAATTCTTGCGGTTTTCAGCTTTCTGAGCTTGAAAAGAATAAATATGAGCACCGCGACAGCAAGGCCAATAAGCACAGCATATATCCAGCCGGGGACACTTATATCCATTGGCGCAATGCCCTCTATGTCGGGATTGCCCACACCGGGCTGCATTCCCTCTGCCTCCATCTCAACATCTTTCGCAAATTGGCTGAGCCAGCGAACAAACTTTTCAAGAAGTCCGTAGAGATAAAGGAAAGCTATCTTCAATGCATTCAGGCAGGTTTTTATCAGAGAAAGAAGAAACTCGGAAAAGCTTTTAACTCCGCTGGATGCGTAGATAACGGCGAGAAGTGCAATAAGACCCATTATGCCAGCAAGAACAATAAGCAAAATCCTTCCCATAGCACCGTTACCTTCAACGGCACTGCCTCGTCCCGCAAGGGCTCCCGATTTCATGGATACCGCAGACATAAGGGTAAGAACAAGGCTCACATAGCACATATTAAGGCAGCCTCTGGCAGCCGGCATTCCGATGATATGGTCCAGCGCCAGCATAATAACTGTCATTATAGCAAGGACGTCAAAGCGCAGCAGTACGCCGTTTTGGTTGGTGGGAGTCCAGGCAACAAATGCAGCAGCGGCAAAGCCAATGCAATAGACAATGCAGTTGATTATAACAGTGCGCAGCTGATAGGGCTCCGTTTCGATGCAGCGGACAAAGGCAAAAATGCCTATGGCTACCATAGCAATTTCTATGACAACAAAGGCAGGCACGGGAATGCTCCTGCGCATTATGATATAGTTGAGATAATAGGCGCAAAGCAGCACCGCTGAAAGGACAAAGTAATTCAGCTCCATGTGGACAAAATCAAAATTTATCCTTGAAAGAGCAAACATCCATCCCGTCAGCGCCACTTGAAAAAGCACGGCTGCGCTGCCGCTTAATATCTCTGTAAATCGTTTCATATTGCTTTGAAATCCGTTTCCGTTAAAATGCTTCTCTCGCCTTCATTGAGGGCGGGACTTTCGCTCAAAATACTTATGGCGGAAAGCTCCTCAGCAGCCTTCGTGTCTTCCGAAAGGATGCTGCGCTTAAGATTTTTGGAGAGGACATATATCTGTCCGAGCTTATGGCGCTCCATCATCACCGCGTCTGTGGGCACTCGGGTGGACTCGCAGTCATACTCTATTTCCGCAAGAGCAGCAAGGAGCTCCATAATCTGAGTTTCGGCGTTTTCAGGTATTACAAGCTTCTCTTCCTTATCACCGATTGCAGGAATCACCAGAGAGCAAAGCACGCCTCTCTCATGGAGTTTGACGATAAGGGAGGCCAAAAGGGAGAACATATTCTCAAGATCCTCAACCTCTGTAACGCGCTCTTCCCTTCGCTCATTTTCCTCCAGTATCTCCTCAATATGAGTGAAGGAAAACATATCAGGCACAAAGCAGACGCGGCGCATGGTGAGCTTTTCAAACTCATTCACCTGCACTTCGTCCTTGCGGGCGAGAAGACGCCAGTTTATATTTTTGAAGCTGTCCCCTTCCCTGTAGTCACGGGTGTTGATAAGAAGAGTTCTGTCCGTATAAAATCCGTTTCTGGCACTCTCCATTTCGCTCATGTTGTTCAAAATGGGCGCCACATCCACCGGCACTATCTTCGGGTATACAACATACCTCAATCGGCAGGGCAGCTTATGCTTTTTAGTCTGGGTGCAAAGCCCGAATCCGTCTCCCGAATGGAGCTTTACTTCCTCGGCGGTGCAGACTCCACGGTGGACAGCCAGCGCCTTCTGCTTCCAGCGCAGCTTCTGATGGGGCATCAGCCAAAGAAAAGTGCTGCGAAGCTCCATTGCTTTGGGTTTATCTTCGCCGCCCTCCTGATGGATCTCATTCTCAGGGGCGGGGGCGATACAGGTTTTCTTACCTATGGGAATGCTCATATCAAGCCATATGAGCGGAAGCATTTTCTTGTTATGTAAACTAAAATCCGCTTCCAACGTTTCCCCGGGAAAACCGCAGCAATCTTCCTCCGCGCTTTGCAACTCTATGTTTTTAAGAGAAAGCTTACCCCAGATAAAGGCGATGAGACAGAGGATGAAAACGAGGATCAGAAAGCCCTCGAGCTTTGGAAGTTCAAAATAGGCAGATACCAGTATCAGAGCGGCAAGAAATCCCAGACCGAACCACGAAACTAAATTACTTCCCGGCTGCTTCATCGAACATCGTTGCCTTTCCGGGAGGCACAGGGGTCTCCTCAAGAATGGAGGCGAGAATATCCGCCTCGCTCTTTTTGGTGTAGCGGGCTTCGTTGGAGAGCATCACACGGTGGCTCATTATGGGGAGGAAAATGGCGGCTATATCCTCGGGAACCACATAGTCCCTGCCCTGAATTGCGGCATAGCTTTTGCCGCCCTGATAAAGACAGCGTGATGCACGGGGGGATGCGCCCGCCTTCAGCAGCTTATGTTCGCGGCTGCGGTGGACAAGCTCAACTATGTATTCCCTTATATTATCGCTGACATAAACTCCCTGAATTTCGCGGCGGATTTCCATAAGCTCCTCGGGAGAGGAAACAACATCCACCAGGTCAAAATCAATGCTGTCACCAAGTTCCGTCAGCATCTTGGCCTCTTCCTCTCTGTCGGGGAAGCCAAGGGAAAGACGGACGAAGAATCTGTCCATCTGCGCTGCAGGAAGCTGGAAGGTGCTCTCTCTTTCAACGGGATTCTGGGTTGCCATTACAAAGAAAGGCTCAGAAAGAGTATAAGTATCGTTATCAATAGTGACCTGCTGCTCCTCCATTGCCTCAAGGAGCGCTGCCTGAGTTCTGGGGATGGCACGGTTTATCTCGTCCGCCAAAAGTATATTGGTGAAGACGGGACCTTTAACCTGCTTGAAAGAGGCGCTTACGCGGTCATAAATGGTCATGCCGATAATATCCGAGGGAAGAAGGTCGGGGGTGAACTGTATACGCTTGAAGTCGCAACCAAGGGCGCGGCTCATAGTCTTGATGAGGGTAGTCTTTCCGCTTCCGGGAAGGTCATCCAAAAGCACATGTCCGCCTGCAAAAACGCTCATGGTAATAAGCTCAACCTGCTCGCTTTTACCTACGAATATTTTTGCTATTTCCTTTTTCAGCTTTGCTGCACATTCCTGAGTTTTCATTGGCACTGCTCCGTTTTCAATTTAATAAAATCATTAGATTAAGTATAGCAAATCGGTAAATGTATTTCAATGAAGATGGAGTTAAGATTTGCAAAAAAATAAAAGGGTTCTCTCTAAGGAGAACCCTTTTGAATTAATTATCAGTCGTTGGTGTAGTTATCGAAATAACCCTGAATGAAGATAACGGGAGTGCCCTTATCGCCAGAGCCGGAGGTCAGGTCGCACAAAGAACCGATGAGGTCGGTGAGGTTTCTGGGGGTGGTGCCCTCAGAGACCATGTTGCCTACGAGGCTTGCGCCATCCTTGGCCTTGATGCGCTCGGAAATAGCCTTCTTCAGATCCTCGCCCTTGAGGTCGCCAAAATCGTTATCTGCCAGATACTTGAGCTTCAGCTCGTTGGGAGTTCCGATCAGACCGTCGGTATAACCGGGAGAAACAACGGGGTCAGCCAGCTCCCAGATCTTGCCTGCGGGATCTTTGAATGCGCCGTCGCCATAAACCATAGCTTCCACCTTCTTGCCGGTGGCTTCGCTCATGCGCTTGCCGATGGCATCTGCAATAGCCATGCAGTCCACGGGGAAAAGCTTAACGCTGTCATCGGTGGCCTTGTTGGAACCGAGAAGACCGTACTGGGGGTTGAAGCCGCTGCCATCAACACTCTCGGTGAGGAGATCGTCAAGACCGAGGACAGTCTTAACACCTGCTGCCTTGAGAAGGCGCTTGCTTCTCTGGCGGGAGTGAATATCGCAGGTTATAACGCAGTCGGTGTAGTCGGCAATAGCCTGAACGCGGTTTGCAAAGATAACCTCAACCTCTGCACCCATCTTGCGGACCAGTTCGGAGTAATACTCAACATAGTCAACGCCGGTGAAGGGATGGACTACCTTGCCGAAAGCAGCGCGGAACTGCTCCAGGCTGAGAACATCACGATAGGGATCGATGCCTGCTTCGTCTACAGCATCGATGCTGACAAGATGGTTGCCCACCTCGTCGGAAGGATAGGAAAGCATAAGAACAACCTTCTCACAGCCGCCGGCAATGCCCATAAGGCAGTTTGCGAAACGGTTACGGCTGAGGATGGGGAAGGTCACGCCAACGGTCTTGCCGCCGGTTTTCGCTCTCACGTCCTTGGATATATTCTCAATACTTGCGTAGTTGCCCTGTGCACGTGCAACAACGGATTCAGTTACGGCAACGATGTCCTTATCGTGGACTTCAATGCCATTTTCGTTGACGGCCTGAAGAACAGAGGAGACAACTACCTCAACGATATCATCGCCCTGACGGACAATGGGAGTTCTAATACCACGGGATACAGTACCGATAAGTCTGCTCATTTATGATACCTCATTTGCTATCAAGTTTATTAACAATCAAGTTTACTAACAACGATGTATTATAATATTATTTTCAGATGTTGTAAATTGTTTTTTGCAAAAAAATCAAATTTATTCGCCGTAAGAACTATCCAGCGCTTCTCTTCTGAGCAAATATTCGCTGGGCGTCAATCCATAGAGTTTCTTAAAAGATCGCAGGAAAGAGGAATACTCGGAAAATCCCACCTTCATAGCAGCTTCCGTTACGCCCATTCCGCTGTCCAGAAGTCCCGCAGCAGCTGTGAGCCGCTTCTGGCAGATATAGTTATGCACGGTGTATCCAGTGGATTCCTTGAATCTGCGCATAAAATAATAGCGGCTCAGATAGCATTTTCCTGCCAAAAAATCAACGCTCAGTTCATCGGAAAGATGGCGGTTTATATAGCTCAGCGCCTCATCAATTTTGGGGTCAATATCTCCGGATTCACTGCTGCTTTCTTCCAGCACGCAGCGGTTGAATTCTATCATTATCTGGAGAAAAATGGTGTCTGCAAGTATGGCGCTTCCAAAGCGCTCTTCCCCCATTGCTTTTTCAAGCCCCGCAATGAGTTTTTTTATCCTCAACGCAGATTCACCCTTGGGGTGATATAGACATGCTCTCCTCTCGGCGCTCACCCGAAAGCAGCTGTCCAGTTTCGCGCCTTCCCTGCTCTGCTCCTCAAGATAACCGGGGCGAATCCAGAAAACCGCCCTTTCATAATCGGATACATCACTGATGACAGGTTTATGAATGGCATTATGGGGCACAAACAGGATATCTCCCGGCTCAAGGCTATAGGTGACGCCTTCTATGATGTAATCAACACTGCCCGAATAGAACACCAGCGCCTTATCAAATTCATGATAATGGGTTTCCACCTGCTGACCGCGGCGGTCGCAAAGATGAAAAAGTCTGAAATTTTCAAACAGGTAGCCTTTGTTGGCAATTCTTGCGTTCTCGTTCACTTCTCATCCCCGCTCTCATACATAGCCAAAGATTCTTTCAGCAGGCTGTTCATTTTTTCCACAACAGACGCAGGAGACAGGATTTTCATACCTCCCTGAAAACCGAAGACCCATGCCAAAAACTGGGGTGAAGGCACTACATCAACTGTAATGGTGAAGCGTTCATTATCAGTGGAAACTATGATGATATCCTTGCCGAAGCGGTCTATAACCGCACCCGCAAGATGGTTTTCACAGCTGAGTCTGACTTTTTCCGCCTTGCCGGAAAACATTCCGAAAACCTTCTCTGTATACTCGGCCATATTCAGTCCGCCCAGCACGTCCTTACCCTCGCGGACTTTGTCGGTGATGCGTATAGAAGCCATCTTATCCACGCGGTAATGACGGGTTTGAGAAGTTTCGCTGTCAAAAGCAATCAAGTAATAATTTTCATTATTCCATGTGAGCGCATAGGGGCTCACGGCATATTCCTGACCGCCTTTGCGGAAAGAGCGTTCCTTTGTGACGGAATACTCAAAATATTTGAAGTTTATCTGTCTGTCGGAAGCGATTGCGCTGTGTATTTTGTCCACGTTATAGTAGATGCTCTCATTCATGGTTTTGATGCGGTTTGAAACATAAACCTGACGGTGGAGAGCGCCCGCCTCATAAATGCTGGCGAGAGCCTCGACCTTTTTGATGAGAGCCATGGATTTCTTGCCGGTAATGAATCTGGAGGCCTGAACGCTGTCCACAAGCAGCTTCAGCTCCGGCAGTTCAAACTCACGGGAGGCAAGATAATAGCCGCCACCCGGTCCTTTTTGCTGTATGATATCCATTCCGTAAGTGCGCAGGGCTTCTATATCGTCATAAAGGCTTTTTCTCTCGGCGGAGATGCCGTAGCCTTCCAGATGTCTTATCATTTCCGCAATGGAAACAGGATGGTTTTCATCGCTGTTGCTGCGGAGAAAATCCATAAGATAAACTATCTTAAGTTTCTGATTGGGTGACTTTGCCATTACTCATCGCCTCCGCAATTATAATATACCTTTTCATGCCGTTTCGCAAGATAAAACGCCTTGTATTGCATATATATTCTGTTTTTTAATGCAAAAAGTGCCTTTGCTCAATTTGACAAAAGCAAGGGCGTTGTGCTAACATTTTTTACATAAAACAATAATCGGAGGTTAAGCCATGTATACCTGTTCAAGCTGCACCGTACATACCTGCGAGAAGCCCGAAAACGGCAATTATCCCAAAAACTGTCCTGTTTTGCAAAAAGAGCGTATAGGGGAAATACTGAAGGAATATGAGCCTTACAGAGAGTTTTTTACCACCTGCGCAAGAATTGAGGCAGAGGGCTATTGCCAGTGGCCAAGACTCCGTGAAACCCTTGAGCTTTGCCAAAGAATGGGCTATAAAAAGCTGGGTCTTGCCTTTTGCGCGGGCTTTCGCTCCGAAGCAAAAATCCTTGAAAATCTCCTCCGCAGCAGAGGTATTCAGGTTGTCAGCGCCGTATGCAAAGTTGGCGGTATTGACAAAGAGGATTTCGGCATGCCCTCCGACTGCAAAATTCACCCCGGCGGCTATGAACCCGTTTGTAATCCCATAGCTCAGGCAGAGCTTCTCAACGACGAAAAAACCGAATTTAATATTGTTCTCGGTCTTTGCGTAGGCCACGACTCTCTTTTCCTGAAACACGCCAACGCTCTTTCCACAGTTTTGGTGGCAAAGGACAGAGTTATGGCTCATAATCCCTGCGGCGCTATCTATACAGCAAACGGATACTGCAAAAATAAGCTTTGATTTTTGAAAGGCGGATAAGTATGGATAGAATCATTCGCGCGGTAAAGGACACCGCCGTAAGCGAGCGCGAGCTTCGCCACGCCGCCCTTGCCAGAAAGGTCTGCGCCGAGGGAATGGTGCTTCTTGAAAATAACGGTGCCCTTCCTCTTCGCGGAGGCAAGGTTGCACTTTACGGCGCAGGCGTGCGCCACGGTTCTTACGGCGGTTCGGGCAGCGGAGAGAACAATCCCCGTTACAGAGTTTCTCCCGAGCAGGGCTTTATAAATGCAGGCTGGGAAATAACATCCACCCAATGGCTGGACGAATTTGACAAGCTGTATGCCGGTGAAAAAGAAGCTTACACCCGCTCCGTATTGAAAGCCACTCGCCTTCTTGGGGTTTTCGGACGCATGGAATATGTTGCAAGCCATCCCTTCATCCCCTCAGGCGGACGAAGAATCACCCCCGAAGAAGCAATCGCAAGCGGCTGCGACACCGCAGTTTATATCCTTACCCGCCACGCAGGCGAAGGTGGAGACCGCCGCACCGTACAGGGTGACTATTATATCACCGACAGCGAAAAGGACTTTCTCTGCTCTCTTTGCGAAAGCTACCCCAAGGTTGTGCTCGTGCTTAACATCGGCAGTATCATGGATTTGAATTTTGTTGACGAATGCGGCGTCGACGCCATAGTTTACATGATGCAAGGCGGCATGGAAGCCGGAAACGGACTTTTTGATATTCTCAGCGGCGCAGTCAGCCCCTGCGGAAAGCTTTCGGACACATGGGCGCATAATTACGAGGACTACCCCTGCCATGACAGCTTCTCCACAAGGGGAGGAAGAAAACTTGAAGAGGATTATCTCGAAAGCATCTATGTGGGTTACCGCTGGTTTGATGCTATGGGCATAAGCCCCCGCTACGCATTCGGTCACGGTCTCAGTTACAGCCACTTTTCCCTCACACCCGGTGCAGCAACCGCTGATGGCAGCCGCATCAACATTTATGCCAATATTCAGAATGTGGGCAATGTCGGCGCAAAGGAAGTTGTTCAGCTTTATGTTTCTGCTCCCGAGGGTATTCTCTCCAAAGAAGCAAAAAGCCTCGTTGCCTACACAAAAACTGCCCTCATTGAGCCGGGACGCAGCGAGCAACTTTGCCTGAACTTCGATCTGCGCCAGTGTGCATCCTATTACGCAGAAAGTTCCTCTTTCATCCTGGAAAAGGGCGAATATATAGTCTATATCGGCACAGCCTCCGACAAACTTCTCCCCGCAGCCGTCATCAGCCTTGACGAAACTGCCGTAACCGAAAAATGCACCGCCGTCTGCCCAATGGAGGATCAGTTGGATTTTATAGTCCCTCCCCATCGTGAGCGCACCATACCGGAAACGGCAAGACTTTGCGTATCTGCTTCCGCCATAAGCACCGTCGAGTACAGTTATGCTCCGCCTGCCTTGGTGGAAAGCCCCAAAATTGACGCAATAATGGCTTCCCTCACCGATAAGGATATTGCAAGGCTTCTTGTTGGCGCTTGTTATGTAGGTCCCTGTCACAACACCGCCTTCGGCGCAGCAGGAGCATCCACCTCCCTTCTTCTTGAAAAAGGCATAGATAATATGCCCATGGCAGACGGACCTCAGGGAATCAATCTTCAGCTTTGCTCTCCCCCTCCCCGTCAGAACTTTTTCTCTCCTCAGGCGCTGCCCGAATCTGTAACACTGGGAAAACGCAGCCTTCTCACCCGTATTATGAATCCTGCGCCCAAAGGCAAGGGCGAAGATTATTACCATTTCTGCACCGCCTGGCCTTGCCAGACCCTTGTTGCCCAAACATGGGACAAGTCACTCGCAGAGGAAGTTGGAAAAGCCACGGGAACAGAAATGCTTGAATACGGCATTGTTTTCTGGCTTGCTCCCGCTATGAACATCCATCGCAACGTTCTTTGCGGAAGAAACTTCGAATATTGCTCCGAAGACCCTGTGCTCAGCGGAAAAACCGCAGCCGCACTTACCAAGGGCGTTCAGAGCCGCAAGGGCTGCTACGCAACCATAAAGCACTTTGCCTGCAACAATCTTGAAAATTCCAGGAACCGCTCCTCCAGCAATCTGGACGAGAGAACCCTGCGCGAGGTTTATCTCAAGGGCTTCCGTATAGCCGTTGAGGAAGGCGGAGCAAAGGCTCTTATGAGCAGCTATAACAAAATCAACGGCGTGTATGCCGCCAACAACCATGACCTTCTCACCAAAGTTCTGCGTAACGAATGGGGCTTTGAGGGTATAGTTATGACCGACTGGTTCGGCACAGGCCATCACGAGGCAAGCGATGCCAAAGCCTGCGCCGCAGGAAACGACATTGTCATGCCCGGTACTCCCATAGCCTTCCGAAAGGTTCTTAAGGCTATGAGACGGGGTGAAATAAGCACATACGACACCCATTCCTGCGCACGCAGACTTATCCGCGCCGCGCTGGAAAGCTGCGTTATGCAAAAATAATAAAATGCTCCGTGCGGAATGCGCGGAGCATTTTATTATGTAAACTTTATTGGCAGCATTTTTCAACTTCAACCAGATTAGTATGCTGGGGATTTCCCCGTGCATAAGGGGTTGGTCTGAGGCTTGTGAGAGTATTGATGCAGCCGCCTTCGTCCTCGCCCTGCCCGTTGGGCTTATACCAAGCGCCCTGAGAAAGTGCTGTTACTCCCTCCATGATTTTATCTGTGATATGGGCTTTTGCCCGTATCACGCCCCTGTCATTTCTGATAATCACCGCATTTCCCTGGTCTATTCCCCTCTTTTCTGCATCTTTGGGATTTATCCAAAGCCGATGGGGTTCTATCTTTTCCAAGCTTGGGTTATTATCATGTATGCTATGAGCCCTTCGCATTGTGTGCCAGCCGATAAGCTGAAGGGGGTATTTCTCCGCAAGGGGATCATTTATCCCTTCGGGAGGCTCAACATATCGGGGAATGGCGGGGAAGAAATGTTGATATTCAGTTATGTAAACTTCTTTTGAGAACAGCTCTATTTTCCCCGAGGGGGTTGAAAAAGGATATTTTTCCGGATCACGGCACTGCTTTTCAAAAGCGATGGAAGCTTCGTTATTCTTATAAACATAAACTCCGCCTTTTGAAAATTCCTCATATTCGGGAAGTTCCTTCTCCCTTGTCCTCAGGTCATTATAAATATACTCAAGCCACTCATCCGCACTTCTGCCCTCGGAAAAAGCTTCTCCGAGCCCAAGTCTTTCGGCTATCTCACATAGCCAGTCATACTCAAAGCGGCACTGCCCCACGCTTTCAACGATTTTGGGGGCAAAGCCCAAAAAGTCTCCATACTGCCAGGGCATGGAAATATTATTTTGCTCAAGAGGAGAAACTCCGGGCAAGAGAATATCTGCAAAGCGTGCGCTGGCGGTCATGAAAAGATCGGAGCAGACTATAAATTCGCATTTACTTGTATCCCGCAATATTTCCGCCGTGCGGTTTATATCGCTATGCTGATTGATAAGACAGTTGCCGGCCAGATTGATAATCATCTTTATGTCGCTTGGGAGCTTTTCTCCGCCCCTGACTCCGTCTATCGCCTTCATCTCGTGGCCGCGCAAAACGGCCTCAGTCCAGCAGAATGCAGGAATGGACATGTGGAAAGGATTGGGTGGGCTTGGGAAAACGGGATTTTCATGGCCCTTATAAAAACCGTTGCCGCAGGCCCAACCACCCCACACACCGACATTTCCAGTCATACAGGCAAGGAGTATGCCGCCTCTGGCGCTTTGTTCACCATAGGCATGGCGCTGCGCGCCCAGACCCTGAATAAGGGCAGCAGGCTTTGCCTTTGCATAACGCAGGGCAAGATTTTCTATGGTCTTTGCAGGTACAGCGCAGATTTTCTCTGCCCACTGAGGAGTTTTGACGATTCCGTCTTTTTCTCCCAAAAGATAGCTGAGATAGGATTCTCCGGAATCTATACCCTCGGGCATATGCTCGCCGTCAAAGCCGATGCAGCAGCGAGAGAGAAAATCGCTGTCATGCAGCCCTTCGCTATAAATAACATAAGCCATAGCATCAAGCATGGCCGCATCAGTGGCAGGTTTTATCGGTATCCACTCGGCAGAAAGTCTTTCCACCGTTGCGCTGCGTCTTGGGTCAACCACAATAATGGGAATTCCCTTTGCCTTTGCCTTTTCGAGATAATACATGCTGGCGCAGTCAAATCGGCTTTCCGCAGGATTATGCCCCCAGAGAATTATCAGGGAACTATCCAGCCAGCTTTCGGGACTGTTGCCCGTTACCGTTGTGCCATACATGAGATTGGACATCTGGGTAATGCAGGCAGAAGAATAAGAGTTATATCTTCCCAGATATCCCCCGTCAAGAGCAAGAAGTCTGCGTGCAAGACCGCAGCCTGAGATGAGCCCCGCCATTCCTGTGGCATAGTTCACATATCGGGATGACGGGCCATAGGCATCGCGAATGCGCACCCATTCCCGTGTAATAATATCCAGGGCTTCATCCCAGCTTATTTCTTCAAAGCGCCCTTCTCCCCTTTCGCCAACGCGTTTCATGGGTTGGGTTATTCTGTCTGCTCCAAGAAATGTTTCATGGCATTTCAAGCCCTTTGGGCATGCTGTAAGAGGCATCGTGCCTTCGGTTTCTGCAGCAGTTTGGGTGCTCATGCGGATTATTTTTCCGTCTTTTACATGGGCTCGCAGCAGGCATCGTCCTCCGCAGTTATTAAGCCCCGTTGTGGATATTATCCTTTCTTCCTTCACTTTGTCCTCACCTGCCTTTTTTGAAAATATACCATATATTTTGGTGAAAGTAAAATAGGATAAGGGCAAACAAATCCCCCATATTCACCGTCAAGTATTGCGTAAATATAAATAAAGTGATAGAATACCATGAGATATACTCTTTTTTGGAGGAACACCGTGAAAAGAATTATATGCATGATACTTATGTTTGTGGTAATGCTGGGCTGCATTCCCGTTTTTGCTTCCCCTACCAGCAGCACAGACCTTGTGGGCTCACTCATCTCTAATGACGACGGCATTCCCAAGTCCGAGCTGGATTGGGATTCTCTTGTTGAAGAGTTTTTGGCTGCAGCGCAGCTTGAGTCCGAGTCGGTCGCTGTTGGATATTATAATACCGTTACAGGCGAGGAGCACTATTTCCGCGGAGATGAGCTTGTCGCCGGCGGCAGCATCCGCGCTCTGCCCCTGACTATGTATTTCTCCGAAATGCTTTATAACGAGAAAATCAGCTGGGATACCACCTTCAGCGGACATGATTACAGAACTCTTCTCCATTCTGTGCTTTGCGAGGGCAATAGCGGCAAGGCCGATATTCTCATCGCTGCCATTGGTACAAAGGCCGATTATCGCCGCGCCATAAGCCCCTATCTGGGTCTCGACCCCGAGAAGCTTGGCGATGACTTCCTCGCATCTGATGCCTTCACCGCAGAGCAACTTCTTAGCTGCATCAAAACTCTTTATTCCGACCCCGAGCGCTATCCCGGCGTTATTGACCACATGCTTCACACAAATCCCGATGAATACTTCGAGCAGCTTGTGGGCGATTATGACATTGGTCAGAAGCCCAGTCTTCACACCGAAGGCGGCGACAACTTTATAAGCTGCGTCGGCTTTGTGGACATGGAAGACCCCATCCTTATCACTATTCTTACTGAAAACTGCCGCCTCGGCAAAAAGATACTCGGCGATTTCTGCGCCCTCATGTGCGAATACACAGAGAACAACACCGCAGTTAGAATTGCGGCGGAGGAAGAGGCCGCCCGTAAGGAAGAGGCCGAACAGGCCGCCCATCAGGCCGCTTTGGATAAGCTTGCTCAGCAGGAAGCCGAAGCAGAGGCCGCAAAGAAGGCCGAAGAGGAAAAAGCCGCACAGGAAGCCGCCTTCCTCAAGGAGACCCAGGCAAACGCAACCAGCGCTCTGCGTTTTCTCGCCTGCCTTCTCGGCTGCGCGTTGCTGGCCGTTGCACTTGGTCTCGTTGCAAGACTGAAGAAAAAGCCCACCAATGTTGAAGCCGCTCCCAACAAAGCAAGAGTTGTGGCCTCCGTTATTCTCGGTCTTGTTGCAGTCTTCGCAACCGTCGCCACCATTCTTATAAGCATTTTCGCAGTCTCATCCAAGCCTGTTATTTTGTCCGAGAGCGCAGATCCTTCCGGCACTGCTGAAGAATTCCTCTCTCTGGTGCTTTCCGGAGAGCATGAAAAGGCCGAAAATCTCCTTGTTGGCGACAGCAATCTGGGACTTGACACAAAGCCTCAGGATAATCTCGGTGCAATGCTCTATGAAGCTCTGCAGAACAGTTTCTCCTACGAGGTTAGTGGCGAATGTGTAACCGACAGTATTGACGCAAGCCAAAGCTTTACAGTAACCTATCTTGACATTCCTTCCCTGACCGCACTTCAGCAGGAAGCAACCAATGACCGCCTTGCACAATATGTTGAAGCGGCCGTCCGCGCAGAAGAGGTTTTGGGCGATGACGGAAACTATCTCCCCGAAGTGGCCATGCGCGCTCTTGAAGAGGTTACCGCCGAGTTGATTGAGAATGCGCACGAGCATTATGTTGAAAAAGAAATAACCATTAACATGCAGTATGTTTCCGGTGAATGGAAAGTTATTGCCGATGCTTCCCTGTTTGCCGTACTCTCGGGCAACACCGCATACTGAGAAAGGCAGCGTCAAAAGTTATGACAAAACTTTCCAAGTGGATTTCTGCCATCTGCATCGTTATTTCCGCCGTTTTGATCATTCTGCTCCTTACGGTTTTTCTTGTTGCAAGCGGTGATGATAACAGCCAATACATCGCCAGCAACAAACCCTCTATAGTGAGCAAGTTTGAAATGTATGTGAACAACGCTTCCGCAGAGGCTCTCGACGGAATTGTGCCCATAAAAAAGAGATACCAGCTCTCTGAAGATTTGGTTGTTGCTCCCGAACCCGACCAGACTCTTTTCGGAACCGCCACATCCCCCGACGAACTCGAAGCCGTTTTCGCAGAGGCCGCTGAGCTTTTGGAAGGGCAAAGCACGATCTTCGCCCCTGATACAGATATTCTTGAGGGCAGCGAGATAAATTACTATCTTGACGATACTATTCTTGCCGTTACATGGAAGCAGGTTATCAACGGCTGCTGCTACACTTTTTCTGAGATAAAAATTGCAGATGCCAGCCAGTTCCGCCGCTATTTTACCGAAAACAGCTTCAGTTCAGGCATAAGAAGCCAGCCTTCCGATATGGCAGTCACTGTAAACGCAGTTGTTGCAATGAGCGGCGATTTCTGCACCACCCGCGATTTGGGCATTGTTGTGTATCAGCGCGAGCTTTACCGCTCCCGCGGAAGATATATGGATAACCTTTTTATTGATTCCAAAGGTGATTTCCATTTCAGCCCCAAAGACACAATTTTTGACGAGGACACCGCCAGAGCTTATATCAAGGAAAATGACATCGTTTTCTCCCTCGCCTTTGGCCCAATTCTTGTTGATAACGGCGTTAATGTAGCTCCCGCATCCTATGTGGTGGGTGAAATAGATGATTATTATTCCCGCGGCGCAATAGCTCAGCTGGGTGACAAGCATTACCTTCTTGTTTCCGTCAACCGCGAGCGCCCCCATTATCCCGGAATTACCACAAGAGGACTTGCCGCCACATTGACTGAAATGGGTTGCCCGAAAGCTTACGCCCTTGACGGTGGCCAGACCGTAACAATAATTATGAACGACCGGGTAATAAACAACACTGACTACGGCAGTCAGCGCCAGATAAGCGACATTATATATTTTGCCACTGCCATTCCCGATTGAGAGGTTATAACATGAATAAAATTGCTTTTATAATGGGCGACTCTGTAATAAACTGGTCCTCCATCATACTGGTGCTGGCCGTTGTCGCCGCAATTGCCGTGTGCTTCGCTTTGGCGACCACCAAGCCCGGTTATTCCACTCCTCTGGCAATAATGCTCCCCATCGCAATGATTTTCGGTCTTGTTGTCGGACGCATTATCCACTGGTACTGCCGCACCGATCAGTACAAAAGCTTCGCCCATGCCTTTGCAGATTTTTCTGTGGGCGGCTTTTCCCTCATTGGAATCGTTATCGGCTGTCTTCTCGCCGCACTTATAATTTGGCTTCTGGGACTTGCTCCCTCCATTGGCAAGCTGCTTGATATTTTCGCCCCCGGCGCAGCACTTGCCATTGCCCTTGGCAGACTCAGCTTCCTTTTCAACTATGCCGACAGAGGAAAGGTCTTCATCGAAAACGAGGCCAACCGTCATCTGCCTATAGGCTCTGCCATTATCAATGTCAGCTCAGGCGCCACGGAATGGCGCTTCGCCACTTTCTTTATTCAGGCATTGATTGCAGCCGCCATATTCGTTTTGCTTCTTATTGTGTTCTTCTACCTGCCCGGTCTGCTTCTCAAAAACGGCAAAGCCAGCAACGGCATGACCTTCCTTGTTTTCACCATAGTTTTCTTCGCCACCGAAATACTTATGGACTCCACCCGCTATGACGCTCTTTTCCTCCGCTCCAACGGCTTTGTCAGCCTTATGCAGATATTTGCAGCCGTCATGATTGTATTCGCTTTTGTTTATCTCAGCGTTCGCTCCGTACAGTTTAACCGGCTCAAGGCCTACCACATCGTAATCTGGGTAGTATACCTTGCCTCCCTCGGTGTTGCAGGATATATGGAATACTATGTCCAGCGCCACGGCAACCTCTACATGTTCAGCTACACCCTTATGGGTGCAGGGCTTGTTCTCTCCATTATCTGCGCTATGATAATGATGGCAACTATACTTCGCAGACCTGAAAAAATTAAAGCCTCCGAAGACGCTCCCGAAGTCGTTTCCGAGGAAATTAAAGAAATCGAAGAATAAAAAGCAAAAATCCCGTGTGTTTTTAACACACGGGATTTTTTATATCAGAACACTATTTACTTGCTTGCAAGAGCGTCTGCATAGAAAGCATCCATCTCTTCCTTGGTGGGGAAGTTGGCAACGAACATACGGTTGCCCATTGCACCGGAGAGAGCATCGGGGATGCGGTCAATCATCTTCATGTTGGAGGCATACTTCTCCTTGAGGGCTTCATCATCCAGAATGAAGTCCTTGCCGTCACGACGTCCTGCAAAGGCGCAGAAGTTATGCTCGCCCTGGGGCATCAGAGTGGAGTCATAAGCAATCATATCTGCCCAAATCTTGTAAACATTGGTGGAGTGGGCAAAGTTTATCATATCGGGGGTAAAGCCGCCGCAGGGACGCATATTTACCTCCAGAGCGATAACCTGACCTGCCTTGCCAAGACCTTCCATATCCTGAGTGAGGCGGAAGAATTCAAAATGGACAAAGCGGCTCTTTACGCCGAAAGCCTTGACGGTGTCGCGGCCGGCCTTGCGAGTATCCTCGGGCAGGTCACGGACTATGTAGTAAATGGAGTTATCGTTGTTGTTTACGATATCCATAACGGAGTTGGGAGTAACGTTGCCGGTTTCGAAAATGGGCTCGCCGTTGGAATCGATGATTGCATCATAGGAGTTAACCTCGGCATAGACGAACTCTTCCATGATGTAAGGAACGCCTTCGGGCTTATCCTCCATGAAGCGCACCAGATCTTCTGCGCACTTTATCTTATAAGTGTTGGCTGCGCCTACGCCGTTATCAGGCTTGGCACATACAGGATAACCTACCTTCTTGATAAAACGCTGGCAGCCTGCAAGATCGTTCACCAGATGATAGCGTGCAACGGGTATACCGGCTTTGGTATAATAACGCTTCATCTTGCTCTTATACTTGATGCGGGGCATATCCTCGCTCTTGAAACCGGAGCAGATATTGAAGTCGCTGCGGAGCATTGCATCGCGCTCAAGCCAATATTCGTTGTTGCTCTCGAGCCAATCGATGCGGCCATGCTTGAATGCAAAGAAAGCAACCGCACGGTAAACTTCGTCATAATTTTCAAGGCTGGACACCTTGTAGTATTCGTTCAGGCTGTCGCGCAGTTCCTGAGTGAGTTCATCATAGGGAGCTTCGCCGATACCAAGGACATTGAGACCGTTATTTTTCAGTTCGCGGCAAAACTGCCAGTAGTTTGTGGGAAAATTGGGACTGATAAAGATAAAGTTTTTCATTTTGGTTTTTCAGCTCTTTCGTATTGTTTTATTGTTTTTGTTGTCTTTTATATTTGTTTTAATATTTTTATGCTTCAAGAAGTTTGGGAAGGAAATATTCAACCTGCTTATACCACCAGGGCCAATCATGCTCAACATCATAACCCCATATATCAACCCATACATTTATACCCTTACGGTAGAAGATGTCCCGAAGCATAATGCTGGTTTCGGGAACTTCCCAAGGTCCCTGACCTGCGCAGATAATGCCATAGTTGCGGTTTATCTTCTCTATGTAGGGATGGTCTGCAGGCATATTTTCAAGGTAGTGGATGGGGGAGTTTGCATATACGAGTTCATCCATATAGCTTCCAAAGCCATATTCGCCCGTATAAATGCCGCTGAGAGCCAGCATTCCTGTGAATGTTTCAGGGAAGCGGAAATAGAGGTTAGCCGCATGGGTGGCGCCCAAAGAGCAACCGAACACGGTGATTCCGGGATACTCATCCCAGCCGTTGCGTTCCATGGAATACTCGCGGATAAAAGGAGCAACTTCGTTGACAATATAGCTTATCCATTCCTCGTGGCGGCGGATACGCCAGTAGCTATCTCCGAACTTATCGCTCCAGGTTTCTTTATCTATGGTGTCAATTGCAATCACCATAACCTGTCCGCTCTCAATCCAGGGAGCCCATACATCGCTCATTTTATAATTTTCAAAGTCGAAAAATCTGCCATCTTGGCAGGGAATGAAAAGAACAGGAAGGCCGGCGTGACCGTAGACCTTGCATTCCATATCGCATCCGAGGTTTTCACTATAGCTCTTGAAATACTGCATTTCCATTATAGCTTTCTGCTCGCTTTCTATTTTGTCTTTTTCTGTATTATAAATTTATATTTTTCTTTTTTACAATTCGTAGAAAAGTGTATCCATAAAGAAGGGTATCTGTTTTTCCCAGCTTGCTTCGCAGTGGTCGCCATTGGGCACTATGCGGCAATTGAGATTTACTCCCTTTTCCATAAGTATTCCTGCAACCGTTGAAAAGCGGCGGCGCATATTGGAATGGTTACCAAATTCGTTGGCGCCGTAGTCCATATACACAACAGTATCGGGAGCTATATCTGCGCTTCGGAGCATTTCGTCCAGTCTGCCTGTGGCAAACCACACGGAAGGGGAAAGGCAAGCCGCGCGGGAAAAAACATTGTTATATGCGGTGACGCCGAAAAGGCTCATAAGACCGCCCATGCTGCTACCTGCAATGAATGTATGCTCTCTATCGGGAATTGTGGGGTATTTTCTGTCAATAAGGGGCTTGAAGCGCTTGGTGAGCCACTCCATATAGGTGAAGCCTCTGCCGTGGACATGACCAACCTCATCGTTTTTGAAGGTGAAGGGAGAGTATTCGGAAAGTCTTCCGTGATCGGGAGAATGGTTGCATTCAACCGCCACGATTATCATAGGAAGACGGGTCTGCTCAACATACTCGGCCATGCCCCAGCTTTTGCCGTAGGTAGCGTCGGAATCGAAAAACACATTGTGCCCGTCAAACATATAAAGCACAGGATAACGCGCTTCGGCATTTTCAAAGGCTTCATCGGGTATGTATATATAGGCTCTGCGGGTTTTGTTTCCCGTGAGAGAAGGTATTCTGATGCGCCATTTTTTTATCATAAAAAATACTTCCTTCTATGACACTTGAGCAAAAATGATAACATAATACGCAGTAAAAGGCAAGTGATATCTTGGTTTTATAAAACCGATTATACAAAAAAGACGGCAGGGCGTTCACCCTGCCGTCTTATCTTATTTTCATTCATTATCATCCAGAAGCTTATAGAGAAGATTATAAAGCTGCAATGTCTCTTCCTCATTCAGTTTAAGCTGACTCTCCATCTGCTCAGGTATTTCAAGAGCCTTTTCCCGAAGCTTAAGACCCTTTTGTGTAGGCTCAACTATGAGCACTCGCTCATCGCTGCTGCTGCGATAGCGCTTGACAAGTCCCTTGGCGTCAAGGCTTTTAAGCACCGGAGTAAGAGTTCCGGAATCCAGATGGAGTTTGCGACCCAAATCGCGCACAGATACGCTTTCTTTTTCCCACAAAACCAGCATGGCAATATACTGGGTATAGGTCAAATCAATATCGTCAAGGCAGGGTCTATAAGCCTTCATAAGCTCGCGGGCCGCTGCATAGAGCGGGAAGCAAAGCTGCTTATCTATCTTCAGTGCATCATATTTTCCCACGGCTTTTCCTCCATCCGCTTTTTACTTTGCAAGCGCTATTATATACCAGCAAAATGGATTGTTCAAGGGAATATGATAATTTTATTACATAATTTCGGCAAGGCTTGGTTTTTTTATCCTATCATTTTAATTGGAGGCCCAAAAGGATGGGACAATGATCGCTTGCATACACACCGTCATGTTCAACGGAAAGAACATCATAAAATGTGATGGAAAAGCCTTCTTTGGAAATCATGAAATAGTCAATTCTGTTTCCGCCTTCTATCTCTCCCCAGCGCTGGAAGGTTCCTCTTCTATCTGCTTCAGGCAGCTTGCAGGCAGCATCGAGAAAGTTTTCCGTAACCGCATTATAGGTTTCGCTGCCCTCTTCCGCATTGAAATCTCCCATAATTACAGCAGGAAGACCGCCAAACTCGGCAATTTTATCCAGCACAACATTTATGCCTTTTATTCTTGCCTCATCGCTGACATGGTCAAGATGAGTGTTGAAAACCACGAAATTCTCCCCACTGAGTTTTTCGGTGAGAATAACATAGCTGCAAATACGGTAGCAAGCGGAGCCCCAATCCTTGCTCATCTCTTCGGGAGTTTCGGAAAGCCAGAAAGAACCCTTATCTACAAGCTCGTAAAGCTCGCTTTTATAGAAAATCGGGCAGCCTTCGGAAACAGGGCTTTTATCTCTATAAGTAATAACCGAATCATAGCCCACAAGGCAATCGGTCATATACCCATATTGCCATCTTGTTGCCTCCTGAAAGCCTATTATATCGGGAGCGGCATCCGCGATATCCTCAAGAATCATAGAAGAGCGATTGAACCAGCTTCTTTCGCCGATATCCAGAGGTGTGAGGCAGCGGAGATTGCAGCTCATAAGTCTGATTTCGCTGCCCGAATCGGCAATTTCAACGCTGTGCTTACGGGAAATGTGTCCCGGAAGATGCCAGAAGAAAACGGCGGCAAAAATCAACACCGCAAGCAATATCGCAGCTAATACAATGCAAACAATTTTCTTTGCTACAGAAAATTTCTTCATACTCTTTCTCCTATCTCTCTTATGGCAAGCCCATTGCTGGGGATTGAGAAATACTTTTCCAAAATTTCGGGAAGATCATCTCTTTCTATATATTTTTCAATCCGCTCTTCTCCCCGTCTCAGCTTGAACTCATGCTCAACAATTCCCGCGCTGCCATCTTCAAAGCGAAGATTCATTCTCAGCTGATTGCGGAAAGGAGATGTTGGAATCTGGGATATGTAGAAATTCATGGGAATCAGTTCAACGGGCACTACAGGAACATCCTTGAAGCGAATTTCCTCCCTCTCGCTGTGCTCATTGATAAGCTTGATATAGTCCCCCTCAAGCTCCAGATGAAATCCAAAACGGCTTTCTCCATTAAAGTTCAGCGCACAAAAGGGCACGGTGCCGCCATATCCCACGTCGCAGAGATATTTTTCTCCATCAATGGTGCAGACAATTACACAATGGGCAGGGGGATACATTTCCTCTCTGCCGGCCATAACGTTGGCAGCAGCCATATAACATTCAAAGCCCGTTTCCCGAAGGAAAGCATGCAGCAAGCTATTAAGTTCAAAGCACCAGCCGCCTCTGTGGCGAATGACAATTTTGTCAAAAAGCTTTTTTATTCCAAGCTCAGGGCAAGCGCCGAGAGCCCAGCAATCTATATTTTCAAAAGGCACATGGGTGAGATGGGCAAAAATGATTCTATCGAGACTTTCTTTATCCGCTTTCACTTCCGCTCCTCCAAGGCCGATGCGCTCCATATAAGCGCCGGCATCGGGTATGCGTTCATAAAGCTCTTCGTACATTTTCCATTTTCCTCCACAGTTTTATTATTATCCATTATTATATTGACTCCTAAAGAGTTTGTATATAAAATATTTATGATTTTATAAAAATTTTTGGTTTTGCAAAGGATACAATCAAATGGCACATATAAGCGGCAACAAAAACGCCAAAGATATCCAAAATATAAAATTTGATACCGCCGCAGCCACCGAGGCCGCGAGCTTCTTTACCGGCACAAGCGGAATAAGCTGCGCTCTTACTGACGACGAGGGACGCATAGTCTATGAAAACAGTCCCGATAAAACTCCCTGCGCCGCATGCAATAAGCTTTGCGAAAATCTTGGCTGCTCTTTTAACTGCGCGGGTCTGCACCCCTTTGCAGCTCGACAGAGCGAGCGTTTCGGTGGAAGATACATATATTTCTGTCCCATAGGCATGGCCTTTTTTGCCTCCCCCATCCATTCCGCAGGTGTATATTCCGGCGCATTCATAGGCGGTCCCGCGCTTATTATAGATCCCGAGGATATTCTGGCAGGCGATGTATTCACCGATATGGACCTGAGCGAGGAACAGACTCTTTGCGCCCTTGAAGCCCTATCTTCCGTTCCAACAACAACGCCTCAGCGCCTTGACGCCCTTTCGGGTCAGCTTTTTGCAAACGCCGTTTACGTCAGCGATAGCAGCCACGAGCTTTTCATGCTTCGCGACCAGCACGAGCAGCAAAACTACATAAGTTCCTATATATCCGCTCTTAAAGCCAGCGAAAACATTTCTGCCTATCCTATTGAAAAAGAAAATGAACTTTCCGACGCCATAGCGCAGGGTGACAGCATAACCGCCTCCCGCCTTCTCAATGAGCTTCTGGGTCACATATTCTTTTACATAAGCGGCACCGAGGAAATCTATACCCGTGTTACCGAACTTTTGGTTGTTCTCTCCAGAGCAGCAATCAAGGGCGGAGCAAACTCCCAGCAGATTTTCGAGCTGAGCCACCGATATATGAAAGATATGCGCGCCCTGCGAAATCAAGAGGACCTGACCCACTGGCTTGCAGGAACTCTCAGCCGCTTTATGCGCCATGTTTTCGACATGATGGATGTCAAGCATACCGACGCTATGCACAAAGTTAAAGAATATATGATTGTCAACCACGCCCGAAAGCTCAGCCTTGAAGAGGCAGCCTCCCTGGTTGGCTATTCCCCCGCTTATTTCTCCCGAATTTTCAAAGACGAAATGGGCATCAGTTTCAAGGAAGCTCTTAACGGGATAAGAATTGAAAAGAGTAAAAATCTGCTCCTTTCCAACACAGCTTCCATTGCCGAAATCTGCACCATGGTCGGCTTTAACGACCAAAGCTATTACTGCAAGGTTTTCAAAAAACTCACCGGCGTAACTCCCGACAGATTCAGAAAACGTTCCCGCCGAATAGACACAGAAAAAGAATATGGTCTAAAATAGTCATATATAAAAAAATTACAAAAAGTCATAAATTTGTTATATACTTTTTTTCGATGATTGTCTATTCTATATGAGTAAATTATATAAACAAGGAGATAATCGACATGACCATTATCGAAGAAATTTCCCAGGCAATACAGACCGGCAAGATGAAGATCATCAAGGAGCTCGTTCCCCAGGCTATCGAGCAGGGCTTCTCCGCTCAGACCATTCTTAACGACGGTCTTCTCCACGGCATGAACATCATCGGCGACCGTTTCACCCGCAACGAAGCTTCCGTTCCCGAAGTTCTCGTCGCTGCACGCGCAATGAACAAGGGCACCGAGCTCATCAAGCCCCTCCTCGCAGCTGAAGGCAGCCAGCCCATCGGTAAGGCTTGCATCGGCACCGTTCAGGGTGACCTTCATGACATCGGCAAGAACATTGTCAAGCTCATGCTCGAAAGCCAGAACATCGACGTTATCGACCTCGGTGTTGACGTTGCTCCCGAGAAGTTCGTTGAGGCTGTTAAGAACGAGAACTGCCAGCTGGTTTGCTGCTCCGCTCTTCTGACCACCACCATGCCTGCAATCGAGAAGGTCGTTGTTGCTCTTAACGAGGCCGGCGTACGCGATCAGGTTACCGTTCTTGTCGGTGGCGCTCCCGTAACTCAGGAGTTCTGCGATCAGATCGGCGCTGACATCTACACCGCTGACGGCGCAAGCGCTGCCAAGAAGGCTGCAGAGGTCCTCACCGCTTAAGTCTCCCTTACATATGAAAAGTTCCCTTGCCTCAGCCTAAAAGGCTCGGGCAAGGGATTTTTTATTATCCCCTGAGCAATATATTCTAAAGGACAGGTTTACATAAAATGAATGAATTTAAGATAACTTTGCTTTCCGCCGATCAGCGCAGCATCACCGCTAGCTCCGACCAGACCCTTCTAGAAGCTATACGCGGCTGCGGCGCGCATATTGACGCTCCCTGCGCAGGCAACGGCACATGCCGCCAGTGCACAGTGAGAGTCAGCGGTTTCTGCCGCGATAAAAGCGGCGAAGTGCGCCTTTACGACAATGAAGAGGCTCTTTCCTGCTGCCTCTATCCCGCAGGCGAGCTTTTTATAACCACAAAAGAGGCTCAGGGCAGCAAGGTTCTCACCGACGAAATCGATATTCCCGCAGGCGGAGATGGTCTGGGTCTTGCGGTGGATATAGGAACCACCACTGTTGCGGCTTATCTTTATGATCTTAAAAGCGGAAAGTGCATTGCCAAGAAGGGCGAGATGAACCGCCAGCGCGCTTACGGAAGCGATGTTATAAGCCGCATTCGCCATGCCTCCACCGATAAAGGTCTTGCCGAGCTTCGCGCTCTTATAAGAACTCAGCTTAAAGAAATGGCCGAGGCAATGTGTCCCGACACAAGCAAAATCACCTATGTCTCCATCGCTGCAAACACCGTAATGGAACATCTTCTTGCAGGTCTTTCTCCCGAGAGCATCGGCGTTGCCCCCTTCACCCCTCTCAGCCTTTTCGGCGAGGAACTCGAAGCTTCCGACTTTATCCCCAATCTTGCCGACAACGCCAAGATATATCTCTGCCCCGCTGTCGCAGGCTATGTAGGCGGCGACATAACCGCAGGACTTCTCTCCACAGGCACATACAAAAGCGAAAAGAGCCTGCTCTTCATAGATATAGGCACCAATGGCGAGATGGCTCTCGGCAACCGCGACGGTTTCATCTGCTGCGCCACCGCAGCAGGCCCCGCTTTTGAAGGCGCCGAAACCGAGTGCGGCTCTCCCGCCAAAAACGGAGCGATCGACACTGTCCACCCCGACCTCAGCTTCCATGTTATCGGCGACGGCGAAAGCGAAAGCATCTGCGGAAGCGGTATAATCGACGCTATAGCCGCTTTGCTCTGCAACGAGATAGTTGACGAGACCGGCCGTATGGAGGACGCAGAGCGCTATAATTTCAGCGAGAAGGTATATATCTCCGCAAAGGACATCCGCAAAATTCAGCTTGCCAAAGCCGCAATACGCGCAGGCATTGAAACCCTGCTCAGCCGCAGCGGAAAAAGCTACAGCGATATTGAAAACGTTCTTATTGCAGGCGGCTTCGGCGCTTATATGAAGATAAAAAGCGCTTGCGCAATCGGTCTGTTGCCTCCCGCCCTTATGGACAAAACCGTCCATGTGGGCAACAGCGCAGGTAAGGGTGCTGCCCTTGCTCTTTGCGCCGAAGGCAGAGAATTGCTCAGCATGATCAACGAAAAGTGCGCCTATGAAGAGCTTAGTTCCTCCGCTCTTTTCAACAACAAATATGTTGACGCCATGATGTTTGACGAATGGGAGGAAGTTTTATGACCGATTTCAGAGCCCTTGCCCTTGAATGCGGCTTCTCCACCGTGGAAAATATGAACGTATCCACCCTGAAATTTCTCAGCGATGTCCGCAGCATGTGCGCTGCCGACAAATGCATGAGCTACGGCAAAACCTGGTCCTGCCCTCCCGCCTGCGGCGAACTTGACTATTGGGAAGAGCGCTGCAAGGCTTTCAGAAAAGGTCTTATCCTCCAGACCGTAGGCGACCGCGAGGACTCCTATGATTTCGAGGCCATGATGGAAGTTGCCGAGGAAAACAAAAAGCATTTCGAAGTTTTCACAGACAAACTTCGTGAACTGGGCGAAGATTTCCTGGCCATGAGCGCAGGCACCTGCACCCGCTGCGAGAAATGCACCTATCCCGACGCCCCCTGCCGCTTCCCCGAAAAGCTCTACCCCTCTATGGAGGCCTGCGGACTTTTCGTCAGCGGAGTATGCATGGACAACGGAGTTAAGTATTATTACGGCGACGACAAAATAGCCTATACCTGCTGCATACTTTTTAATTAAATTTTTCAAATTATAAATCTCCCTATTTTACGCACAATAGTAAAAAAGGGAGGTTTTTTTATGATCGAAAAGGACACTATAAAGCTTCTTAGAGAATGCGATGCAGGAATCAAAATGGGTGTGGACTCCATTGAAGATGTTTTGGAAAGAGTTCACTGCAAAGACCTTCGCCATATTCTTTCGGAAAGCAAGCAGGCTCACGAGAAGCTTGGCAACGAAATTCAGGATATGCTCAACCGCTATCACGACGAAGGGAAAGCCCCCGGCTTTATGGCAAAAAGCATGAGCCATATGAAAACGGAAATAAAAATGGGGCTTGAGGACACAGATGCAACAATTGCAGAGCTTATGACAGACGGCTGCAATATGGGCATAAAAAGTCTCAGCCGCTATCTGAACCAGTATGCTGCAGCAGACGAAAAAAGCAAAGATATATGCAAGAAGCTTATCAAAATTGAAGAAAAGCTTGCATTGGATATGAGAGATTATTTATAAAAATAAAAGCATCGGAAACCCGATGCTTTTATTTTTATTCGCTTTTTACTTCGGGCAGCGCAGTTGCAAAATAGATAATATCGCTTATATTGCGCTGGAAACCAAATTCAACAGAGTTTATAACTTTGTCATTCACAACTATTGTTGCGGTCTGGCCGCCGTCCATAGTATACGCCTTGGGCACACCTCTTCTTACAAGCTCATCGCCCAGCTGACGAACGGTTGCGGCATTTGTATAAGTGGGCTCTTCTGTGTTTACGGTCACAAGCAGATAATGGAGAGAATCCATCTGGCCAATGGCAGCACGGGCATAAATATCGTTTATCTCGCCGAAAACATAGTTGCCGGGGGTGACATTAACACCGTTTTCAATAAGTATAGGTCCAAAGGCAAGGCTGAAGATAATGTCATTATCCTGAACAAACTTCTCAGCAGTGGCCTGATCCGTTATTTCACCCTTGTGAACAAAGATCAGATCTCCGTTAGAGTCAATGCAGCAGGTATCCACCAGCGCTCCATCGAGTCTCTTTACGCTGCTCTCATGCACTACCATACCGCCGCTGCGGAACTTATAGAAGTCTCCGCTCATTGCCATAACAGCGTTTACCGTGGCTGCCATATCGCTGGTTGCATACTGAACACTGGAGCCAAAGGTGTTATCCGCAAGATAGCGGCGGAACTGGCTGGGGTCTGCAATCTTTACCTCGGAGAAAGTATAAACAGCGCGGTTTATAACTTCCTTCCAAGTCAGCACAAGGATTGTCTCATCATAATAATATTGCAGCTTTGAGCCGGGTCGCAATTGAATGGAAGAATTCCACACCATTTGCTGACCATCTATAAGGTCAGCTGCTTTTTCGATAAGCGCCTCCACTACAGCAGGATCATCAGTTTCTCCAAAATTGCTCTGGTCAGGTTCGGGGGCAATAGGATTTTTTCTGTCCAGACGGTACATCTTTTTAATAGGAACTATGCCATCCAGAGCTTCAGACTTTGCATTATTTATAAAATCATCATATTTTGTGGAAATTCCCGCTGACACGTTTGAAGAGACTGTTGCAAGTTCGCTGCCCGTTCCTTCAATAAACATCCCAAGAAGCAACAGCATTACGCACAAGGCCACGATTATGATAATACCTCTCAGTATTATTTTCACGCCCTTATATTTGCCAAAGCGAACTGCTGCCGCAACAAAAACTGCACAGCAAAGTATGATAAGCAGCACAAGTCTGCCGGACAACTTGGCCTTTTCCCCGCCTTCTTCCTGCTCATTCTCAACAACAGGAGTTATTTCTGCGGTGGGCTCGGGAGCAGCACTGATTTCGGGCGTTGCAACGGGCTCAGAGGGCTCGGGAGTTGCCTCGGGGGTAGGTGTGGGTGTCGGGGTGGGGGTGGGGGTGGCTTTTGCGGCCTCCTCGTAGAGATAACGGGTATATTCGCTGTAATCGCACATAAGAGAGCAGAAGCGGCTCAGTGTATTTGATCCGCCTGCGCAGTTATCTGTGAACATAACAAGCAAAATGGGATGGGGAGTATAGATTATCGCGGCATCATTATAGTAGTTATGTCCGTTATAAGTTAGATAACCGTATTTATGAGGGGCAACATAGCGGTGCTCAGCGGCAGTAAAATGACTGTTGGGTGCCGCCATGAGCATATATTCTTCCATATTTTTATAGATATCTCTGTTGCCGTAAAGTTTTTTGAGGCAGGCTATCAACTGGCGGGCAGTATACTTATTCTCCTCGTTATAGTATTCCTCTTCCACCGTTTCAGGGTCAACATCAAAAAGGTAGGCAATGGCTGCACGATATTCATTGTTATCGCCAACTGCCTTCTGCATGGCTTCGCTGAGTTCGTTGTTGCTGGAAATAATACTGCTTACCTGAACCGAGTGGTAAGGATTGCCCTTTATTTTATCATCCCAGCTCATCTCGCCATTGTATATCTGCTCGGTGTAGTACATGTTGAGAGGCAGTTTATAAACACTGGCTGCCACCATATACTTATCTCCCTCGTGATAATACTCATCGCCGGTAATGATATTATAGTATCCAAAGGTCACATCCTCAGGATCGATGCCCCATTCCGCAAAGAAATCATCTATGATTTCCTGGAAAGTCTTTCCCTCAAAACGGCTGAAGTCTATAACATCATCTTCATCGGGAGGATTGAGAATGGGGGTGGGACGGGGAAGATATACGGGATTTATAGTCGGAACGGGTACTATTGTGGGTTCCGGAGAAACATCCGCTGCCGCAAAGGCAAAAATATTTCCCATGCTCAGCAAAATCAAAACCGCGAGAATCACGGTGAAAATCTTTTTCATTGCATCCTCCAATATATGTAAAAGGGATAATCATAAAATAACAATTTATTCTATCACTAAAGCCTCAATGTTACAAGCCATCAAAACTGTTAATATGACAATTTTGTATGTTTAATTTCCGGAAACTATATGTTATACTGGAAAAAACTGCATTCGGAGGTATTTTCATGTATACCAAAATCAACGCCGCAAGCGAATATATAAGAAGCATTTTCCCCGGAAAGATAGACCTTGCTATAGTTCTTGGCTCCGGTCTTGGCCCTCTCGCCAACGAAATTGAAAACCCTGTTACCATTGATTATAATGACATTCCCTATTTCCCCGCTCCCAC
Source organism: Oscillospiraceae bacterium (assembly GCA_045631645.1). Taxonomy (GTDB): domain Bacteria; phylum Bacillota; class Clostridia; order Oscillospirales; family Oscillospiraceae; genus SIG459. Next base: position 50,539 of record JAZQVC010000020.1, read on the forward strand.
TCTTGTGGGTCACGAGGGCAAGCTTATCATAGGCAAGATCGGTGAAAAAACCGTTTGCGCCATGAAAGGTCGTTTCCACTACTATGAGGGCTACGATATGGAGACTGTTACCCTCGGTGTCCGCGTTTTCGCAAAGTTGGGAATTAAAAAGCTTATCCTCACCAATGCTGCAGGCGGCATCCGCGAGGATCTGAATCCCGGCACAATCATGCTCATCCGCGACCACCTCAGCTTTTTCTGCCCCTCTCCCCTCCGCGGACCCAACATGGATGAATTCGGTCCCCGCTTCAAGGATATGACCGAGGTATATTCCCGCGCCGCAGGCGATGTTGCCCGCTCCGTTGCCGCCGAAAACGGCATAACACTCCCCGACGGTGTTTACGCCTTCTTCAAAGGCCCCATGTTTGAAACTCCCTCCGAGATTCTGGCCCTTCGCACCCTCGGAGCTGACGTTGTTGGCATGTCCACCGTTCCCGAAGCCATCGTTGCCCGCCACAGCGGAATGACAACACTTGGACTCACTCTTGTTACCAATAAGGCCGCAGGTCTCTCCTCCTGCGAACTGAGCCACGAAGAGGTAATGGAAACCGCCGCAATCGCCGAGAAAAACCTCGTTGCCCTCGTAAGCGGAATTATCGAAAAGTGGTAATCTTTTTTAATCATCGAAAGGACACGGTCTTCAGACTGTGTCCTTTTTTGTTGACTTCCCCTCTCCCTTGTTGTATCATTAGTTTAACAAGTAATACTTTTCTTACTTTCCTTATTTAACGGAGGTTTATATGAAATCTATTTCCAAACAGGACAGATTTATGGCGACACTGAAAGTCGGCCCCAAGGGACAGATAGTTATTCCCAAAGAAGTTCGCGATATGTTCGATATCAATCCCGGAGACAGTCTTGTTATTCTGGCAGACTCAAAGCGGGGCATTGCCCTTGAGCGCCACAGTTTCCTCACCCGCGTTGCAGATGCAATTTTTGAAGGAAAAGTGAGAGAAGAATTCCCCGACTATGACAGCGACCACAAAGATGTTTTTGCTGCCGCCATAAAGGAGCTGGAGGACGAATGATGGACGCAATTAAAACTCACGCTCTAACAAAACGATATGGGGATATTTTGGCTGTTGACGCTCTCGAACTATCCATTGCCGAGGGCGAGACCTTTGCTCTTCTGGGTGTAAACGGCGCAGGCAAAACAACCGCCATAAAAATGCTATCCTGCCTCATCCGCCCCACTTCCGGCAGCGGAGAAATTATGGGACACAGCATCTGCGATGAGCCCCTTGCCGTCAAGGAACTTATTAACGTCTCCCCTCAGGAAACTGCCGTTGCCCCCAATCTCAGCGTCAGAGAAAATCTTGAGCTTATCTGCGCTCTTTACGGTTATGAGAAAAGCCGCTGCAAAGCACTTGCTCAGAAAAGCATTGAGAAATTTAATCTCGGCGAGGTTGCTTCACGCAAAGCAGCAAACCTTTCAGGCGGATGGATGCGCCGCCTTTCCATTGCCATGGCTCTTATCACCGAACCTAAAATTCTTTTCCTTGATGAGCCCACCCTAGGTCTTGACGTGCTCGCAAGGCGTGAGCTTTGGGAGCTTATCGAAAGCCTGAAGGGCAAAATAACTATAATCCTCACCACCCATTATCTTGAAGAGGCGGAAGCTCTTTCCGACCGCATCGGCATTATGGTGGCAGGTCGTCTTGTCGCCCTCGGCAGCGCCGATGAGCTTAAAGCCCAAAGCGGCAAAGATAATTTTGAAGATGCTTTTGTTGCTCTTTGCAAGGGAGGTGCCGCAAAATGAAAGCTCTCGGTTTTGCAGGGAGAAACGCAAAGGAAATGCTCCGCGACAAGCTGACCCTCATTTTCGGCATCGGATTCCCTGTGGTGCTCATGCTCCTTTTAAGCCTCATACAGTCCAACATCCCTGTTGATCTTTTCGTGATCGACCATCTCAGCCCGGGAATTGTTGTTTTCGGCTACAGCTTCATAGCTCTTTTCTCCGGTCTTGTAATTGCCAAGGATCGCTCCGGCTCTTTTATGCTCCGTCTTCTCACCTCCCCCATGAAGGCATCAGACTTCATTCTGGGCTATACGCTGCCTCTTATACCCATGTTTCTTGTCCAGAGCGTTTTCTGCTTTATTGTTGCCTTCTTTCTTGGGCTCGACATAAGTTTCAAGGTTCTTTTGTGCATCGTTGTTCTCATTCCCGCAGGAATGATATTCGTTTCACTGGGTCTTATCTGCGGCTGCATTTTTAACGATAAGCAGGTTGGGGGAATTTGCGGCGCACTTCTGACAAATGTGTCCGCATGGCTTTCCGGCACCTGGTTTGACCTGAAGCTTGTGGGCGGTGTGTTTGAGGACCTCGCCATGGTTTTGCCCTTCGCCCGCGCTGTTGAAGCTGGGCGCGCCGCTCTTGCAGGCAATTATGGAGAGATAATGCCTCATCTTGTCTGGGTCATAGGCTGGGCAGTACTGCTTTACGTCCTTGCTGTTATTGTGTTTACAGGCAAGATGCGCAGCGACAAAAAATAAAAAAATCCTCCGTTTTAATAACGGAGGATTTTTATTTGGCTCACTTTTTAAGTTTTTTCACAAGATAGGGTATGCACTGCTCAAAATCAACGCCATACCACTTTTCCTTACCGTTTCCGAGAGTTACGCGGATGCACTCGGCAGTATAATCCGCAGCAACAGCAACGGCTTCAGCACGGCTGCAGCCATTCATAAGCGCGCCCACAAAAGTGGAGGAGAAAATGTCTCCTGTGCCGTGGTAGCTCACAGGAAGCTTCTCGTGGCAATAATAGCAAAACTCTTCCTTTTCACTGTTATAGCTCATAACGCCTGTTTTGCCCTCTTCGAAGCTCACGCCCGTAAGGATAACATTTTTAGCGCCCTTTGCGGCAAGAGCAAGGATTAGAGCTCGAACATATTCCTCATCGTAGCACTCTTTATACTCGCTGCCCGTCATAAAAGCGGCTTCAGTTATATTGGGCAGAACGAAATCAGCATTGGCGCAAAGCTCAGCCATTTTCAAAGCAAAAGCCTCATCAAAGGCGGGGTAGAGCTTTCCGTTATCTGCCATAGCAGGATCAACGCAGATAAGAGAGCCCTTTGCCTTCATTTTTTCAAAAACTCCGCTGACGATTTCTATCTGCTCGAAAGAGCCAAGATATCCGGTGTAAACTGCGTCAAAGACTATGTTCTCATTCTCCCAATGATCAACAACAGGATCTATCTCCGACGTAAGATCATGGAAGGTGAAATTTTTGAACATGGTATGGGTGCTCAGCACAGCCGTGGGGATAATTGCGCACTCCACGCCCATTGCGGAAACAATGGGAAGAGCCACGGTAAGAGAGCACTTGCCCAAGCAGGATATATCCTGAATAGTTACAATTCTTTTCATTGCAAAGACCTCTTTACAAATTTTATTTCCCTTATTATACTATATTCTGACCTTATTGAAATAATCAATTTTTGATAGTTTGATATATCCAGATAGGAGAATTTGCTATGCTCACTTACTCCTTTGAAAATCGGGGCAGCGACAGCCTTTACGAGCATCTTTACAAGCAGATAAAGTCTGATATCCTTGAGTTTCGCCTTGCTCCCAATGAAAAGCTGCCATCCAAACGCGCCCTTGCAAAACACCTTAATATAAGCGTGATAACTGTTGAAGGGGCTTATAATCAGCTTTTGGCGGAGGGATATATATATTCTCAGCCCAAAAGCGGCTATTATGTGTCCCCACTGGTCAGTTCCCCTTCCCCCATCCGCGAACAAAGCCACTTGGAAAGCAGGGAAAGTTCCTATGAGCTTTTCGCTGATTTCACCGGCGCTCACAGCGAGAAAAACGCCTTTCCCTTTAATACCTGGGCGAGAATTATGAGGGAAACAATGTCAGATTCCCCAGAAAAGCTTATGGTCAGATCCCCCTCCGCAGGAGTTTGGGGGCTTAGGGATGCCATTGCTAAGCATCTTCATTCCTTCCGAGGCATGGATGTGAGCCCCGAACAAATAATCATAGGTGCCGGCACTGAGTATCTCTACTCTCTCATAATCCAACTTTTGGGCAGGGACAGATGCTATGCCGTCGAAGACCCCGGCTACGGAAAGATAAGCCGCATTTATGAAGCCAACGAGGTTGAATGCGCTTTCATCCCCCTTGACGCACAGGGCATTTACCCTGTCGCATTAACGGAAAGCGGCGCTGATGTGCTTCACATTTCCCCTTCTCACCATTTCCCCAGCGGCACCGTCACTCCTGTCAGCCGCCGTTATGAGCTTTTAAGCTGGGCATGCTCCTCAAAGCGCAGATATATAATCGAGGACGACTATGACAGCGAATTCCGCCTTTTAGGAAAGCCAATTCCTCCCCTTAAAAGCATTGACGTTCTTGGAAAGGTTATATATATGAACACCTTTTCCAAAAGTCTCAGTTCCACCATACGCATCAGCTATATGGTTTTGCCGCAGGCACTCATGGAGGAGTATAACAACCGGCTCAGTTTTTATTCCTGCACTGTCTCCAACTTCGACCAATATACTCTTGCCGCCTTTATAAGAAGCGGACAGCTTGAAAAGCACATAAACCGCATGCGCAGTCTTTACCGCAGCCGCCGTGACGCCCTCATCGACTGCATAAAAGCTCAGGATAAATTCCCCCTTGTGAAAATCAAAGAAGAAGACGCGGGGCTCCATTTTCTCCTTGAGCTTGAAACTCCCCTCAGTGACGAAGAGATCGTTCGTCGCTGCGCGCAGGCAGGACTTCGGGTCAGCTGTCTTAGCGAATATTACCGAAACGCGGAAGCCGCCCCTTCCCACACCCTTCTCATCAATTATTCCTCTTTGGACTCAGAAAAAATACCCGAAGCAGTGGGAAAGCTTTTCAAAAGCATTTGGACTTGAAAAAAATGTAAATCAGTATTAAAATTCACTTTGCACTCTCAAACCGAAAAGGAACTACAAATATGGAATCTATAGTTAAAATACTCTCCTCCGAGCTTAACACTCCCGAGAAATTTATCGAAAATGTTGTCGCCCTCATTGACGAGGGAAACACAATTCCTTTTATAGCACGCTACCGCAAGGAGCTTCACGGAGGAATGGACGACACCGCGCTGCGCACCCTTGAAGACCGCCTTGGATATCTTCGCAATCTGGAAAAGCGCAGAGAGGAAGTTAAGTCCTCCATAGCCGCTCAGGAAAAACTCACCGACGAGCTCTCCTCCGCCATTGATAACGCAAGCACCCTTGCGGAAATCGAGGATATTTATCGCCCCTTCCGCCCCAAGCGCCGCACCCGCGCAACCATGGCAAAGGAAAAAGGCCTGGAAGGTCTCGCAACCACACTTCTGGAGCAGAGCCGTGACTGCCCCGCTCCCGCAGAGTTAGCGTTGGATTATGTAAACACCGACCTTGGCGTTGAAAGCGTTGAGGATGCCCTTGCCGGCGCTTCCGATATTATCGCCGAAATAGTCTCCGATTCCCCTGAATCCAGAAAACTCCTCCGCGAAAGCCTTATGCGTCAGGCAGAGCTTAAGGTCAGCGCAGCCAAAGAGGAAGACAGTGTATACCGTCTCTACTATGACTTCTCCCATAAATTATGTAAACTTCAGGGACATCAGGTGCTGGCAGTTAACCGCGGCGAAAAGGAAGAATTTTTGAAGGTTGCAGTTGCCGTTGAGGATGCCGCCGTTTTGCCCGGTCTTGTCCGTCTTTTTGTCATCCCCGGCAGACCCTCTTCTGATTTTGTACGCTCCGCAGTTGAGGATAGCTATTCCCGACTTCTCTTCCCCGCCGTTGAGCGCGAGATAAGAACAAGCCTCACCGACGATGCCTGTGAGGGCGCGATCCGCAATTTCGCATTGAACCTCAAGCCCCTGCTTATGCAGCCTCCCGTAAAGAACAAGGTTACTATGGGCTATGACCCCGGTTATCGCAACGGCTGCAAAATTGCTGTTGTCGACGGCACGGGCAAGGTTCTGGATACCGCCGTTATTTATCCCACCCAGCCCTTTAACAAGGTTGCGGAAGCCAAGTCCACCCTCAGCCGTCTTATCCGCAAGCACGGCATTGAGAACATTGCTATAGGTAACGGCACTGCCTCCCGCGAGTCCGAAAAACTTGTTGCCGAGCTTTTGCGCGATCATCCCGGCGTAAGCTATATGGTTGTCAATGAAGCGGGTGCTTCCGTATACTCCGCCAGCAAGCTGGCCGCCGAGGAGTTCCCCGAGTATGACGTAAACCTCCGCTCCGCTGTTTCCATTGCCCGCAGACTTCAGGATCCCCTTGCTGAGCTTGTTAAAATCGAGCCCAGGGCAATAGGCGTCGGACAGTATCAGCACGATATGCCTCAGACCCGACTCAGCGAAACTCTGGGCGGCGTTGTTGAGGACTGCGTTAACTCTGTCGGTGCAGATTTGAACACCGCATCCCCCTCTCTGCTCAGCTATATCGCAGGTCTCAACAAGACCACCGCCAAAAACATTGTAAGTTATCGCGAAGAAAACGGTGCATTCCGTTCCCGTAAGGAGCTGCTCAAAGTTCCCAAACTTGGTCCCAAGGCATTCCAGCAGTGCGCCGGCTTCCTCCGCGTTGCGGAAAGCAAGCAGGCTCTTGATAATACCGCCGTTCATCCCGAAAGCTACGAGGCCGCAGAAATTCTCCTCAAAGAGTGCGGCTACAGCCTTGCCGAACTTTCCAAGGGTTCTCTCAATGACCTTGAAGCAAAGGTGAAGGAAATCGGCATCGAAGTTCTTGCCGAAAAATGCGGCGTCGGCACCCCCACCCTTAAGGACATCATCGGCGAGCTTCTCAAGCCCGGCCGCGATCCCCGCGACGAGCTGCCTCCCCCCATCATGAGAAGCGGCGAGGTTATGGAGATAAAGGATCTGAAGCCCGGTATGATACTTGTGGGCACTGTCCGCAACGTTATAGACTTCGGCGCATTTGTGGATATCGGCGTTCACAGAGACGGTCTTGTCCACATCTCAGAAATTGCCAACAAATTTATTCGCCACCCCAGCGAAATTCTTAGCGTCGGCGACGTTGTCAAGGTAATGGTGCTTGAGGCGGACGCAAAGAAGGGTAGAATCAACCTCTCCATCAAGCAGGCAAAATAAAAACAAAAAGGAAGTGTCCGAAGACACTTCCTTTTTTATATCAACTCATCAAATATCATCTCAAGGTTTTCATCGGAATACTCTATCTCCGAGGAATACATTCGGGCATATTCAACGATTGTTTCCAGTTCTCCCTTACCACCATGGGCGAGGCAGAGTGCGGCAATAATGCGGCAGCTGAGGGCGGCAAAAGCGGCTTTGGAGACTATGTCTCCGTCATCAAGGGCAGAGAAAAAATGGCGGTAAATAAAATAGTTGAATAGATTTGTAAATTCACTGCTGTGGGAGTGCATCATTGTTTCAACATCTGCCTCGCTATACTCGGCATATACAAGGCGCTCCAGACAATCCGTCCAACTTTCATCAAGGCGCTCAAGCTTAAGAAGGAACTTTGCCCATTTGCGGATATCAAAATCCGTATCTTCCGCACCGCAAAGAGAAAGCACCTTCTCCATGCGTCGGCAGAGAGGGTTCTCCTCCCCCATCATTTCAAAAATCTCCTCACGGATATCCATAAGGGCATCTTCATCGGCGGTATAAGTTCCCTCGCCTTCCTCTACCAAGGAGAAAGGCTCTTTGCGACCTATTATCAGCCTGCCTGCCTCCTCACAGCAAAGGCCGAGACCAATCTCCGTTCTCTCGCTGAGATATGTGCGAAAACGGGGGTGGTCGGTGCATATCTGGCAAATTGCGTCCTCACCCAGTTCCAGAATAATCTCACAGAGATTATTCTCATTGAGGAAGGGGCAGCGCTCGTTTTCGGCAAGGATAAAGTGGGGCTCTTCTCCCCAGTTTATGCACTTTCGCAGCTTATCACCAAGCTCGCCCGAGACGGACTTAAACCGCTCCGCGCTTTCCTCGTCAATATCGATCTCCCAGCCGATGCAGCAGCTATGGCGGCATTGAGAAGCTATACATTTGAAATCTTTATAATATTCGGGGTATACTTCTATCATAGCGTATCTCCTCACTATTGATGAGATAATTATATCCCCAGTGGGAAAATGGCGCAATAGTGTCTTGAATTTTGCAGTCACAAAAGATAAAATAATGAAAAAGCGAAGGGAGAAATAGATATAAATGAAAGTTCTCATGATAAACGGAAGTCCCAACAAGGAAGGCTGCACCTATGCCGCTCTCAAGGAGGTTGCAGGTGCTCTTGCCGCCGAGGGAATTGACAGCGAAATCGTATGGCTTGGCAACGGTCCTGTGCGCGACTGCATCGGTTGCGGAGCCTGCCGCAAAACCCAAAACTGCGTTTTTGATGACGACAATCTCAGCGCTCTCAAGGCAAAATGTGCCGAGGCTGACGGCTTTATCTTCGGTTCTCCCGTATACTATGCCCACCCCAGCGGACGCATTCTCTCCGTCCTTGACCGTCTTTTCTTCTCCGGCGGAAATGCCTTCAAAGGTAAGCCCGGCGCCGCCGTTGTCTCCGCCCGCAGAGCAGGAACAACCGCCAGCATCGATGTGCTGAACAAATATTTCTCCATCAGCCAGATGCCCATCATCGGCTCCAGCTACTGGAATATGATTCACGGATTGAAAGCCGGCGACGTTGCCGCCGATGCCGAAGGATTGCAGACTATGCGCAATCTGGGCCGCAATATGGCCGCTTATCTCAAGGGAGAAGCTATCCCCGCGCTGAACAACGAATACGGCGCCTGGACCTGCTTCGTCAGATAAACTTTGTTACAAAACATAAAATCTCCCACAGAAAGTTGGGAGATTTTTGCTTTTTTGTCTTAAAATGCATTTTTAATAAGTTAAATTTTTCACTTCTCTAAACATGTTGACTAATTCCACCCTTAATGATAAAGTTATAGTGTTCGACAAAAATTAACTCGGAGAGAATATAAATGACCAAGCTCTACAAGACCAGAGCGGGCGGCGCAACTGTCACCGTTTTTGTTCCTTATGACTGCTGCAACAACTGCCCCTTCTGCATAAACAAGGCCGAATACGCCAACAACGAAGGCTTCAGCGCCGAAAAAATATGCGAGAGCATCAAATATATTGACAGCATCACACCCAACTGCGACTTTGTGTTCACAGGCGGCGAGCCTCTTGCCGATCTGGATTGCCTCCAAGTTATGCTTGACGCAGTTCCTTCCACCCACCGTGTTTTCATAAACACCACACTTCCCGTGATGCACAAGTACACTCAGGAGCAGGTTGTGGACTTCCTCAACCGCAATGCCGCCAAGCTCACCTGCGTGAATGTTTCCCGCCATCTTGAGCCTTATGTTGAAGAGGGCAGCGACGATATCTTCTCTAAGATAAAAGTTCCCACCCGCATCAACTGCGTGCTCTTTGCTGACTATCCTTCCAACCGCATCGAGCCTTTCATCAATCGCTTTATGAAGCAGGGTGTTCCCATCCAGTTCCGCTCCGACTACACCAAGACCACTCTTGAAAACCTCTATGACGAGAGCGACGATCCCATTATGAGAGATCTGGACGCCCTTTGCGAGTTTGAAGGCATGTGGGGTTCACGCATCCGCTGCAACTACGAATACAACTACAAGGGCCACCGCATCTCCTACCACAAGACCCTTCCATATTCCACCATTCCCGAGTTAGGCGAGGACGGCAAGGAATATGATGTGCTTTACGATGTTCTCATCAAGCAGACCGGCATTCTCCACTCCGACTGGACCGGTGTTGAGCTGGACTGCAAGAGATACGAAAAGCTTGTCTTCGAGCCCGATGACCAGTACAGAAGAAAATAAAAAATGAGAGTCTTTTGACTCTCATTTTTTTATTTCTATTCTCTTTACAATAATGCCGCCCACAAGGCCTATGCATACGCCAGCCACCGCACCGCTGATGCATAGGGCAGGGAGATAATATATAAGTCCGCCTGTCTCCAGAAGGAGCATAGCAGTGAGCACCTGACCCGCATTATGTCCCAAAGCGCCTGCAACGCTGACGCCCACGGAGGAAAACTTTCCGCTTTTTTTCAGCAGCCACATAATGCAAAGGCTCAGTGCAGCGCCCACCAGAGAATATATCATCACCATCACATTGCCGAAAAGCAGGCTAGCAAGCAGTACGCGGATAAAGCTTACGCATAAAGCTGCCTTAAAATCCAGCTTATAAAGGGCAAAGACGATTACGATATTGGGAAGACCCAGTTTTATGCCGGGAACAGCAAAGCTCATAGGTACAAGGCTTTCCAGATAGCTGAGGATGAGGGCAAGGGCAATAAGCAGGGCATAAAGGCTTATTTTCTTAGTCTTCATTTTCCTCACCCCGCAATTCCGTCAAGGGCGTTTTCTTCCCCACCCTCAACTGATATAACCAGCTTATTGGGAAGACAGATTACAGTTTCCCCGTCAAGACTCACTTTTCCACTTTTTACGCAAACATGGTCAGGACAGCTTGCTTCCTCAACGAAGGCTTTTCCATCTTTAATCACAAGGACATTGAATCTTTCCTCATCACCTATCGTGACATGCTTATCCTCATTCAAGGGCAGACGGAAAAGTTCCTCCCCCTCGTTTTTCACAACAACTTCTCCTCCCTGAGGACGGAAAAACTCCGTGTAGACGAGGAAGGCAGCGCCGATAATAAGGACGGCGAAGATAAGCAATATATCATTTTTATGTTTTTTAATAAAAGCCATTTATTTCACCATGGCTATTATACAGCAAAAGGCATCGGAACAAAAGTGTTCCGATGCCTTTTTTTGATTAAATTTGAATCAGACAATGCACTTTGCGGGGCAAACCTCAATGCAGGTGCCGCAGCCATTGCACTTTTCATAGTCGATAACTGCAAGATTGTTCTCCACCTTGACAGCACCGTTGGGGCACTTTCTCATGCACATGCCGCAACCGATGCAGGCATCGCTGCACTTTTTGCGTGCGACAGCACCCTTGTCCTTATTGGAGCAGGTGACGAATGCGGGAGTGGTAGCAGGCAGAATCTTGATAACGGAGTTGGGGCAGACCTTTGCACAGCCGCCGCAACCGTTGCAGATGGAGTAATCAATGCGGGCGAGACCGTCCTTGACGCTGACACCACCGTTAACGCAGGCGCTTACGCAGTCGCCGAGACCCATGCAGCCGAAGGTGCAGCTGCCTGCGCCGCCGAAGAGAACCTTGGCAGCCTTGCAGGAATCGATACCAACATATTCCATCTTGTTGGCGGTCTTGCTGCAGTCGCCGGTGCAGGCAACGAATGCGCGCTTTTCAACCATCTCTCCTGCTTCCTTGCCCAGGATAGCAGCCATTGCCTGAGCGCAGGCAGCGCCGCCGGCAGCGCAGAGAGTGAGGGGGGTATCAGGATCTTCAACCAGAGCGGCAGCATAACCGTCGCAGCCGGGGAAGCCGCAGCCGCCGCAGTTTGCGCCGGGGAGGACTTCGCTGAGCTTTGTTACGCGCTCATCAACAGGAACATACATAACCTTGGAGGCTACAGAAAGAACAACAGCGCAGATGATACCGATAACGGTAACAACTATAACAGCAATAATGATAGCAGTCATTCTGATAACCCTCCTTAACCGAAAATGTTGTCAACAACACCGGCGAATCCGAAGAAAGAGCAGCTCAGGATTGCGGCGGCGATGAGGGTGATGGGCAGTCCCTTGAAGCAGGTGGGGCAGTTGTTGTTCTCCATGCGGCCACGGACGCCGGAGAAGAGAACCATAGCCAGGAAGAAGCCCAGGCCGGAGCCAAGGGAGTTGAACATTGCCTGAACAAAGGTGTACTCAGCGGTAATGTTGCTGATGCAGACACCGAGAACTGCGCAGTTGGTGGTGATAAGGGGAAGATATACGCCCAGAGACTTATGGAGACCCGGGATATACTTCTTCAGAACGATTTCAACCAGCTGAACGAGAGCGGCAATGACAAGAATGAAGACGATAGTCTGCATATATGCAAGACCGTTGGGATTGAGAACATAGTACTGAATAGGCCAGGTAACAGCGGTGGCCAGCAGCATAACGAAGATAACAGCTATGGACATACCGGTTGCCTGATCCAGCTTCTTGGAAACTCCGAGGAAGGGGCAGATGCCCAGGAACTGTGAGAGAACGTAGTTGTTGACCAGAGCAGCAGTCAGGATTATTGCAATAATTTCTTTCATTCAGCAACAACCTCCTTCTTCTCTACACTGCAGCCTGCGTTGCCCATCTTGCCGCAAACGCTTGCGGAGGGGCAATTTTCGCAGCCGAACTCGGTCTTCTTGGGCTTATTGGTGAAGAACTTGTTGACAACAGCGATCAGAATACCGAAAATGCAGAAGCCGCCGGGAGCCATAGTCAGAATTCCAACATGGTTTTCATAGAGAACGGGAATCTGGAATCCCATCCAAGTGCCTGCGCCGAAGATCTCACGGATGGAGGCCATGACGAAGAGGGTGAGGGTGAAGCCGATACCCATACCGATAGCGTCCAGAGCGGAGTCTACAACGGTGTTCTTGTTTGCGAACATCTCGGCACGGCCGAGAATGATGCAGTTAACAACGATAAGGGGCAGGAACAGACCCAGAGCCTCATACACGCTGTAAACGAAAGCGTTGAGCACCATCTGAACGATGGTAACTGCTGCAGCGATGAGGACTATGTAGCAGGGAATGCGAACCTTATCGGGGATGATTTTTCTCAGAAGAGAAATTGCAATGTTGGAGAAAAGCAAAACTGCGGTGGCAGCGGCGCCCATGCCGAATGCATTTACGGTCTGGGTGGTAACTGCCAGAGTGGGGCAAGTACCAAGGACAAGCACGAGAACAGGGTTTTCCTTGATAATGCCGTTGAGCAGAACAGAAAGCTTATTGGATTTTGCCATTATTTCTCGTACCTCCTTTACTTAGTGATGGTTTCATATACGGCGAAAACATCTGCAATTGCTCTGACGTATGCGCCGGAAGAAATGGTTGCGCCGGAAATGGTGTCAACACCCTGCATGGAAGCATCCTTGCCAACAAACTGTGCGCGGAAGCCATCCTCTGTAACCTTGGTACCAAGGCCGGGAGTCTCGTCATGGGCAAGAGTATTTGTGGAAACTATCTTGCCTTCGGAGTTGATGGAGCAAATAATCTGGAGAGAGCCCTTTGCGCCGTAACCGGTGGTTTCAACCATGAAAACATAACCGGCACCGTTGGTGGCCTCATAAACCTCAGTAACGGTGCTGCCTTCCAGAGCTACATCCAGCTTGGCAAAGCCATCTGCTTCGGGAAGAGCATCAATGCGGGCCTGCTCGGCGCGGGCAAGGTTGCCCTCGGTAATGATAGGCTCGGTAATGAAGTTGGTGCCTGCAAGAAGACCGCTCATGACAAGGCAGATGAGCAGCAGCACCACAATGGGCATAACGAAATCAGCTTTTACGGTACTTTTCATGCGTCAACACCTCCCAGAGGTTTCTTTGCAGTCCAGTTGCTGATGTAGGGAGTGAGTATGTTCATCAGCAGGATGGAGAAGGATACGCCTTCGGGATAGTTGCCGAAGAAACGGATGAGGCAGGTTATAAGACCGCATCCAATACCGAAGATCACGCGACCCCAGGGAGTCTGGGGAGTGGTGACATAGTCGGTTGCCATGAAGATGGCACCGAGGAACACGCCGCCTGCCAGAATCTCGGCAAGACCGAACACGAAACCGCCCTTAACAAGAGCGAGGACGAATACGGTGCCGATGAAAGCAACGGGAGTATGCCAAGTGATGACTCTGCGGCAGAGGAGATAGACAAAGCCGATGAGGAGAGCCAGAGCGCTGGTCTCGCCCATACTTCCGCCAACAGTGCCGAGGAAGAGGTTCAGCAGAGAATAGCTGCCGCCTTCTTTGAGGACTGCCAGAGGAGTTGCGGCAGTGATTGCATCTGCGCCGAAATAGAAGTTGGGTGCTGCCCAGGTGGTCATGGTGCCTGCAAATGCGATAAGCATAACAACACGGGCGGTGATTGCGGGGTTTGCGAAGTTATAGCCGATGCCGCCGAAAAGCTGCTTAACAACAATGATAGCAACCAGAGTGCCGAATGCAGCCTGCCACAGAGGCAGTCCAACGGGCAGATTCATTGCGAGGATAAGACCGGTTACAGCAGCAGAAAGATCGCCGATGGTGGTCTTGCGCTTGCAGATCTTCTGGAAAGCCCACTCCCAGAACACTGCAGTTCCAACGCAGACGATGGTGAGGAGCAGTGCTCTCCAGCCAAAGATTACGATGGAAGCGATTACTGCGGGAAGGAGTGCAATAAGCACATCGCGCATAATGGTTCTGGTGGAATCCTTATGGGTAAGATGAGGAGATACAGAAACTATGAAATTAGACATTTGCTGCCTCCTTTTCTGCCTCTGCCTTCTTGGCTGCAGCCTTTTCAGCATCAGCCTTCAGCTTGGCGTTATAGTCCCAAAGCATTGCCTTTGCCAGCTTATTGATCTGAACAAGAGGACGCTTTGCGGGGCATACGAATGCGCAGCAGCCGCATTCCATGCAAAGGTTTACCTTGAGTTTTTTCAGTTCGTCGCCCTTTTCCAGCTTATAAGCGGTTTCAATGTGGGCGGGCATCAGATTCAGGGGGCAGGTGTTGATGCATCTGCCGCACTTGATGCAGTCGGTGGTGACAGGGGGACGGGCATCGCGCTCATCGAAGCAGAGGATGGCACCGGTGTTCTTAACAACAACTTCGTCGTCGGAAGGAACTGCAACGCCCATCATAGGTCCGCCAAGGACTATCTTCTTGGGCTCGCACTTATAGCCGCCGGTGAACTCAACAACCTGCTTTACGCTCATGCCGATGGGGGCAATAACGTTCATGGGGTTGGCAATTGCGCTGCCGTCAACGGTGACATACTTTTCAACGAGGGGCATACCGGTCTTGACATATCTTGCGATACCGACAAGAGTGGAGGGGTTGATAACAACGCAGCCCACATCAATGGGGAGCCTGCCCTCGGGAACAATGCGGCCGGTGGTGTTATGAATCATAACTTTCTCGCCGCCCTGGGGGTAAAGTGCGGGAAGAGCGCGGACATCAACATAGTCCAGACCCTTGCACACTTCCTTCATGTTCTTAATGCACTTGGGCTTATTGTCCTCAATGCCGATAATGACCTTCTTGGGGTCAAAATACTTTTTGAGAAGCTCAATGCCTTCAACAAGGAGTTCTGCGTCATCCAGCATGGTGCGGGTATCGGCAGTGATGTAGGGCTCGCACTCTGCGCCGTTGATGCAGATATACTCAACCCTCTCGGGATCTACATTCAGCTTGACGGAGGTGGGGAAACCTGCGCCGCCAAGACCGACAACACCGCTTGCGCGTACGGCATCGATAAAGCTGGGGAGATCGGTGAGTGTGGGAGCTTCAAGACCTTCATAAACGGTCTGCTCGCCGTCAGCCTCGATAACGATGGCCTGGCAGCTGGCGCCATGGAACAAAAGCACTTCGTCAAGCTTCTTGACCTTACCGGATACGCCGGAATAAACGGGTGCGGAGACAAAGCCGCCGGGTTCTGCAACAAGCTGACCAACTTTCACCAGATCGTTAACCTTAACAACGGCCTTTGCGGGGGCACCGATGTTCATGGAAACGGGCATAGTGATCATTGTGCCTGCAGTTACAGGGATGCGCTTGGGAGCGCATTCTGCGGTGTTTTTTCTGTGCGGTACGTGAGCACCGTGGAGCAGTTTGATTGACACTCTGCTTCCTCCTTCGATTATTTTAAACTTTCATTTTTCTGCTGTTAAAATTAGACTTGCAAAAACGAACAGAGTATATAAAATACAAAGTAGATTATATCAATAAAACACTCCGAACGCAAGGAGCAAACTATGCTGCAAGTTACAAAAAAAACCTTTTTTTTCTTAATTTTTGCATTAACATTTTTGTTAATTTTTTCATTATCCGCCTGTTCTTCACTTAACAGAAATACATCTGAAAAATACACAAAAACCGGCTTCTATCTGGATACCGTTGTTTCCGTCACTGTCTATTCCGAAGAAGACTCCCTCCATCTTGATGAGTGCCTCGCGCTATGCGGAGAATATGAAAAAATCTTCTCTCGCACAGACAGCGAAAGCGAGCTTTTCAAGCTCAACAATTCAGGAAGCGCGGATGTTTCTCCCTCTCTTTTGGATCTTATTAAAACTGCCCTCAACTATTGCGAAATAAGCAGCGGACGCTTCGATATAAGCATGGGCGCTGTCAGCGATATGTATGCCTTTTCCTCCGAGTCCCCCTATCTTCCTTCCGCTGAGGAAATAGCCGACAAACTTGAACACACCGGCTATGAGAAAATAACCGTGGAAGGCAGCCGCGTCACGCTGGAAGACGCGGAAGCAGTTATTGACCTGGGTGCAATAGCCAAGGGCTATATTGCCGATGCACTTGCCGAGCACCTCCGCTCCAAAGGCGTTGAAAGCGCCATAATTGATCTCGGCGGCAATATTCTCTGCCTCGGCTCCAAGCCTGATGGCAGCGACTTTATAGTTGGCATTCAATACCCATATCGTGATTCAAACCAAGCCATAGCCACTGTTTCTCTCTCCGATATGAGCGTTGTCACCAGCGGAATTTATCAGCGCTGGTTCGAGAAAGATGGGGAGACCTATCATCACATTCTTGACCCTGAGACAGGACGAAGCCTCAATAACGGGCTTATCTCCGTCAGTATTATAAGCGCCAGAAGCACCGATTGCGACGCTCTGAGTACCACCGTCTTCGCCATGGGGCTTGAGGAGGGCATGGCTCTTATCAACTCCCTTCCCGAAACATGGGCTGTTTTCATCACCGAGGATATGGAACTGCATTATTCCGAAGGTTTCAAGGAGCGCTTCGGGAAATAAAAATTTCTTGCACCCGACCAAAAAATATATTAAAATAAATTAGGAAATAAAATCCCTGACGCCAAAATTTTATTGCGGCGGAAGAGCTGATTCCTCCATAAAAGCCGCTGTGGGCGAGATGCGTTCTCTTTCATGGCCGCTGAAAACATACCGTTAACTATGGGGTAACTGCATCTTCAGGGATTTGCAGTTACCCTTTTTTCGCATTCTTAGACATTTGAAAGGAGAGCAAAGTGGAAACAAGAGTCGCGCTTATAGGAATTATTGTGGAAAACATTGACGCTGTTGATAAAATCAACGCCATACTCCACGAAAACGCCCAATATATTTTGGGCAGAATGGGCATCCCTTACAGGGAAAGGAAGGTTAACATAATATCGATAGCTATTGATGCCCCTCAGGATATAATAAGCAGCATTTCAGGAAAAATCGGCCGTCTTGAAGGCGTCAGCACCAAGACCGCCTATTCCGCAATTTGACAAGGAGAAATCACTATGAAAAAATTTATTTCTTTTATTCTGGCAGCCATTATGCTTTTTGCTCTCTGCGCTTGTGGAGCATCTCAGAGCGAAGTTCCCAATACGCCCGCAGCCACTCCCTCCGTCACGGACAACGCTTCTTCCGAGGGAGGCGATGTACCCCAGCCCGACGCCGAGCCCATAAAAATCATGGTTCTCAACGGCACAACAGGCTTTGGTATGGCAAAGCTTATGAGCGATTGCGCCGCAGATCTCAGTCCCCTCAACTGCGACATATCCGTTGAAACCGACGCCAGCAACATCACCGCTGCCCTCATTAACGGCAGCGTGGATATTGCCGCCCTCCCCACCAACGCCGCAAGCGTTGTGTATAACAAAACCGGTGGTCAGGTGCAGCTTCTTGCGCTGAACACCCTCGGCGTTCTCTATCTTGTTGAAAACGGTGAGAGCATAAGCTCCCTTTCCGATCTGGAAGGAAAAACCGTTTATGCCCCTGCACAGAATCCCAGCTTCGTTCTGGACTACATCTGCAAAAACGCAGGAGTGAATATGACTATCGACAATAGCTTCGCCCAGCCTGCTGAGCTTCGCACCGCAGTTGCAGCAGGAGAGGTTGAGCTGGCTGTTCTGCCCGAGCCCATGGTCACCATGGCGCTTGCAGCAAACGAGGCTCTTTCCGTCAGACTGGATCTCACCGAGGAATGGGCAAAGCTCAATAACGGCCAGCTTGTTCAGGGCTGCCTTGTTGTCCGCCGCGAGTTTGCGGAAAATCATCCTGCAGGTCTTGCCGCCTTCCTTGATGAATATGAGGCATCTATTGCCTTCCTTTGTCAGGATACCGCAGCCGCTGCCCAGTTGATAGCAGATGCAGGAATATTCGCAAACGCAGCCGTTGCCGAGAAAGCCATTCCCAAGTGCAACGTCTGCTTCATCGAAGGAGCGGACATGATAGCTCCCATGGATGGATTTTTGGAGGCTATGTTCTCCATCGCACCTGCCTCCATCGGCGGTGCAATTCCCAGCGACGATTTTTATTATCTCGGATAAGCACTTATGAAGCTTAACAAACATCTTAAAAATCTTATAGTGCTTGTTTTCTGGCTGGCGGTTTGGCATGCTCTTGTGCTCATTGTGGATAACCCACTGCTCCTCCCCCCTATTCCCCTTGTCATTAAACGGATATTGGAGCTTTTGGGGAGCGGACAATTCTGGATTATTACCGCAACAAGTCTTGGTCGAATTTTACTGGGCGTTGTCTGCGCAATGGTTTTGGGTGTTTTTCTCGCCCTTGCCACAAGCCGCTCTGCACTTTTGCGCGCCCTCTTCTCCCCCCTGCTCACCGTCATCAAGTCCACCCCTGTGGCGTCATTTATAATTCTGCTAATTCTTTGGGTGGGTCGGGATTTTCTCCCCTCCGTCATTGTCGTGCTGATGGCACTGCCCGTTGTATGGAGCAATGTAAGCACCGGCATAGCAGAAACCGACAAGCGCCTTGTGGAAATGGCGCGTGTGTTCCGTTTCCCCCTTTGGAGAAGACTTCACCGAGTTTATATTCCCTCCGTCATGCCACATTTCCTCGCCGCATGCCGTTCCTGTCTCGGTCTTGCCTGGAAAGCAGGAGTTGCCGCCGAGGTGCTCACTGTGCCGGCCGTAAGCATAGGCAAAATGCTCTATGAGTCCAAGCTTTATTGGGAAACGCAGGATCTCTTCGCATGGACAGTGGTGGTAATCATTTGCTCCCTTATAATCGAAAAGGTGCTTATAGCCGCCATTGCCGCCTTGGGCAAAAAATATAGCGCAGGAGGTGGCAAGGCATGATAGAAATTAAAAATCTCAGCCTCGCATACGGTAGCGAAAGAGTTATTGAAGACTTCAGCCTTTGCCTTGAAAAAGGCGAGCGCATAGTCTTAATGGGTCCTTCCGGCTGCGGAAAAAGCAGCCTCCTAAGCGCTGTCGCCGGTTTGCTTAGCCCCGAAAAAGGCAGCATAAAAACCGAGGGACGCATTTCCTTCGTGTTTCAGGAACCGCGCCTGCTCCCCTGGCTTAGTGCCATAGAAAATATAAATGTCGTCCTTTCCGATAGCGCCTCCAGTCTTGCCGAGGCCCAAAGATGGCTGGAAGCTGTTGGACTTGGCTCAGACGGCGACAAAGTCCCCGCAGAGCTTTCAGGAGGCATGCAGCAGCGCCTTTCCATTGCCCGCGCTCTCGCCTATGATGGAGAAATTCTCCTGCTGGACGAGCCATTAAAAGGCATGGATGCAGAGACAAAAACTTTAGTTTGGGAAAAGCTGCTGGCTGCTGCTGAAGGCAAAACAAGCATTCTCATCACTCACGATGAGGACGAGGCCACATCATTCGGCGGCAGAATTTACCGCTACAGCAACAAAAGCTTTATTTGACATGAAAAGGGTTTCGGAAAAACCACCGAAACCCTTTTTTATGTTTCCACTTTTGTTGACATAGATTATCCCTTAATTTATAATTAGTCCAATTGAATTTTGGAGAGAAAGAATATGCCTGAAATTGTTAAAACCCTTCTTATAGTCTGCCCTCTTGTATTTCTGGCCGGCTTTGTTGATTCCGTGGCCGGTGGTGGCGGCCTTATAAGCCTGCCTGCCTATCTTTTCTGCGGAATACCCGCCCATATTGCCTCCGGCACAAACAAGGTTGTTAATTCCATCGGCACAAGCGTTGCCGCAGGAAAATACATAAAAAGCGGAAAGATCAACCTCCGCTTTGCCATTATCGCCGCAGTATTTGCGTTGATTGGCTCTGCCATTGGAACTGAGATTGCCGCCCTTTTCATCAGCGACAAGGTTTTTAAGATCATCATTCTCTGCGCTCTTCCTCTTGCCGCAATAATCCTCACTGTTAAAAAGGACTTTGGCAAGGAAGGCAGCACTCCCAAACGAAGCTATTCCAAACGAGGAGAATACATACTCTGCGCCCTCATCGGTCTTTTCATCGGCTGCTATGACGGCATGGTAGGCCCCGGCACAGGCACTTTTATGATAATGGCCTTCACCGCCGTTATTGGCATGGATCTCCTCACTTCCTCAGGCTGTGCCAAGGTGGGCAATCTAGCAAGTAACATTGCCTCCGCAGTCGTATGGATAATCAATGGCTATGTTATGTGGTCCATCGTTATTCCTGCGGCTATATGCAATGTTCTTGGCAACTATCTGGGCGCAAGATTCGCCATCAAGGGCGGAAGCAAGCGCATCAGAGGAATGATTTTTGTTGTTCTTGGTCTGCTCTTTATTAAGATACTTACAGAGGTATTATAAAATAAAAAGAAGAAGCTCTTGCAGAGCTTCTTCTTTTTTTATCCAATCAGTGCCCACAATACAAGGGCTATCACTGCGCCGGAAAGGTTATTAAGGAAATTCACCGCGTCATTATCAATAAAGCAGCAGCCTTTTTCCATCACGCCCGCCTCGCCGCAGTGTTTTTTCTTTTCCGTAAGAGCGCCACAAATTGGGCAGCGGTATTTTGCCTGCACAACAGAGCCCAGAACGCTGTCAACATAAGCGGCAACAAAGCCCGAAACGAAAATCACAAGGGAAAAGAAAATCCCCTTTCCTTGGCCGAGGCAAACAGCTGCGATTATTGCAGCGCCGACGGCGCTCATAGCAAAGCCGAGGGCGCTCACTCCGCCGCTCATTCCTGCCTCCACCTTCTTGAAGGTGCAGGCATCTCTGGGAGCGCTTTTACTGAGTATTCCCAATTCCGAAGCCATGGAGTCTGCCAAAGATGCGGCAAGAGATGCACCGCAGGCGCAGAGAAACATCTCCCGCTTTGTGAGGGCATATAAGAGCGCCATAAGTGCTGACATACCAACATTGCAGATTATCTGCACGCTGTCGCGGCGTCCATGCTTGGCATGGAGTTTTTTTTCCGCTTTTTCGCGCTTTTTGCCGGATATTTTGCCGGCGATAAGAGTAAACACCAGCGTTGCGGCAAGAGCGCAAAAGCTCAGCCATCCGCCACAGAAGCAAATCACAACGGAAAAGCACCATGCCAGAATTATGCCGGGAATGGTAATCGCCTTACGCCACAGAGCAAGTCCTGCCAGAAGGCTGCTGAGTATTAAACTAAGCCAGATATTGCCCATAAATTTTCCTCAAAGAACAAAAATGCAAAGCAGTATAAATACGCCGAGGGGCAGGGTCAGGTTGTCCGTTCCCTTAACTCCCACTATCTCAAAGGCAGTGGCGCCCCAGGCAATGATGAGAATCTTCCACCAATCAAGCCCCAGACCGAAGAAAGCGCTCATAAGGCTTACAACGGCACCGCAAATAAGAAACACGCTCATGCAGCCATAAAGGCTTCTCTTTCCACCGAAAAAGCTGCGGTTGCCCTTTTTGATGCTGCCGAAAATTGGGGCGAAGCCGTCACCCAAAGCCATGCAAAGAGCGGCGATTCCATAGGGGGTCATAAGGCGATGGTCAATGCATGCGCACACCGCCATAATTGTCATGCTAAGAGCATAAAAAACGGTGCCGTAGCTTTGTTTCTCCGCATCGGAGCGCTCCATCATGGAGAAAATATTCTTTCGGCAGGATATGTAGTTGAGCACCACGAAAACCGCGGTGGGAACGGGCAAATGCCATGATGTTCCAAAGAAAAAGTACATGGGAAACCATGTGAAGGCAACAGAAACATGGACTATCTTGCGGGCTGCTTCCTCCCCTGCCTTAAAGCACTTTTTTGCTGCGGCAGCTGCGCCAAGGCTGAGAAACACCCAGCCGAAAACAATGATATATCCCAGTAAAATCTGCATTATTTCCACTCCAATCTATCCCAAATGCTGTCAACACGCTGCTGCATAGCTCTTTCAAAGAAGCGGCGCAGAGGTTCCATGCGATCAAGGAGCGCGCTTATATATGCGATATATTCTTCGTAGCTTTCAAACTCCTCAACGGGAACGCTTTCGATAAATATCCAGCTTTTATGTTTGAGATATTCCGCCGCGGGATGCTCAGCATCATATTCACCGGGGCAACGCTTGAGCTTTTCTCCCTGAAGGGCCAGACCGCTTTCCTCAATAAGCTCATCCAGTTCCTCCCAGCGCTCAGCAATAAATTCTCTCACGCGGTTGAGATAATCCCTGTCGGGGCACCATGCGCCCGTGCCGAAATGGCTGCGTCCGTCAGGGGCAACCATCATGAAATAACCAAGGGGCAAAAGCTGCTTTTTATCGGGAGAAATGTATGCTCTCCAGGTGGGGTTATAGGGAGGCTTTGTCTTATACATGCGGGCATCGCGTGGAATGCGATAAAGCATTATCTTGGGGTCTGCAAAAATAAGCTTCTCCTGCAGCGAAGAATCCACCCGCTCCACAACGGCATACTTCACCATATCCACAAGCTCGGTAAAGTCTTCCTTCGCTTTTTCATACTGTTTATGATTTTCGTGAAACCATGTCCGGTTATTATTCAATTCAAGCTCACGGCAATAGCGGAGCATATTTTCAAATCCCATAAAAACCTCTGATACCAAATCTTCGGGATATTTTATCATATCCTCGTTTTTCTTGCAAGAGCGCGGCCTTGTGTGCTAAAATTAAAGAAAAAGACGCTCGGAGTTTTAGCCATGAAATCAAGCCGAAACAAAACAATAGATATTCCCCTCGCAGAGGGCGAAGCCTATCTTCGCCGCTGCCTGAGCATACAAGGCCATGTCTCGGCGCAGGAGATAGAAAACAAGACCATAATTGGCAACAGCCTTGAAATCATGCCTCTTCTCCCCGGCGCATTTGCAGATCTTGTTATCGCAGACCCTCCTTATAACATGAACAAAGTCTTCGGCGAAAATGCCTTCCACCGACTTTCGGAGGACGAATATTATAAATACACTTTGGAGTGGCTTTCTCATGTCCGCCCTTTAATGAAGGAAACAGGTAGCATTTATGTCTGCTGCGACTGGGGTTCATCCGCCGCCATTTCCGCCGCCTTGAGCGAATTTTTCATAGTGCGCAACCGCATCACCTGGCAGCGCGAAAAGGGTCGCGGCGCAGCGCGAAACTGGAAAAACAGCATGGAGGATATATGGTTTGCCACTGTTGGAAAGGATTACACCTTCAATCTTGAGGCTGTAAAGCTTCGGAAAAAGGTGCTTGCCCCTTACCGTGAAAACGGTAAGCCCAAGGATTGGGAAGCTTCCCCCGAGGGAAACTACCGTTCCACCTGTCCGGGCAATTTCTGGGACGATATAACGGTTCCCTATTGGTCGATGCCCGAAAACACAGCTCATCCCACGCAAAAGCCCGAAAAGCTTTTGGCAAAGCTGATACTGGCTTCCTCTAACGCAGGAGATATGGTCTTTGACCCCTTCCTCGGATCCGGCAGCACCTCTGTCACCGCCAAGAAGCTGGGGCGAAGCTACTGCGGCATAGAGCAAAATCCCCAATACTGCCTTTGGTGCGAAAAGCGCCTTGAAACAGCAGACACTGACAAATCCATCCAAGGCTTCCGTGACGGAGTTTTCATGGAGAGAAACAGCAGGTAAAATAAACAAAACACAAGGACTCTCTTGGGCAGATTGCCTGTTAAATAGGTCGCACCTATCAGAACGTTTGCTATATACACGGAAGGGCGTTGCAGACTGTGGCTGAATTAATGAAGGTGGGCGAATTATAAATAATAAAATGGACGCAGAAGATATCACTCCTGCGTCCATATTCGTTAATTTTTCATATCAGCAAAATCCCACTTGCCGCTTCCGTCGTAGTTGCAAAAATAATTACCATCGACATACTTAAGGTCATCAGAATACTTCCTATATCCAATAGAATTGCCAAACAATTGAACTATTCCTATGTTGCCATCCTGAGTTATTAAAGTGAGATTTGATCCATCTTTATTAATTCTATAAATTCTATAACCATCATCAGAATTGATAAAGTATATGTATTTGTTGGACAACACAATGCTTGAATCTGTACTATATGGTGCTACCTTCTGGTTTTCACTTCCATCGGGTCTAACTTTCCAAATTTGGAGTGGTGACTCTGAATCAGCAGCAGACTCATCTGAGGTATAATAGATAAATTCTCCATCATAGATAGGGCAAAATGAAAATTGATCATTAATCTTAATATCATTCTTGCCATCCAAATCACACATATGCAAAGAGCTTTTATCGTTGTCATCCTGATATAAGATTTTATCATCAAAAACATAATGATAGAAAACAGGTTTAGAAATAATCTTGGTTATGTTTTTGCCATTCAAATCACATTTATAAAGGTGGCAATCCTTCGGTGAGACTATGCTGTATCCTTCATCAGATTCTATTGTTTCATAAGTGACATTATTAGAATAATAAATGCTTCCGTCATAAATTTGCATATTGCCAACAGCTTCGACTATCAATTTCTTATCGGTGCCACTTGCACGCATTTTATATATTCCGGTTTTTTCAGAAGAAGAGTAATCCTTAGTATAATACACATAGCCATCAATGACATGAATATTTGCGACAGTGCCACTATCTAATACAGTCCAATCACTGCCATCTGTGCGAACTTTTACGAACTGACTTTTCCCGTTATAGTCAAACCCCTGTCCATAAATCCAGCCATCATGCTCTAAAAATATTGCTGTATTCTTAATATTATTTTGATCAAACAAATCTATGTATTCACTTGCAGATTGGGTATTGTCAAATGGGATACCAGAAAGGGAGGTTAATGATACCTCTGTCTCTTCATCGCTAAGATTAAGCTCCATTATCTTGCTGCAAACAGCACAAGATAGATAATTATCGTAAATGTTCCATTCGTGATCGAGCGGAACACCTTCGATTGCTCCACACTCGACACAGGTTTTAGGTGCTGTGCAATTTGCTTCAGACCACGTGTGTTGGTGTTGAGTGTTACATGCAGTCAAAAAAACCGTAACGATCATGAACACACAAATAATACTTTTTTTCATTATGATAATTACCCAGCCTTTCCTTAATAATTAGACATAGAAAAAGTATTGGAATGTCATTTAATATTATACAAAAACTTACAAATTTTACAATAATAAATGTGGGGGTACATCACCAATATCATTCGTTATAGTCTCGAACGCAAACACACATAAGTTCTCACCATTTTTCATAGTTTTGCATCTATTTACTTGATATAATACAAACTGTAATAAAATAAAAAGGAGCGATTTTCATCGCTCCTTTTTTGTTTAATCTTATTCTTATTTCTTCATTGCAAGAGCCTTCTTGGCCTTTTCTGCAATGACTTTGGAAGTGAGACCGAAAGCCTCGAGAGCAAGGGGAGCCTTACCGCTGCGTCCGAACTCATCATTCACGCCGTGGCGCACAACGGGAACGGGGCAGTTTTCGCCGCAGAACTCGGCAACAGCTGCGCCGAGACCGCCAAGGATGTTATGCTCCTCGGTGACAACGATAGCGCCGGTTTCCTCTGCTGCTTTCTTTATGATTTCGCCATCAAGAGGCTTGATGGTGTGCATATCAATGATGCGTGCGGAAATGCCTTCGGCAGCAAGTGCCTCAGCAGCTTCCAGAGCCATCTGAACCATCATGCCGTTGGCAACAATAGTGACATCACTGCCATCGCGAAGCATGCAGCCCTTACCAAGCTCGAAGCTATAGCCGGGGATTGCATCGGTAACAGTTTCAACTGCAAGACGGCCAAGGCGCATATATGCAGGACCTTCATAGTCAACAAGTGCCTCGGTGGCAAGACGCATCTCGTATGCATCGCAGGGGCAGAGAACCATCATGCCGGGGATTGCGCGCATAATTGCGAAGTCCTCAATGCACTGGTGGGTTGCACCGTCCTCACCAACGGAGATACCGCCGTGGGAGCCGACAACCTTAACATTCAGTCCGGGATAGCAGATAGAGTTTCTGACCTGCTCCCAGCTGCGACCTGCTGCAAACATTGCGAAGGTGTTGGTAAAGGGCTTATAGCCGCAGGCTGCCATACCGGCTGCGACACCCTGCATATTGCTTTCTGCAATACCCATATCAAAGAAACGGTCGGGGTGAGCATCAAGGAAATACTTGCTCATGGTTGCGCCTGCGAGGTCGGCATCAAAGCAGACTATCTCAGGGTATTTATAGCCAAGCTCGGCAAGAGCCTGACCGTAAGCATTTCTGGTTGCAATCTTTTCTCCCATTTTCTCAGCCCTCCAGTGCAGCGATTGCTGCTTCCAATTCTACCTTTGCCTGTGCAAACTGCTCAGCATTGGGTGCCTTGCCGTGCCATCCAGCCTGATTTTCCATATAGGAAACGCCCTTGCCCTTAATGGTCTTTGCCAAAATAACGGTGGGCTGACCCTTGGTTGCTCTTGCCTCAGCGTAAGCTGCCTTGATAGCGTCAAAATCATGACCATCAATGGTGATGACATGAGCGCCGAAAGATCTGAACTTTTCGTCCAGAGGCTCAGTGGGCATAACGTCCTTGGTTGCGCCGTCAATCTGCAGACCGTTTACGTCAACAATAGCGCAGAGGTTATCCAGCTTATATTTAGCGGCTGCCATGAAGGCCTCCCAAACCTGACCTTCAGCAATTTCGCCGTCGCCAAGGATGGAATAAACGCGATAATCAGCCTTGCTGTGCTTGCCTGCGAGAGCCATGCCAACAGCGGTGGAAATGCCCTGACCCAGAGAGCCGGTGGACATATCGACGCCGGGAACATGCTTCATCTCAACATGGCCGGACATGTGGCCGTCGATACGGCGGAACATTTTCAGATCCTCAACGGGGAAAAAGCCGCGGAGAGCCAGAACGGAATAAACAGCGGGAGAGCAATGACCCTTGCTCATAACAAAGCGGTCTCTGCCGGGGTTTTTCTCATCAGCGGGGTCAATATTCATTTCTCCAAAATAGAGTGCGGTCAGAGCATCAAGACAGCTGAGAGATCCACCGGGATGGCCTGATGCTGCGGTATAAACCATCTCAACGGCGTGAAGGCGTGCCTTCGCGGCGTACAATGCCAGAGTTTTGTTATCCATTTTAACCACCATTATCCTTTGCTATATTTATAATTATTTTGCTTTTATTTTTCGTCTTTATAAATTTCCTTGAAATATTTATAAGTATCCACCTTCAGCTCACCGCAGGCAGCTTCGTCACAAGCAACGATTCCATCGGGGTGCAGCTGGAGGGCGCTTATAGTCCATGCATGGTCAACGCCACCTTCAACGCAGTGACGAAGGGCACGAGCCTTGCTGTGTCCGGAGATGAGCAGCAGCACCTGTTTGGAGTCGCAAACAGTACCAACGCCAACAGAAAGGGCTGTCTTGGGAACTTTGTTGGGATCATTATCGAAGAAACGGGAGTTTGCAATGAGGGTGTCCTGAGTGAGGGCTCTCACACCTGTGCGGGAGACAAGGGAGGTGAAGGGTTCGTTGAAAGCAATATGTCCGTCAACACCGCTGCCGCCCATAAAAATGTCTATTCCGCCGTAGGAAGCAATTTTTTCCTCATAGCGGCGGCATTCACCCTCGGGATCATCGGTCATGCCGTCAAGAATATTTATGTTTTCAGCAGGAATATCGATATGATTGAAGAAGTTTTCATGCATGAAGTACCAATAGCTCTGGTCATGCTCACGGGGCAAGCCGACATATTCATCCATGTTGAAGGTTACTACGTTTTTGAAGCTGAGAGTGCCTGCCTTGTGCATCTCAACAAGTTTCTTATAAACTCCAAGAGGAGAAGAACCTGTGGGAAGACCGAGAACGAAAGGACGATCCTCTTTGTGATTATTAATGGCGTCAGCGATATGCTGAGCAGCCCATGCGCTCATTTCCTCATAGTTGTTTTTGATTATAAGCTTCATTCAAAAACCACACTCCTGTTTTTAATTATATGGGAAGTCAAATTCTTCCAGATATACCCTTTCATTATACTTCCCCGCAAACGGTTTGTCTATGATTTTTTGCCTTTTCAATTTCTTTGATTTATGGAAAAACTTGTGATATAATGAAAAAAACTACAGAAAGGAGGGGAAATTGAAATGACGAACAACAAAACAGTCTTTCGCTTCGGTATTATTTTCGCCCTCATCTTTTCATTTACAAATATTTCCACTCTCGCAGCAGGCGAGGGTGCTGCGCAGCCTTACGAAATCGGAAGCATCTCCATTATCTATGGAGCTATCGCCATTTTATCCCTTCTTCTCCTTTTTGCATACATAATCTGGGAGAAAAACAAGGAACGCAATTTTCTCTATCTTTTCATTTGCGTATCCCTTACCAACTGCGGATATTTCCTGCTCTCCGTTTCAGGCTCTCTTTTCTGGGCAATGATGGCAAATCGCCTTTCTTATCTTGGTGCCGCTTACTCCATTCTCATAATGATGTTTATCATATATGATGTATGCAAGATGCGCCCGCGCAGTTGGTTCAAGCCCCTTGTGTTTGCAATCAGCACACTTGCCTTTCTGCTCGCCTGCAGCGGCGAATGGCTTGGCCTTTATTATAGCAGCGTTGCCATCGAGAGAGTTAACGGCGTCACTAAGCTTATCAAAGAATACGGTCCGCTGCACAGTGTCTATTCTGTCTATTTAGCTTCCTATATGCTCGGCATGATCTTCCTTATAGCATACGCCGCAAAGAAAAAGCGTCTGGCTTCCACCAAATATGCCATTTTTCTTGCCAGTGCCGTATTGCTCAATGTTTGCGTATGGGCAGTTGAACAATTGATCGCTGAGGACTTTGAGTTGCTTTCCGTTTCTTATGTGGTAACAGAGATTATGCTCCTTACGATATACGGAGTTCTTCGCGATTATGGCATCATTCAACCTAATCATGGTCTGCTCAGTGTTCAGATGCTTGCCCAACTTAACACCAGACAGGTTAATCCTGGGGAATTGCCCCCCGCCATGGAAGATCTCTTCAAAAGCTTTTGCGAGAAAGCCAACACTCTCTCCTCCGCAGAACGGCGCATATTGAAATATTATATTGATGGATATGACACTGCAGATATTCCCGATCTTGCTTTTGTCAGCATTCACACCGTCAAAAAGCATAACCACAGCATCTATCAGAAGCTGGATGTTTCCTCCCGAGATGAGCTTATGCTTTATATTGAGCTTTTCCGCTGCTGCGGATGGTTGGATAAGCTCAGTGCCGAACAGGATTAAAGAAAATACATTAATTTAACAGGGTGCATAAAACGTACTTCTCCGTTTTGTGCACCCTGCACGTATTCTGAGGATACTTTTTCAAAAAAGTATCCTCAGTTCCATTTTATCTTCTTCATTTTATATATAAAATGAAAACAACCAAATTTGAAAGGTGGTGAGCCGCTAATGAAGAAGCTGGTTGATATTATGCTGGAAAATCATTCGACGCGGGATAGTTTCTGCTTTCACATTTCCTGCGATGAGTGCGGAAGCGTGTATGCCAACAAGCCCTTGCCTTTCTCCAAAGCCGGAATTATCCCTCCGACTGAAAGCAAGAGGATCATTTTCGATGCTATCTACGAGCAGGAGTTTCGTGACGCGAGACAAGCAGCCCTCTCAGAAGCAGCAGAGAACCTGAATTACTGCCCTATATGTAAACGCTTGGTATGCAACCGTTGCTTCCTTATATGCGACGATCTGGACATGTGCAGGGAATGCGCTGCCAAGCTTAACGAAAGCGGCAGCCCTGTATTCCCCGACCCACCCAATTTACATCCAAATATTGCGGCGAAAGGAGAAACTCTATGAAAAAAATTACTGTCATTTTACTGGCCCTGGCCTTGTTGCTCTCCATGGCGGCTTGCGGAAGCAGCGACGGAAGCATCCGCGATGCCGTTAAGGACTTCAAGGCGTCTCAAAGAGAGGCCGCCGACACAGTACCCGAAGAAGAACCTGTGGAAGAGCCTCCAATGGAGGAAGAAGAGTCCTTCGGCGGCCTCCAAAGCTACCTGCTTGAGGATTACTACGGCGACAGCGTTTACAATGTAAGCTTCACCTTGCCTGAACACATGTGGGTGGTAGACCACCAGAGCTACACCCTCTATATCTATAACGTTGAATCTCTCGACGAAGCCCATTCTGCCGCTCCTCGAATTCAGTTTGAAATCAAGAGTGCAGATTTGGTGGATTCCTATATGGGAGATGCCGCTGAGCTCACAGAGCTTGAAAACAGAACCATCGGCGGCATAGATATGCAGGGCAGATATTATAAGCTCTGGGGTATGTACTGGACTGAATATTACGGTGAGCTTCCCGACGGCTACTGGATGACTGTCAGAATCTCCAAGACCAGCATTGATCCCGGTTCCGACGGAAGCAACATCCTTGACAGCGTTATTTTCGAGTAACGCAGCTAAATTACCGAGAATATAAAATGGATATATACAGGAGGATAAGATATGAAATTTTGCTTTAATTGCGGCTCGCAACTGGAAGAAGGCATAAAATTCTGCCCTGAATGCGGCCAAAAAATATCCCAGCCCACTCCTCCGGCAGAAGAACCCGTCGCTATACCTACCGAGCCATCACCCGCTGTTCCTGCATCTGATACAGAAATATGTATATACGGAGAGCCTGTTTCCCATAGTTTTTCCGCTCCCGCCTTCAGCGAAAGCGCCCAATCTGTAGTATATACATATGGCGAGCCGGTAGAACACAGTTTTACTCCGCCGGTGCAGGCCGAGGCCGCTGTTTCCGGAACTTATGAAATTCCCGTGGTTGCAGCGGAAGAGAGCGCAGCGAAGGACAAAGGCGCAAAAGCTCCGAAGGAGAAGGCACCCAAAGAGCCCAAAGCACCCAAAGAGCCCAAAGTTCCCAAAGAGCCCAAAGCTCCCAAAGAGCCTAAAGAGGCCGGCAAGTTCAAGGAGCTCACCGCAAAGCTTCCCAAGCTTCTTGTCAACAAGAAGCTTCTCATAATAATCGCCGCTGCAATAGTGCTAATTGTTGCCATCGTTCTTATATGCTGCCTCGCTGGCAATGGCAATGGCGTTCAGGGGCTTTACACCGCCTCTTCCTACAGCTATAACGGCGAGAAGTTCGATGCCGAGGACGATTGGCTTGATCTGAAGAAGAGCGGCAAAGGAAGCGCCATGTTTATGGGCGAAGAATACGACCTCAAGTGGGAGCTTGAGGGCAAGGAATTCACCCTGATACAGGACGGCGACAAATTCCGCGGCACTCTTGATAACGGCGTTCTGGTCATAGATTTTGACGGCGTTACTTACACCTACACTCAGCTCGACAATCCCATTTATAACACCGAAATTGGATACTGGACACTTAAGTATGCCGACGGCAACCCCGAAATCGCTATGGATGCGGAAACTGTTGGTATGCTCAGGGAAATGGGTCTTGAAATCTATGTTGAATTTTATGAGGACGGCACCGGCATCTTCTGCATTGAAGAGCCCTATGAGATAACCTGGGTCAAGGGTCAGCTCACTGTAGACGGCGAAAGCGTAGCCTATACACTTGCAGACGGCGAACTGGCAATCACCATTGAGGACGCTGTTTTCCACTTTGGACGCGCTGATGGCGCAGCTGAGGAAGTCATCTACCTCGATATCAGCAGTCCCGAAACTTATATTGCTGTTTCCGGCATCCTTGACGACATAGAGTTAGACGAAGAGAAGCTGGCTGCGCTTGGAGACTTTAGCGTCACCTTCTATGGCAACGGTGAAGGCGAAATGCGCATGTCCGGCAAAACCATTCCCATAACATACGACAACAGCACAATCACAGGCGGCGGCATTGATATGCCCTATGAATATAACTACGACTCCATATATCTCTATATGGGTGAAAAGATTGAATTTGCTTTGGAATATGCCGGCGTACCCGACACTCTTCCCGAAGAACTTCTGACTCCCGATGACCTTAAGTACTGGTCTCGTGACTACTACGGCTGGTGGTGCATTGAAAACGTAATCTCCGGTGACGACAGCATGGTCGGCGATTGGTGGGATTGTTGCGCAAGCCTTGACATCGGTTCCGATGGCTACGGCGTGCTGACCATTTGGGATGAAAACTCCTCCAAGAAGTCTCCCCTAGCCGAAATGGATGTAAGCGTTTCCATCACTGACGGTGCTGCCCGCGTCGTGTCCGAGGAAGGACAGTTTCTTGATGATTATATCGAGCATGCAGATTGGCTGTTTTATTCCGATGTCTCCGCCTACGAAAACACATTTGAATTTGTTGTAAGCTACGAAGACGAAGAAACCAAGATGGATTGCTATTTCATTCTCCGCCCCTGGGGTACTTCCTGGGATGATATAGAGTCCGACACCCCCGAAGATCTTCCCTATTACTACTACGATTGGTATCTGCCTCTCCTTGACGACGGCGTTGAGACCGCTCCCAACAAAATTTCCTGAAATAAAACAGATAAATACAAAAATACAAAATTTTTGGAGGTAAAGTTATGCAGTATCGTATCGAAGGCGGCAGCCTGCCTGCTCTGATTATTAATCTGAACCCCGGCGAAACCATCGTTAGTGAAGTTGGCGGACGCACCTGGTCCCGCGGCCCGATTCAGACCGAAACAAAGGGCGGAAGCGCCGGCAAGGCTCTCGGCCGCATGCTGGCCGGCGAAAGTCTCTTTATGAGCCACTACACCGCACAGGGTCCCGCAGAAATCGCATTCACCTCCTCCTTCCCCGGACGCATTGTTGCAAGGGAACTTCAGGACGGACAGAGCGTTATTTGCCAGAAATCCGCATTCCTCTGCGCCACCGAAGGCGTCACCCTTTCCGCACACCTGCAGAAGAAGCTTGGCGCAGGCCTTGCAGGCGGCGAAGGCTTCATTATGCAGAAAGTTACCGGCCCCGGTCTTGCCTTCTTTGAGTTCGACGGCTACTGTCCCGAATACGACCTTGCAGCCGGCGAGGAGCTTGTCTGCGACACCGGAGTTCTTGCAATGATGGACGAAACCTGCACCATGGATGTTCGTATGGTCAAGGGTGCAAAGAACCTCTTCCTGGGCGGCGAGGGTCTTGTGGACACCGTTATCACCGGTCCCGGCAAGGTATTCCTCCAGACCATGACCGTTTCCGACCTTGCAAAACTGATTATCCCCTTCATCCCCGAAAAGAAGTAAGATTATACCACTCACACTCTTAAGCGGCGGTCATTGACCGCCGCTTGCAACCAAGAAGATTGAAGGTGAACTCTCATGAAAAAAGCAATAAGAACTTTCAGCATTCTTATGGTAATCCTTATGCTGGCAGGCTCTTTTTCCATATTCACCTATGCGTCATATGAGGAACTATCCTTCTATGGCACAGAAGGAGAAACCGAATATTTCATTATTCATTCAAACGCATATGATGAAATAACGGAAGGATACATAGTTCACGGAGAAATACCGGGTATGTGGTTGGAAATTTCCGGCGCAGCAACCCTCGGCCTTGCCGGCGTGCCCACCACTTCTGGCGAATATGTGGTTGACATAACCATGACAACAGCCAGTCTCGGCACCGTTGATTACAGGGTGACCGTTTACGTCAATCCCTCTGTGTCTTCCGACGGCGTACCTGTTGTGACCAAAAACCCCACCTCGGAGGCTGTAATTGAGGGTGACTCCGCCATCTTTGTTGCCCGTGCCAACAATACCCGCCAGTATGTCTGGGAAATTGCTCTCGGCGAAACTGTGCTGACATGCGAGGAAGCCGCCGCTTACTTTGGCAATGGCATAAGCTTCACCGGATATGACACCGAAACACTGGTTATACACAACATACCCGAGGAACTTGACGGCGCTATGGTCTGGTGTCAGTTTGTGGGCGCTGAGGAAAGTGTCACCAGCACTGTCGCAAAAATCAGCGTTACTCCCATAGAGAAAGCAACTCCCGTTGTGACCAAAAACCCCACCGATGAAACTGTGGAGGTTGGCGGAGAGGCCGTATTTGTTGCGAAAGCCAACTATGCTATT
Organism: Oscillospiraceae bacterium; assembly: GCA_045631645.1. Taxonomy (GTDB): domain Bacteria; phylum Bacillota; class Clostridia; order Oscillospirales; family Oscillospiraceae; genus SIG459. The sequence goes on from JAZQVC010000020.1 coordinate 84,804, forward strand.
GATTATCGCTGGCAGCTCATCTCCCCCGAAGGAATACGCTATGACTGCGCAGACGCCCCCCATGACTTTGAAGGACTCGCCGTCTATGGCGCTAATACTGAGCAGATTGTTCTGGAGAACATCCCCATTGAGCTTAACGGTTACCGCATCCGCTGCATCTTCACAGCAGGCGATGATGCCTCCAGCGAGATGGCCCATCTATATGTCATCGAAAAAGGCGCAGAGATAGATCCCGATGAATCTCCCGCAGCGAGTCCCGAAGTTTCAGATACACCCACCGAGACAGATGCTCCCGCCGAAACGCCCGATGCATCAAACACTTCCGTAGACAACACTGGCAAATCTCCCCGCGATCCGGAAGACCGCCTCCCCTCCGCCGCTCCCGAATCCAATAATAACGGCGAAAAAAACAACACTATCACCATTGTTGCAATTGTGGCCGGAGCAGCTGTTGCCATTGCAGCCATAGGCGCATTTGTATTTCTGAAACTTAAAGGACGCATATAAAATATTCCGTCATAAAAAAATCCCTCTGCAATTAAGCAGAGGGATTTTTATTTATCATCACAGTGTGGTCTTCCAAAGTCCGTGGAGATTGCAGTAGGCATAAACTTCAAGGGGTTTCTCGTTGTGGATATAGAACTTCACATGGGGTGCTTCGTTGGGATTGAGCCATTTTCTGTAGCTTCCCTTATCGGTGAGCAGCTGCACCCACTCGATCCAGTGAACATCCACCATGGGGTGATCCACGCTGCCTACATTAACTTCGACTACGCCGTCATTTACGCTGACAAGGGGGATATGCTTCTCGCCGCTTGCCTCAACTGCGCCGGGGATGAGCTCGTCCATTTTCTGTCCGCAGCAAAAGGGCTTTACTCCAACATCATGTACCATCTCGACTATATTTCCGCAGTGTGCGCACACATAAAACTTAGCATTCTTCATATTTATTTCCTCCTGTATTTTAATCAGTGTTTGTTTTTTCTTTCTGATTGTACTTTAACAGATTATCTCCTTTTCCTCCGTGACTTTCTCACATAATGCGTTATTCTTGAAAACACTATGCAAATTTGATAGAATTATTCAAAAGCCGAAAGGAGATAAATATGAAATACTTCCTTGTTCAATCCGTAATGGCATCTCCTCTGCCCATTTCCCCCGAGGAGCTCACGACAAAATTTATCCCTCTTCACGAAAAGCACATTGCCGGCGGCATCGAAAAGGGCATAGTTCTTTTCGCAGGTCCGAAAATCGGACGCAGCGGCGGCTTTATGATAGCCCGCGCCGAGGATATTGACGCGCTGCAGCTTTTCACCAATGCCGATCCCTTTGTGCTTAACGGCATTGCCCAATTCGACATAACGGAATTTTTGATGAACGACCGCTCCGAGTTTGTTAAGGACTGGTAAAAATAAAAAACCGCGTATCACATCGATACGCGGTTTTTTATTTACATACCCTCTATAAGGTGTACGGTTATTATCTTGTTTTTAACATCGGTGTTGAGAATGAATTCTTCAACAGCGGGAATCATTATCTCCCTCTCGCCCTTGACGAGATAGATATTCTGTGCAGGCATCTCCATAACATCGGCCAGAACACCAAGCTCGGCTCCGCTTTCATCCACAACCTTTGCACCGATGATGTCAGCGATGAAGAAGCTGCCTTTGGGAAGCTTGACATCCTTGCGGGCAATGTATACGGTTTTATTTTTCAGAGCCATAGCTGCGTTAACATCGTCAACGCCCTCAAGCTTTGCCAGCAGAAAGCCCTTATGAACACGGGATTCGCTAACCTTCAGCGCCTCGCCGCCGATATAAAAAGTCTTCAGCTTTTTGAGAAACTCGGGAGAATCTGCCCAGGGATTTATTTTAACTTCGCCGCGAACACCGTGGGTATTAACGATTATTCCGGCTTCAAGATATTTTTCTTTTTCCATAATAATCTCCTCATTAAAAGAGAGTTTCATAGGTTCATAAAAAGTCCCCCATGGAAACACGGGGGACTTTTTACTCAGTCGTGAACCTCGACGGATACCTTTTTGCCCTTTCTCTGGGCTACGGCCTTCATAAGGATGCGGACCTCTTTGATGATCCTGCCCTGACGGCCGATGACCTTGCCCATATCGCCGTCGGCGACACGCACTTCAAATACGGTCTCGCTGCCGGCTTCGCGCTCGGTCACAGAAACCTCATCGGGATGATCCACAAGGTTCTGTATAATATAGGTCAGCAGTTCTTTCATAGGGTTTATTTTCTCCTTATGCCTCAGCCTTCTTCAGCAGGGCCTTGACGGTATCGGTGGGCTGTGCGCCATTAGCGATCCAGTACTTTGCACGCTCCATATCGATGTTGACCTCGGAAGGAGTAGCAAGGGGATTGTAGGTGCCGATTTCCTCGATGAAACGACCATCGCGGGGGAAATGAGAATCAGCAACAACAACGCGGTAGTAAGGGCTCTTCTTAGCACCCATTCTGCGCAGTCTGATCTTGACCATTGTTCTTTTCACCTCCAGATTAAAGATTGAATTATAAATAAATTTATGTTTGCGCCATTTAGACGCGTTACATACTTTTTTAGAAGCCGAAGCCGCCCATTCCGGGGAAGCCACCGCGACCTGCCATGCGCTGCATGCGCTTGAGCTGTTTGCCGCTTTTGCCGTTCATCTGCTTCATCATCTTCTGCATAGCCTCAAACTGTTTCAGCAGGCGGTTGACATCAACAACCTGAGTTCCGCTGCCTGCGGCTATACGTTTTTTGCGGCTTGAGCCGATTATTCCGGGATTTTCACGCTCACGGGGAGTCATGGAAAGGATAATCGCCTCGGTGCGAGCCATCGCCTTTTCGTCCACATCAACTCCTGCCAGAGCCTTGGCGTCCATACCGGGCATCATGGAAAGCATTTCCTGCATTCCGCCCATATTACGGATCTGCACCATCTGGTCATAGAAGTCCTGAAGTGTGAACTTATTGGCGCGGAGCTTTTCCTCAAGCTCCTTTGCCTGTTTCTCATCAAAGGCGCTTTCGGCCTTTTCAATGAGAGTCAGGATATCGCCCATGCCGAGAATTCGGCTTGCCATACGGTCGGGGTGGAAAACCTCGATCTGATCCAGCTTTTCGCCTATACCGGCGAACTTGATGGGCTTGCCTGTTACTGCCTTGATGGAGAGGGCTGCACCGCCTCGGGCGTCGCCATCCAGCTTGGTGAGCATTATTCCGCTTACACCAAGAGCATCATCAAAGCTCTTTGCGGTGGTCACCGCGTCCTGACCTATCATAGCGTCGATAACAAGCATTATCTCCGCAGGACGGGTCTCGGCCTTAATGTTTTTGAGCTCGTCCATAAGCTCTTCATCTATATGGAGACGACCGGCAGTGTCAAGGAAGACGAGGTCGTTACCATGCATCTTTGCGTGGGCAATACCCGCTTTTGCAATTTGAACGGGGTCACCCTGTCCCATCTGGAAGACGGGAATATCCAGCTGTGCGCCAACAGTTTCAAGCTGTTTGATAGCGGCAGGGCGATAAACGTCACAAGCAACCAGAAGAGGACGCTTGCCCTGCTTGCGCATATATGCGGCAAGCTTTGCGCCATTGGTGGTTTTACCTGCGCCCTGCAGACCAACCAACATGCAGACGCTGGGGTTTTCGCTGCCTATATTCAGCTTTACGTTTTCGCTGCCCATAAGGGCTATCAGCTCTTCATTGACGATCTTGATGACCATCTGTGCGGGAGAGAGGCTTTCAAGCACATCGCTGCCCACAGCGCGCTCGCTGACTTTTTTGACGAAGTCCTTTACTACCTTGTAGCTTACGTCAGCCTCAAGAAGAGCCAGACGAACCTCGCGCATAGCCTCTTTTACATCGGCTTCACTGAGGCGGCCTTTGCCGCGAAGCTTTTTGAAGGCCGCAGACAATTTTTCGGAAAGGGATTCAAATGCCATTTTTATCTCGGCCTCCTTTGGTAGTTAGTCGTTAAGCTCCTCCATAATTCGGAGCATTTCTGCCTTGTTTTCATCATCGGGAAGAGAAGAAATTATTTTCTCCAATTCCTCAAGGCTTTTGCGGCGGCGCACTGTGCGAGAGACAAGCATTGTCTTGTCCTCAATCTCCAGAAGGCTCTGTTCCGCACGGCGGATGATGTCCCACACAGCCTGGCGGGATACTCCGCTCTGCTCCGCGATTTCCTGAAGGCTCAGGTCGCTGTTGAAATGGAGGTCATAATACTCTCTCTGCTTTTCTGTAAGCAAATCGCCGTAAAAATCGAAGAGCATGGTATGCATAATTGTATTATCCATTGTCCTCGACCCCCACTGTAAAGGTTTTTTACTTAACGCCTTGGGTAGTATACTCTCTTCGATCACCGCTGTCAAGTGTTTTTCATTAACAGGGCGCATCTTTTTGCGCAATAATTTAATTCACAAACGGCAGAATATATGTTATAGTATAAAGTGATTTATTATAAGCTTCATTTCTCTTGGAGGGGGTATCCGTTTTGGATATTAAAAGAAAAGAAATATTTCCCGGAGTGTGGCTCAGTTGCCTGCAGACAGACAAGTTTAAGTCCGACTGTCTGAGCCTCAGCATGCTCACTCAGCTTGAAAGGGAGACCGTTGCACTCAACGCCCTTGTCCCCCGCGTTTTAAGCCGCGGCACTGCCTTCCACCCCGATATGGATTCCATTTCCGCAGCCTGCGACGAGCTTTACGGCGCTCGTATTCTGCCCATTGTCCGCAAAAAGGGCGAGGTTCTCGCTCTCGGTTTTTATGCGGGCTTCATTGCCGACCGCTTCACCCCCAACGGCGAAAAGCTTCTTGAAAGCGTTGCCCGCCTTCTCGGCGAAATGCTGCTCTCCCCTGCCACCCGCGGCGGTCTTCTTATGAAGAACTATGTGGAAAGCGAAAAGGAAAAGCTCATTGACGATATTCGCGCACGAATAAACGATAAGCGCGGTTACGCTATCCACCGCCTTATCGAGCAGATGTGCGCCTACGAGGATTACGGCTGCGACGATATGGGCGACGAGGCCACCGCCGCCTCCATAAGCTATATAGATCTTACAAAGCATTATCGCAATCTTGTTCAGGAATGCCCCATCGAAATTTTCTATTGCGGCAGTTCCTCCCTCCGCCGCGTTGAAGCCGCTCTCAGAGATTCTCTCATGGCTCTTCCCAGAGGCGACATTAACTATGAAATTGGCACGGACATCCGCATGAACGCCGTTTCCGCTCAGCCCCGTTATTTTGAGGACGAGCTTGATGTAACTCAGGGCAAGCTGGAAATGGGCTTCCGCCTTGGCGAAATAATGGATGATCCCGATTTTGCCGCCATCCGCGTTTTCAATGCTCTTTACGGCGGAACCGCAACAAGCCGCCTTTTCCTCAATGTTCGCGAAAAGCTCTCCCTTTGCTACTACGCCGACTCCTTCTGCGACCGTCTCAAGGGAATTATGCTTGTATCTTCCGGCATTGAGTTTGATAAATTCGAAGAAACCAAATCCGAAATTCTTGCCCAGCTTGAGGCAATTAGAAATGGCGAATTCAGCGATGAGGAACTTGGCTTTGCCCGCAGGGCAGTTTGCAGCCAGCTTGTTTCCCTAACCGATTCCCCCGGCGCCCTTGAAGACTTTTATCTCACCCAGACCCTTACAGGTCTCGACTACGGTCCTGACGAATATGCCGCTCTCTGCGACATGGTAAGCCGCGAGGATATTATTGCCGTTGCAAAGAGCATTGAGCTGGACAGCGTATATTTCCTCAAGGCCGGAGAAAGCTGGGACGAAGACGAGGAGGACGAAGATGACTAAATATGAATATCCTCAGGTTGGCGAGGTTATCTATCGCGACACCTTGCCCAACGGTCTGCGTCTTTCTGTTATGACCAAACCCGGTTATAGCCGCTGCCACGCCTATTTTGCCACAAATTACGGCGGCGCCGACCGCCGTTTCCGCCTTGGTGGAAAGTTTATCGACACTCCTGCAGGCGTTGCTCATTTCCTTGAGCACAAGATGTTCGACATGCCCGACGGAAGCAATGCTCTTTCCGAGCTTGCAGCCAACGGAGCAGAACCCAACGCCTACACCGCATCCAACATCACCGCCTATTATTTTGATTGCACCGACTCTTTCTACGAAAATCTGGAATGTCTCCTCCGCTTCGTCTCCACGCCCTACTTCACCGAAGAGAGCGTGCAGAAAGAGCAGGGCATAATCGCTCAGGAAATACGCATGTATGAAGACGAGCCGGGCAGTGTTGTTTTCAACTCCCTTATGGGCTGCCTTTATGAGCATCACCCCATTCGCGACGATGTTGCGGGAACTGTTGAGTCCATCGCGCAAATCAGCGCCCAGACTCTTTACGACTGCCACAAGGTGTTTTACTCCCCCTGCAATATGAGCCTCTGCGTTGTTGGCGATGTTGACCCCGAAAAGGTTCGAGCCACCGCTCTTCGTATGCTCCCCTCCGCAGCAGGCGAAGCTCCCGTGAAAGATTACGGCGAGCCGGAAAGCCTTCTTCCTGCCAGACCCCGTTTTTACCGCGCCATGGAGGTTTCCGCTCCTCAGTTTATGCTGGGCTGCAAACTGCGCGCCGAAAATCAGGGAGCTATTTCCCTCCGTCAGAAGCTTTTGGCAGGCGCCGCACTGAGCTATCTTTACTCCCGCTCCTCCCCCTTCTATACCCGTCTTTACGGAGAGGGAATTATCAACACCGATTTTTATATTGAGCTTTATCACGCAGCTGAAACCGCCACCATCCTTGCAGGAGGCGAAAGCCGCGACAGCGAGAGAGTGCTCAGCGAAATGCTGGCCGAGGCCCGCAAAGCTGCCGACAACGGACTTGATAAGGCGCTTTGGAGCCGCATAAAGAAATCCGCATACGGAGCAAGAGTGAGAGCACTCAGTTCCTTTGGCGGACTTTGCGCCGCTATGGCAGACGCGGATTTTGCCGGATATAACTGCCTTGACTCCTTCTCTGTTATGGATTCCATCACCGCTGAAGAGGTTCAGGCCTTTATTAAAGAAAATATTCGCCCCGAGCGCTTTGCAATGAGCGTTATTACTCCCGCCGCAAAGGAGGAATAAACAATGAGAGAAGCAATAATTTCATTTCCCATGTTTGGCGAAAACTTCGCCATCAATCCCCCCTACTCCATCAACATCGGCTCATTTTCCATGTATTTTTACGGCATAATAATAGCCACCGGTCTTCTTCTTGCACTTGTTTACGGCACCAAAAACGGTAAGAGACTGGACATCGAGCCCGACACCCTCTATGACCTTGTTATTTGGGGCGTTATCGCAGCCATTATCGGCGCAAGAGCCTACTACTGCGCCTTCAACTGGAGCGCATACGCCGAAAATCCCGCGAAAATTTTCGCCATCCGCGACGGCGGTCTCGCCATATATGGCGGCATTATCGCAGCCATTATTGCCGTATGGATTCGCTGCAGAATGAAGAAAATCAGCATTTATCCCGCGCTTGATATAATGAGCCTTGGTCTTCTCATCGGCCAGTTTATGGGTCGCTGGGGCAACTTTTTCAACAGAGAGGCCTATGGCTATGAAACCGATATTTTCTGCCGTATGGGTCTCACTCTCGGCAGCAACACCATCTATGTCCACCCCACCTTCTTCTATGAAAGCCTTTGGAACTTCATCGGCTTCATAGCCCTGCATTTCTACAGCAAGAAAAATCGCAAGTATAAGGGACAGTTTTTCATTCTCTATGTTTTCTGGTACGGACTTGGCCGCGCATGGATAGAGGGGCTGCGCAGCGACAGTCTTTGGCTCATACCCGATGTTATCCGCGTAAGCCAGCTTATTGCGGCCATCAGCTGTGTTGCCGCCCTTATCGTGTATATCCTTAACGCCCGCCGCCTCAAGGCAGGACTCAAGCCCATATTCGGCGCAAAGCTTGACGCGGAGGAAACGGATGATATAATAGAAGTTGCAGAAGTAACTCCTGCCGAAATGGCAGAAGAAAATGTAAACGATGAGCCTGATGCCGCCGCAGGCAAGGGCTTCGAAGAATAAATACAGGAGGCTAACAAAATGGATTTCAACGCTCTTAAAGATAAGTTCCTCAGCAAGCTCAACAAGTTTGCCGACAACACCAAGGATTTTGCCGAGGTCGCCGCAGATAAGACCAAGGATTTTGCTGAGGTTGCCGCAGATAAGGCAAAAGATTTTGCCGGTGTTGCCGCCGACAAAACCAAGGACTTTGCCGAAAAGGCCGCCGACAGAGCAAAGGCAGGCGCACGCATTGCCAAGCTCAATATGGAAATTTCCGCCGAGAAGGACAACATGAAGAAAACCTATCTTGAGATAGGCAAGCTTTATTACGACACCCACAAGGAAAATCCCGAGGGCTTCTTCATTCAGCTTTGCGAAGAAATAGCCCTTGCTGAAAAGAACATTGCCGACAAGCAGGCTGAAATCGCTTCTCTCAAAACCAAGGGCGAAGATGATTCCATCGAGGTTGAAATTGAAGAATACCCCGAGGAAGAAACCGCTGAGGAAGAAGACGACGAAGACATCGTTGTTGAGATAGTCGAAGAAGCCGCTGAAGAAGTCGCTGAGGAAGCTGTCGAAGAGGCTGCTGAAGAAGTCGCTGAAGAAGTCGTCGAAGAGGCTACCGAGGAATAATTCATCCTACATAAAAAGAAGCAGGACATTTAGTTAGTCCTGCTTCTTTTTTTGCATTTATGGGGGATAGCCGATAAATGTTCTTCGAGAAAAAACATTTATTCTCCGCAAGCGTACATTTTATGCTTGCATTTTCATTTTTCCCGTGCTACAATGACATCACAAAAATGAATATTCCCTTGGAAACCGTCTGAATTGAAAAAAAAACAGGCGGCGGAGGGAACTCTGGAGAATCTCATTTGATTGAGTACCGAAGGTGCAAGGCCCAAAGGCCGAATCTCTCAGGTAAAAGGACAGAGCAGACATAGACCTCTTCCCTCTTGTCTGCAAAAACTTTTTTTCCGGAGTTGCGTTAGAAAAACGCAGCTTCGTTTTTTATTCCCAAATCAAGAGCAAGAAAAGAGAGGAAATCACTATGTTGGAATTTTTCGCAAACATCGAATCCGCACTTTACCCCATCGTATGCAACATCAACTCCTATTTGTCCAGTTATGTTCTTGTTGTCCTGCTGATAGCGGTCGGACTTTTCTACACCATTAAAACTCGCTTCGTTCAGATAAGATGCTTCGGCGAAGGCATGCGCCGCGTTTTCGGCAATCTCTCCCTTCGCGGCGGAAAGCAGGAAAGCGGCATGAGCTCCTTCCAGGCTCTTGCAACCGCTATTGCAGCTCAGGTAGGTACCGGCAACATCATTGGTGCTTCCGGCGCTATCCTCGTCGGCGGTCCCGGCGCCATCTTCTGGATGTGGATTATCGCCTTCCTCGGTATGGCCACCATCTATGCTGAGGCTACCCTCGCTCTCGAAACCCGCGAAACCGACGCAAACGGCAACATCAAGGGCGGCCCCGTTTACTACATTACCCGCGCATTCAAGGGCGGTTTTGGCAAGTTCCTCGCCGGTTTCTTCGCAGTTGCCATTATCCTCGCCCTGGGCTTCTTCGGCTGCATGGTTCAGTCCAACTCCATCGGTTCCACTATGCAGACCGCTTTCGGCATCCCCACCTGGGTTATGGGTCTTGTTCTCGTAGTTATCTGCGCTGTTATCTTCCTGGGCGGCGTTCAGCGCCTTGCATCCGTCACCGAAAAGATCGTTCCCATTATGGCAGGTCTTTTCCTCGTCGGCGGTATCATCGTTCTTCTCGCCCGTATCTCTTATCTCCCCGCAACCATCGGAATGATCTTCAAGTATGCATTTATGCCTCAGGCCATCATCGGCGGCGCTGTCGGCGCAGCGCTGAAGGAAGCCATTTCTCAGGGCGCCAAGCGCGGCCTCTTCTCCAATGAAGCCGGTATGGGTTCTACTCCCCACGCACACGCACAGGCCAATGTCAAGACTCCTCACGAGCAGGGCGTTGTTGCAATGATGGGCGTTTTCATCGACACCTTTGTTGTTCTCACCCTTAACGCACTCGTTATCATCAGCACTCTTTACACCGCCGATGGTCCTCTTGCAGGCGGCTACACCGGCGCTGTCACCGGCCTCATCAATAAGGCAAACCTCGCCCAGACCGCTTTCGGCGTCATCTTCGGCGAGAACTTCGGCGCCATCTTCGTTGCAATCTGCCTTTTCTTCTTCGCATTCTCCACCGTTCTTAGCTGGAACCTCTTCGGCAAGATCAACGTTCAGTACCTCTTCGGCAAGAAAAATCCCAAGGACTGCACCGTTATCTACACCGTTATCGCCCTTGTATTCATCTTCCTGGGCACGCTGGTCTCCAACGACCTCGTATGGGAGCTTACCGACGCATTCAACTACCTGATGGTTCTCCCCAACGCTCTCGCACTCTTCGCACTCAGCAGCATCGTTGTTGCAAGCGCCAAGAAGGGCATTGCAGCCAACAAGGAAAGAAAAGCCGCAAAGAAGGCCGAATAAGTACGCAATCAGATAAAAGTAATAAGCCACGACTTTCGTCGTGGCTTATTTTTTCGTTATGTAAGGGAACATTAGCCGCGCCTTCTTATGCAGCAATCCTGTTTACAGCGGATCGAGTCGGTGAATCTTTTCTTTATATCATCTGGCATATGAGCTTCCAGAGCCCTTATAACTTCAGGGCGGATTTGAAAAACAACACGGCTATAATCCACCTTGGCAAGCTGTTTTCCAATATACCTTTCCTCCGGATTTGTTGAAAAGAATGCGATTGCATAAGGATGTTGTGCTAAGGAATAGCCATAGATACCGTAAACTCTGATTTCATTCCATGGCAGAACAAACGGACGCCACCCAAGTCCTCTGCAAGCAATCCCATGGGGTGTTATCTTGCAGCGAAGCAACAATCGACCGTAAAAACGAGACCTAATTAGCAGAACATCGCAAAAGATTATTCCTCCGGGTATCATAATAATCAATATGAATACTAAAGGATCAAAGCTGAGAATAAGAAATTTATAAATGAAGAAACATCCAAGTCCAAAACCGAGTATATTGGCAAATAGCATTCCCAAAAGAATGAAATATGTGGTGTATCTGTCATATAAGCTAATCAAAAAGTCTCACCACCCAGATTCTAAATGTTACAGTTCGTTCCGCTCACTCAGTTACTCGTTCATTTCTTAATACTGATCTATATTCTTTATTTTTGAAACTGCAAAACCATCAATTCTAAATACCGGAACATGCCCATCAGGGAACATTGTCAGCACGGCTTCTAAAAACGGCTCTATAGTTTCAAATTTTTCCTTATCTACGTAGTATTGCTTATCTCCCAAAACCATCTTCGGTCTTTTCAAGTCTGAGCTTGAACCAAGTTTTACTATTTTGCCGTCCGTCTGTACTTCAATTTCGATTTGCGGGTTTCTTTCCGCAAGCCCTTTTATGGCATCTATTAGAAGAAGCTCTGTTTCTACGGAATGGCGAGAATTGTTCTTCCTGTTAGAGTATGTGTGGCAAACCTCGCCTATGGAGATATATAAACATAAAATGCAGGCAATTAATATAGCAGTTCCCCCAACTCGTGAAAAGAGGTTACCCAAAGGGGACGAAAAAAAAGATGCGAATGTTCCAGAGGCGATAAAAATTATTGCAGATACACAAACAATAATTTTGATGATTGGATATCTATATCGCAATAAATCAGTCTGAAGCTGAAACAGTTTCATCAGCATTACCCTTTCTCACTACGCGACAAGGCGCTTTACTTTAGAATCTTATCAAGCTCGCGCACAATTTTACAGTATTTTTTCAGGTGTCCTGAATATCCGCCCCAAAGAGCCGGAAGATATATTTTTTCACCGGAAAGATCCACTACACAATCAACAATTCCCTCTAAACAACAAAGTCTATCAATCGCATTTTTATTAATAAAGCGACTTAGATTTTCGTTCATCGAGTCAGTTACAATTATGTTGCATCTGGCGCTATGCAAAAACATATCACGAGACATTTTTGCAGGAATCAAGCATGCATTTATAGCTGAAAGAACAGAACGTTTTTCCATCTGCTTGTATTCATAAGAATCAAATTGCGGTATATAAAAGAGGAACCAGTTAATATAGTGGTTTCTATTCGTTGTGCGTGCACAAAAAACACCATCAGGCAGCGTGTGCAGATGCGAATGATTTGAAATTGAGTCAAGAACATCTCTGCCGGAATGGTATTCAGAGCTAAACTCATATGGCTTCAACGGGGATTTTCCGTAAGCGCTTCTTACATACAGCACTGCTGAAATACCCAGGATAATTAGAATGCCGAAAGTGAACACTATGCTGACCAATAGAAAAGTCGTATTTTTATGAACGGCAGACATGATGCAAAAAGCAATTCCGGCCATGCCACCGATGATAATCCCCCCGACAATCAGCGTGTGCAGATGTATAAAAAAGCTTCTTCTATTGAATGTTTTCTTGTTATTCATAGTTATTTAGCCATCCCAAAGCTTGTAAACTCACCATATACTTTTCCCAATGAAATATTCTGCTGTCCGGATAGGGAAAATTATCTATTTTCTATGACGGAATCCCCATTATCATTTCAGGTTATCACGCCATCAAGTTCTATCACAATTTTTTTGCCTTGCAGGTGAGCATTTATATTCAGCGTTTTGCCTGCAGGACTATAAATCTCCAATTCACAGATAAACCCATTTTTGAAATGCAGCCTTGAAGCAACAGCATTTTCACTTATATTAATTGCTCTTTTTTCGTTGAAAAAAATCACTTCGTCCCGGTCTGCAACAGGATCAATTAATATCTCAAACGGAACTCCTGAAACATTGCCCAGTGGGGACGCCAATTTGTTTGCATCTATTGATACAAAATAACTCGTTTGGCAGTACTCACGCTCTGAAGAAGCGGTAGACAGCTGCTCCTGAATAATATTACCAATCAATGTATGTTCAACGAAAGAGGAAATGAATTGGGATTCATACTCTGTATAGTTTCTCATTTCTCAACACCCGCAGTTTCTTAGTCGTAATTGCACTTTACCCAATTACCAAATTTGAGGATATCACTAATATCCTCATTATTATTGGGGATCAGCATACACTTTCCTTCATGTACGATGACCGAAAAGAAAATGCTCCCATCCTCTCTATAAAACACAGGGTCTTCCGGGTTCTTGTGACCCCATCCGTTAATCCACTTGAAAATGCTGTCAGTTACAGAACTAAAGGCGCCCATGGTTTCTTTAGTAATTTTATAATGACGAATTTGAGCTAATTGCGGATCGCCTATATGTTTATAATAATGACCGTATGCAAGCAGTACGTTATCGCTAATAGGAATTTGGAACTTTTTTATATTTTCCGGTTCAACTATGTCGTTGCTGTAAACGCGCCATGAGTAAGACGAACAGTATTTAAAGCAAGCTTCCAGCAATTTCAAATAGTGTTCTCCGTCAATGTCAAAGTCTGCGAATCCAGACCCATCAGTATCATAATAGTTATATACAGTCATGTTTCACCTCAGTTCATCGAACGGCGCAAGAAGAGCAAATAAATATAATTAGCCCAAAAAGTATAATTAATACCCTGCAATTTCTCCTCTCCACTTTCATCACCTCGGCAAAATTTAGGGTTCAGCAATGGGGATATTTGTTTTGAAATTATCCGTCATTTTCGATTCGCATTTTCTCTATTTCATAAATATACACTCTGTTTGGCTCGAACACTTCACTAAACACAGGGTGTCCGGCTTTCGCTCCGGTTTTATACGGATAATCGACAGTATTCCATGCATTATATGTCAAAGCACCAAGTTCCTGTCCGTAGGAGACAATATATGTATGATTCTCAAAATCCATATCAGGCCAATCAAATCCGAATCGAGATGGTTGTGATACACTTTCCGTATCCATCCATTTTGAGCCTGAATAAATACCCCATTTCTCATAGATTGCATGCCACCATCCCGGACGAGATAATGTATGTTCTTCAGGGATATCAATTACAGCATATAGTTCCAGATTCACTGTACGTTCGAATGGATAGATATACTCCCATCGCGCAACATACAATACCGCGACAATAATGAACACTAGAATGAAGCACAGTATGTTGCGCACCTTATTTTTTCTTGACTGACCACAAAAACACCGACGACCCAAACGGTATAGACATACCGCTGCAGTTGCCAGAACGAGTATCGTGATTATTGACTTGATAATGTTCATCATTCATCCATTACCGTAGACTTTGAAAACATTATAGGGGAAATCATCCATTTCCTCCGCAGGAATCTCCATTACCATTTCCTTGCCGGAATACAACCGGTATTTGCCGTCGGTGCCGTGAATTATAAAGGTTTCATCGGGAATCATAGTCTCCACGCCAATCAGATCTTCCTCCGGCGGTTCGTAATGCGGCTGCACGACAACGAAATATGAGGCCAAAAACACAAGGAACACCAAAACATGAATTGCATCCCTTACTTGCTTGCCGCGGCGGCTATCGCTATTTTTATATACCTCAAATCTTTGCTTTATATCGTCCTGGGATCTTGAGCGGATGTCAATCAGCGCGGTGTTAGCCCCCAGTCTGCGGGGAGAGCCGGGCTGCAGCTGCTTGACCACACGCAAAATTACGGCAAAATAAGATAAGCTCTCTTCCTCGCTTAAGTTCTTCATAACCGCATAATCGCAGCGAAGCTCAAGGATGGCATCCAGCTCATGCATAAACAAGTGGGAGAAGGGATTCCACCAAAGCACGGCGCGAACCACAACAAACAGCAGCTTTATAAGCTGGTCATGCTCTTTGATATGCTGCTTCTCGTGCATCAAGACAAATTTCCATTCATCTTTATCCAGTTCAAGATCGGGAGTGAAAATCTCGGGTTTGAAATATCCCGCCACATAGGGAACGGGTGCATCGGGCGTAAGTGTGATTTTGTTGGCGATTTTCAATTCATCCGCAGCTTCGAAAAGGGCAGGGCATTCGCTCTTTTCATATTTTGCGTTTCTCACTTTGAAACGGAGTATCGTAACGGCATCTTTAATCAAAAATACTGCCACGCCAAGAGCCCAAAGGGCGAGCAGCGCCTCGCCCAGAGTAAAATCAGTTCCGGCAATGCTCTGACCAAGGGCAGTTCGAACCGTGGGTATTACATGGCGCGATTTGATTATATGGGCTGCCCCTAAATCGAAGGGCAGCACAAGCCTTGCAAAACCAAGAACTGTAATTGTTATCAGAACGGAAATTCCGTATTTGGCTATAAAGTCGCTCTTTCTTCTCAAAATATAAACAATAATCAGCGCAATATTGAAGAAGATAAGGCTCGTCACAAAAGAATATGCGGATATCATTTTCTATACATTATCTCTTTCTTTTTTTCTTCAAGAATGGCCTCAAGCTCATTCACAAGGTCGATATCAATATCATCTCTGCTGATAAGGGCAGACATCAGCATGGGAACGCTTTTTCTGTCGCCCGCAGAAAACACTTCCTCGGCATAATACTCTTCTCTGCTTATCGTTGTGGAAAAAAGGCGTCCAAAGGTTTTGCCGCAGCGTACAAAGCCATCCTCCTTAATTGCGCCCTTTTTCAGCAGGCCGTTGAGAAGTATATGTATAGAGCCCTCTTTCCAACTTTTGTTTGTCGAGCCTGATATAATATCGGCTCTGGAAACAGGCTTTTCGGCGCTCCACATCACATTCATAATTTCAAGTTCGCTCCTTGTAAGCTGCATAATAAAATCATGCCTCCCCTTTTTTATCCGAGTTAATATTATTGTATAATATTTTCCTCACTCTTTCAACAAAAACAAACTCCCCAAAGGGAGAAATGTTTGATAAGAAAAAAAAGAACCGCTTGCATTACTGCAAGCGGTTTTAATATGCATTCGGCATGTGATCACAAGTTCCGGACCGAAATTTTCGGAAGGAAAGGATGGGTGAAGGAAAACCATCAGGGTTTTTCCTTCACATTTCAATTCCCCGCCGCGCGGATAAGTTTGCCAAAGGCAAACTTGCCACCAAAAAGAAGAGCCACGACAATGTCGTGGCTCTCTTTTTGGTGGACGATACAAGACTCGAACTGCAAAGAGCGATTATTACATAGCGTTAACTAATGCCAAAAAGCCTTATATATCAACGGTTTGCGGTGTTTTGAGTGTTAGCTGAAATTAAATAGTTTTTTCCCTTTTTAATCTTTTTAAGGGAAAATATTAGGGAAAATTTTATGTTACAGCGCAGGATATATTCACTTCATTTCTCCCACTATAGGATAAGCAAAATCATCATAGTTCATTCCGAAACTATGCTATTTCTTTTAGCTATTAAGCAGTTAAAGCTATATACAAGCCATGAGCCTAAAGCGTACCGCCATTGAACGTTGCTAATACTCACTCAAGGACAATTTTTGCTCTCATATCTTACATTATATTTCTCCATCCTTCGTTTTATCGCTTCTTCTCCACCTTCCATTATCTTTAATATATAATTTGCTGTTTTGTTAGAATCGATTGATCCTACATTGGCAAGGACACCATGGTCGCCGTTAAATTCTAACACGAGCACACTTTCAGCATCAGCCGCAACAGGAATATTAGGATTATGAGTCGATATAATAATCTGGCGCTTCTCTTTCGATGTTCTAAACTCCTTTACCAAGGTTGAATATATATAGCTATTATCCAAATCATCCTCCGGTTGGTCCATCAAAAGAGGCCTGTTATCATTCATATTGTAGGCGGCATTCAAGATAAGTAATAATAGCGCAACTGCGTTTTGGCCCATTGATATCTGCGAATTATCCTTATATTTTTCAGAGTAATCTGTGCCAGTATTAACATTATATCTCATTTTGAGGCCATCAGCCAACGAAGCTTTTATGTAATCTTCGTTTATTTGGCTAAGAATTCTCTCCATATCATCATTAGTCAAATTCAATTTATAGTCTTGCCGTATCTTTTCATACTGCCCGCTAAGCAGCAATAAATAAAAGTCGAAACTTCCAGCATATGGAGAAAGAGCATATACTTTTTCAAGTGCCTTTTTTATTTTAAGATAATACTCATATGTATTGCTTGTTGCTTTTTTAACTTTGTTCGCTAAATAGTCTACATCTTCTCTCCATGCCTTTTCTCTAATGACCATATAAAGCTCAAGAATTACTTTCCTTGCCAAAACAGAATTTAGCTCATCCATCATTCCTTTCCTAAGGTCACTCAAAGACGCGGTTGCTTTATTTCTAAGAGATATATACTTACATATCTGTTTTTCTAACCCTTTTTCTCTTACGTATGTTAAAAAATCATCTCCCTGCTTAACTCTTTTATCGCGAATCGACAAAAGTAGTTCGTCAAGCTTTTTCTCCATATGGTCAATTTGATTTGCAGCCTTGCTATATTGGGCCGAGTATTTCCAAACAATAAATCCATCAATGATTTCAATAATCTTGTCTGGATTCTTGCTATACTCGTATAACTGTCGTTGTTGATATCCTGAAGCAAGAAAATCATTTATAAAAGATACATTCTCACCACTAATATTCCTGTACTTATCAGTATTTTCCTCTTTAGCATATATTCTTAGCTTGTCAACATAGTCTTTTTTACCTGTGTAGCTCTCCACCTGTAACTTAGGTTCATTAGTAACTGCGTACATGGATTGGCCGTTTTTAATAAATACCACGCAACTGCTATATCTCCTATATACGCGAAATCTATGGGTGCCCTTTATGCTGTTTGGCATAATCGTACTTTGAATTGTTTCTAAAATTGTAGTTTTCCCCGTTCCTCTTGAACCTATTATACAGTTAAGCTCCGAGTTAAAACGTAAAGTAATAAATTCATCACCAGAGGAAAGAATGGGGCTCTTTATAGCAACACCATAGATATATGGGTATTCTGGCTCCCCCCCGCTAAACATACGCATATCTGCGTCTAGCAAAGCCATTTTTATTGATTCAAACGACAATTCAGATAACTTGAACTCCGAATAAAATCCACCCATAGGATGTCCACTTTTCCCAAAATACTTCCCTCCTTTGGAAATCCCATGACAGTCTGAGCATTTTATAAACGCGAGCGCTCTATCCGTTCTTGCATAATCATGATTCTGAAGTTTTTCATTCAGTATTGATTTATTGTAATCATTATTGCACTGAACACCAAACAAAAAAGGACTTTTTATTATCTTGGCCAAGGACTTTCCGCTGTATGAGAATGCCTCCGCTTCTTTGACCTTTTTGTCGTTTTTGTTGTTAATGCACAGACTTTGTAAGAAACCCTTTTCTGCATCAGCGTGAGCGAGTATACCGAAGCCACCATGCCTACCTATTTTCTCAAGTAGAACAGCCGGACCATAGTTATCCGCAACTGCTTCCTCAGTACCTTGAAGCTCTTCTGATATCCCAATTTCGGTAAGGAAAGCGTCCTGCTGACTTTTTAAAAAAGTGTCTGGAAAGATAGCAACAAGGTGCTTAGAAAAACAAGTAATCTCTATGCCACATAGCACAACCAACTCACGATACTTCTTACTTGCACGCATAAGTTCTCTGATCTTATTTACGCCTCTAAAGGTATTGTGGTCTGTAATTGCAATAACACGTATCTCTTCGTTAATCGCTTCATCAAGCAACGCGTAGTAAGCATCATCTGCAGAATATTCTCCACACACAAAATCAAAGGATGCTGGTGTGTGTACATGTAGATCTGCTTTTATAAGCTGAACCCCCGTGTTTTTTTGTTGTATATCTCTGAAAAGTTCTTGAACCAAAGTCGCATTCATCTATGTACCTCCCAACATGGAATTTGTATATATTCTATCATTATTTCGACATAAAACAAAGCTCCTGCCCTAGATTATTTACACAGTATTGCTTCCCCTATTGCAAATATACTTCCACACTACTCGTTACTACTTTTCCGCTAAATATTTATTGGATAGAGCACGATATACCACGCTGTAAAATACTAACCATTGCCAGCGAAAACACGATATGAGCAAAATCTACAGCGCATTCCGAACGCCCGGTTCTACGCTCTAAGACAAATCTCTTTGATACATACAAAAATCCGAACTTACTTCCGCTCTCGAAGTAGTTCGGATTTTTCATATATGTTTGAGTGCTCAAAGCCAAAATCGCAAATAGTTACTATTATCTTTCCATATCACGATTCTTTTCTCTGGGTACCACATCCTTGATGTAGGCTTTCACAGTACGATATGGAAAATTTCATTCAATCCATAGCACGTTACAAGGTTTAATAAGGAAAATAATAAAAGAACCGCTTGCATTACTGCAAGCGGTTCTGGTGGACGATACAAGACTCGAACCAGCAAAGAGCGATTATTACATAGCGTTAGCTAATGCCAAAAAAGCCTTATATATCAACGGTTTGCGGCATTTTGAGCGTTAGCTGAAATTAAGTAGTTATTTCCCTTTTTAATCTTTTTAAGGAAAAAAATTAGGAAAAATTTTATATCACAGCGCAGGATATATTCAAAATTCATTAAATCGGATTCATGTTTCCGCTGTAGCATTTTGCAAGGATTATTTACCAAATCTTTAAGTGTGGTCTTAACACAACACAAATAATTAGTGAATTGGCTCATCCAATTTTTTTGCGACAAAGTCATGAAGCGTTATTGCAAGGTTTTCGAGAAAAATAATGTCCACACTAATGGATTTATCCGGTTCAAAATGGTATCTCCATTCTTCAAAGGCTCTTTCGTTCTCTTTTATTTTTAGTTCGAAATTTGAATCATCCTTAAAACATGGTGTTTGAATGATTGATTGCCGATCTTCTGGAGACAGTTTTTTGAACAATGTACTCCATTCATGTCCCCTGACCTTTTCTCCATCAGATATGAGAGCCTTCAGATAAAGCTCACAAGCGAATGCCATATTTACGACAGATGGAATAAGCCAAAAGCCATCATTTTTTGTCGCATTACTTAACCAATCATCTGGTATCATATCTGCTGCGACCCGATGAAAACACTCTCCTGTATAAAATGCTTCTCTGTTCATTGCGTGCACCTCGTCATGAATACTCCCGCGCCTAATTGTTATCGTACAATATTAGCTGAATCTAATCCTTACGCTCATATATAACCACACCAAATTTGTTTTCACTGTTGAAAATCAAATCATAGTTACTTGATATAATGCTGTCCATTAACGGAACGACATTAATGCGTTTCATAAATCCAGTAGTGTCTCTACCATAACTCCTGATGAGGTAGCCATTTTTGCTAATATGAGGTGGCACAGGAAATACAACCACTTTATCAATTCCACTTAGTTGTGCATTCTTTTGCACAAACGCAATTTCCTGCAATGTAATACCATATATACGATGGTTCATATCGTTTGGAGCTATTGCATCAATCAGTTGGTGTATGAACTCAAGCTCTGCCTTAGCCAGTTCTTTCTCTTCGCGGGTGAGATTACTTAATTCAATACCAAGTTTTCCAAATGTAGCCGCTACGCTTAGATGCCTACTATCAACCATCATAAGGTCTCTCCTTCTTTCTCTCTTAATACTCAAAGCTTAGGTCGCAAATAGTTTCTGTTATCTTTCCATATCGCGATTCTTTTCTCTTGGTAGCACATCCTTAATGTAGGCTTTTACGGTACTATACACTTCCTCGAAAGGCGGTTTATAAACAGCACCCTCAAATCGAAATTTCTCATAGGAGTGGCGCAAATCCTCGCGCCTGTGTAGGAAACCATTGAAGTTCTCCAAAGTTCTTCCACTATTTTTCAGTGTCTGAAGAACATCGGCTTTATCGAACTGGAAAACCTTTGAAATATAATACAGGTCTACCACATCTTTCACTCTGCGAAAAACCTTATCAGTAGAAATGGCAGCCACCTTGTCCGCAATCATCTGAGAGGAGGATACTCCGCGGAATTGAAGTCCCTCCACTTCGTAGATTTTTGTTGGAGGAATAGGACGGTTACATCGACATCCATGGAAAACAGAACCTCGTCAGTATCTCTGTCCTTCAGTTCAAATCCCGCTGAGCGCCCTTCTCCGTATGGTCTATAAATGCTTACTTCCAAATCGATACCACTCTTCTTCAGTGCGCTCTGCAGAGACTGCACCATCTGTTCGTCAGTAGGCGGCGTGTCTGAGTTCCAGTTTGCATCGATATCCGCAGTATGACGTGTGTCATCATTGTATCCGGCCTCCATTAAGCAGGCTTTCAGCACCATGGATCCCTTAAAACTTATGGGTATACCGCTATCATAGATCGCTTTCATCACGGCATACATCAGTTTTTCTTCTGCTGTAAGCTTCAAAACAACCACCTCAACTTCCGTAATACTCTATAGCTTCGATTGCCAATCGGTCAAACTGATCCTGGTATTCGGGTGCAACAGAAATCCCGTCAAAACTTTCTCCATTACGGTAGTAATACTTACTGATCGCTTCAGTAATCCCCTGCATATCCAAAATAGACTCATTTGCCAATGCGTCCATTATTGTTCTGCTGAAATCTGTAAATCGTAATCCGTTCTTTTCTTTTACACTATGGGCGCTGATTCGATTACCCAGTACAACCACACCATTGAACCGGGAAAGAGCATCATCTCCATAAACCCACACCAGATATTCGTCGCTGCGTCCGCCGAAGTTGCCTTGACACATCAGCGCAGCATCCAAAGCAAATACAACTGTTTCTCCAATGCAATCACGCACTGCCCTGAGCCATGCAGTAGCTCCTACATAATCGCTCCGCTTGGGAAGATTGCGCTTCTGGGGGTCAAACTTGGGCAACACATTTGTCTTCCGGTTTACAAGATCTGCACGAATACGATTTTCTAACAAACTTATCATATACTCCGGTGGTGTGCGCACACCAGCTTCCCAGTTCTGTACCGTGCGAAAGGGTATATTATATCGTGTAGCAAACTCACCTTGGGTATCTCCCAAAAGCGT
Source organism: Oscillospiraceae bacterium (assembly GCA_045631645.1). Taxonomy (GTDB): domain Bacteria; phylum Bacillota; class Clostridia; order Oscillospirales; family Oscillospiraceae; genus SIG459. The sequence goes on from JAZQVC010000020.1 coordinate 106,778, forward strand.
CCTCATCTCACGAATGTTCATTTTACTCACCTCGTCATCACAATACACTCATTGGGTGTATTTAGTCAACTGTATATTTGTACGTTTTCTAATTGATCCACACTATATTCATATATTGATTCAGCCACCCAAACAAGTGCATCTATACATAACACTACTTTGAGCGCCTGCTCTTTTGAGCCAAAAGATGTTTGCTCTCCGTGGCAAATCATATTGCGGTTTGCGTGTTTGTATATTTCATCTCCATCAAGCCCCGAGCTAAATACCTTGCTTCGGAAATACCCTATCAAATAATTGTACTCTCCCTGTTCATCATTTATCCTTTGTCCTTCTAACAGAGTATTTAACAACCTCCCTTTTTCATTAGTCGCCGAGATTTTATAGCGTTTCCTTATCAATTTCTCATTTCGTTCATCATATTCCATATCGTTATCCTTCATAAACTCCTCAATGTCAGCTACTATTCCAGCAATCTGTGTTATGAGTGTAGCAACCGCTCCATAGTATCGTTCTATATGTAAAAGAAATACAGCCTCTTCAATGATTGGAATTCTCTCTGTTTTTATTACCTTGGATAACTTACATCTATTCACAAATTCTTTTAGATAGGCTGTGTCAAAATTATCGTACAAAGCATTGATTAGCTCTTCAATTCGATCCTCTTCATAGTACTCAATCACTCTTTCATGCAACCATGGATCATACTCCAGAAATGCCGGCCAGTCCAGTTCTGCCATTATTCGAATAAATCTATGATAGTTTTCGTCCTCGTGCTCCCGTTTTATATCTTCACATATGATTTTTATCGCTGCAGCCAATTTCTGTGTATTGAATTCAAATTTCATATAAATATCTCCTCTGTTAGGATTTATATTTTAATTTTATCAAATACCCTAATCATGTTCAATGTCATTACAAAAGAAAGAAGGAATGTATATGATCCAAAACACAACCAAATCTAGTCGTGCTCCAAACGGTAACGGCAGCATCCGAAAGAAAACCATCACAAAGAATGGTAAATCATATACATATTGGGAAGGTCGTTACACTTCAGAAATTGATGCCGTAAACGGACGTCAAATTCAACGCTCTATTACCGGCAAAACACAGAACGAAGTGTTAAAACGCCTTCGCATGATAGCGCATATGAAAGATATAGGGTACTACTCACCATATGCGCTACAGTCAACCGGTAAATGGCTTATAGAGTGGGTAAATACATATCTATACCATGTAAAAAAATCTACCCGGTATAATTACAAGCGAAGTTGCGAACTTTATATAATACCAGCGCTTGGAAACATAAATCTCATATCTCTCAATACAGAAACCATCCAAAAGTTCTACAATTCCCTGAGCGAAGCTCCTTACTACCTTTCCGCTAAAACAATACGGGATATACACGGAATTCTGCACCAGGCTCTTCAGCAGGCTGTAGACAACTTCTATATAAGCTTAAACCCAAGTGACGCTTGTAAACTTCCAAAAAGCTTAAAAAAAGACTTTTGTCCAATTGAGGATCATAAACTCCCAGAATTCATAGAAGCCATAAAGGGTCATTCTCACGAGTACATATACACAATTGCATTATTTACAGGACTACGCGCAGGTGAGATATTAGGCCTCACATGGGACTGTATAGATTTTGACCGTAGGGTGATGACAGTAAAACAGCAACTGCGGCGATATCAAGAAAAGGGAGGCAAATATTATATTAGCATGCCGAAGAACAACAAAAGCCGTACCATTGCCCTGCCTGAGACAGCATTGTGTGCCCTGCAAAAGCAAAAAGAAAAACTAATATACATGGAAGCAAATGCCGAAAAATCGTGGGTCTGTATGCCTATACTACACTCAGAGATAACAAACTCAGAGCGGCATTTCGATCTTGTATTTAGAAACGATAGCGGCGGGCCGCTCTCCTACCGTACGGTATATGACTGTTTCAAACGTATCGTCTCGAATATAGGAATACCCTACACCAGATTTCATGATCTTAGACACACCTATGCGCTTGTAGCATTGCAAAGCGGCGATGACATAAAGACCCTACAAGAAAATTTGGGTCATGCCACCGCCGCTTTTACACTCGATTATTATGGACGCATTACAGATAAAATGAAGCATAAAAGTGCTAAAAATATAGAAAATTACGTCCAATCAATAGCACGTTACAAGGTTTAATAAGGGAAAATAAAAAAAGAAAACCCTTGAAACCATTGGGATTTCAAGGGTTTTTGGTGGACGATACAAGACTCGAACTGCAAAGAGCGATTATTACATAGCGTTAGCTAATACCAAAAAGCCTTATATATCAACGGTTTGCGGCATTTTGAGTGTTAGCTGAAATCAAGTAGTTTTTTCCCTTTTTAATCTTTTTAAGGGAAAAAAATTAGGGAAAATTTTATATTACGCGCAGGATATATTCTTTCATTTATTTTAATCTGATATTGGTACATCGATCACTAGAAGGCTTTCACAACAAAAATTAGAAATGCATATACAATCAGCAGAAGTATGGGATTTTTCCAGCACAATAGTATGTTTATGTGTGGTTTATAAACACGGGGAATAAGATAATTAATGATTCTTACCCCCCGCCTCTCTAGAAGGTCATCCTCTAAAGGTGTACGCAACTTGATATATTGCAATTCCAATTCCTATTAATGTGGCAATTACGCTAACAGGGCCAGCAACAACCACAGATATGATCGCACATAGTAGTGACAATCCATTTGCCAGACTATTGTCGGCAATTAAGCAATATGTGCCTATCGCCAGTGCCATAAAGCCACTGATGATTAACGGCTAGTACAGAGACAGTAGCCCAACAGCCAATGAGACAATAGCACATGTTCGTTTACATCGCTAAGTCATAATGGTTACCTCCTTTCTAATGGAATCAGCGAACAGGATTTGTTTCCTTTAACTGTAGTTTTATTATACAATCTTATTGGTACAATAAAACGGACAATTGAACTCCGAATACATCTATGGCCACTGGAAATAAAAAGCCCAGAGGATTTGCGTGTCCTCTGGGCTGCAAATGCATAGTATTCTTTTTATCAGTCTGTGGCTGGAAATTGTCCAGCTAATATATTTTGAATTTCCTCAATGCTTGCATATAGTTCACCTATTTCGGAAAACACCCCTCTACTATCCGGGTTTATCAGACTGTCTTCTATTGATTCAAGTTTTCCATAGATTTGATCAATCTCATTAGATGATAGCTGATTAGCATTAATATTATCCAATGTTGTTTGAATTCCAGATATCTGTTGTGTAAGGTTATCCAAAGCTGGCTGATAGATATTACTCGGGTGTAGCGCTCCATAGCTCAACGAAAAAAGGGAAATCAAAAGGGCGCATACCGCCACAATGGAGTTCAGATTTCTGTGCACTTCGTCCCGAGTTCGGTAGTTGTTGGCCGCATAATTATGTGAAGCCTCCGTAGGATACATTTTCTTACCCAAGAATTCACGGCACATCATTAAATGATCTTCATTTATTTTCCATTCTGTATCCATAAATTCTTCTGCATTTCGCGTTGGAACTGTTCCTAGAATGCTCCTAATAGGCCTTAGTATTTCCACCCCTACATCTTTACCAGGCATGCCATCCCATTCAACTTTTATTTGTCCAGAGAGCCCCTTTTTCTTATACGGAACTGATTCGTACAACATACTGATCTCATCCTTAGAAATCGGTTTATCTACCTCAAAAACGAGATTTTCTCGGCGCAAATAGGACCACAGGCGAATAAAATTTAGTATATCCTTAAAATCGTCAGCGACGAATGCCCCCTTTTGGAAATCAATCACGAATTCCTGCTCCTCGTAATTAAATGTTGAAGCTGGAATTTTGTCGTTCAATTCCGCCTCACGCAATGTCCACTCATCATCAGAGATATCGGACTCTGCACGCAAAATTGGAAGTTGCGTGCAATACGTTTGCCCCATTATTTCAATTGTCGAGTGGGTGGTGGTAAGTAGTGTTTTGCCATCCTTCATGACTTTATATTTCTTGCCATTCTCATCAGCAGTGAAATTGCTTCTGATTGCATTCATATCATAGGCTTGTTCTCGTCCCTTCCCAAATGAACGCAGGTAAGAGGGAATATCCCAAATTTCCCCTTTATTAATTCTTGATACAATTTTCTTTTCGTGTCTAGTAAGACTCATTGATATCGCCTCTGTTTTTTTATTATGTATTATGCGTGGGATTTAGCTATTTTTTATTATATCATGGTTTTATCAATAAATAATTAGTTTTATTATTTAAAATCTATAATTCACTATTCCAAGGAGCAGATTGCATATGCCACAATGTAAAATAATCGCCATTGCCAACCAAAAGGGCGGCGTTGGTAAAAGCACCAGCGTATACAACATTGCTGCTGGGCTTGCCGATAATGGCAAGAAGGTGCTTGCCATTGATGTAGATCCACAAGGAGATCTAACAAAAATGCTGGGACTACGTAAGCCGCACGAACTTGAAAATACACTCAGCACAGCTATGAACGCAATCGTCAACTATACATTATTAGACAAACATCCCGAAATTTTGCAACACCATGAGGGCTTTGACTTCGTACCGGCAAACCGCACACTATCCGCCGTAGAAGTCGGCCTTGTTAATGTAATGAGCCGTGAGACCGTGCTGCGGACGTACATTGAAACACTAAAGCACAACTATGATTACATTTTGCTTGACTGCCGTCCTTCCCTGGCTATGCTCGTTATCAATGCTTTATCAGCCGCAGATTATGTGCTTGTCCCCATACAGGCAGACTACCTTGCCGCCGAAGATATGACCGAGCTAATAGTAACCGTCAACAACATAAAGCGTCAAATCAACCCCGCCTTGGAAATAGGCGGGGTATTTTTTACGATGGTCAACGATACCAATTTCCGCAAAGAAGTCGTATCCTCTGTCAAAGCGACTTTCGGACAGCATTTGCCGGTATTTAACACTATGATCCCTGCAACTGTTCGGCTTGCAGAGATAAGCACAGCAGATAGAAGCATCTTCAGACACGATCCAAAGGGCCGTGCGGCAACTGCATATAGAGAACTCGTCAAGGAGGTGATAAAAATTGGCGAAAATCAGCGTAGCAAGCAAGCTGACAAGTGTAGATGAGCTTTTCACGACCCAAGCGGAACGTGATGATGCAAAGCTTGAACGCATTACCGAAATACCCCTGGACAAAATCAGTGACTTCAAAAATCATCCTTTCAAAGTAAGGCAGGATGATGCTATGGCAGAAATGATTAGCAGCATTAGGCAATACGGCGTACTTGTCCCCGCACTGGTAAGGCCAAAACCCGACGGCAGCTACGAAATGGTAGCCGGGCATCGACGGAAAATGGCTTGTGTTTTGGCAGAAAGGCCTACCATTCCTTGCGTGGCCCGTGAGCTTACTGATGACGAAGCCATAATCATTATGGTGGACAGCAATCTCCAGCGCGAAAAGGTGCTACCTTCAGAGAAAGCCTTTGCGTATAAAATGAAGCTCGACGCGTTGAAACGGCAAGGGCAACGCACGGATTTAACTTCGACCCCAGTGGGGCCGAAGTTAAATCAGCGATCCAACCAACAGTTAGCTGAACAGTCTCCAGACAGCAAAACCCAAATACAACGCTTTATCCGCCTCACAAGCCTCATACCGGAGGTGCTTACCCTTGTAGACGAAAACAAAATCGCTCTCCGCCCTGCTGTGGAACTTTCCTACCTTGCAAAGGATGAACAGAGCAGTTTATTTGAAATAATGGAAATCGAGGACTGCACCCCATCACATGCTCAGGCTATAAAAATGCGCAAGTTCTCAGAAGCAGGAAAGCTTACTGATGAAGTCATAATGTCAATTATGCAAGAAGAGAAGCCTAATCAAAAAGAACAGTTTAAGATGCCGAGGGAACGCATTGCAAAATATTTTCCCGCGGGGACGCCTGCGCAGAAAATGGAAGACACCATAATCAAAGCCCTGGAATACTACCGCAAGCGGCTAAGAGATATGGAGAGATAAATGCAAACTCCTATTTACGCCAGGGCATCACTGCGTTCTTTTGAGATCACGACATTGCTTCAATGCCGCGCTCCCCCCTCTCACACTCTCCCCCCAATTACCAGCTGTTACTGGCTGAAAAGGGATAGTTAGTTGGTGAATTGCAGGTTTGGAAGAAATAAACATATGGGGTAGAATCGGCATCAAGGAGGTGCCGTAAATGAAAAAGGCATTATTTATCACTGTTTTGCTTCTGGCTTGTTTGGTAGGATGTAGCCGTGTTCCAGAAGCTGAGGTAGAAGAAAACATTCAGATTGACTCTTTAGTGGAGATCCCTACTTCAACACCGCAGACACCAATAGAGTGTGAGGCTATCGATGATGAGCTGCTGAACGACCAAAAAGAATCTTCAGTTCAAAGCGAAACTGTAGAATCAGCGCCAAAAGCCCTTCCGGAGGAAGAGGCCCTACCTTCTCAGGCTGAAGAAATCATGGAGCAGTTACCTGAAGTTGATACCATTCCTCAAGGGGACTCCCCTATCTGCAATGTCGAGTCACCGATTGTTGAAAGTCCTGCTCCAACTCCGGAACTAACAAGCACACCACAGTCGGAGCAGCCTGCAGAGGAGCAAGAGACCATTGACACAGATGAGTTGGAAGCTGAGGTACCTGTTGAAGAGGCAAAAGAAGTAATAGATCCAAATGCAATAGCAGCTTATGCAAGGTCATATGCTGCTTCCCTTGGATTTGTTATCGATACGTCTCTGGGACAAGGCAATTCGGGATATTATCCTCCGGAATATCGTCCTATCAACACAATGCAGGATGGGTACAATGCTGCTGTTGGCCTCGTAGCTGCTACCAAAAATCAGCTTAACAGCAGATTCTCTGCCGAGCATAGTGGTGTTCTGGTAGACGAAGCATACGGACTTGTCAGAGCCAATTGTCAGGTAATCTTTAGTCATTCAGATCTGGCTGGGGATTGGTATTATATCTACGTTTACTATGGATAATTAGCTGCCACATCATAACTTAACATTTCATTGCCCCGTTTATATACGGGGCTTTTTTATTTGGAAGGAGGAAATCAAAGAAGCGATGAAATCAAAGCGCATCATATCGCCATTTCTGGTATTCATCCTGATGCTCACTATGATCCCCATGATCTATGCTACAGACACAGCAGACACGGCTATTTCGCAGGAGGAATCATACGAGGTAGAAGAGAATATTACGGAAACGGATACCGAAGGATCAGCACTAGATCCTGCCCTGGTAAGCGCTGGCTTCACTACTGACAGCATAGAGAGCAGTGTTGTCAATTTGGAAACGGCAAGTACCTTTTCTATGACCAGAGCCGCAACTAAAACCGGTACCCTGCGCAACTGTGACCAGATGAACATGAGACTGAACGGTAGTGTCGCTCAGGGCTTCCATTTCTTTGACATGGACGGAAAGGCCCCCTGGGAATACTCCAATATGCTCTACTGCCTCGAGCAGTACAAGTCCTTCAGTATTGGCATCGACCATACTGGCTCAGGTAATCTACCCATTGACGGCACAGCCACGAACCACGGTGAATCTGTCTGGTATGGTCTGAGTGCAGATCAGAGAATCGCTATCGGTCTTATTCTTCTGTATGGCGCTCCCACAAAGATTTGGGATTACGAGTGGGGCTTCAACGCTGTAGGTGACTGGAATATGCATAACCCCAACATCGGATACCGCTTCGCAACTCAGGCTCTCGTTTGGGAAATCACCGGAGGAGCAAGATCTCCCACACCACCCTATACCCGCAACCGCAGCTACTGGTATGACCTTGCTGTAGGTATGTGCGTGAGCGAGGATGGTACCATCGACTACTTCAAGCAGGCCTATGACCAGATAGTAAACGACCTTCAGCAACACAACACCATTCCCAGTTTCACCGGGGATTTTGCGGCAACAGCACCCGAAATCGTACTAAGCGGAAACGGCATCACCCTGACAGACAGTAATAGCGTTCTTTCAAAATTCACTTTTACCAATACAGAGGGAGTCTCCTACACGAAAAATGGAAACGATCTTACGATTGCAGTTTCCGGTGCAGTGCCAACTACAGTACAGAACGCAATTGCCACATTGCCCGATCCCAAGTCCACTCTTTATGAAGTATGGAGTAATGAGTTCGACTACACGAAACAGGCATGTGTAAAAATCGCTGTTCCTGCAAGCGACCCTGTGCCTGCATACTTCAAGCTGAAGCCCTCCAGTGGTTCGCTGAGCCTTAAGAAGACTACAGAGGACGGTCAGAATCTGTCCGGCTGGAGGTTTGGCATATACTCAGACGCTGAGTGCACAAAACTGCTATCCGGACCTCATACCACGGATGCAGGCGGTAATATTTCTGTTAGTGGACTTATGGTAGGAGATGTCTGGGTGAGAGAGGAAGGCCATGCAGATGCCGAAATCAACGCCCAGTACAAATGCGACAGTCCTAATCCTCAGAGGGTAACTATCGTTTCAGGACAAAGCGCGTCAGTAAGCTTCCTCAACAAGCTACGTAAAGGCACAGTTAAGATCATTAAGACTCTTGCAGATCCCAGTCAGGGTACTGTGGAGGGATGGACCTTCGGCTTTTCTCTAATTACTGAGGAGAACGGTAAGACAGTGTATAAGAACGTAGCCACGGCAACTACAGGCAAAGATGGCATCATCATGCAGGAACTGGAGCCCGGTGACTATATCGTCACTGAGGTGCTGGATGAAGGCTCTGCCTGGGAGAGTATTTCCGGTGCATCACAAACCATTCGCGTAGAGGCAGGACAGACTGCGGAGGTCTCCTTCGTGAATGCGCTGCGCAACGGAAGGATCTGTATTCAGAAGGTAAACACCAGAGGTGAGCCTCTGGAGGGAGTAGAGTTTCTTCTGGAATGGAGCCAGGACGGAACAAACTGGGCTCCAGTAAGCTCTGGAGGTACCGGCAGCTGCAGCAGTCCCGGTCTTAAAGCCGGTAAGGTTGTTAGCGGCGCAGACGGAGTTGCAGCCTTTGAAGGGCTGAATCCTAAGCTACTTTACAGACTGACGGAAACGCAAACTCTACCCGGCTATGAGCTTCTGCAGGGTGTGGCCTATGAAGGGCCTCTTCCTGAGGATGAGTGTTTCATGCTTGGTATTACCGTTGTGAACGCAGAGAGCTTCAAGCTTCCCAGCACCGGCGGAGCCAGCTTCAAGCTCATACCCGCAGCTATACTAATAGCTGCTTTCACAGTTTGCGGAGCCTTTTTCGTCCTTAGGAAAAGAGAAATAGAATGACAGTGAATATGCAGATTTATAAGGCCAGGGATCGACCCTGGTTTTTTGATACCCATTTTCAAACAGATAACTAAAAATGAAAGGAAAGAATGCCCAATGAAACGAATGAAGAAAATCCTAACCCTCTGCCTTGCACTTGTGATGATGCTCAGCTGTATCTCCGCAGTGCATGCAGCTGATGTGGACGATGCCACTATCGACACCACTCGCAGCGGCTCTCTCACTATCTACAAGTATGACCTTACCAACGCCGAAAAAGACGGCGTGTGGGACAGCTCCTATGTCTCCACCGGCGTTATGGACCAGAGCGGTGTTGTTGATATCCTCGGCGGAGCTATCCGCGAAGGCGACACCGACAATGAATCCGACCTTGGCAACGGCAATGTGAGCTACGGCTATGCAATCAAGGGCGTTGAATTCAGCTACCTGAAGATTGCAGACATTGTTCAGTTCTCCGAGTCCGCTGTAGATGGACGCAGCGACAACCATGTTGAAGTGCTCTACGCCATCAATAAGATTCAGGGCGCAGACTTCCTGAGAGTTCTCGGTCTTGAAAACGGCGCTCACCGCTATACCAATGCCGACAGCCTCAACGAATCCATGTACTACTACCAGTCTGATGTCCTCATTAATGCCCTTGCAGCCGGTCTGGAGGCAAACTCCACCACCGTCAAGAACGCCCTTGAAAAGTATATGGTCAATAATGGCGGCGTCAAGATGAATCCCACCGACTCCTACGGCAAGACTCAGCTCTCCAATATGGAGCTCGGCCTCTATCTGGTAGTTGAGACTGCAGTCCCTGAGATGGTCGTATCCACCACTGATCCCTTCCTCGTATCCGTGCCCATGACCTCCGTTGACGGCACCAACGCAAGCGATGGTGGCACCCGCTGGATCTACGACATTACCCTCTTCCCCAAGAACCTGACCGGTATTCCCTCTCTTGAGAAGACCCTTCGTGAGAACATAAATGATACTGGCAAGAACGGTGGTTCTCTCACCGATATTACCGATGGCTTCGCCCACACCGGCACCGCATCTGCAGGTGATGTTATTGACTACCAGATCGTTTCCACCCTGCCTTCCATCACCTCTGAGTCCACCTACCTGACCTGCTACACCTTCATTGATACTCTGACTCCCGGTCTCAGCTACAACAAGAACGATGTTGTCCTTGAGTTCTTCACCGATGCCAACTGCACCGACCTTGTAACCACTTGGAAGGAGGTAGACGGATTCTTCACCGTCAGATATTCCTCTGCTGATGACGGAAGCGCTGTTATGACCATCGAGATGACCGAACGCGGACTCTCTGCCATCAATACCTCCAAGTCCGTCTACACCGGCGCATCCATGGTTAACTCCGGTTACTCCGACTGCACTCTGAGAATCACCTACAAGGCCACTATGGATAGCGACAACTCCGTGGTATACGGAGACAGCGGCAATCCCAACGAGGTAGTCCTTACCTGGAAACGCTCCAACAACAGCTACTATGACACTCTCATTGACGATGCCCATGTCTACACCTATGGCATTGACCTCACCAAGCTCTTCTCCGATGATGCAGGCAAATACGAAAATGTAGAGTTTGTGCTGCACAATGACAGCGACAATTACTTTGTGAAAGCTGAGCTAAACACTGAGGAGGGTGTATATTATGTGATCGACCATATGGCCGCAGAAGCTGATGCTACCCATTTCATCCCCGTCAAGTCCGGCAACGCCGATGGCAAGGTCATCATCAAGGGTCTTGAGGATGACACTTACACCATCACCGAGGTCCGCACCGACAACGGCTACACCCTTCTGAAGGAGGACATCAAGGTAGTGATCTCTCAGGTTGAGACCGCCGCCCTTTGTGACATCTATGCAGATGATGTCCTGGGTCTCATCCAGAATGACCCCCGTTATGCAGAGATCATCAACGATACCGGCGATCTTAAGAACATGCCCCAGAAGCATCTTGAGCATCATCTCCTGACTGCCTCCGCTACTGTGGATGGTAATGACGTGACTATGTTGGCCGACAATGGTTCTGTCAATGCTCTGGCTCCTCTCACTGTAGTGAACACCAGAGGCTTTGATCTGCCCTCCACCGGTGACCACGGCACCTGGATGTACAGCGTGTTCGGCATCTTTGCCATGGCAGCAGCCCTTGGAGGCATTATCCTCTTCGCCCGCAAAAAGAGCACCGAGAAGTAAGAATAACAAAACCCAATAAGACAAAGGCCGAAGGGGATTGCCCCTTCGGCCTTTTGGAAAGGAGGCCCTTTTGAAAAAGAAGGTATTGGCCATAACCTGCGCAGCACTTGTGTTTCTGATGGCCTTGGGTCTGACGCTTTATCCCCTTATAAGCAGCTATGTAAACGAAAAGTACCGTTCGGAGATCCACACGCAGTATGAGGAGGTCATAAAGCAAGCGGATGATACTGAGCTTATAGAGGCAAGGGAGGCTGCCCATGTGTATAACAAGTCCATCACTCCCGGAACTGTAGAGGATGACAGCTATAGCCGTGAAGCAATTATGGAGGCCTCTGTTGGATACGATGAGCTGCTTAATCTGGCTGAGAACGGCACTATGGGCTATGTGGAGATTCCCCGTATATCTGTTAATCTGCCTATTTACCACGGTACGGAGTCTGAATCCCTAGAACGCGGCATCGGCCACCTGCTCGGAAGCTCACTGCCTGTAGGCGGAAGAAGCACCCACAGTATTCTGACTGGGCACAGCGGTATGGCATCCCAGAAGATGTTTACTGATCTTGTGCAGCTGGAGCTTGGAGATAAGTTCTATCTTCATGTTCTTGACGAAACTTTGGCCTATGAGGTGGACAGCATCAATACGGTGCTGCCCTACGACACATCTCTCCTTCAGATTTCTCAGGACGAAGATCTATGCACACTTGTTACCTGCACACCATTGGGGGTGAACACCCATCGACTACTTGTGCGAGGCACACGCATTCCCTATGAAGAAGCAGAGAAGATGGCGGAGGAAGAAGCGTTCGAGGAAGTTCAGGTTTCCGCGTGGGAGAAGGAATATGTAAGAGGGATAGTCGTGGGCCTTGGTGCTGTGGCTATTGTCGGTATAGTATTTGCTGCAGCGTGGATATATCGGAGGCATCGCCATGCAGGTTCTTAAAGCAATAGGAATCCTGCTTATGGTGACCCTGTTTTTATTCGGCCTCACGGTTCTTGCATATCCCTATCTGTATGGTTTCTGTGTTGACACTGAACTGAGGCAAGAAGCCCAGTCATTTCTGGACACTCAGCTCATAGAGGATGGCCCAATCACCACTCCCGATGCCTCACCCGAGGAGACTCCAGCGCTGATTCCGGAAGAGCATAGCGAGCTCTGGCTGGCAATGCGTGAGTACAATGATCGGATTTGGCGTGAGAAGCAGGAGGGTCTTTGTGACCCGTGGGCCTATGAGCAGCCTTCCTTTGTGTTAGGGGACTATGGTCTTGATAATGAAGTTTTTGGAGTGATTTCCATTCCTACTCTTGAGCTTGAAATGCCTATATACCTCGGGGCAACACAGCGGCACATGACCGATGGAGCAGCACATTTGTCCCAGACAAGCCTGCCCATAGGCGGGGAAAGCACCAACTGCGTGATTGCGGGTCACAGAGGCTATAATGGCGCTGCCTACTTCCGTTATGTAACGGAGCTGCAGATCGGTGACGAGGTCATTATTACGAACCTATGGGAGACGCTAACCTACAAAGTTACCTGGACGCAGATAATTATGCCGAACGATGTGAAAAGCATTTTGATTCAGGAAGGGCGTGACATGATCACGTTGCTGACCTGCCATCCATATGCTTCGGGCGGGAAGCAGCGATTTTTGGTCTTTTGCGAAAGAGACACCGAAATATAATTCGTGGAGGAGAAAATTTGTTTATTGATATAGATCTTGTCAGAAAAACGAAGGAACAGTATCCTCCTGGAACAAGGATACAACTGGAGCATATGGGAAATGATCCACGCCCTATTGCCCCTGGAACGCGCGGCACTGTTAGAATAGTGGACGACATAGGAACTGTGCACTGCGACTTTGATAACGGTAGGCGTCTGGGGCTTATACCGGGAGAAGATTCTTTTCATAAAGTCGCCGAAATAACACGCGGTGACAGAAGTGAAAGGTAGCGCTCACACCATCGGTTAGGCATAAAATTAATGATAGGGGTGAAATAAGTTGAAACGAGAAATAGTCTTTATTGACGAGGAAACATTATGTCCCGAAGAATGGGAGGCAACAGACGATGGCGAGGCCGAAGAATAAAGAAGAGTATAGAGCTCAGTTAGCAGATGTCTTTGCGCATGTCCTAGAGGAGCGTGGCCTTGAGTGGCGCAAAGAATGGCGTGGCTCTGGTAGCGACGTTCCATATAACGGCATTACTAAGGCTTGTTACAGAGGCAGTAATTCTTTTTGGCTGTCTCTTGTGTCTATGATGAAGGGTTACACAGATCCGCGCTGGGTAACAATGATCCAGATTATGGACACTGAAGGCAAGTATCATCCCAAACAGAAGTGGCATCTGAAATCCGGGTCTAAGGCTACCTATGTAGAGTACTGGTACCCATATGACCTCAAAAACAAAAAAGCGCTCACATGGGAGCAGTACAAGCATGAGCTATCGGACGGGAGAACAGATTCCGAATTCAAACTATCCACCAGGTATACGGCAGTCTTTAACGCTTGTGATGTTGAGGGCATGCCGGAACTCCCTACAGTTGAAGTAAACAGCATATCTCCGGATGAATTAATTGCAAAGCTAAGCAGCAGTATGAATGTCGAAATAATTACTGACGGTGATAATCAAGCTTACTATTCCCCATCTCATGATAAGGTCCACCTCCCTGATCCAGGTTTGTTTGTTGATGACTACGCTTTTAACGCCACCGCGCTTCATGAGCTTTCTCATGCCTCAGGCCATCCTTCCAGACTGAATCGCAATATGGGAGGCTTTTTCGGCAGTGCTGAATATGCCTATGAGGAGTTAGTTGCAGAAATGTGTTCTTGTTTTATGGGTGTTAATCTAGAAATGCCAGCTTCTTCATCACACATTGATAACCACAAAGCTTATGTGCAGTCATGGATACAAGCCATACGCAACAAGCCCGAAACATTAATTCACGCAATCAAGGATGCACAATCAGCGGCGTCATACATGGATTGGAAGGCAGGGCTTATTACAGATATTGAGTATGTAAAAGGCCTTGAGTCTGTATCCGAAAGTCGTACCCGGGCGAAAGATCGAGATGCGCGGTAAATCCGCACATCTCATAAACGAGCAAATCGTCTGATATGCATTTTTCATCAAGGCTTTTGGTGGAGAACTATATTCTTAATACATTTCAGTCCAATGAGGTCTACGTCTCGAACATAAAGTCAGTACCGTCACAAATGCCGCAGGCAAGTGTAAAACAGTGGACAGACTTTCTGGTTCTTATATCTTGCTTATTACTGAGGCTGGGTTTTGGGATGCTCCCGACTACCTTATTATAAATCTGAAGGTGTCGAGATCCAGGAGGAAGAAGCGTCTAAAGCTACGGAGATTCCTGAGACCATCCCCGATACAATGGAAGGACTGGCGGCAAGCGCAGAATGATGCAGGGTGGATGTCAAAAGGAGTAAGATTCTTGTTTGAATCTTACTCCTTCTTTGTGTACACCCTGACTGCTTGTTGATTCCTTACGGTTATTTGTGAAGCGGGAGAACGTTGCCTCAGGTTCTGCGAGATGCCATCATCGAACAGATTGTAATACGGTGTCAAGTTAATCCTCGCACTCTACGATTACACCCAATTCGAGCAATGCCATGGAGATCAGCGACAGCAGCGAAAACTCCTGGTCTGTAGCATACTTCCGTTGCTGACCATCGTATACTCCCAGCAAGGTTGGCGCAAGGTTATCAAGATCGTACTCATGTATACCAAAGGCTTCCAAACCTTTATCCATTTCTACAACAGCATGGATCAAATGATCTTCCGATTCAATGCTCTCCTCAGAACAATTGATACTAATAAGTTCAGGTTTGAGATCTCTTCCAAGCAAGCACGATTTCTGAAATACATCCTCTTGAATACAGGAGAGTAGGTAACTCTCGACCGCAGGATAGCTAAGTAGCAGTTGGCCTTGGTTGCCCTTATCATCGCCATATGGATCGGTATACCGTCTCACATATGGCCTACGGAGACCATTGGGCCTGTAGCTTTTAAAATCTCTGTCATACAAGAAGAAAATTGGACAATCTTCTGGCTTAATATCAAAATCTTCTTTTATCCGACAAAATAGTTCATCGATTAATTCATCCGTCAATTCTGTTAACTGATTCTTTGGCAAGTTCAGTGCAAATACTCTGGAGTATGGATTGTTACCATACCCAATAAATTCATCACAGCCACGCCGCAATTCCCGGACTTCGTAATGAAAAATATCTGAAAAGATCCTTTTCAGTAGCCTAAGCTCCGTTCCACCTGTATCCGGTCGACCACCCTCAACAACAAAAATTACATTGCCTATAGTCTTGGACTTATCAATTTTATATTTCTTCATATAACGGCAAGCCCTCAAACATACCGCCAAGATACATCTTTTCCATGTTTTGTGCTTCTCTTGGCTTGAATTGTGAAAGTCTATCTATTTTACTACCGGCAGGAGCTTTGAAAGTAATCAAGTCAATCTGATCCGGACGGAAGACAGAATTGGAGATTAGATTTGTATGGTGAGAGGTGATGAACATTTGGGAAGCCTTAGCATTCTTCATAAAGAACTTAATGATTTTTTCGGCCAACTTATTATGCAGGCTGTTTCCGAATTCATCAAACACCAACATTCCCGGGTTTTCGATTATGTTGATAAGATTGGGTAACATATCAGCAAACACTTGATTGCCTTGAGATTCTTCGAAGAAAGCTATGGGGAGGGGGAAGCTTTTTCGCTTAAAGAACACGATTTTTTTATTAGATCCAACAGATACGGTTAATCCTTCGCCACTGCTCTCGGAACCATACTCAACAAAGAAATCATAGTTAAAATCCTGAAGATACTGGTTAACCTTATCCACACCATTCTCTTCTGCATATTTAACAATGGTTTTTCCCCAGTGCGCAGCTTGGTTGTATCCATCGATGCAGTAGGAGTTGTTTAAATAATCCATCATTTCACGAAGAACAGGTGCTTGTGGAAATCTGCCCGTATTAAAGGAGGCGGTGCGAAGAAAAAGTGTTTCGCTATCAAGTTTGTCATCTTGTGAAATGGAATCTCCGATTCTTAATTCACCATGTGTTCCTTCTCGCTTCAAAACTAAAATGCCGTCCACGGTCAACGCTTCGGAAATGCTTTTCGTAATAACATTATATTCGATTCTATAGACAACCTTTTTGCCACAGAAAAGGAACTCATATTCTACTGTAGTAAATGGGGTCTTGGCAAAAACACACCGATGCTTGGCAAAAGATGCGCCCTCACCTGTGATAAGATTGATAATAAAAGCAATTCCTTTTAGTGCATTAGATTTTCCAGAAGCATTGGGGCCAATAAATAATGCGCCCTTTAATACATCATCACAAACATTCGTCTCGCCAAGTATAGAATATTTAGAAGCAGTGAAATCAAACTCGGTTCTTTCTGAGAAGGACAAAAAATTTGTGAGATACATTTTAGTAAGCATAGTAATCTCCTCCTTGTAAATAAATAATAATCAATACAGATGCTGATGTCAATATTATATGTAATTTTTTTACACTTATGCTGTAATAAAATTACACAAAAGAAAAAGATGAACCTATACTATTTTGATTTTTGATCTACGAGTATACCCGCGTGTTCTGAGATAAATAGATTTGCCCCATCTACATCGAGATGGGGCAAGTTAGTGATACTTTGAATTAGAAATATGAAATTGTTGTGCGAGTTAGATTTCATTTAGCTTGACGCCATATAAATAAGTATTATGTACGCTGTTGGCCCGATGATGTTTATACTCATCAGCTGTTGGATAGACAACACGTAAACTATCGTGTGCCAATGCATATAAGCATACACCAAGGGCGACTGGTTTTGTACTAAGAGGAGCAACACAAGCCGGTTCGTCATCCGCAAGTTGATCTGCCAAGAAATTGTACGTTTCAAACGGGTTATTCGCAGGAACATATCTTATTCTCTCACGCCGCCTGGTGAGCAGATCGAAGTTGTTAATCACACTGATATCTTTGTACTTCTCGAAAAACGAAGGGAGATTGTTTACTACAGTTAGTTTATCGTATCGGACATCTTCGCTCACTTTTGCAGACAATACTCCTTCAAAACCCAAGAAGATTATCATTTGGGTATGAGACATGTCTTCAGAAGTCCCTCCAAAACCCACTAAATCAATAGTTTTTAGGTTGCCAAAATATGAGTGATATGAAGTAAAGGGTTCAGCTTCAAACTCATATTCAATAGGAGTAGAGTATGCGATGCGCAGGCAGACATTTTCATTGAGCAGCTTTAATGATTTGAGGAGAACAAACATCTCTGGAATTCTGATTGATGTAACATCAATCAGAATTTTGTGAGATTTTAAAATTTCCTCATTCTCTTGGAGATTCAACAAGAAAGATACGGAATCACCGGAAACATCAATTATAGCAATATCAGCTGATGGAAATGCTGTTTTAAGAAGATCGATGTCAAATGCATCATACTTAAGCAAAAGTACTTTGGTAATTACATTTGGTGCTTCTCTAAGGTTGTTCAACAGTGCAATAGCTCGATCATCGGATCCGCTTGCCATAATGAATACCTCTGCGTCGTATTCTGCAACTTGAGAAACTTCAGTGATATCATACAATATACTCATTAGGTATTACCTCCATCAAATACGGACATTTGATCCATATCAAGAGAAGATAGTTTTTTTGTAGAACTACTGCGCTTCTTTTTCGTTGCAGTCAATTTGCTGATTTTGTGGCCCGCAATCATTTGATCGATGTCTTCCGCTGAGAATACGACATTGACACCACCACGTACACGATAGGAGATGTTAAATATGGGAGAGAACACCCGGTTTATTGCATATAAATAACCTTCTTGGCCAACACCGGCAGAGAGCCTTTGCATCTCTCTTCTGCGTTTAATAAGTGCCCAACTCTCTGCAATGTCTACGACATCTTTGCAGGTTGCAGTGAGATCTTCTGGAGAAAAGGTGAACTGGGTTGTCTCTGGATAACGAATAAGCTTATCCTTGTGGTATTCGGAGAAAACGTTGCCGATTCCAAGAATTAGGTTTTTGATTGATTTACCGTTCTGGATTATTGAGCAGACAGAGTTAAACTCAGAAATCGAGTAGTCTCTAATGGCACGGCTTTGTGAATCAACAGAGACTTGGCCTGTAGTTGTAAAATACTTTTTTTCGTAAAAGAAGGCATCACTGATGATTGCTTTACAAAGGTTAATGAAGGTGCGAGCATTGCCTTCCGATAGATAGCATAGGGTATTAAAACTATAATATGCTTTATCCTTTTTGTATGCTGAGCAAATAAAGACTGTTAATGCATATCTATACTTGTTATTGTAATCATTTGCGAATTTCTCTTTTAAAGGGTGTTCACCTTTTTCAAACTGTGCTCTCATCGCTTCTGCTGCTACGCGGGCAGAGGTGAGCAAATCTTCGCTATCCTCGCTGCGCGACACCCACAATGCACATAGAGTTTCAGCTATTCTGTTTTTGGGGTAAGAAATAATCTGGATTATTTGTTGGCGCAGTTTTTCGTCAGCTATTTTGGGATTTTCTCGAAGAAGGATATCGAGATGTGTAGTGCGGTTAGCAATAATTCTATCGCACTCGGCATCCAAGTCCTCTTTTTCTCCTAGAATTTTAGCAAGATTGTTTGAAATTTCAATGCCCTCAAATGCTTCTAGCCGTTTTTCTGCAATTCCAAGCAAGTAGGGCTTTAATTCTTGGATATCCTGGCCTTGGTAGTCCAATACGATTAATCGATAATCATTACCTTCACGAAGATATTCAACAGAGTTCACTGTTGCAGTAGTAACAATATTTTCACTCCGGCGACCGATACGCATAGACATTCCGGATTTGCAGAACTTGATCATCGTATTAAACATCTTCTGCAAGTCAACAGGGAGATTTTCAAACTCATCAACTAGCAGAAGAAAATTCACGTTACTCAAATCCGAAATATTTTTTTGGATTGCCTCAATCAAAGTCCCACTGAGCTCGTAGAAGTCCCAAATGTGCTTCGGGGAGAACGCAGCCTTGGTAAAAAGTGCTTCGTTCTTATATTTGTTCAGGTACTTTATCTCTGAATCTAGATAACACTCAAGTTCTTCAAGGGTGGAAAATGACAGGAACTCATCAAACTGAGGGAGCTGGAGTTTATCAATGAATTCGGATTCTGTAATATTGTCTGCATATTCAATTTTGCGAAGCATGCTAATTATGTTTTTAGAGAAAAACAGTTCCAGATAATGTTTAAAGCATAGCTGCCAAGTGTCTTTTACAGAGGCATAAAAAACCGTTTTAAACATATTCAGAAACGAATCATCACAACGAAGATAAAAGCCAACACCAGAATCTTTTCTAAGCTGTTCCCCAATGCAAATCCCACTTTGAGCAGCACGTTCGCACTGAACAGGAAATGAGAAATATTTGAGTATGGTTGTTTTACCGGAACCACGAGAGCCTTGGAGAACTATTGGCATTTTCTCAGAAAAGAATTTCAGTTCATCAAATTCTTTTAATGCGCCAGTACTAAACGGTGTGCACCAGTACTGCATAATCAAATCAGGTGCAAGGACATTGGCGTTGTAATCATCGAAAGGGTTCTTATATGAAATAACTGTATTTTCGTTTCGCTTGCTTTGCATTCTGATATTTCTCCTTTCTTAAGAAGATAGGATACCATTCATTCTTATCAGACCAAAAAATGGGCAAACTATTGTTCGGAATGTTATAGAACATACCAAAGCTATATTCACCATTATTGTGGCCAAGTGGCTTTTGGGGTTCAATTCGTTTTCCATACTCTTCAGCAAGTTCTTTAGCATATTCTTTAATCTCAGTAAATTTGTAGAAGGCCAAAGAATTATCGGAGAACAATTGACTTCTTTCGTCAAGTTTTGCGCAGTAAATAACGGTTATTCCAAGCTTTTCAAGTTTTTCTACAGCTGTGTTAGTAGTGATCAGTGAAATATAGTAGATTTTCTTTGTTGTAAGTGCATCCTCATGGGCGTGGAAGAAGCGTTGTGCGGTGCCACCACTCATCATAACATCGTCAACGCAGACAATAGAATCGGATTCTGTCTTCAAGATATCCGTGGGGAAAATAAAACGATCCAAATCTAAGTGTGATTCTTGACGGAAATGATATAGTAGGAATCCTCCACTCTCACTTGCACGTCCAATACTTGTGAAGGCGGTTTTCCTAATCTGGGCTTCGGCTTCATCTGCAGTAGAGAGATTATTGTCAGTCATAAGACGATGAACTAGATTTTTGAAAAGAACTTGGCACATATGGTTTATTTCGTCTTCATTATAGTATGTAAAATTACATAGGAGCCATAATGCCAGCTTTCTTTCTACGTCTACATTGAAGAATTCACCTCTAAAATTAGACAACCAACTTTCAATATCCTCGATGTCGAGGTCAGTTTTCCAAGACTGCTCGATTGTTTTCTTAAGAACATCAAGCATTACTGCTTCGGAAGGAAAACTTGGAGGCAAAGTTATTTCTTTCATTTATGCATCCTCAAACCGGAACTTAGATCCGCGATAATAGTCGGGATCGAGTTCAACTGTTATCCACTGTCGTTTTAGCTTTTCAGCCATTGCACCGGTCGTGTTACTTCCTCCAAAACAATCAAAAACGATATCATCCTCACGGGTTAAGAACTTGATAAAGAATTCGGGGATGGCGGGAGCCATCCGTGCAGGATGGATTTCGATCTTCTCTGCTTTGCATCGTTTTAGATAGATGTCTTTTGAGGCAGTGTTAGCTGCAATAATCACATTTGACGGAATTGCACCGCCATTATCTACAGAAAAGGCGGTTTCACTTATTGTATGTTCTGAAGGCCGTGCGCCGGAATTATATTTTCCGCTGGACAACAGTTTCTTCATTTGTTTGCTATAAGCTTCTTTCACATTTTTGTTGTCTGCATATGGCTGAGGTGTTTTGGACATCCACCAAATCTGTGTAAACGAATCCTTGACGCGCACTCTCTGCTTGTTTACCCACTCAATTGGGCCTGGCAAACGAGCAGGGTTAAAATAAATAAACTCTTGACACAAATGGAGACCGCATCGCTTTTTGAACTCAATTAAGGTTTCGAGAGGGAGCGTCGAATATGTGGGTTCACCAGGATTCCACGCGTTTCCTATTTCTATAACAATGGAGCCATTCTCTGTTAAGAGCGGTTTTAATTTGTTGCCAATATTGCATAACCAGTCAAGGTATTCTTGCCCAGTTTTATTTCCATATTTTTTCGCTCTCTTCAACGGAAACGGAGGTGAGGTGAGAATTAATTGTATTTGCCCGCTGTAATTAGGAATCAAATAATCATCGATGACATTCTCGCAATCAGCATTGATGCAAATACCTTTATCCGTAGTGTATCTGAGCCATTCTTGGGTCGGATTTATCATTTTGTTTCCTCCAGTGCAACTACATGTTTTTTATACTTCCCACTCTTAATTCTTGCATCAAGTGGCTTCTCTGCGTTTGTGGGGATTACCCAGGCATAACCAATTTTGGTAGCACCAGGGATTCGGTTTTGATTGCACAATATTTGAATTCTTCTGGCAGAAATACCCCATTTTTCAGATGTTTGTTTGATTGACATATAATCCATGAGAGATCCCTCGGTATGGTGTGATTTTGTTTTATTTTAATCGATCCTGCGAACAATGTCAACAAATGTAAAGTATAAGGATTTGCAATAGACATGATTAAAGATTGTATTCCCGAACCCTGCGATAAAATGTATTGGGTTTCAGCCCAACCTCCTGCATTGCAGATGTTGCAGTAATCTAGCCGGCGCGCCAGCGGGTGCAGACAGCTCGGAATGTTGCTTCATTGACTGCCACAGGCTTACGGCCTTTATACTTACCCTCTGTTTTAGCAATCTCGATACCCTCACGCTGGCGTTCCAGGATGCTCTCCCGTTCCAGTTCTGCCAGGGCACCGAAGACAGTGAGCATGAATCGGCCGTGAGGGGGTAGTTGTGTCGATGTTTTCCTTCAGACTGACAAACTCAACACCCTTCTCTGTTAGATTGGAAATGATGGTCAGTAGATCCCTGGTGTTTCTGGCAATGCGGGAGATGCTCTCCACGATTACAGTATCACCGGCACGAACAAAGGCCATCATCGCTTTGAAATCCTTCCGGTCCACATTCTTGCCGCTGGCCTTATCAATGAAGATCTTCTCGACCTTCTGCTCTTCCATCATCTTCAGCTGACGAGCCTCGTTCTGCTCAGCGGTTGAGCAACGAACATAGCCTACTCTCATGGAACAACACCCCTTTCATAATCTGCCTCTATTATATCAAATGGGCAGTTTTATTTCAGTAAACTATCTGTAATTCTGAAATGTTGCAAAAATGGAAATTCAACTTATATGACACAGAAAACAGTGTGTTTCTTTTATGTCACTAGGGTATACCCTTTTGGCACAAAGCATCCTGCATGATTCTCCAAACTCTAATGCAATTTTATCGCTGCCCCGCTGTGAGATAAATGAAACTTTTTTGACAGCATAGTAGTAATATTGCGCTCCTCATTCGTAGGTGAATGTGCAATAATTTTCCTTGCATCGTGTTATCATTTATGATAACATATGGATATAATAATCCGAAGGGTGCTCAAGTCTATGAACAGGCAAGAAATCATCTCCCAGCTCACCGAAGCACGATTAGAAAAAGGAATCAGCCAATCTGAATTGGCTCGTATGATAGGTACACAGCGCTCAAATATATGTAGAATGGAAAGCGGTACTCAAAACCTCTCACTTGATATGCTGTTGAAAATAGCATCTGCAGTCGGTAAAACAGTATCGCTAAATTTAGAGGACAAGGAGGAGCCAATGAGCAAATTTTATTCTCTTCGTATTTATGATACAGAACTCATGAAGTTCATTATGGAAAAGCGCGGTTTGGAAGGCCTTGTCGCAGAAATTATTAGCATAGATGAAGCTTATGCTCATCTGATGCCTCTTGATATGGAACAAACCAATGAAGGTGTCATCAAATGGTTAGAACGAAGAGTAATACCAAAAAACCGAGCATTCGTTGATGAGATCCTCAAAACTCTAGGACTTAGCCATAATGACACCAAAGGAATCATCGATGTCTGCAAAGGCTTATCTCTAAACGATAGCTATTGGGTTGTTCCTGGCGACTTTGAGGGCACTTTTGCCCAGTATAATCTTTACGAGAATCGGTTTTCTGAGATGTTGGCTCTCGTTGCATATACAGGTGCCGGTCAAAGTAAACAGGCATTTACCACGTCTCCGGAGCTGACCACCAATGGAATGCTGCCAAAAGCATGGCGTTTCATCGAAAACGATGGCATATATTTGTACAAGGGTGGCTCAACCGGAGCATCCAATGCTGGTCGTGAGCCCTATTGCGAATTCTACGCCTCTCAAATTGCAGAAACGATGCAGTTGAATACTGTACACTACGATTTAGAAAACTGGAAAGGTATCACAGCATCCAAGTGCGTGCTATTTACTAACAAAGATATTTCATATATTCCAATCGGAAGAATTGTCCGCACCGGAGGTATTCAAAAGTGCATTGAATACTACGATGGTCTTGGTCAGGAATTTGGTGAACAAATTCGTAGCATGCTGGTGTTTGATGCATTAATTTATAACGAAGATCGACACTTTGGAAACTTTGGCGTTCTTAGAGATAATAACAGCGGTAAAATTATCGCTCCTGCCCCTATCTTTGATAACGGCCTATCTCTTCTGTGCTATGCAGGTAAGGATGACCTAGCCACTTTCTCCGCGATGGAGGGATACGCCAAAACTCGTACCACTCCATATCGCTTGTCTTTTGAAGAAATCTGTGCAGCGGTTATGGGCACGAAGCAAAAAGAACAGCTACGCCGTATGATAGGTTTCAAATTCAAGCGCCACTCCGCTCTAAACTTCTCCGAAGAACATTTGCAAATGCTTGAAAAGCTATTGGAAGTCCGAGTGAGAAAATTGTTGTCTATTCCTAAACAAAAAATCTAATCGACTATGCCCGGAAAGTCTTTTGACTTGCCGGGCATAGTTTGTATTAGTGGCTGCGCCATACACATTATAGCCAAGTGATTTCCCCAAAATCTCTCGGCTTATTTTTTAAGGAGATGATGTATATGCCCATCGAAAAACCTCACACTCAGCTTTATGAGAAGATGTATGTGGAACAGGATCAGTACCGTCAATGGCTTCTCGCACAGCCGCCCGAAGAGATTCTAAAACACGCTTATGAATTCACCATCCGGGAGGACATTTTGCTCTCATTGGAGTACAACGAACTACCAACGAAGCAAGCAAAGGCTCTACTCAAATCTCCCTGTCTTTTAGATGATATATTTAAGACTTGGGAGAAAATTGAGACTGGACATATGCAAGATATTTTCACCGCCATTGAATCTAGGGCAAACACCGTACTGCGAGAGAATTTTATAAAGTCCCAGCGTGACGCTAGGTAGGTGGGCTCTATGGGATATGTAACACAAGATGAGATCCGGCAGGCCAAGGAAATGGACCTGCTCACCTACTTGCATAACTATGAGCCACGTGAGTTATTGCAACTTGGTTCAAATAACTACTGCACACGCACCCACGACAGTCTCAAAATAAGTAATGGAAAATGGTACTGGTTCTCTCGCGGAATCGGTGGAAAAACCGCTCTGGACTATCTAATTAAGGTTCAGGGCTTTTCATTTACCCATGCTGTGGAAACCATTTTGGCTAAAGCGACATCGCAACCTCCCATCACTTCACCTACACCGCTACCACAGGGTCACTCATGCAAATTGTTAATGCCGGAGTTGAATGACAACACAGATACAGTAGAGAAATATCTTATAGGACGCGGCATCCACCCTGATATCATAGACTATTGCCTCAGTCACCATCTTCTGTTTGAGTCTACTCCCTACCATAACGCCGTATTCGTGGGCCACGATAAAGACGGTATCACCAGGTATGCAGCCTTGCGTGGAACTATGGGGAACTATAAGGGTGAGGCAACAGGTAGCAACAAGCACTACTCTTTCTCCATTGTAGATAGCCTTTGTTTAACCACAGTTCATCTTTTCGAGTCTGTCATTGACCTGATGAGCTACGCCTCGTTACTACACGTAATGGGACAAGATTGGAAACAAGATGCTCTACTCTCCCTTGCCGGTGTGTATAAGAATACACGGGAGAATGTGATACCAGTTTCTCTCAGTCAGTTTTTGGCAAACCATCCATCAATAAAAATCCTGCGTCTGCACTTGGACAATGATGAAGTAGGGCGTGGTGCAACCGAAGGCATTATAAATGGCTTGAAGCACAAATATGAGATATTTGACGAGCCTCCCCAACACGGAAAGGATGTGAACGATTACCTACGTTATCTTCAAAGTTCAAAGGCAATAAAGAACTTGCATGTATATTGATAGAGATACGGTATTGTCTTAGCAAGCACTGAATTTGTCCGTACAAATTCACTTGTCAGAGGACAACCCCTGAAACCCCACAGAAAGGATGTTGCAAAATGCGAAAACGAAATTGCAGATTTGAAGTATGCTTCACAAGAGATGAGCTTTCCGAGCTGACTAAAAAGGCCCGGAAAGCTCATTTGTCTATTGGCGGATTTATACGCCGAGCGGTAAGCTCAGCCGAAATAAAAGAAGCTCCCCCCGCCGAGTATTACGAACTCATTAGAGAGCTGCGCCACATAGGCAGCAATCTTAATCAGCTCCTTAAGATAGCCAATACCAACGGCCTTTTCGATGCTCCACGCCTAAGGAAAGCGCTGGATGCTAACAGAGAGCTTGAAAACATGCTTTGGCGCGTATTTCAAAGCGAGAAAAACTAATGGCAGTCACATCAATTTGGGACATCAAGGGTCGTGTTGATAAGGTCATAAACTACGCCATGAATCCCGAAAAGACATCGGAGGATTCTCTGGGCTATCTTGCCGCCTTTCATTCAATTGAAGGCGTGGTGGAATACGCATCCAACCGATTAAAAACCGAAAAACAAGTCTATGTGACAGGCATAAATTGTGACCCGGATATAGCTGCCAGACAGTTTATGAACACTAAAAAACATTGGGGCAAGACCGATGGCATAATTGCCTTTCATGGCTATCAATCCTTTCTCCCCGGCGAGGTTGACGCTAAAGCGGCACATGAAATAGGTATAAACCTTGCGAACGAGCTTTGGGGAGACCGATTTGAAGTAGTGATTGCAACGCATGTAAACACAGGACACTACCACAACCACTTTGTACTCAACTCTGTGTCATTCAAAGACGGTTTGCGTTATTACGACCAAAAGAAGTCTTACCGCCTTATGCGCGCTGTCTCTGATCGACTATGCCGTGATTATCGTCTATCAGTCATTGACTCTCCAGTGGGTCGTGGCAAACACTACAGCGAGTGGGCTGCCGAGAGCAACGGGAAGCCAACGTATCGCAGTACAATCAGAGGAGACATCGACCGTGCGATACTCGCGGCTACTACCGAACGAGATTTCTACAAGACCATGCATGAGATGGGTTATGAATTCAAAACTCACGGAGATTCCGGTATTGCATTGAAATATCCTGCACTCAAGCCACCAGGCGCTCAGGGCTTTTTTCGCTTCCATAAGCTGGGCGAAATGTACACTCTTGATATCATCCGCGAAAGGATTCTTCAAAACATACGCAAGCAGCGCCCCTTTCCCGCAATAGATCAAACGCCAAGGCAACATTACAGATACCGTGGAAGGTACCCTCAGCATAGGAAAATCACTGGGCTCCATGCTCTGTATCTTAGATACTGTTATGAACTGCGTATTCTTCAGAAACGACCCGCGTCTGTAAAGAGGCTGACTATCGCACTGCGCGAGGATCTTATAAAGCTATACAAATACATTGCTCAAACAAGTTTCCTTGTGATAAATCAAATAGAAACGCAGGGCGAGCTCGAACTATATAAGCTGGGCTTGATTAGCAAAATCAGCTCAGTAACCGAGCAGCGAAGACTGCTCCGCAATGAACTGAGACGTGTATGCAGAGGGGGTGATATGGAATCAACTGAACAAATTAAGCACCGAATTTCAGGGCTGAGCGCCGAGCTAAAGATGCTGAGAAAGGAGATGGCAATGTGTGAGGATATAGCAGCTCGTTCCGAGCTTGTCAGGGCTGCCTTGGATCAGCTAAGCGCAGAGAAACAAGTCATTAGAAAGGAGAACAGCGAACATGAACTACTCAGGGGATGCAGCAGAACAAGTCGTTCGGATTACCCTGAACGGTGTTGAACTTGCTGCGAAAATAACGGGCAACGGAGCCAAACATCTTGCAGTAATGCTTTATGCTGCTCTAAAAAATCAAAGCAAAACCAAAGGTAAAACCAGGCTGAGTTCTATGCTTCGCAGCGGCAAGGAACTACGAGTGTTTGCCGTTAAAGATACCGAGCTGCAGTGCTTTTGTACTGAAGCAAAAAAATACGGAGTCCTTTACTGTGTGCTCAGAGATAAAAACGCAAACGACGGTTTGACAGATATCATGGTTAGAGCTGAGGATGCTGCAAAGATTAATAGAATATTCGAGCGTTTTAATCTGGCTACAGTTGATGTGGCAGCAGTCCGCAGCGAGGCAAAACTCAGCAAAAGTGAAAAGGTTTTCACAGCGGAGAACACGTTGCTTAATGAGCATATTAAGCCTTCACCTGGAAAGGGGGAACCGCAAAGCAGAAACCCTATCCCGAAATCTCCTCGGTCCGAGCCTACCTCAGAGTACAAAGAGAACGCCGAAGGGGATATTGGGGATAGGTCAAAATCCCGTCGTTCTGTAAAAGAAGAACTCAACAGTATTCGTAAAGAGCAGGAACATCGAAATCCCCAGTCACCAGACGGAATCTTGCCGCCTTCACCCCATTTCTCTAATCCAAAGCAAAAACCTAGTAAAAAGAACGGAGATATCACTTATGCGCAGGCAAGATAAGCTGTCCGGAGCTCGTCTCATTCTTTATATCCTTGGGTTGATCCCTGTAGTCTGGCTTGCCCTGTTGCTGTCTCCTTATGTTCACGAAGGGCTACCAGGTATTATTGGCAATTTCGTCGCAGTCATGGATAACCCCATTGGGATAATGTGGTGCGAAGACAGCGCAAGGACTATTTCCGTTTTCATCCTTATTTACCTCCTGAGCATTGGTGTGTACCTCTCCAGAGATCGAAACTACCGCCGCCGGGAAGAACACGGCTCTGCAAAATGGGGCTCTCCGAAGGCGCTGAACAGGAAGTATTCAAACAAGAAAGCCAACGAAAATAAAACACTCACCCAAAACATGGCTATCGGTCTGGATGGCAGAAAACACCGCCGCAATCTGAACATTCTGTGCTGCGGCGGTAGCGGCTCCGGCAAGACCCGCTTCTTTGCCAAAATCAATGTGATGAACGCGAACACCAGCTTTGTATGCCTCGACCCAAAAGGCGAGCTTCTGCGTGACACCGGAAATTTACTAAAATCAAAAGGATATGATATTAAAGTAATTGATCTTATCAACATGGACAAAAGCTGTTGCTACAATCCCTTTGTCTACTTGAAGTGCGACAACGACATTCAGCGTCTCGTAACGAATCTCTTTAAAAACACCACACCCAAAGGCAGTCAATCTCAGGATCCCTTCTGGGATCAAGCAGCACAGATGTTGCTACTCGCTCTTGTGTTTTATCTGCATTACGAGGCCCCTGATGAGGAGCAGAACTTTCCCATGGTAATGGAGATGATCCGCGCTGGCGAGGTGCGAGAGGATAACGAAGATTATCTTTCCCCTCTCGACGAACTATTTGAGCGTCTGGAAATGAGAAATCCCGAGCACATAGCGCTAAAATACTACAGAAACTATCGTTCAGGCAGCGCTAAAACGCTGAAATCTATTCAGATAACACTGGTTTCAAGGCTTGAGAAATTCAACCTGGAGTCCCTGTCCGGCATTACCCAAACGGATGAGATGGAACTATGGTCCCTGGGAGAAAAGAAAACTGCTGTCTTTGCGGTAATTCCCGACAATGACAGCAGTTTTAATTTTATCATCGGCATGCTCTACACACAGCTTTTTCAGCAGCTTTATTATCAGGCAGATGTGATCCATGGCGGCAGGCTCCCAGTCCATGTGCATTTTGTGATGGATGAGTTCGCCAATGTCGCCCTTCCTGATGAGTTTGATAAGCTGCTTGCCACCATGCGAAGTCGCGAAATTTCTGTGAGTATTATTATTCAAAATATGGCTCAGCTGAAAGCACTTTTTGAGAAGCAATGGGAAAGCATTGTTGGCAACTGCGATGAATTTCTTTATCTGGGCGGCAACGAGCAATCCACCCACGAATATGTATCTAAACTCCTTGGCAAAGAAACCATCGACATGAACACCTATGGGCGTTCACAAGGCCGCAATGGCAGCTATTCTACGAACTGGCAGCTTAGCGGTCGTGAACTCATGACGCCTGATGAAGTACGCATGCTGGATAACCGGTATGCGCTTCTTTTTATTCGCGGTGAACGACCCATATGTGATTTGAAGTACGACATTTTCAAACATCCCAACCTGTCACTCAGCGCAGATGGTGGTGCAGATCCTTATAACCACGGAGAGGACACTCTTAGCTATGCAGGTATCATATTTGACGAGCCCTTGTTAGAGTCCGTCTCTGCGTTTGATGTAAACACATCAGAATTTGAGCTTCTCTCCGAGGAGGAGCTTGAAGAATATTTCAAAACGGAGGAAATAAACCAATGAAAAATAAGGATAAAAAAGTCAGCACAAAAAACAAAAAAGCAAAGAAAATCTACCGTTTATACTCTGCAGTAGTTGTAACTCTGGTGGTTTTGTGCGGTGCAGGAGTCTCCGCATATGCAGCAGGCGGAGATCCCCTTGCAGTTGTAAACAATCTAAGCACCTTTATCTTTGGCCTCATCAGAGCCGTTGGTCTTATCCTTCTCGGTTGGGGCATAGTGCAGGTGGGGCTCTCTTTCCAGTCCCATGATCCTTCTCAGCGCTCAAACGGTTTTCTTACTCTTGCAGGTGGCATAGTAGTCACATTTGCTAAGGAAATACTGACTCTTATAACCGGCTAAGCATTACTCATAAGGGGCAGGCATTTAACACGTCTGCCCCTACAGGAGGTGTCTATTTATTGTCAGATAATTGGGTAGTGCAAAATCTTGAAAACGCTTTGAATGTTTGGAACAACAAATTAGCTGAAATATGGCAAATCATAACTCAATCGCCCGAAGCTTTCAGAAATGGTGCCATATGGAACATAGTCACATCGATTCACGGTACTTTGCAAGCGATAGGATATGCCCTATTGGTGCTATTTTTTGTGATTGGTGTTGTAAAAAGTTGTGGGAGCTTCGCTGAATTTAAACGTCCCGAGTTAGTTATAAAGCTTTTTGTTCGATTTGCTTTGGCTAAAGGGGTAATAACATATGGATTAGAGCTTATGCTCGCAATTTTAAGCATTGTTCAGGGAGTAATAGGCTCCGTCATTTCCGCCGCCGGACTTGGCATGCCCGAAGGCGCTGCATTGCCTTCTGAAATTATTGCGGCTATTGAAGAATGCAGCTTTCTGGAAAGTATTCCCCTGTGGATCATTGCTCTCATTGGCAGTTTGTTTATATGGCTTCTTTCATTTGTAATGATACTGACTGTCTACGGCAGGTTTTTCAAGCTGTATATGTATACTGCCATTGCGCCAATCCCTCTTGCCTCTTTTGCCGGAGAACCCAGTCAGCAAATAGGCAAAAGTTTTATTAAAAGCTATGCAGGAGTGTGTCTTGAAGGGGCGATAATAGTTTTGGCCTGCGTAATTTTTTCCGTATTCGCATCATCGCCTCCTCAAGTGGATGTAAACGCAGCTGCAGCCACGATGGTGTGGAGTTACATCGGAGAGCTTGTTTTCAATATGCTTATACTTGTTGGTACTGTAAAAATGTCTGACCGCATCGTCAGAGAAATGATGGGCCTATAAATGGGAGGAATATATGGAAGTAAAGATAAACCGTGAAATCAGGAACTACACGGAAGCAGTATTCTTTGGGCTGTCACTCAGGCAGCTCATTTTTTCATTCTTGGCAATTGCAGTTGCTGTACTGCTCTTCTTTTTGCTTAGACCATACTTCGGCACAGAGACCGTGTCCTGGATGTGTGTTTTAGGAGCTGCGCCTTTTGCCGTTCTTGGTTTCATTTCATATAACGGAATGCCGGCAGAGCGTTTTTTGTGGGCGTGGATTCGTTCAGAATTACTTGAGCCCAAGTTCTTCAAGGTTGAACCTATAAACATCTATTACGAAGCCCTAAAACCGCACATTGAAGCTAAAGAAAAGGAAGGATATAAACGCAATGATGAAAAGCATTAAGGCCATTATGCAGCAGGACAAAGAACGCTATCGCATCCCGCGAAGCGTTCACGATGTCATTCCGATAAACTGTATATGGGATGACGGAATCTTCAAGGTTGGAAACAGATTCTCCAAAACTTATCGTTTTACGGACATTAACTACTCCGTTGCTTCCCGCGAGGATAAGGAAAGCATGTTCCTGCGCTACTCCGAGCTTATTAACAGTCTGGACAGCAGTGCAACAACTAAACTCACTATAAACAATCGCAAACAAAATAAAGCGAATTTCGAAGAATCAATCCTCATGCCCTTAAAAAACGATGGTCTTGATGAGTACCGCGAGGAGTATAACCAGATGCTTTTGGATAAGGCCACCAATGGCAACGGTCTCCTGCAAGAAAAGTACATTACAGTCACCGTGTACAAAAAAGACATCAACGATGCACGAGGTTTTTTCTCCCGAGTGGGCGCAGACTTATCAGCACATTTTGCTTCCCTCGGTTCAAGGTGCATAGAACTGGATGCAGCTGACAAACTCCGTATTCTCCATAATTTTTACCGTTCCGATGATGAGTCTGCATTTTCATTCGACATCGCTGACATGGCAAAGAAGGGCCATCATTTTAAAGATTGCATATGCCCGGATAGCATTGAAAAACACAGTGATTATCTTAAACTTGGAGAACAGTATTGCCGTGTGCTCTTCTTGAAGGACTATGCCAGTTACATTAAAGACAGCATGGTTACCGAACTCACAGATCTGAACCGCAACATTATGCTCTCAATTGATGTCATCCCCGTTCCCACAGATGAAGCAGTACGGGAAGTCGAAAAAAGAATGCTTGGCGTGGAGACCAATATTACGAATTGGCAAAGGCGTCAGAATGCCAACAACAATTTCTCAGCAATAGTCCCCTATGACATGGAGCTTCAGCGGAAAGAAAGCAAAGAGTTTCTTGATGACCTCACCACCAGAGACCAAAGAATGCTCGTAGCTGTGCTGACTATGGTTGTAACCGCCGACAGCAAATCTCAGCTTGACAACATCACTGATGCAGTAGTTTCCATTGCAAGAACTCATATGTGTCAAATGGCCGTACTGAAATACCAGCAGCTTGATGGACTGAATACAGTTCTCCCTATAGGTGCACGGAAAATCAATGCTTTTCGCACGCTTACCACAGAGAGTCTTGCGGTCTTTATGCCCTTCAAAGTTCAGGAAATAATGGATAAAGGCGGCATTTACTTCGGGGAGAACGCCATATCGCATAATCTCATTATGTGCAACAAAGCAAATCTCCTTAATCAGTCCTCTTTCCTCTTGGGCATTCCCGGTTCAGGCAAGTCATTCAATGCAAAAGAACTCATTACCTTCCTTATGCTTAACACCGATGATGATATCCTTATCTGTGATCCTGAGGGCGAATACGCCCCGCTGGCAGAAGCCATGGGCGATATGGCATCTGTTATCCGTGTTGCAGCAGGCGGAAAAGACCGACTTAATGCTATGTATATGGTGGACGGTTACGGCGAGAACAACCCCATTGTAGTAAAGTCCCAGTTCATTATGTCGCTTGTGGAGAGAATAGACCCGTCCGGTGTAGGGCCGCAGCAGAAGTCCATCATTGACCGTTGTACCGCCGCAGTGTACCTCGAGGCTGAGCAGACAGGTATCGCGCCTACTCTGACATCTCTTCGAAATATGCTTCTCATACAGCCTGAAGAAAAGGCGCAGGAAATTGCATTGGCTTTGGAGCTGTTCACTATGGGTTCTCTTGATATTTTCGGGCACAGAAGCACCGTAGATCTGGACAAGCGTGTTGTTGTTTTTGATATTCACGGGCTTGGTGAGCAGCTGCGTCCCATAGGGCATTTGGTTATAACAGATACCATGCTCAACCGTGTAACCCTCAACTGGAAAAAAGGCAAACGCACTCATGTTTTTATAGATGAATTCCATGTGATGTTTGAGAACGAATTCTCCGCTGCTTTCTTTAACAGCGCATGGCGTCAGTTCAGAAAGCGAAACGCATATCCCACTGCAATTACGCAGAATGTAGAATATCTTCTGGACTCCGTGCAAGCCAGCACAATGCTTTCCAACTCTGAGTTCGTTGTAATGCTTAACCAGGCCGCATCCGATCGTGAAAAGCTTGCTAAACTCCTTAATATATCCAACGAACAACTCAGCTATATAACAAACGCCGAAGCCGGTTGCGGACTTATTAAGTACGGCAGTTCTCTCGTTCCCTTTGTTAATCGCTTTCCAACCAATACAAAGCTATATCAGCTTATGACAACGAAACCCGGCGAAGGTTCTTTTGCGAGGGGACAGACTTGAAGTCTGTCCCCCAATTTATGTTTATGGAGTGAATCAATATGGATAGGATAAAAACCCGCGAGACCGTCAAAAACATAAAGCTGCTGGATAAATCCGCAGTATTATCCCAAAGCATACGACAGACATATGTTCGAGGCAAGACCCGTATTGAGGAAACCATAAACAACGAGAACCAATCTTCTGCAAATGAATATGCCGAAAATTATATAAACAATGCAACTCATACTATTTCACAGCATTCAACCCAAATTGTCAGAGCGGGAGAAAGGTTAATTCCTCACTCCCTCCTCTCCTACCCCGCTACTCACCAAAATTTCAATTATCTGCGTGGGCAGGACTTAGCCAAAACGCAGTGCAAAAAAGATTACGCTGTTTCCAGGGATATAAAACTGCGAGATACCTCACAGGGCTTCAAGTCCAGTAGTTCTCTGGAAAATCCTAAACGCACTTCAAGCAAAAACGGCAGAAGCATCAAAACCGCCGAGAAGACCTCAAAAACAAAAATCAAAACATCGAAAACTGTAGCTAAATCACACCATTCAGGAAATACCTCTAGAAACTTATTTACATCCAAAAGCAGCAACAGAAAAGCCAAAAAAGAAAGCTTGGAATCCATGGTCAAGGCCATTGTCTCCGGAATTAAATCTCTCTATGCCGCTATAGTTGCAGGTGGTTGGATGTCTGTTGTGATTATCGTACTTTTATGTGTTATAGGGCTTCTGTTTGCATCTCCTCTCGGGGTGCTCTTTTCAGGTGATTCCGCACAAGATGAAATGCAGATATGCGATGTGGTTAGAGTGGTCAACGAAGAGTTCGAAGATAAGATTAGTGAAATTCGGTCAAACAATGAATTTGATAAATTCATGATAGAAGGAGTCCGTACACCTTGGAAAGAAGTATTGGCCATTTATGCCGTTAACGTTTCTGCTGGTTCCTCTCAGATAGAAGTTATAACTATGGACGAACATAAAAAGCAACTGCTTATGGACACATTCTGGACTATGAATGGAATATCGTATCGCATAGAAACAGAACTTGTACCCAAAACTGTTTTGGTTGAAACGGAAGACGGAAATCTTGTTGAACATACAGAAGAAATTGAAGAGCGCACCCTGATCATTACTATAAACGGAAAGACCGCCGCTCAAATGGCCGACGGTCTTAACTTTAATTCGAAGCAAAAGGAACTGCTAAATACACTACTGGATGATGAGTTCAGCCAGATGTGGACTTCCGTAATTTACGGCGTAAGCAGCTCTGATTCTGAAATTGTGGCTGTGGCTCTTTCTCAGCTTGGCAATTCGGGCGGACAGCCTTACTGGTCATGGTACGGTTTCAGTTCCCGCGTTGAGTGGTGCGCTTGCTTTGTGAGTTGGTGCGCCAATGAGTGCGGCTATATCGACGAGGGAATAATCCCGAAGTTCGCCTGGTGCCCCCATGGTAGCCAATGGTTCAAAGATCGAGGTCAGTGGATGGACGACAGCGCTGTTCCCACCCCTGGAATGATAATATTCTTCGATTGGGATAAACCGAGCACAAAAGGTCCAGATGGTGTTGCCGATCATGTGGCTATTGTTGAAAGAGTTGAAGGTGGATATGTCTATACCATTGAAGGTAATTCTGGTGATTGTTGCAGGCAACAGAAATATTCAATTGGTCATTATGAGATTT
>JAZQVC010000021.1:0-7814 GCA_045631645.1 Oscillospiraceae bacterium
CTGCTTCTGTATGGCCCGGCTTTAAAATAAAAAAAGAAGCACTGCTCTCGCAGTGCTTCTTTTTATGAGAAGTAAGGGATAACTTACTTGATCTCGACCTTTGCGCCGACAGCTTCCAGCTTGGCCTTGATCTCTTCTGCCTCTTCCTTGGAGACAGCTTCCTTCAGGACAGCGGGGATAGCCTCGACCTTTGCCTTTGCCTCAGCAAGGCCCAGACCGGTGATGCCACGGACTTCCTTGATAACCTTGATCTTCTCAGCACCGAAGTCGGTCATGACGACGTCGAACTCGGTCTTCTCTTCGACAGCAGCAGCAGCTGCGGGAGCAGCAGCAACAGCAGCAGCAGCGGCGGAAACGCCGAATGCCTCTTCAAGAGCGTGTACGAGCTCGGCGAGCTCGAGAACGGTGAGAGCCTTTACTTCTTCGATCATAGCATTGATTTTTTCGCTAGCCATTTTAATTTCCTCCTAAAATTGTGTCTTGTGCAGCTATCTTACTCAGCTGCGGTTTCGGGTTCGGCAACATAGCCGTTCTTTTCTGCAATCTGGTTCAGGACCACTGCGAGGCTGGTGATGGGAGCAAGCAGAGTACCAAATACCTGGCTGTAGAGAGCTTCCTTGCTGGGCAGTGCAGAGATCTCGGTGATCTCGCGCTCAGAGAGGATCTTGCCATCCATGAATGCGGCCTTGATGGTGAAGATGTCGTTCATCTTCTTAGCGTAGTCATTGATGATGCGGAAAGGAGCGATGGGGTCGCCGGTGCTGGTTGCGAGAGAAGTGGTTCCGTTGAGGATACCATTCATTTCCTGCAGACCGCAGTTGTCAAGAGCAAAGCGGGTGAGGGTATTCTTGACGACGGAGTATTCAACGTCGTTCTTGCGAAGTTCGGTACGCAGTTCGGTGTCCTGAGCAACGGTGATGCCCTTGTAGTCCACGAACAGGCCGGAGCTTGCGTTCTGAATACGCTCGGTCAGTGCTGCGACAATTGCCTGCTTCTCGCTGAGAACTTTTGCGTTCGGCATTGTTTACACCTCCGGGGTAATTTCGTTGCGCCCGAAAAAGAAAAAATCTTCATATCCGCAAAGACATGAAGACAGAAAGCAATCAAACTATTGATGCTGTCCTCGGCAGGATTTCCGCTTTCGCCACCTGCTGTCTTTGGAGCGCCCCAATATAATATCAAAAGCGTATGCGCTTGTCAAGAGAATTTTCTCTGTATTTTCAATGTTTTTTTACAATAAATTTTATGCCCTGATTGCCAAATTGCACAAAGAAGTATAGAATAGGTGCATAATGTAAATTAAGCTTGAAGTGGAGGATAGAATGGAAAACATTTATACACAAAAGATATTTTCTCTTTATTCCGAATATATCTCATGGTCTGCGGAGCTTATGCGTTCTTTCGGCGGAATTAAAATTTTTTCCCAGCTTTTCACAGGCGGCGGACAGTATAAAAACCGCGAGGAGCATATGGTGTTTTTCAAAGCTACCGAAGCTGCAGTAGGGGAATACTATGATGCTCTCGCTAATGGCAGCGCGCCCCGCGAGGAGTTGGAGGAAGTTTTGCGCTTCGTCTTGGTTGACTGCCATGATGCTGTGGATGAATGGGGCGACTGGATGCTGATGGCCGCCGAAAAGCATTTTGTTCCATTTGTGGATGTTCTGGAAAAGGAGGAAGCCTCCCGCCTTTATGAGCCTTATCGCCGTCTCAGACGCCGCAACAAAGGCCTTCCCCCTCAGGATGAGATACTTAAAAAGCTTAAAATGTTGGGGAAATAAAAATTGATTGTCGCAAATGTAACAAATGTACGGACAAGTTATTGCAAATCATCCGAAAATGTTGTATAATTGTTTAATCAAATGAGATTTTTCAACGCAAAGGATGCGTTTAACAAATGGAACGCAGGGCGTTCCGGAAGGATTATATAATGGAAAAGAACCCCATACTCCTCAGCACACTCTCAATAGATAGCGATATACCTCTTTACTCTCAGCTTGTAAGCATAGTAAAGCGCAATATTTCTGCCGGTACTCTTGCAACGGGTGACCTTCTCCCCAGCGAGGCCGAGCTTTGCAAAACCTTCGATATTTCCCGCTCCACCGTTCGTCAGGCCATCGGCGCTCTTGAGAGCGAAGGTCTTGTTGTCCGCAAGCAGGGACGCGGCACTTTTGTGGCAGAGCCCAAGGTTCGCCGCAAAACCGAAATGGTTTATTCCTTCACCAGCGAGATAAGCTCCATGGGCATGACTCCCTCTTCCACCTTGATCGAGTTTGAAGTTATCGACCCCACTCCCGACATTGTGAAAGTTCTTGAGCTAAGTGGTACCGATTCCAAGGTTTACCGCTTTGTGCGTATCCGCCACGTGGACGGAGAACCTCTCATTCTGGAAACCAGTTTTTATCCCCAGTATATATACCCAAAGCTCACTAAGGAACTGCTCCAGACCCATAGCTTCTATAGCCTTCTTTATGAAGTGGGTATTATTCCTGCAAATGCGGTTGACTCCTATGAAGCTGTGCTTATGAGCCGCAAGGAAGCAGAGATGCTCAACTCCAAGCCCGGCAGCTGCGGATTCTTTGTTCAGCGCCGCACCTATACCGAGTCCGGAATGGTTTATGAGTTCACCCAGAGCCTTATGCGCGCCGACCGCGTGAAGCTGGATGTCTACCTCCATAAGGATGGCGTCTCCTTCAGCAGAAGTGTGGACAAAAACTGAATTTGAATTTTCAACAAATCCTCCGTTACTGCGGGGGATTTGTTTTTTTAGGGAGTGGAATTTGCTGAGAAAATCCTGCATATAATATCTTTTGAAAACAAGGGGCTTTTTCACAAAAAAACGGAAGAACAAACGCAGATTTATTGCTATTTTTGTTATTTTTTTCAAAAAAGATATTTACAAAATGAGAAATTTAAGGCATAATAAGCACGTATCAAATGTATGATACGTTTGCAAACAAATTACTACTCTCAGGAGGAATTAATTATTATGAACAAAATCAAAGTCGGTATTAACGGTTTCGGCCGCATCGGACGCATGGTCTTCCGCAACAGCATGAACCATCCCGAAATCGAGATCGTCGGCATCAATGACCTCTGCTCTGCAGACTACCTCGCATACCTGCTCAAGTATGACACTATGCATGGCAAGTTTGATGGCGAAGTCAGCTACGAGGGCAACAACCTTGTTGTCAACGGCAAGACCTACCCCTGCTT
Source organism: Oscillospiraceae bacterium (assembly GCA_045631645.1). Classification (GTDB taxonomy): domain Bacteria; phylum Bacillota; class Clostridia; order Oscillospirales; family Oscillospiraceae; genus SIG459. The sequence goes on from JAZQVC010000021.1 coordinate 3,214, forward strand.
CAGCGAGCGCAACGCTGCTGACCTGCCCTGGGGCGAAGTCGGCGCTGAGTATATTCTCGAGTGCACCGGTCTCAACCTGACCGCTGAAAAGTGCCAGCCCCACATCGATGCTGGTGCTAAGAAAGTCATCATGGGCGCTCCCTCCAAGGACACTTCTCCCATGTTCGTCTGCGGTGTTAACCTCGATAAGTACACCAAGGATATGACCTTCGTTTCCAACGCATCCTGCACCACCAACTGCCTTGCTCCCATTGCCAAGGTTCTCAACGAGAAGTTCGGCATTGTTGAAGGCCTCATGACCACTGTTCACTCCACCACTCCCAGCCAGAAGATCCTGGACGGCGTTTCCGTTAAGGACTGGCGCGGCGGCCGTGCAGCAGCAGGCAACATCATCCCCTCTTCCACCGGCGCTGCAAAGGCTGTCGGCAAGGTCATCCCCGAGCTCAACGGCAAGCTCACCGGTATGGCTATGCGCGTTCCCACTCTGGACGTCTCTGTTGTTGACCTCACCGTCAACCTTGCAAAGCCCGCAAAGTATGAAGAGATCTGCGCAGCAATGAAGGAAGCTTCCGAAAACGAGCTCAAGGGCGTTCTCGGTTACACCGAAGAGGCTGTTGTCTCCTCCGACTTCCTCAGCGATCCCCGCACCTCCATCTTCGATGCAGATGCAGGTATTGCTCTCACCGATAAGTTCGTCAAGGTCGTTTCCTGGTACGACAACGAGTACGGTTATGCAGACAAGATGCTCTGCCTCGTAGAGCACATGTACTCTGTTGACCACGCTGAGTAATTTATAGTAATAAAAAAAGCTCCCCGATCGGGGAGCTTTTTTTATTATATTTCTTAGCCTGCGAACTGGAAGACGCAGTAGGCGGCGTAGATGAGCAGAAGGATGATGCCCTGGGCACGGCTGAGCTTGCCGCGGATGAGAGCAGGGATGGTGAGAAGACCCATAACAGCAAGCATAACGGGAACGTCAACAACAAAGGAAGCGTTCATGCCGCCAATAAGCTTCTCGGAGGGAACGGCGAAGGGGTTGAGAGTGATGGAAGCGCCGCTGACCAGCACAAGATTGAAGATGTTTGCGCCGATGATATTGCCAAGAGAAAGAGCGCCGTGACCCTTTGCGAGAGAGGTGATTGCGGTTACAAGCTCGGGGAGAGAAGTGCCAAGAGCAACAAAGGTGAGGGCGATAACGCTTTCGGGAACGCCGAGAGCTTCTGCGATGAGGGTTCCGTTATTGACAAGAAGTCTTGCGCCAACAGCGATGAAGGCGGCGCCGATGACAAGAAGGATGATTTCTTTAACAAGAGAGTTTTTCTTGCCATCTTCCTCGCCATCCTCATCGGAAGATTCGGGGTTAGCGAAGGCCTGACGGACAGTGAAGAACATATAAACGAGGAACATCACAAGCAGGATGATGCCGGAGAGACGGCTGAAAAAGCCGGTGAATGCAACTGCAATATAGAAGATTGCGGCAACGAAGAAAGCGATAACGGGGACTCGGAGGCTCTTGCGGTTGATAACTGCGGGGCGCACGGTAAGGGTGATGGCGCAGATAAGAGCGGTGTTGCAGATGATGGAGCCGATAGCGTTGCCGTAAGCAATTTCGCCGTGACCCTGCACAGCTGCGGTGGCGGAAACCATGACCTCGGGAAGGGTGGTGCCGATGGAAACAACGGTGGCGCCAATGAGGAGCTCGGGGAGATGGAAGCGGTGGGCGATGCCGGTGGCACCGTCAACGAACCAGTCGCCGCCTTTTATGAGAAGGACGAGACCGACAATAAAGAGAAGAATGGGAACGAGCATTTGCGTAAACTCCTTTCTAAATACAAAAGCCCGAACAACGCTGCTGTTCGGGCATGAAAATCATTTTCAGGGAGAACATGCAGCCATCGCGGGGCGATAATTACATGAGTCTCGCAAATTGAGCCTGACAGATATGATACGAACCCGTTTTTGAGAGCATCTCCGTCGGCATTGCCGCGTTGACGGCTTTTGCAAGGCGAAAGCCTGTCTGCAAGCCATCGCCTTGCACTGCCTTAGTGTATGATCTCAAAAATCTTAGACTCCTCGGGTGGGGATTTTTGCGTCAGGTAAAATCGAATGATGCGGGTGGGCGACCTGCCCACCAAAGAATGAGATGCGATCTGGCGCGAAAATCAACCGCGAGGAGCGTGTTCGTATTATATCGGTCAGGCTAAGCAAGCCAGACCTTTCGGTCGGGATTGTTGACTTGCTGCGTCCACATTTTCAGTGTACGATGCTACTCCCTCATTTCCAACGGTGGATATATTATCATGGTATATTTGCTTCTGTCAATAAAAAATCCCGCAAAACCGGTCGTTTTGCGGGATAAAATATTTATGCTTTTTTGAGTCCCTTTTCAAGTTTCGTAAGGAGGTTTGAAAGTGGGATTATAAGTATGCCGGCGGCCAGATTTCCGAGACCGTGAAGGGCATCAAAAACGAAGCCTGCAGCTATCCATGTGAGCATGCCCTTGAAGTTCAGGCCAAAAAGAAGAGCCTGAGCGGGGGCATACAAAATGCCATAGCAAAGTCCGTGGAGACCGCAGACAGCCATGTATACGGGGATGGCAATCTTTTTAGGCATGTTTTTCGGCAGAAGCATAGTGACCGCCCAAAGCACAGTCCAGATGTAAAGATAGGGAACCCACCATGTTGCAAAGCCGTAAAAAAGACCCATCAGAAAAACATAGAGATAGAGGGGGATGAGGGCTTTTTTGCGATATACAAGGGTGTATACCATAATAAGCATACCCACAATGTGGATGTTCGGCGCCCATTCCATCAAAAGCTTGGAGAGGAAGAGTATGCTGCCAAGCATAGCGAAAACCACTATCTCTTTGGGGCTGAGGGGAGATTTCTTTTTGTCCATTATTTCTCAGCCTTGAATGCGTATTCTGCGCCGTCTTCAATATCGGTCAGTTCGCAGCCGCTCATTCCGTATTCGCCGTTTACATAGAAGGCCCAGTACATGCCGTCCTTGTCATAGTCGAGGGTGAGACCGTCAACGGTTTTTACATAAAGTCCGTAAGGTCCGTCCTCACCGGCGATAAGTCCTTCGGCGATCAGCGCCTCGCCCACGGTTTTGGCCTGAGCGTTGATAGTGAAGTCTTTGGCGCTTCCGTCGGGATAGACAATCTGGAAGCTGAAGGTTTTGGGTTCAACGTTTGCGTTGCCCTCATCTTTGCTGCCGCATGCAGCAAATGAAAGTACCATAGCCGCAATAAGTACTATCAGGATGAGAGATACGAAACGCGAATGATTTCTTTTCGCATTTTTCATATTCTTTTCTCCTTTTAGTATTGTTCAGCCTTGGTTTCCACATTTCGGCAGGGAATCGCTGCCTTTTTTGCTGCAGAAATCGGTAAGTCTTCCGGCTTGGGGATCATACGTCTTACCTGCCCGCCTTCTCAGCCAATTTAATGGCCAATGGTTTTTCCAGAGCATTTGCGGCATGCTCCGGGGCAGTTGACTCTCCTTTTACGGCGACGGTCTCGCACAGGATTTGCACCTGTTTCCTTTGCCTTTTTCCAAAACTGTGATTACATTTTACTACTATATAAGTCAAAATGCAAGGCTGGATAGAAAAAGATGACTGCCGCTGGCAGTCATCTTTTTATTTGAATCTGGAAGCATAGCCGCAGCGTCGGCAAAGTTCTTCTGCAGCCTTACGGCAGCTGAATCCATCATATATGGCTTTTGCACGGGGAGAGGAGAGTATTTCTTCAAGGCTTTGACTATGGATGTTTCCGAGGGCTATGCTGCCATCGCTGTCCAGACAGCAGGGCACAACGGTACCGTCGCACAAAATGCCTATGTGATCCCGCAGTCCGTAGCAGAAACTAACCTCAGCTTCGGGGGCGGCAAGATCGGGCCAATCGAACTTATCTCCGTGTTCGAGGAATACCCTTGGCGCAAGGCGGAGATTTTTTGTGCAGTCCTCCCAAGGGGCAGGGAAACGCTCTTCGAGAAGGGACAGAATCTGATTGTTGCGGCTGTTTTCTCCCCCTTCATTCCAAAGGCGAAGAGAGCAGATAACTCCTTTTTCGGCTGCGCAGGCGGCAAAATCCGAAACGGACGCCATATAAGAGCCGATACTGCTGTCGCTGCTGCCGCTGCCCTCAAAGGACTGGAGGGAGATATTCACTCTGTGCAAAGCGGGGGAGGAGAGAAGCTCATCGCCTCGCTCCCGAAGCAGCGTGCCGTTGGTGGTGAGGATAACCCGAAAGCCTTTGCCGTGGGCAATGGAGAGAAATTTCCCCAAATCGGGATGGAGCAAAGGCTCTCCCATAAGGTGGAAATAGAGAAACTTGGTGTGACCCACAAGAGCGGAACTTATGTTCTCAAATTCCTCGGCGCTCATAAAGCGTCCCTCGCGGCAGGTGCCGGGACAAAAAGAGCATTTCAGGTTGCAGATATTTGTGATTTCAAGATAGATTTTTTTCAGCATAGTCAATTTATAGGTTGATTGAGAACCTGAGCGCCCACATTGGGCACGTCGGTCATAATTGCGTCTGCGCCGATGCTCTGGAGATAGGCCATCTCATCGGCTTCGTTGATGGTCCAGTACTGAAC
>JAZQVC010000022.1:0-16168 GCA_045631645.1 Oscillospiraceae bacterium
GAGGCGCCACCCAGATTTGAACTGGGGGATCAGAGTTTTGCAGACTCGTGCCTTACCACTTGGCTATGGCGCCATATTAAATTTAGCAAAAAAAATGGAGCGGATGACGAGGCTCGAACTCGCTACCTCCACCTTGGCAAGGTGGCGCTCTACCAGATGAGCTACATCCGCACACTGCTGGTGCCTCCGGCCGGAATCGAACCAGCGACACGTGGATTTTCAGTCCGCTGCTCTACCAACTGAGCTACCGAGGCAAATTTATGGTGGGGACAATTGGACTCGAACCAATGACCCCCTGCTTGTAAGGCAGGTGCTCTAACCAGCTGAGCTATGCCCCCAAATTGCGCCCTCTTAGACAGCGCTTTGTCATTATACTAAAGGCAGAGCGCTTTGTCAATAGTGAATTTTTATTTTTTCTCAAATTATTTATTTTTCAAAATAGGCGCTTTTTCTGTTGAAAAAACGGAGAAAACTGTCATAGCCAGGAGTACGGCAAACCAAAAGATCATAGCGCCCACCCAGCTTCCGCTTATATCGAATATTCTGCCCATAAGCACAGGGCCAACGGCGGCAAAGACATAGCCTCCGCTTTGGGCAAAGCCGGAAATTGCGGATGTCTCGGCAGAGGATGCACTGCGGGCGGAGAAAAGGAAGATGCATGCGCTGAAGCCCGTGCCAACGCCAAGAGCCAGAAGCACGATACCTATCCAGAATATTACCCCTGCGCTGCCCGAGAAGAAGAACACAAGAGCGCCGGAAATATAGCAAAGATTGCATACCATCACAAGTTTGCGCCAAGACATCTTTTCCATAAAAATCGGCACAAGCAAGGTGGTGCTCAAGCTGATTATCTGGGTGGCGGTGCTGACCAGAGCGGCCTCTTCCGCGCTCATTCCCCTCCACTGCAAAATGGAGGGCAGCCATGCGGAAATGCAGTAAAAGAGCATGGCCTGAGTGCCCATATAGCCCAGAAGCATCCATGCTTTTCCGGATCTCACCATTTTCAGCATAAGTCCCTTTTCCTTTGCACTGGCTCCGCCGCGGTTGATCTCCAGACGGGACTGGGGTGCCCAAAGTATTATGGCAGCAAGAGCGGCAATTGCCCACATTGCCAAAACACCGCGCCAGCCTATAAAACGGGTGAGAGGAACATTTATGCCCATGCTCATAGCGGTGGTAACGCTCATGGTGGTGGTATAAAGAGAACTCATAAGCCCCACGTGATTTGGAAAGCGAAGCTTGATGAGGGCTATCATAAGGCTGTTCATTATTCCAACACCCACGGCCATAATGCCAGTTCCCACGAAAAGGCCAAAAGCGCCGAACATGGCACGCAGGCCAACGCCGATGAAAATGAAAACGAGGGCGGCTTCAAGCATTTTTCCAAGGGAAAAACGCTGGCTCAGCGCAGAAGCGAGAGGGCAGACCACCGCAAACACGATAAGAGGAATGGTGGTTATCATTCCTGCCGCGGCACTATTGAGACCAAGCTCTGCCTGTATCATGTCCACAACCGTGCCAACGCCCGTATAGCAGGCTCTCATATTAGCAGAAAGCAGGATGACAAGGAGCAACAAAGAAATGTTAAGTCCACTCTTTTTGCTCATAACTCACCCTGCTTTCTATATATTTTTCTTATGTGTCTTAAATAAGGCTTCTGATATCCTCGGGAGTGAAAACATATGTTCTGTCGCAGAACTGGCATCCCACTTCCGTGTCGCTGCCCTGCTGAGCGATTTCCTCAAGGGCTGCGCCGCCAACGCTTCTGAGAGCTTCGGAAACGCGCTCTCTGGAGCAATAGCAGCGATATTCAACCTGGCTCTCCTCCAGAATGCGGGGCTCAAGTCCCTTAAGCACCTGCGCCATTATCTCCTCAATGCCGTCCTCGTCCAGAATGGTGGTGAGCTGGTCCATGAAGAAGATATTGTCTTCAAGCTTTTCTATAAGTCCGTCGGGAGCGCCGGGCATAAGCTGAACGATGAAGCCGCCGGCGGCGCGGATGGAACAGTCGGTGTCCACCAAAACGCCAAGACCGCAGGCTGCGGGAATCTGCTCGCTTTCCACATAATAAGCGGAAAAGTCCTCGGCAATTTCGCCGGAGATGAGGTTTACGCTGCCAACATAAGGCTCTCTGAGGCCTATATCCTTGCTGACGGTGAGAGTGCCGTCGCAGCCGACAGCGCCACCCACATTCAGTTTTCCGTCGCTGCGGAGGGGAAGATCCACGCCGGGCTCATCCACATAACCGCGGACATTGCCTTCGCAGTCGGCAACTGCAAGAATGCTGCCGATAGGTCCGCCGCCGTTTATGCGCACGGTAACCGCTGCGTCATCTTCCTTCATCATATTTCCCATAAGGCTTGCGGCGCAAAGAGTGCGGCCGAGGGCTGCGGAAGCAGTGGGGCTGAGGCCATGTATCTGTCTTGCTCTTTCCACTATGTCGCAGGCTTCGATAACTGCAATTTTAATAAAATCATCGCCTGCAACGGCGCGTATTATTTTTCCCATTTTTCAAATTCCTTTCAGTGAGCGGTGTTGTTTGCCGCTATATAAAGTCTGCCCATCTCGCACTGAGGACCGTCGGTGATGAGGCGCACATCGACAAAGCCGCTTTCTTCAAGAAGAGAAATAAGCTCTTCGGGCTCATGGACATACTCCACATGCTCCTCGCTTTCTCTCTCCCAAAGCTTTCCCTTGCGGCGGAAAATATCCATTCCGTAGAAAAGCGCCTGCTCCTCCTCGTCGAATTCCGCGCGCCAGAGGCAAAGCATATCCTCGTCCTCATCAACAAAGGTTCCGCCGTTGAGGCTTCTCAGCCTTTCTGGAGAATGGAAGTCAAACGCGATCTTTCCGCCGGGTTCAACGAAAAGATGGAGGCGGTGGAAAAGCTCGGGAAGTTCCTCGGGGGTGAGATAATTCATTCCGTCAAGGGAGCAGTAAGCTCCGTCAACCGTGCCGAAAAGATCAAGCTCGGAGGCCTCCTGACAGAGGAATATGGGCTTGATGCCGCCCTTGAAATCAGGCAGCTTGGCAGCGGCAACGCTGAGCATTTCCTCAGAAAGGTCAACGCCTATCATCTCGTAACCTCTTTCGGCCATAAGATAAGTGAGGGTGCCTGTACCGCAGCACAAATCCAGGAGGGTAAGGCTTTGCTTACCCTCCCGAATCAGAAGCTTTTCATAATAGTCGGCAAACTCCCCGTAAGGGACATCACCGGTGAGCGCGTCATAACTGGAGGCGAGGGAACCGTAGGACTCCATTACTCCTCGTCCTTTCCGGGAATGAGTCCCAGACGCTCAAAGACCACGGTATAACCGTCGTTTCCGTACTGAAGGGAACGGTTTACGCGGCTGATGGTTGCGCTGGAAGCTCCGGTTCTCTCAAGAATGTCATTATATATGAGACCCTGCTCAAGCAGCAGAGCCACCTGGAAACGCTGCTCCATAGCCTGAAGCTCGGAAACAGTGCAAAGGTCGTCAAAAAACTTTTTGCACTCCTCCACATTTTCCAGCGCAAGAATTGCCTTATACATGTCTTCGTTGCGGGGCTTTCTGTTACGTTTGTTCATTTGGTATTCTCCTTTGGCGGATAAAACTGCCGTTTATCACACTGTCATTTTATAGCATTAAAGTGTAAAAGTAAAGACCCATTTTGTAATTTACAAATAATTTGGAATAGTGTATAATGAAAGAGCGTTCAAAGTTGTGCGATATAGCAAGTTAACAGGAAAATTCCCTTGACTTTCCACCTTATGTAAGGTGTAAGCTATATTCGAAAATCAATAAAAGGAGGTAGGTCTCTTATGATGATAACTATCTGGGCAGTAGCGATAGTAGTGTTCCTCGTGATAGAGGCTCTCACTGTTGGTATTGCATCCATTTGGTTCGCTTTGGGAAGCATCTGCGCGCTTATTGCAGCTCTGCTTGGCGCTCCCGAATGGCTGCAGATTGCGTGGTTTTTTGTTATAAGCATAGTCACCCTTATATTCACAAGACCCATCGTTAAAAAGTATGTCCACAGCAAAAGACAGCCCACAAACGCTGACCGCGTCATCGGAATGAAAGCCTCTGTCCGCGAGGAAATCGATAATCTTGCGGCAAAGGGCAGCGTTGTGGTTGACGGCAAGGAGTGGAGCGCAAGAAGCGCCGACGGCGAAAAAATAGCTTCCGGCAAAATTGTCACCGTGCTGGCAATCGAGGGCGTAAAGCTTATCGTCAAGCCTTTAGCCTGACCGATATAATCCGAACACGCTCCGCGAGGCGGATTTTAGCGCCAGACTTCATTTCATTCTTTGGTGGGCGACAGCCCACCCGCATCATTCAATTTTGCCTACCGACAAAAATCCGCTCTCGGGGAGTCGAAGATTTTTGAGGCCATATACTAAGACAGTGCAAGGCGGCGGCTTGCAGATGGGCTTTGCGCCCTTCAAAAGCCGACAACGCAGCAATGGCAACGGATATGCCCTCAAAAACGGGTTCGGACTATGTCAGTCAGGCTATAAAGAATAAAAAAACATAAAGTAAGTAATATTAATTTGCAGAAGGAGGAAATATCATGGGCGTAATCATTCCTATCATAGTTGTTGTTTTCATCCTGGTTATTCTTATCAGAAACATTCGGGTGGTTCAGCAGGCAAGAGCTTATGTTATCGAGCGTCTGGGCGCTTATTCCGCAACCTGGACCGTGGGTATCCATTTCAAGATTCCTTTCTTTGAGAGAGTTGCAAAGGTTGTTTCTCTCAAGGAGCAGGTTGCCGACTTCCCTCCCCAGCCCGTTATCACCAAGGATAACGTCACCATGCAGATAGACACCGTTATCTATTTCCAGATAACCGACCCCAAGCTCTATACCTACGGCATCGAGCACCCCATCATTGCTATTGAAAATCTGGCAGCAACCACTCTCCGTAACATCATCGGCGATCTGGAGCTTGACCAGTGCCTCACCAGCCGCGACATTATAAACAGCAAAATGCGCTCCATCCTTGACGAGGCCACCGACCCCTGGGGCATCAAGGTCAACCGCGTTGAGCTGAAGAACATTCTGCCTCCCAAGGAGATTCAGAACGCCATGGAGAAGCAGATGAAGGCAGAGCGCGAACGCCGCGAAGCCATCCTCCGCGCAGAAGGCGAAAAGAAGAGCGCCATCCTCACCGCCGAAGGCGAAAGAGAGTCCGCAATTCTCCGCGCAGACGCAGCAAAGCAGGCTCAGGTTCTTGAGGCAGAAGGCGCCCGCGAGGCAAGAATCCTTGCCGCAGAGGCAGAGGCAGAAGCCATCCTCAAGGTTCAGGAAGCAACCGCAGAAGGTATCCGCCGCATCAACGCAGCCGATCCCGGCGAGGCATTTTTGAAGATAAGAGCCCTTGAGGCTTTTGCAGCAGCCGCCAACGGCCGCGCAACCAAGATTATTATCCCCAGCGAGATTCAGTCCATCGCCGGTCTTGCGGAAGGCATCGTGGAAACAGTCCGCGTTCCCCAGAAGGCAGCAGAGAAGAAAGACTGATAAGTTTTGAAAATCAAAAGGCGCAGCTGCGGCTGCGCCTTTTTTATACCCTTGAAAAAAGGGCAGTTTTTATATATAATAAGTGCCATCAATCAACATGGAGGAAATTTCATGGCAAAAACGAAAAAGAAGAATAAGGGTCTTATAGCACTCCTTATTGTCGTTCTCATCGTCTTGCTTTTCGTGGCGGCATTCATTGTTGTTCAGCGCAACTACACCGTGATCAACGGCGCCCCCGTTTCAAAAGACGAGACATATATCGACCTTCGCGGCTCCGAAAGTCTGGATATGGAAGCTCTTGCGGAGTTTGAAAACCCCGAGACCATCGATATCAGAGAAAGTGCTCTTGGTATTGAGGACTACGAGGCCATCAAGGCCGCTTTCCCCGCTTGCGAGATTTTGTGGGAAGTCCCCTTTGCAGGCGGACGCTACGCCCCCGAAACCGAAAGCTTTGTGCTCAGCGCCCTCAGCGCCGAGGATAAGAAAGCTCTCCGCTATTTCCCCGCCCTCAAGGAGCTTGACCTCTGCGAGGCTGATATGAGTGCCGAGGATATAGCCGCTTTGCAGAGCGATTATCCCGCCTGCCATATTCTCTGGACTGTTAAGGTCTGCGAGGGACTTACCCTCGGAAACGAGGCAACAGCAGTTGCCCTTGCCGACAGCGAACAGCTGGGCGCTCTTGTTGGCGCAGCTTCCAACCTCGCTCTTATAAACGAGATAAAGGTTGATTATCCCAACATAAGCAAGAGCGATTATGACGCCCTTGTCGCTGCCTTCCCTGAGGCAAACATAGAATACAGCATAGTTATCGGCGGCGAGGAAATCTCTCCCGACACCGCAAAGCTGGATTTCTCCCAGTGCAGCTATGAGGAAGCCATCGAAAGTGCAAAGCTTCTGGAGATGCTCCCCAATGTCACCGAGCTTGAGCTTATGACCGCTGACGGCAACAGCCCCTTCAGCCTTGAAGATGTTATCGGCATTCAGGAGGCCTGCCCCCAGCTGAAGATTAACTATAACTTCGAGCTTTTCGGCATGCAGGTTAACACCTCCACCACTGACCGCCTTGAGTACTACGATACCGAGATTGGCGATGCAGGTCTTGATACCTTCCGCAAGGTTCTCCCTCTTATGCACGGTCTTGAGTATCTCCGTTTTGATAACTGCGGAACAAGCGATGAAGCTGTGGCTCAGCTGAGAGACGAGTTCCCCGAAGTGAAGATTGTTTGGCTGGTTAAAATCGGCGTTGTCAGCATCTATACCGACACTCTTCGCCTTTGGGTCAACGACGGCTTCTTCACCAGCGATCTCTGGAAGCTGAAATACTGCACCGATGTTAGATACATCGACTTCGGTCATGCAGTGGCGGTGACCAATGTTGAGTGGGCAAGATACATGCCCGACCTTGAGGTTTGCATAGTTGCAATGACCTCCATCACAGATATTTCTCCCCTTGCCGAGTGCAAGAAGCTGGAGTTCCTTGAGATATTCACCAACGATGTATCTGACCTGAGCCCCCTTGCCGAGCTTGAAAATCTTGAATATCTGAACATCGGCAATATGCCTATAACCGATATCAGCCCCATCTTCGGACTTAACAAGCTGAAACTTGTTAACTGCAACATGTGCACAAGCCTTTCTCAGGAGCAGATAGACGAATTCAAAGCTCTCCACCCCGACACCGTATTTAACTATGTTTGGTTTATAAATCCCAAGGGTACCGGCTGGAACTTTGACGACGACGGCAATCCCACCGAGCGCTATCAGCTGCTTCGCAGACAGATAGGCTATGATGGATCCGCAGAGCCCCCCGGATATCTCACCGAGCCCATTGAATAAAAAAGCATAAAAAGTCCGCAGGCTTGCCTGTGGACTTTTTTATGCCACTTGAAATAAAAGGAAATTTTATATACAATAAATGCAAAGAGATTCGTCTTACTCGGAGGAGTGGAAATGGAAAAGACCGAAACAAAACGCAAGGTGACTTTGTGGGTCATTCTTGCAGCTTTAATCATAGTTTTGCTTGCTGCGCTCTTGATTTTCAATCACTATTATACCGTGTTTAACGGCAGCATTGTTTCCAGAAGCGAAGCGCATATAGATCTTGGAGAGTCGGAACAGGCGAATGTTTCTGATATTACAAAGTTTACGGCTCCGGAACTTATCGACCTTCGCGATAGTGGGGCAACTGCAGAAGATGTGGCACTTCTCCGCGAGCAATTCCCTGATTGCCGCATACTTTGGACAGTGCCTGTCTGCGAAGGCCTTGCCCTTGAAAACGAGACAGAGTCCGTTGTCCTTGCTGACAGCGAACAGTTGGGCGCTCTTGTTGCTGCCGCTTCCAACCTCGCTCTTATAAACGAGATAAAGGTTGATTACCCCAACATGGCAAAGAGCGATTATGACGCCCTTGCCACCGCCTTCCCTGAGGCAAATATAGAATACAGCGTGGTAATTAAGGGCTCAGAAATCCCCCTCGACGCAGAGAAGCTGGATTTTTCCGCTTTCAGTTATGAAGAGATTTTGAAAGCCGTGGAACTTTTTGATATACTGCCCGCGCTGAATGAAATAGAGCTTATGGACTCCGAGGGCAACAGCCACTTCAGCCTTGACGAGGTTATTGCAATTCACGAAGCTTGCCCCGACATGAAGCTCAATTATGTGTTTGAGCTTTACGGCCTTGAACTGAGCACATCTGCCACAGAGCGCCTTGAATATTACAAGACTGAGATAGGCGATGAAGGGCTGGACGAATTTCGCAGGGTTATCCCAATAATGCACGCTCTTAAATATCTGCGCTTTGATAACTGCGGAACAAGCGATGATGCGGTTGCTCAGCTCAGGGAGGACTTTCCCGAGGTAAAGGTGGTATGGCTGCTCACAGTTGGAAAAGCCCAGTTTTACACCGATACGATACGCATCAGAGCAAACTTCAATTTCCTCAAGGAGGAGATATGGAAGCTGAAATATTGCACCGACGTGAAGTATATTGACTGCGGCCATCTTTACCAGTTTTTTGATGTTGAGTGGGCAAGATATATGCCCAATCTGGAAGTTTGCATTGTTGCTTTGACCAATGTTAAGGATATAAGCCCTCTTGCTGAATGCAAAAATCTGGAATTTCTCGAGATCTTTACAAATAACATAAAAGACCTCAGTCCCCTTGCCTCTCTTGAAAATCTCCAGTATCTGAATATCAGCAATATGCCCATAACCGATATTTCTCCAATTATGGGGCTTGATAAGCTAAAAATGGTCAACTGCAATATGCTTCGCAGCATCCCCATTGAACAGGTGGAGGAGTTCAGACGCCTTCATCCCGATACCGTATTCAATTATAACTACGGCGCTTTGCCCACAGAAACAGGTTGGAGAACGGTAGGACATAAATATTCCGAGCGCTACGCACTCCTGAGAGAGCAGATGGGCTATGATGACCGCCGCATTGCTCCCTACGGTTATCTCCCTGCACCAATCGAATAAACAAAAATCCCGAAGTTTTCAGAAACTTCGGGATTTTTATTATACATTTATTGGGGGAATTTTGCCTCCGTTGGCATTTTCCATCTCAACCCAGCGAGCCATACGCTGCGCCATAAGAGCCTTGTTTTCCTCGTCGTCCTGCAGGGCAGGAAGCTTCCATGGCATCTCTTTCAGCGCAATGCACACCTCGTCTATCTTCTGATAGGGTATGGAGATGATGTGAAGACCCTTGGGATAAACCTTGCGTCGTGCCATGCCGTGGTGAAGTCCGGTAACGGTGTGGTTCACCTTGCCGCTGAGATAGGGGTAAACATAGGTCCAGCTGCAGCTGAGGACAGCGCTGGTCTTGCTCTCCCAGAAGTCGCCAGAGATATAGCTGGTGGCGCGCATAACTATGTCCGCCTGCTCCGTATCCGCAACGACTATTATAAGGTCGGGGTCAAACTCGCACTTTGCCAGAGGGCAGAAAATCACAAAATTAACGCTGCCCTGAACAAGGGTGGGCATTTCGTTATGTATGCGGGCATTGGGTGCCTGAGTGCGGTAAATGCCGAAGTCCATACCTGCCTGACCGCTTGCGGCAAAGGGCTGCTTGGGAAGCATGCCAAGAGCCAGTCTGCCGTGGCAGTTATCGTTATCAACATCGATATAAAAGCTTTCGCCCTTATCCTGACAGAGCTTCAAAAACTGGCAGAAAGAGAGAACCTCTTCCGCCTGCTTCATTCCCTCGGGGCGGGCAAAGCAAAATTTAAGCGCAACAGGCTGATAAACGCAGTTTAAGTCCGCAAAGGCTTTCTTGGACAAGCTGTCTATCATGTGTTATCTCCTTCGTCCTGCTTCTGGGGCAGGAACTTCCAGTGGTATTCGTAATATACATTGGGGATAATCTTTGCCAGATAGAAAGAGGCGACGGCGCCGATGGTACCTGCGACAAAGCCGCCGAGAACATCGGTGAAATAGTGAACGCCAAGATAGAGGCGGCTGAGACCCATAGCCAGAGCAAAGAGGATGGCAGGCCAGCTTTTACGCTTATTGGTGGCGAAGAAAAGTCCGAGAGCGGCTGCTGTGGCAGCGGTGGTGTGGCCGGAGGGGAAAGAGAAGTCGCTTTCCGTGTGCTGACCAACCAATGACCAAAGCTGATGATAAACGCTGCCCTCATGAGTGTAAGGACGGGGACGGTAAACCAAAGGCTTGAAAACAACATTGGTGAGCAGTGCGCCTATACCGAGAGCCAGCAGCATAACGGTGCCAACACGGCGGGTGCGGGGGAAGAGCATAAGGGCAAGGCTGATAGCAATCAAAATAGCGCCGCCTTTTCCCATAAGATCCATAAACTGGGAGAACGGGGTGAAGAAGCCTCCTGCAGCGTCATAAAGACCGGCCACGGCGCCGGTGACAGCGGCGTCAAGCCCTGCGCAGGCTGTGTTGAGCCATGCGGCTATAGCGGTAAGTTCCATAAAATTTCTCCTGATATTTTTATTTATTCAGATGTCGTTTCATAGCCTCGAAAGAGGCATCGGAAATCGCATGCTCCATCTTGCAGGCATCCTCCGCTGCAGTCTCCTCGTCAACACCGATGGAAACGAGGAAGTTTTTGAGGAGCTCGTGGCGGGCATAAATCTTTTCGGCAATATCGATGCCAGCCTCAGTGAGGGAAAGGAAGCCCTCGCTGCTGACAGTCACATAGCCTCCCTGTCTGAGTATACCAAGGGCGCGGCTTACGCTGGGTTTGGAAAAGCCCATATGCTCACCAACATCAATAGCCCTTACGTTTGGACTTTTTCTGGTGAGGACATATATGGTTTCGATATACATTTCTCCCGATTCGTGCAGGTGCATTTCAGTACCTCCGGTCAATCGCCTGATATTGCGTGGATTATATCATATATGGGTATCTATTTCAAGGGCGCTGCACCCAACACCCATTGACGAAGCATCAGCACTCCGGGGCAGATATGCAAAAAGCCCCGTCAGGAATACCTGACAGAGCTTTTTTCGTGCAGTTACCCAAACCGTTCTTATCATCAGACGCGAGCCCAGCGCAAGCGGGTCGCGGCTGAAAAGGAGGAGCAGCGGAGTGAGTGCGCTCTGACTTTTGAAAAAAAGTCGGAGCAAGCGATACAAAGCTTGCTCCGACGTGGTGCCGGTGACCGGGATCGAACCGGTACAGTGTTGCCACCGAGGGATTTTAAGTCCCTTGCGTCTGCCTGTTCCGCCACACCGGCATAAAAACTATTCAGACACGGAGAAAAGCAATCTCCGTGTCTGTTATTATACGGATTTAATATAAGCCTGTCAAGAATCAGCCAAGGAGAGCCTTTTCCAGCGCCTCAACACTTTCCACAATATCATCCGCTCCGGCGTTTTCATGCTCGGCGCGGTCACCGTAGCCATAAAGCACGCCAAGGCTGCCCAGACCGGAGGCCTTCGCACCGATTATATCGTGCTCGCGGTCGCCAATCATAAGCACATCCCCACGCTCCGGATTACCCAAGCGCTCCAGCGCATACTCGATGACCTCGTGCTTTGTGCCTCGGCTTTCGTCAAAGGCAGCGCCGCAAATATGATGGAAGTATTCTGCCATGCCAAAATGGCGCAATATCTCAACGGCGAACTTTTCGGGCTTGCTTGTTGCAACCGCCAAGGTTTTGCCCCCATCGCGAAGCTTTTTCAGCATTTCCGGAACGCCGGGATAAACCTCGTTTTCATAAAGCCCCGTAACGGAGAAATGCTCACGATAAAATTTTATGGCCTTGAAAGTGTCCTCCTCGCTGAAGCCGAAGAAGTTGCCAAAAGTCCACGTAAGGGGAGGTCCGATGAAGCGATAAAGCTCCTGCCTTTCGGGAATGGGTCTGCCCATTTTTTCGAGGGCGTACATTATAGAGTTGGTGATTCCCAATCCGGGATCTGTGAGAGTTCCATCAAGGTCGAAAAGGAGAATATCGTAGTTTTTCACGCTCAGCGCTCCTTTGTGTTTTTTTATATTTTAACACAGCACCATCCCGTTTGAAAACTACTTTCTCCTCACCGCCGTCATATTTATAACGGAATTTGTCAGACTGCTCAATGCGCTTTGGTCACCCTCCGCCACATAAAAACACTTGCATATATAGTTCACTGTTCCGTCGGAATAAGTTGAGGTATACATTATACATTTAACATATATTCTCTCATCATCGGCTTTTATCACCGCCTCCGATGAGGCAAGGCGTCCCGCTATCCCCTCGTCCAAGGGGGTAAGGCTGTCGAAAGTTCCATTCTTGCCGTAAAGAAGGCGAAAGTCGGGAAGGACATAGTTTTCCATATACTCGGACATAAAGCTCTTTCCCTCGCCGCCGAAAAGCGCCGTTACATTTCTTCCCGTTACATAGCCCGATGCTTTGTCCCATATCACCACCGCGTCGGCAACAAGATTTTCAGGAGCGGCCATGGCAGAGGGATAATGCAGCGCCAGCTGGAGTGTGTAATCGCTGAGGCGGTAGACTCCGCCGCTTTCCTCCACATACTCCCTGTCGCTTTTGGCAATCACCCCCAAAGCGGAAAAACTTCCCGTTTCCTCGGTTGGGAGAAAAATTCCGGCCATACCCAAAAGCACATATCCCTCAGCGCTGGGATAAATCCTCGTCTCCTCGCCGCCGCTTGAAAGCACAATTTCCTCCTCGAAAGCGGAATAAGAGCCCGAAACATACATTCCCGATGCCGCAAGATCAAATCCCCCCGCTCCGTCCAGACGAAGGACCGCGCCTGTAGATCCATTATAAAATTCTCCGGCAGAAGGACCTTCATAAGGCACTGCG
This sequence comes from Oscillospiraceae bacterium, assembly GCA_045631645.1. Classification (GTDB taxonomy): domain Bacteria; phylum Bacillota; class Clostridia; order Oscillospirales; family Oscillospiraceae; genus SIG459. The sequence continues at coordinate 12,780 of JAZQVC010000022.1, forward strand.
CTTACCGCTATGTGCTCAGGAAACTGATTGGAAAGGTCTGTGCCCGATGTTTTTGTCGAGCGCCCGGAAAGATTGCAGCTGCCCAAAAACACCGTAACGGCAAGCAGCGCGCCTATGTAAACAAATCTTTTTTTCTTCATATATTTATCTCCTTATTTCATACTGCGCCGCAAAAGTGCAAGGGCGCAGGAAAAATCTTCGCAGAGGGGTTTCTCCACCCTGGACTATTATAGCTTTCTCTCCGCCGCGAATTTTGGAGAAGAATGTCCGAGATAAAAAGTTTTATTATTTTCTTGAATTGTTGCGGAAGTCTGCTATTATAATATGGAATAAAATATTAAGGGTATTTGTTTTAATGAAAGAAAAAAAGCTCCTTTCCTATTTCCGAAAGCTTTACCATAAGCGTCTTATAATGCGCTGCGCAGTTTTTGTCATAAGCGCGCTGCTGCTTATTTTTGCACCTTCCCAGTTCGATATCATGCACGGCTTCCATGTTTTCGACCACCTCAGCTTTTTCCACATTATGTGGGTGGTCTGGATGGTGGACATGATAATGCAGCTTATCCCCGCCAAAAGATACTGGCCCACCGGCTCCCAGAAATTTCTCAAGCGCACTTTCCAGCCCCTCAAGGATTATATGCAGCGCAACGATGAGAAATTTATCCGCTTTATAATCAAATCCAACAGAGACACTATTCTCATCGGTCTTGTATGGGTTGTTCTCAACGGCATTATCGGCACGCTTTACTTCACAGGCATAATCGGCAGAAGAGTGCTCCTGCTTATCACCGTTGCATTTTATGTCTGCGACCTTATCTGCGTTTTGTTCTGGTGCCCCTTCCGCGTATGGTTTATGAAAAACCGCTGCTGCACCACCTGCCGCATCTTCAACTGGGATCACATAATGATGTTCACCCCTCTGCTCTTTGTGCCCGGAGTTTACTCCTGGAGCCTTTGCGCAATGGCGCTTATTATTTTCGTCATCTGGGAAATCACATTCCAGCTCCACCCCGAGCGTTTCTGGGAGGGAACAAACCGCGCATTGCACTGCAGCAACTGCACAGACCGCATCTGCGGCGAGCGCAACTGCGCCGCCGAATATCCCGACATCCGCAGCGATGAACCGGGCAACAATAAATAATCCAAAAAGGCACGCCGAGATTGCTCAGCGTGCCTTTTGCTTTTAATGTTTGGTTTTTTCCTCATCGTACCATATATATGTCTCCGACGGCCATATTCTTTTTGTGCCAGCAAAAAGAATATGGAAAGAAAAACAGGCCAAAGAGGGGCGCAGAAAGCCCCTCTTTGGAAACTCCCTAACTGCGGCAAAAGGAAAACCATTGTGCCACATAATCAGAGCCTAAACCTTAGTGTGCATCCCTCGACTTCCGCTCAGGACGCTGCTACCTTGAGGCGCCTGTTCGGCGCCACAGGGATGGCACCTCGTTATATTTCCGCGCCCTACGTAGGGCGGGGGCTTGCTCCCGCCGCCCTTGCCACAACCCGTAGGGGCGATTCACGAATCGTCCGCAAAATGCCTCCCTCTGACGAGGGGGCGGATTTTGCCGCAGGCAAAAGACGGAAGGAAAGAAAACCCAATCCCCCAGTCTGCTCCGCAGACAGCCCCCTTTGCAAGGGAGCCTTTAAATAAGAATCAGCCGCAGGCTCTCCCTTGACCGCCGCCCAATATGGGCTGGCTCTGTTTCCCCTCCAGCGCGTCAAGAATGCTTCGTTCCAGCGAAGTATAGTCCGAAGCCAGAGAGCGGGGTTTGCCTATGGGGTCATCCTGATAGAATGGCAGAAAATATATGTTCTTTCTATTAAGAAGCTCAGCTATGTTTCTCGCGCTGCCGCTGAGGGCGTCGTTTGTGCCAATTGCCAGAAGGAGAGGTCTGCCGTTTCGAAGATGGCTTTTTGCCGCCATGGTGACGCAGGAATCTGTTATGCCGTTTGCAAGTTTGGCGGCTGTGTTGCCCGTGCATGGGGCAATCACCAGCACATCGAACATTTTCTGAGGGCCCACAGGCTCAACCTCCACTATGCTTTTGAGCACTCTTTTCCCTGTCATGGTCTCCAAACGGCGGATAAAATCCTCCGCTTTGCCGAAGCGGCTGTCTGTTGCGGCTGCGGTCTCGCTCATAATTGCGGTAACATCATATTTTTTGCAAAGCTCTTCGGCTGCCGCCAAAGCCTTATCATATGTGCAGTAAGAGCCGGTCAGCGCCAGACCTATACGAAGTTTTTCCACATTTATTCCTCCATTATTGCGTCTTTTATTGCTTCTGCCGCGGAAATGGGGTTAAATCGCGAAGGCAGCGCGGAAGCAAGCTCCACCTTTATCCCAAGCTCCTTTGCACAGGCCATATCGAAGCCATACGGGGGTGAAGCAAGCTCAATGAGGACAGAAGATGCGAAGTTTGGCAATTCCTCCCTTTTGAATATCACCGCAGGCACAGTATTCAAAACAAAATCCCATTTCCTCTTGCCGGAAAAATCTATCTTAATGCTCTCCAGTCCCATTGCTTCTGCCGCCGCTCTGTCTGCCGCCGAGCGTGCAGCCACGGTAACTTCCATGCCCAAAGCCCGCAGCCTCGGAGCAAGAAGCCTTGCTATCCTCCCGAAGCCCGTAATAAGGGCGCTCCTTCCGCAAAGGCATTTCCCGTCATAGCTCAGCATCAAGGCTATCGCGCCCTCGGCAGTGAGCATGGCATTTTTTTGCTGAAGAGCCTCCGAAGTGAAATAATCCATTAAAATAAGCCCCTTTTCCTTGCATAAGTCCTTTAGCTCTCCGTTTGCCATTCCTGCCCAAACCACCGTTCCGGGTCGCAGGCGGATGAGAAAATCTTCAAGCTTATGTACTTTTTCGCTGAGGGGCGCGTTGAGATTTCCGAAGCGCTGAGCAGGCAGGGGTAAAATGACCTGCTCAATCCCCAAATAATCCACAGGCCCTTCCATGGGAAGAACCTTTTCCATTGCCAAAGGGAAAAAGCCGTGACCCTCCTCTGTCAGCATTTTCCAAAGATGGGGAAAGCGCTCATCTCCCCCGATAATCAAGCCTTTCATTTTATCTCTCCCTTCTGCTCTATAATATGCCCCTTTTCTCCACGCTGTGATGCACAAAAATTCCCCGCTTATCTTGACATTTCCCCCAAAAGTGCTAAAGTTAGTTTGTCAGATAATGAACTTTTTTAATCTACTAACTGGAGGAAAATGTCAATGTTTGCTAAGCTTAACGCAATGCTCAAAGAAAATCCCAAGACCATCGTTTTCACCGAGGGTACTGACCACCGCATCCTCAATGCCACCGAGCGTCTTCTCGCTGACGGTCTCATCGGCGTTGTTCTCGTCGGCAACGTAGAGGCTGTTAAGGCCGCCGCTGCCAAGGATGG
>JAZQVC010000023.1:0-13492 GCA_045631645.1 Oscillospiraceae bacterium
AGGGAAGCTTACTTGGTAACAAGCTCCTTGGTGTCGCGTGCGATCATGAGCTCTTCGTTGGTGGCAATGACGAATACCTTTACGGGGCTGTCATCGGTGGAGATGAGGTGCTCATCTTCGCGGATAGCATTGCGCTCTGCGTCAATCTTAACGCCCATGTACTCGAGACCCTTGCAGATTTCGGCACGGGTGGTGATGCCGTTTTCGCCAACACCTGCGGTGAAGACGATAGCATCGCAGCCGCCCATAGCAGCAGCGTAAGCGCCGATGTACTTTCTTACTTCGTAGTGGAACTTATCGAGAGCCAGCTGAGCGCGCTCATTGCCTTCGGCAGCGGCGGCTTCCAGATCGCGGAAGTCGGAGGAAACGCCGGAGATACCCAGAACGCCGGACTTCTTGTTGAGGATGTTCATCATCTCTTCGATGCTGTAGCCGTAACGACCCATCAGGTACTCAATGATGGTGCCATCGATATCGCCGCAGCGGGTTCCCATGGGAACACCGGCGAGAGGTCCAAGACCCATGGTGGTGTCAACGCACTTGCCGTCGATGCAAGCGGAGAGGGAGGAACCGTTGCCCAGGTGGCAGCAGATAACCTTGCTGTGCTCGGGGTTGCCAAGCATATCAACAGCGCGGGCGGAAACATAGCGGTGAGAGGTGCCGTGGAAGCCGTAGCGACGAACCTGGTCCTTCTCGTAGTACTCATAGGGGATAGCGTAGGTATATGCCTGTGCGGGCATGGTCATGTGGAAAGCGGTGTCGAAAACAGCAACCTGGGGAGTGGCGGGCATAACAGCCTGGCAAGCCTTGATACCCATGAGGTTAGCGGGGTTGTGGAGAGGTCCGAGGGGGAAGCACTTTTTGATTGCTTCTTCGCAAGCATCGTCAACAATGCAGGATGCGGTGAATTCCATACCGCCGTGGAGAACGCGGTGGCCGCAAGCATCGATCTCTTCCATGGAAGCGACAACGCCGTTTTCTGCATCAACGAGAGCCTTCAGAACAGCCTGGATAGCCTCGGAGTGGGTGGGCATAGAAACGGGCTCAGCCTTGATCTGTGCCTTGCCTTCGATCTGGGGCTTATAGGTGAAGAGACCGTCGATACCGATGCGCTCGCATATACCCTTTGCGAGAATGGACTCATTGTCCATGTCCATCAGCTGATACTTGAGAGAAGAGCTGCCTGCGTTAATAACAAGAATTTTCATTTTTGCTTTCCTTCCTTATTGTAATTATTTAAATTTCCTGTAAAATATAAAAGTACACCATTGCATACCAACTTACATTTTAATACATTATTTTTGAAAAACAAGAGTTTTTTACCTTTTTGGAGAGCTTTATGAACATTTTTGGCATTATTTCGGAATATAATCCCTTTCATATGGGGCATAAACATCATATTGACCAAAGCAGAGCGCTCCTTGGAGAAGATAGCGGAGTAATTTGCGTTATGAGCGGCAATTTTGTCCAGCGTGGAGAAGCCGCCGCATTTACAAAAAATGCCCGTGCTGAGTGCGCAATACGTGGCGGAGCTGACCTTGTGCTGGAGCTTCCATTGCCTTGGGCAATTTCCTCGGCGGAAGGCTTTGCAAGGGGAGCGGTTGGGATTTTAGATGCCTGCGGTGTTGTGAGCCATATCTCCTTTGGCAGCGAAAGCGGCAATGTTGAGGTGCTGGATGATATTGCAAAGCTATTGCTTGCGCCTGAATTGGATGCTATAATAAAAGACACTCTTTCGGGAGGTATGTCCTATGCGGCTGCACGCCAGATGGCTGTGGAAAAGCTTGCGGGCAAAGCCCTTCCAGAAATGAGAAGCCCCAACAATATTCTCGGAATCGAGTATATAAAGGCGCTTTATGACCTGCGCTCGGCAATAAAACCTGTTACCATTGCGAGAATCGGAGCAGGTCATGACCAGAGCGGAGGCGGAGATTATCCCTCTGCGTCGGAACTGAGAAAGCGCCTCGGCAGGGGAGAGAGCGTGCTTTCAAATATGCCAGTTGAATGTGCCAGTATTCTTGAGCGGGAAATGCATAACGGACGCGGACCAGTTATGGGTGGCGCTTTGGACACTGCAATTATCTCCCGACTGCGTATGTTGCCGGAAGAGGTATACGAGGCTCTTCCCGATGGCGGGGAGGGACTTGGTCTGCGCCTTTGCCGCGCTGCGAAAACCGAAGTCAGCGTTGATGCAGTTATTGCCGCAGCTGCCACAAAGCGTTATGCCCTCAGCAGACTGCGCAGAATGATAATGTGTGCCGCTCTGGGAATAAGCTCAAGCGCCGGAGAAGGAATACCGCCTTATATCCGTGTTCTTGCTGCAAATGAAAAAGGCTGCGCCATTTTGAAAAAAATGAAGGAGAGAGCGTCTCTTCCTGTTATTACAAAGCCGGCTGAAATAAATTCTCTTGACCGTGAGGCAAAAGCATGCTTCGCTCTTGAGTCGGCTGCTACGGATCTTTTCGTTCTTGGCTTTTCCGCAAGGGAAGAGCGCAGGGGCGACAGGGACTATAGGATGAGTCCCGTTATCATTAAATAATTTTCGGAGGAAAAATGAAAAAGCTGCTGATTGTTTTTCTTATAATTTGCATATGCTTCTCTATGTCTGCCTGCGGTGACAAGGAAGAGCCAAACCCCATCATCCGCATAGGCGTGTTCGAACCCTTCAGCGGAACCGACGGCACTATGGGAATGAAGGAAACTCTGGGAATTCAGTATGCCCATTATGTTCAGCCCACTGTTAAAATAAACGGACAGACTTATGATGTTGAGCTGGTTTATGCGGATAATGCTTCTTCCAAGTCTCAGGCTGCGCAGGTTGCGGAAAACCTTCTTGAAGAAGATGTTGTTATGGTTCTCGGCTCTTATGGCAGTGATTATTCTCTTGCTGCAGCACCTAGCTTTGAAAAAGCGGGAGTAGCTGTTTTGGGTATAAGCTGCACTGCTCCTACGATAACAGAAAATTATGATTGTTACTATAGAATCTGCATTCAGGATTCCCATCAGGGAGCGGCACTTGCCAACTTCGCATATACCGAAATCGGCGCTACCAAGGTTCTTTGCCTTGCTCAGGTGGGAAATGAGTATGCTCAGGGTCTTTCAAACGGATTTAAGAGCGCTGCTGCACAGTTCGATATTGATGTTGTAAAGGTTGATTTTCCGGAAAGCTGCACCGATTTCACCCCCTATCTCAGCGCCATCGCCGAGCAGGGAATTGACGCCGTTTTTGCTCCGTGCTCAGTTCGCTACGGAAAGCTGATAGTTGAGGCAATGGGCACGCTTGAAGAGGCGGTGCCTGTTTTTGGCGGAGATACATGGGATAGCGACGCTATAAGAGACTGCGCTATAGGCAAAAACTTCAGAATTTATACCTCAACGTTTTATGCCGAGGGTGGCAGCGCTAGCTTTGAAAACGGCTATAAGCAGTGGCTTGAGGAAAATGATAATGCTCTTGCCAGCAACGGGGGCACTTACGATGTAGCTGCGGTAACCGTCATGGGATATGATGCATATAACCTTGCTCTTGCGGCAATCAGCAAGGCGGGTAGCACCCATCATGCGGATATTCTTGCGATGATGCCCAATGTGGGAAGCAGCGGAGTATGCGGACTTATCAATTTTGATGATACCGGCGATGCAATACGCAACTCCATCTACATAAAGCGCGCCGATACGGAAGTTCCTCTTTGGAAATACGTTAAAAATCAGAAAATTGGATGACAATAAAAGAGCACGGGAAAAGGAATCGTTCCCGTGCTCTTTCGTCATTTTTGACAAAATAAATGTCCGTGCACGCAAAACAAATGTTTCCCAACGGTGGCGTTTTGGGTTTACAAAGGTAACACTTTGTGTTAAAATAACAAACTGTTGCAGTATAATGATTTAAAGAGGTAGCAAGGCGATGTTTGATAAGCTCCGTCAGCTGGAAGAAAAGTTCATAGAGCTTGAAGAGCGCATGGGAACACCTGAGGTTTATTCGGATCCTGCTGCCTATGCAAAATGCGCAAGAGAGCAGAAGGAACTCAGCCCCATCGTTGAGTGTTACCGCCGCTATGTCCGCTTTTCTCAGGACGCCGAAGATGCGCAGCTTCTTATGGAAGATGCTGAGATGCGCGAGTTTGCTCAGGAAGAATATGCTGAGGCGAAGCTGGGAGCGGAAAACTGCGTCGAGGAGCTGAAGATACTGCTTTTGCCCAAAGACCCCAACGATTCCAGAAACGTAATCATGGAAATTCGCGGAGGTGTTGGCGGCGAGGAAGGTATGCTTTTTGCGGCCAATCTTTTCCGTATGTATTCCATGTATGTTGAGCGTCGCGGCTGGAAAATTGATATTGTCAATCTTAACGATACAGAACTTGGTGGTATAAAGGAAATCAGCTTCGTGGTTGAAGGTGAAGGAGCATGGTCTCGCCTCAAGTTTGAAGCTGGCGGCCACAGAGTTCAGCGCGTACCCGAAACTGAAAGCGGCGGAAGAATTCATACCAGTGCCGCAACCGTTGCAGTGCTTCCCGAGGCGGAGGATGTTGAGTTTGATATTGACCCCAAGGATCTGCAGATAGACACCTACCGTTCCAGCGGTGCGGGCGGCCAGCACGTTAATAAAACCGAAAGCGCAATCCGCATAACCCATATCCCAACTGGCACCGTCGTTGAGTGCCAGGATGAGCGCAGTCAGCATAAAAACAAGGACAAGGCCATGAAAATTCTCCGCTCCAAGCTTTATGAGGCGGAGCAGGCTCGTCAGCACGCCGCAATCGCAGCTGAACGCAAGAGCCAGGTAGGCTCCGGCGACAGAAGCGAGAGAGTGCGCACCTATAACTTCCCTCAGAACAGAGTCACCGACCACCGTCTCAGCGGAGACAGCAAAAACTTCAATATTGCTGCTATTATCAACGGCGATTTGGATGAGCTCATAGATGCTCTTGTCACTATGGATCAGGCGGAGAAGCTGAAAAACAATGAAAACTGAGATAATAACAAAGAATATTCCGCTGGCATCGGAGATAATTTCCCGCGGAGGTCTTGTAGCTGTTCCGACGGAAACAGTTTATGGCCTTGCAGGTAACGGATTGAACGAAGATGCCGTTAAGGAGATATATTCCGTCAAGGGAAGACCGGAAGTGAAGGCTCTTTCTCTTATGGTTCCCGGTAAGGAAGCCATGGAGGAATATTGCGAAGATGTTCCCAAGGCTGCCTACGCATTGGCGGAAAAATTCTGGCCGGGTCCTCTCACCATAATTTTGAAAAGCAAGGACTGCGTTCCCGAAATTGTTCGCGCAGGCGGCGCCACTGTGGGGCTGCGCTGTCCCGACCATAGCCTGACTCTTGAACTGCTTAAAAGCTGTGCGCTGCCTCTTGCTGCGCCCTCTGCCAACCCAAGCGGAGAGCCAAGCCCCAAGAATGCAGCCAAGGTTCTTGAATACTTCGATGGAAAAATCGGAGCTGTTCTGGACGGCGGCGAGTGCGGAATAGGCACAGAGTCCACCATCATAGATATGTCCCAAAGTCCTTATCGCATTTTGAGAAAAGGCGCTTTGGAAGAAAAAGAAATCAGCAAAGCCCTTGCCGACAGCATGACTCTCGTGGGTATAACCGGCGGCAGTGGCTGCGGCAAGACAACTGCTCTTAAGGTTCTTGAAAAAATGGGCGCTCTCATCGTGGATGCGGACGAGGTTTATCATACTCTCTGCGGAGAAAGCGAAGGCATGAGAGCCGAGCTTACCCAGCGCTTTGGAGAAGTTTATAAGGATGGTAAGCTGGATAGAAAAGCCCTTGGCGCTATCGTGTTTTCTGATAGCGAGGCTCTTAAGCGGCTGAATAAAATAACCCATAAATATGTTAGTGAAGAAATACAGCGCCGACTTGAACGCCATGCGATGAATGGCGGAAACTTGGCCGCCATAGATGCAATTGCCCTTTTGGAAGGGGCATTTGCAAAACGCACTGCCTTTAATGTTGCCGTAACGGCACCAACGGAAGAGCGCGTGCAAAGACTTTTGCTGCGGGAGGGCATAAGCGAAGAATATGCCCGAAACCGTATAGCCGCCCAGCGCCCCAATGAGTATTTCAGCGAAAATTGCGATTATACTCTTCATAACGGAGGCACTCGGGAGGAATTTGAGTGTGTTTGTAATAAATTTTTCGCGGAGGTATTGAAAAATGTCTGATAACAAAGAACTTAGAGAGAAACTGTTTTATGAGCAGAAGAACGGTTATGACCTTATAGACACCGAAGAGCGCATCGCTCTTGAGGAGTTTTGCGAGGGCTATAAGGTTTATCTTGATAACGCACGCACCGAGCGCGAGGCTGTAAACGAGGCCATTCGTCTTGCTGAGGCTAAAGGCTTTGTTCCCTATACCTACGGTATGGAAGTCAAGCCCGGCATGAAGCTTTATCGCAATAACCGCGGCAAGGGACTTATGCTGGCCGTTATCGGCAGCAAGAGCCTTGCTGAAGGCATTAACATTGCTGCTGCCCATGTTGACGCTCCCCGTCTCGATCTTAAGCAGATTCCTCTCCACGAGGACAGCGAGCTTGCTTATTTCAGAACCCACTATTATGGTGGCATCAAAAAGTATCAGTGGCTGGCAATTCCTCTGGAACTCCATGGTGTTGTAACTCTTAAAAACGGAGAGAATGTTGAAATTGTTATCGGCAAGGATCCCTCCGATCCTCAGCTTGTTATCACCGATGTTCTGCCCCATCTGGCAAAGGATCAGCTCAGCAAGAGCGCAACTGAAATTATTGCAGCTGAGAAAATGAACATCCTCCTGGGCTCTGTTCCCTACGATGATGAGGGCAGCGAGCGCGTGAAGCTGGCAATTATGAGCCTTCTCAATGATACATACGGCATCACCGAGGAAGATTTCCTCTCTGCCGAAATTCAGGCCGTTCCCTCTTATCCCACCCGTGACGTAGGTCTTGACCGCAGCTTCATTGGTGGCTACGGCCATGATGACCGTGTTTGCGCATACTGCGAACTGCAGGCTATACTTTCTCTGGAGGCACCCGAACACACCGCTTTCTGCATCCTTGCCGACAAGGAAGAGACCGGCTCTGAAGGCACTTCCGGCATGCAGAGCCAGGCATTTGAATGCTTTGTTGAAGATCTCTGCGAGGCTCAGGGCGTAGCTCTGCGTCATTGTTTCGCAAACAGCTTCTGCCTCAGCGCCGACGTTTGCAATGCCTATGATCCTATGTTTGCAGAGATAAGCGAAAAGAGAAGCAATGCCAAGTGCAATTACGGTATGGGCATCCTTAAGTTCACCGGAAGAGCCGGCAAGGGCGGCACCAATGATGCAGATGCAGAGACCGTTGGCAAGCTGAGAAGAATTTTCGATGAAAACAATGTTGTTTGGCAGATGGGCACCCTCGGTAAGGTTGACCAGGGCGGCGGCGGCACTGTTGCTCTCTTCATGTCCCGCAGAAATATTGCCACCATTGATGCAGGCGTTCCCGTCCTCAGCATGCACGCTCCCTTTGAACTCGTTACCAAGTTCGATACTTATATGACCTATAAGGGCGTAAAGGCAATTTACGAAAACTAAATTAATAAAATCACCCCGACTGCAAATACTTAGAAAAAAGCGGTCGGGGTGATTTTTATGTCTATGGATAAAAACGAGCAGAACTCTCTGCAGGAATTCGGTACCACATCGGCGAAAAAGGGCGGCATACACTGCGTTTCCATTATCGGTCAGGTGGAGGGACATCAGGTGTTGGGTGAGGACAGCAAAACAACAAAGTATGAACATTTGATGCCTTTGCTTGCATCAATGGAGGAGACGGCGGATGTTGGGGGAGTGCTGTTTCTTATAAACACCGCAGGTGGAGACGTGGAAGCAGGGCTTGCCATTGCGGAGCTTATTGCAGGGATGCGAAAACCAACCGCTTCCATTGTCCTTGGAGGAGGGCACAGTATAGGCGTGCCCTTGGCAGTGGCAGCAAAGCGCAGCTTTATTGTGCCCTCGGCTTCCATGACTGTGCATCCTGTCAGGTTGAGCGGCACAGTAATCGGCACGGAGCAGACCTATAATTATTTTGCCCGAATTCAGGATAGAATTGCCCTTTTCATAAGCTCTCACTCCCACATTTCAAGGGAAAGCCTTCTTGAACTTATGCACGGCAGACGGGATATGGCAAACGATATGGGAAGCGTTCTCTCGGGAAAAGAAGCGGTGGAGCAGGGGATAATAGATGCTGTCGGCTCCCTTTCTGATGCTCTTGATTATCTCCACAAAAGTATTGATAGTGAGGAAAAGAGAGGCTGAGCCCTCTCTTTTCGAAGCAACATGAGAAAATTATGTAAACTTTGTTACACGCTTCCCTTGTACTTTGGCAAAAACTGTGGTAGTATGTATAAGTTAAGGAAAGATAATTTGAGTTATTACATATTCGGAGGGAACCTATGACATATTTAACTGCTGCTTTTCTGGGACTTGTCCAGGGTTTGGCGGAATTTTTGCCAATATCCAGTTCTGGTCATCTTTCTATATTTCAAAATTTTCTCGGTTTGACCAATATTGAAGAGGGCGGACATGTTTTCTTCGACCTTCTCCTCCATCTTGCAACCCTCGTTGCTGTCTGCGTGTTTTACCGCAAGGACATAATGGATATAATCACTGAGGGCATCACCTATGTGAAGAGCGTGGGTCATCCCGTGCCCGGCGTTAAGAAGAAATATCCTGCCGTGAGACTTCTTATGATGATGTTCTTCGCAACTTTGCCCCTTTTTGTTATCCTGCCCATAAAGGATAAAATAGAGGGTCTTTATAACAACACCATGTTTATCGGCTTTGCCCTTTTGTTCTGTGGCGCAATACTTTATATTTCCGACCGTTTGCCCCGCGGACATAAAAACGAAAAGACTATGAAGGTTAAAGATGCCCTCATAATCGGCGTTTTCCAGGCTCTTGCAACTGTGCCCGGAATTTCCCGTTCCGGTACTACAATCACAACCGGCATAGCAACAGGCCTTGACCGCCAGTTTGCGGTTAAGTTCTCCTTCCTGATGTCCATTCCCGCAATTTTGGGCGCAAACATTCTTTCTATTGCCGATGCAATCGAAGCGGGCATTGATGCATCTATGCTTCCCAAGTATTTGATAGGCATGCTGGTGGCAATGGTGTCCGGCTATTTCTCCCTCGTGCTTCTGCGCTATATCTCCCGCAAGGGCAGATTTGGCGGATTCTCCTTCTATTGCCTTGTGGTTGGCGTTGCAACCATTATTCTTACTATGGTTCTCTGAGGTGAACTTTGATGGCAACAAACTCCAAATCAGGCGGTAAATCTACCGCTTCAAAATCCAAATCCACTGCTTCCAAGGGGAAGGGCGGAAAGCATACTGCTTCCAAGACCCAAAGCCAAAAGGCAGCGCCTGCGGCTACTGCGAAGCCCATTAGGCGCGAGGTTTGGGCAATCGCATGCTTTTTCATAGGCATTTTCGCAATGATTGGCTATTTCAAGGTGGACGCAATATTTATTACATATATATGCGGCACTATCAAAGGCTTCATTGGATATGGCTATATCATACTGCCTCCCGCTCTTATAGTATGCGCCGGTATCCTTGCTTTTCATAAGGGACGTCCTGTAAAAGCAAGGAGCATTTGCCTTGTGCTTGTGCCTGTGGTGTTCGGCGCTCTTTGCCATCTTATCTTTGCAAAGTTCGAGCCCGATTTTTCCAAGTTTGATGAGGCTTTCAAGACTATTTATTCCGAAGGTGCGGCAATGCATGGCGGTGGCCTTATTTCCGGCTTCCTTGCCATAGGCTTTGAGGCTCTTTTCAGCGTTTGGGGAGCAGTTCCCGTATTTATATTCGGCCTTATCGCCCTTTTGATGGTGGCATTCAAGGTAACTCCCGAAATGCTTATCAATAAGGCCAAAAATCGCACAAAGCTCAGCTATGATGTTGAGGATGAGGATGCAGAGCCTCCTCTCTTCACTGTTCCCGATAACTCTGCCCATAAACTCAGTCGGGATAAAAAGCGCAAAGCTGCCGAAAAGGAAGAGGAAATCGTTCCTGTCAACTTCACTGCCAAAGCTCAGGAAGAGAGACTTAACCGCAGGGCTATAGACATTCCCATTGATGATGAAGAACTGGGGTTCAACTACGAGGAAAAGCGCGTTGGATTTTTCAATGCAAATCCCAGAGTTGCAACTCCCGGTCAGGTGCTCAGCGAGAGCGCGCAGCAAAGACGCAAAAATCCTGCCGTTAGCTATCCTGCACCCATGGATGAAAAAAACGAGAATCCCACAGATAATGTTAAGCCCCTCAGCTATGAGGAGGCTGCGGACATAGCAGGTGTTGAGCCTGTTGCAATAAGAAGCGAAGAAGTCAGTTCTGAGAGAGTTAAGATCATCCAGCCTGCACCCAGCCCCAGAATAAGCAAAAAAGCAGCCGCGGAAGCCGAAATTCAGCAGGAATCCGATGTGGTTGCCAAAGCTGTTGAGGAAAAGGATGCAGAAAGCCACGGTGAATATCGCTATCCTCCCATAAATCTTCTCAGAAGCCGCAGCGGAGCTGCTGCCGACGGCAGGGAAGAGATGGCTCTCAACAGAGAAAGACTTCAGGCAACTCTCAATTCCTTTGGAGTGAATGCCTCCATCACTGATATCACAAGAGGTCCTACTGTGACCCGTTATGATATTGAGCTTGAGTCCGGTGTAAGACTCTCCAAGATAACAAACCTGGCAGGTGATCTTGCACTTGCTCTCGGTGTAAGCGGCGTAAGAATTGCCCCGATTCCCGACATGGTTGCAACTGTGGGTATTGAAGTTCCCAACAAGATAGTCAGCACCGTTTACTTGCGCAGCATTATCGAATCTCCGGCCTTCCGCGATGCTTCCAGCAAGCTTACCTTTGCCATTGGCGAGGATATAGGTGGAGAGAGCATTTGCGGCAATATTGCAAAGCTGCCCCATCTGCTTATTGCAGGTACAACTGGCTCCGGTAAGAGCGTGTGTATGAACAGCCTTATCCTGAGTATCCTTTACAAGGCAACGCCCGAAGAGGTTCGCTTCATCATGGTTGACCCCAAGATGGTTGAACTTGGAATTTATAACGGCATTCCCCACCTCTATATTCCCGTTGTAACCGACCCCAAGAAGGCTGCAGGTGCTCTGCAGTGGGCCGTTGTTGAAATGCTCAAGCGCTACCGTCTTTTCTCTGAAGCGGGAGTACGCGACCTTGCAGGTTATAATGCCATAAGAAAGCGCAACGGCGAAAGCATACTGCCTCAGGTTGTAATCGTTATCGATGAGCTTGCTGACCTTATGATGGTTGCCAGCCGCGAGGTTGAAGAGAGCATTTGCCGCGTTGCCCAGATGGGACGAGCCAGCGGCATGCATCTTGTTATCGCAACCCAGCGTCCTTCTGCGGATGTTATCACCGGCCTTATGAAGGCCAATATCCCCAGCCGTATTTCCTTTGCTGTCTCCTCCGCTATGGAGTCGAGAATCATAATGGACCAGTCCGGCGCAGAAAAGCTTGTGGGCAGCGGCGATATGCTCTATGCCGCTCTCGGTATGGGCAAGGCCAGACGCGTTCAGGGCGCCTTTGTAAGCGATGAGGAGAGAGAAGAGATAGTTAACTTCGTCAAGCGCTATTCCGAGGCGGATTATGACGATGATATTATCGCTGCCGTTGAAAAGGCCGCTGAGGCCAAGAGCGGTGGTGAAGGCGGAAAAGTTTCCGAAAGCGAGCATGAGGAAAAGACCCAGTATGATGAGCTGGTGCCTCAGGCTGCGGAGGTTATTTTCGAAACCAAACAGGCCAGCGTATCCATGCTTCAGCGCCGATTAAAGCTGGGATATTCCAGAGCTGCGAGAATTGTTGACCAGCTTGAGGAATTGGGAATTTTGGGTCCCTACGAGGGCAGCAAACCCCGCCAGATTCTTGTTACCAAGGAACAGTGGCAGGAGATGCAGCTGATGCACGGCACAGCGCCTATTGACAAAGCGCCTAAACAGATGGATATGTTCGGCGAGGATGAATTTGATGAGGCTTGGGATGAGTGATATGAAAGATTTTCTTGATATTAAGTTATCCGAAGCGGAAATAAGGGCCATTTCCAATCTGGGACTTGCCCATATAGGAGACTGCGTCTATGAGCTTATGGTTCGCTCAAGAATCATCTGCTCAGGTCGCAGTACCTCTGCAGGACTCCACAGAGATACAGTTAAGTATGTTTCAGCCCCTGCTCAGGCAGCAGCCGTGGAAAAGATTTTGCCCGCTCTCAGCGAAGAGGAGAGAGCAGTTTACCGCCGCGGAAGAAACACAAGGGTAAACTCTGTTCCCAAGAATGCGGACAGAGCCCAGTATCATGCCGCAACGGGTCTGGAGGCTCTTTTCGGCTGGCTCTATCTCAACGGATGCCATGAGCGATTGAATGAACTTTTCGCAATAATAATGGAGGAAGAATAATGCCTCTGGACAGCGTATGCGTTTCCGCCCTCGCATCTGAGCTTCGCGCTCAGATAGTGGGCGGAAAAATTGATAAAGTGCAGCAGCCGGAGCGGGATACGGTGCTTTTGAGCATCCGTTCCCCCTTCGGCAATGTGCGTCTTGCCCTTTGTGGCGGCGTGGGAAATGCCAGAGTTCATCTGACGGACGCAAAATACGAAAACCCTGCCCAGCCGCCTATGTTCTGCATGCTTTTGCGCAAGCATCTTGTAGGCGCTCGCATATCCGCTTTGCAGCAGCCCGAGAGAGAAAGAATAATCATCTTCGAGCTTGATGGCTATGATGAGATGGGCTCTCCTGTGAAAAAGCAGCTTGTTGTGGAGATGATTGGACGCGGCACAAATATAATTCTCGTCAACGGCGATGGAATTATCATAGACTGCCTGCGAAGGGTGGATGCGGAAATGAGCGCCATCCGTCAGGTGCTGCCGGGACTTATCTACCGCCTGCCCATAAGCCAGACAAAGCCTGATTTCTTTGCGGTAACAAGCGCGGAGAGAAGGGCTCTTTGGGAAAACTATGACGGACAGAAAGCCCCCGATAAATGGCTTCTGGAGACCTTCTCCTGCCTGTCTCCTCTGGTTTGCAGAGAGATAGTCCACCGCTGCTACGGGGATACGGACTGCCTTCCTGAAGCCATGGACGCCCTTGCGGAAGCGGTTGAGAGAGGGGAATTTGTGCCCTACATGCTTCTTTCTGAAGGCAAGCCTAAGGATTTCAGCTTTATACGAATAAGCCAGTACGGAGCAGATATGAGCGGAGAATGCTTCCCCGGTTTTTCTGCGCTGCTGGATGCTTTTTATACCCGACGCAGTCAGGCTGAGGATCTCCACCGCCGCACCCAAAGTCTGCGAAAAACCGTAAAAAACGCACGAGACAGGGTCAGTCGCAAGCTGGAACTTCAGCGCACCGAGCTTGAAAAAACGGCTAAAAGGGATGAAAAACGCCGCTGGGCAGACCTTATAACCGCAAATCTTTATAGAGCAAAGGGCGGCAGCAGCATAACTGTGGAGGATTTCTACGAGGAA
>JAZQVC010000024.1:0-68983 GCA_045631645.1 Oscillospiraceae bacterium
ATCATCAACCTCACCACCTCCGGCGGCGAGTATGAGGATCACAAGCGCCTCCAGCACCTCGGCGCTCTCAAGCCCGAAATGTGCTCCTTCGACCCCAACACCCTCAACTGGGCAAACTCCTACATCTTCGAGAACAGCCCCCGCATGCTGAACAAGCTGTCTCAGGAAGTTATCAAGCACGACATCAAGCCTGAGTTCGAAGTTTTCGACACCGGCCACATTGATTCTGCTATGTACTATGTCAACAAGTGGGGCATCCCCGGCAATCCCCACATCCAGTTCGTTCTCGGCGTTGGCGGCTCTATGCCCGGCACCTGCGAGAACCTGGCATGGATGGTTGGCAAGCTCCCCAAGGGTGCTACCTGGTCCGTCACCGGTATCGGCCGCTGCCACGTCCCAATGATGCTGGCTGCTCTTGCTCTCGGCTGCGACGGTCTCCGCGTTGGTCTCGAGGACAACGTTATGTACGGCAAGGATGAGAACGGCAACAAGATCATCGCTACCAACGAGATGCTCGTTCAGCGCGCTGTTGATCTCGCTAAGATCGCTGGCCGCGAGATCGCTACCGCTCAGGAAGCTCGCGAGATCCTTGGCATCACCCGCAACTGCCTCAAGGACGAGGTTACCGGTCCTGTCACCTACACCGAGTAATTATAAGCTCAATACAAATTACAAAAGAAGTGTCCTTCGGGGCACTTCTTTTTTGTTTACAGAGGATATTGAATTTGCTATAATATAGCTTGTAAAATTATGTTCAGGAGACAATGCTATGATTATAGAAACCAAGATCGATGTTCGCTATCCCGACTGCGACAGCATGCAGATTGTCCACCACGCAGTTTATCCTATTTGGTATGAAATGGGTCGTATGGACTTTTTTGAAAAAACCGGCTTTGGTTATGCTCCCAGCAAGGCTTTAGGCGTTGACCCCGCCATGGTCAATCTGGAGCTCAATTACGGCGCTCCTGTTACCTTCCCCGGAAATGTTATTCTGAAAACCATCTGCACCCTTTGCTCCGGCAAAAAGCTTGGCTTCCGCTATGAGCTTTATCGCGAAGGCGATGAAAAGCCCTGTGCCACTGCAAAGAGCTTCCATATTTGGGTTAAAGACGGAAAAAGCTGCAACATTGAGGAAGCTTATCCCGAAATGTTCAGCCACTATGCAGCTGCCGTCGAGGAATAATTAGTTTACATAATTTCTAATTGGAGGATTACTCAATGTCTGCCGACAGAATTATTCCCACAATAATAACCCTTGCCGTTGCAATTATGTTTCTTATATTGGGACTTGTTCTCCGCAAAGGAAAAGGCGCAGGACTTATTGCAGGCTACAACACCTCCTCCCCTGAAGAGAAACGAAAAACCGACGAAAAGGCGCTCTGCCGTTTTGTTGCAAGACTTATGTTCTTCTATACAGTCTGTTTTGGACTTCTTTCACTTGGTATTTTAACCGGCACGGATTCCGCTTTTGCATGGATTATGCCAATATTTCTGATAGTTACTATCATAGCTGTAATTTACGCCAACACAGGCAACCGCTTCAAGAAAAGATAAAGAAGGTTGACATAATATGAGATACGATTTTGAAACACTGTTCCCTCCCAAGGGACACAGCTTTTGGAATGCAATTGCCCAGCGCGGCATAAGCGATCCCGATGTTATAAGCTACGGCGTTGCGGAAATGAAGTTTCCCCTCTGCCCTGAGATAAAAAAGGCTCTTCATGATTGCGCCGACGCAGGATATTTCGGCTATTTTGGTGATACCGAATATTCCGCAAGAGTTTGCGATTTTTATGCACGCCGCCATAACTGGACAGCAAAAAGCGAGTGGGTTATTCAGACCTACGGCGTTGTTCTCGCCTTCTCTATGGCTATTCGCGCCTTCACCGAGGAAGGTGACGGTGTTATTATTCAGTCTCCCGTCTATAATCCCTTCTTCAATGAAATTCGCGCTAACGGTCGCGAGGTTATAGATAACGCTCTTGTTCGCTCTGGCAGCCGCTATGAGATAGATTTTGAAGATCTCGAGCGCAAGGTCGCGGATCCTAAGGCAAAGATGATGATTCTTTGCTCCCCTCATAACCCTGTTGGCAGAGTTTGGAGCAAGGAAGAGCTATCTCGTATCAGTGAGATATGTCTGCGCAACGGAGTCCTTGTGGTTTCCGACGAGATACACAATGACCTTGTGTATGCAGGCGAGCATCATGTTTTCGCTTCCATCTCCCCTGAGGCGGAGCAAAACTGCGTCATCTGCACGGCTCCCAGCAAGAGCTTCAACATTCCCGGTCTTGTGACCAGCAACGTTTTCGTCCCCAATGATAAGCTGAGAGAGCGTTTCAAAGCCGAAGTCAGCCGCTGCATCGGACATTTTCTTAATATCAGCGGTGTTGCAGCCGCATCTGCCGCTTATGAAAAAGGCTGCCAGTGGCTCGACGAGCTCATAGAATATCTCCGCGGCAACGCAGAAACCTTCTATGCGCTTGTTGCGGAAAAGCTTCCCAAGGCATGGACTCCCAAAATGGAGGGCACTTATCTTGCATGGCTTGACCTGAGTTTCCTTGGCATGGAAGACAGCGAGCTTGAAAAGTTTCTCATTGAAAAGGCCGGGCTTTTCATCAACATGGGCAACATGTATGGTGAAGGCGGAAAGGGCTTTATCCGAATCAACATCGGCTGCCCCCGCCGCTATATTACAGAGGCAGTCGAAAGACTTGCAAAAGCTATAAACGAGCTTAACACAAAGGACTGAGTTCTATGAATAAAATTAAGGTAATGAGCATTTTCGGCACCCGTCCCGAAGCCATCAAAATGGCACCTCTGGTAAAGGAGCTTGAAAAGCGCGAGGAAATAGAGAGCATCGTCTGCGTAACAGCGCAGCACAGAGAAATGCTGGATCAGGTTCTTGAAACCTTCGGCATTACCCCTGACTATGACCTCAACATGATGAAGCACGGTCAGACCCTTCTTGACATCACAACCCGCGCCCTTGAGGGTGTATCTGCCGTTATTGCAGAAGTAAAACCTCATATCGTTTTGGTGCACGGCGATACTACCACCACCTTTGCAGGCGCTCTTGCCGCATTTTATAATCAGGTGGCAATCGGTCACGTGGAAGCCGGACTTAGAACCTTCGATAAGTATTCCCCCTATCCCGAGGAAATGAACCGCCAGATGGTGGACTGCATGACAGATATGTTCTTCGCGCCCACCCCCCTCAGCAAGTCCAATCTTCTTATGCAGAATATCCCCGAAGAAAAAATCTATGTTACGGGTAACACCGCCATCGATGCTATGAGCACCACTGTTGATAAATCCTACAGCCACAGCGAACTGGAGTGGCTCGGGGATGACAAGCTTATCCTCCTCACTGCCCACCGCAGAGAAAATCTGGGCGAGCCTATGAAAAACATTTTCCGCGGCATTCGAAAGGCTCTTGATGAGGTTGACGGTTATAAAGTTATATACCCCATACATAAAAATCCTCTTGTCCGCGCCGCAGCAGACGAAATCTTCAGCGGCTGCGACAAAGTTAAGCTTATTGAGCCTCTGGAGGTTTTTGACTTCCATAACTTCCAGAACAAAGCTCACATTATCCTCACCGACAGCGGCGGAATTCAGGAGGAAGCCCCCTCTCTGGGTAAACCCGTTTTGGTGCTGCGCAACACCACCGAGCGCCCCGAAGGCATTGATGCGGGAACTTTGAAGCTTGTTGGCACTGACAGTGAGGTAATCTACAGAGAAACCGTTCGTCTTCTTACGGACGAGGCTGAGTACGCTCGCATGAGCCACGCTTCCAACCCCTACGGTGACGGTCACGCCAGCGCGAGAATTGTTGATGCTATCATAGAAAAGTTTGGCAAATAAGCCAATGGGAGAGGTATTATGCCTAAAATCAGCGTTATAATTCCGGTATATAACTCCGAAAAATATCTGAAAAAATGTCTCGATTCTGTCTTTGCTCAGACTTTCGATGATTTTGAGCTTATAATAGTCAATGACGGAAGCCCTGATGATTCTCAGGACATTATCGATGCCTATAAAGCGCTGTACCCCGACAAAATAACTGCCCTCAAGCAGGAAAACGCAGGCCAGTCGGCGGCCAGAAACCATGGTATGCATGCCGCTCAGGGCGAGTTTATTATGTTTTTGGACAGCGACGATTATCTCCATCCCGAAGCAATGGAAAAGGCACTCTTCAGAGCCGAAAACGAAGGTCTGGATGTTGTATGCTTTAACTATTATCAAGATTGCAAGGGATGCATTACCGATGCCGACTACCGCAATTTCAAGGCCGAAAGCCCATCAAAATTTTTCATTTTGAACGAAGCTTGTCCCTGGAACAAACTCATTCGCAGGGATATATTGGTAGAGAACAATCTCTATTTTACTGTCGGTCGAATTTACGAGGATTTGGAGCTTATTGCTCAACTCCCACTGTATACAGACAAAATCGGCTTCATGGAGGAGCGGCTTTATTACTACGTCATTCACGAAAACTCCACAATGCGTCAGCCGAAATATAACCCCAAGCTTACAAGCATATATGCTGTTATGGAAACATTGAAAAGCAAATTTGAAGGCAGCGAATTTGGGGATGAAATAGAGTATATTTTTATTGAGCATTTGCTTCATGCTGCATCCCTCAGATTTTTGGTGTTTCCCGAAGGCAAAGCCGATATTGTCAAAATCTCCCGCATCATGAAGAAAAACTTCCCCAAATGGTATAAAAACAAATACTACAAGACCCTGGGAAGAAATTATAAGATTTTTTGCACTCTTGCCTACATGCGCCAATACCTAATCCTAAAGCAGCTCCTGAAACAGTAAACAGGATTTTTCGGGATAGGCTTCCGCTTATGATATAAAAATTCTATGGAGTTGAATTATGAAAAAAAAGCTCTTATTTGTTGTGGATAATTTGGTAATGGGCGGCGTTACAAAAGTTCTTTCCAACTTGCTGAACCATCTTGACTATGATAAATATCAGGTTGATCTTTTGGTTCTTCATTATGGCGAAGACATAAGCACTGTTCTCCCCGAGCAAGTTGGATTAATAAAGGGCGACAGCACCTATAAATATATAGATAAGAGCATTGGCAGCATATTGGCAAACAAGGACATAAAGGCTCTTCTCGGCAAGCTCTCTTTGGTATTTGCCTTGAAAAGCGGAGCAATCAAAGCACGCATCCGCCGTTCAAGAGCCAGAATTTTGCCGAAAGATTATGATACCGAGATTGCATTCAACGATGGATTTTCCCAGATATTTGTTGCTCAGGGAAAAAGCAAACGCAAGATTGCATGGATGCACACGGATGTTTCCGTTTTCAATGACTCCGCAAGATATGTAGGTCTGATTTCCGAGTCCCTGAAGAAAATGGACGCATTTGCCTGCGTTTCTTCTCAGGTGAAATCTGCTTATGAGCAGCTATATGGCATTGAAAATGCCACCGTCATTCATAACATTATGGATGCCCCTAAAATCTTGCGTGACGCTGAACTTCCCCCCGATTTTCTTTTTGACAAAACTAAAATCAATCTCCTTTCCGTGGGACGGCTTTGCGAAGCCAAGAATTTTCTCCGTTTTATCCGCATTCACAGTATGCTCATGCAGCAAGGATATCCCATTCATTCCTATATTATAGGCGAGGGTGAGGACAGACCTTTGCTCGAAAAAGAGATTGCCGCACTCGGCGTTGGCGAAAGCTTCAGCTTGCTGGGACGCAAGGATAATCCCTTCCCCTATGTTAAGCAGGCAGATGCCTTCATACTTTCATCCGACCATGAGGGTCTTCCCACTGTGCTCTTTGAGGCTCTGATTCTTGGAATTCCATGCGTGAGCACCAATGTTGGAGGTGCAGGGGAAATATTGAAAGACGGCAAATATGGCATTATATCCGATGTTGACGATGTCGCACTTTGCGAGGCAATAAAGGAAATGCTTTACGATGATAATCTTGCGGCATATCGTAATGCGGTGAAAAATTACGACTACTCAGTCAGCAGTATAATAAGCCAAATCGAAGAACTTCTGTAATAATCAATACTTATATCTTTTTCTCAATAAATGCAAAAGAGGAGTATAACCATGAAAGAAATCAGCGTAGTTGTTCCTGCCTATAACGCAGCAGAATACCTTGATGCCTGTTTCGCTTCCCTGCTTAAGCAAAGCTTTCAGGACTTCGAAATCATTGCTGTAAACGACGGTTCCAAGGATAACACACTTCAGATTTTGAATGACTACAAGGCAAAATATCCCGATAAGTTCGTAATAGTGAGCCAGGAAAATCAGGGACTCAGCGTTACCAGAAATAACGGCGTTGCAGTTGCTTCCGGCAAATATATCTTCTTCCTTGATTCAGACGATTATATTAAAGAAAACGCCCTTGAATTGCTTTATAACAAAGCAGTTGAAACCGGCTGCGAAGTTGTTTGCTGCAACACCGACTGCGTTTACCCCGACAAAACCGTGGTTATTGATGCAAATGTTGGCTTCACCTCCACCGATTTGACTTTGGAAGAAAAGAAACGCCTGTTTTTTATGTACCCAACAGCATGGAGCAGACTCTACAAGCGTGAAATTTTCACCGAAAAAGGTATGCTTTTCGAGCCCGGAATTTGGTTTGAAGACGTGCTTTTCACCAACCAGCTGATTCCTAAGCTCAAGAGCATTTCCTATGTGGACGAGCCCCTGTATGAGTATATACAGCGTCCCAACTCCATAACATATACCTATTCAGACCGCCTGAAGGAAATAAACCTTGTGCAGCATAAAACCCTGGATTATTACCGCAGCAACGGATTCTACTCCGATTATGAGGATATCCTTGAATTTATGTATGTGAGATATATGTTTGCCACATATATAAAGCGTCTTTCCAAGGCTAATGATTTTGCAAAATTCAAAGCCGGCGTTACATATGCCATTGAAAAAGTTAAAGAAAATTTCCCCAACTACAGGAAAAATTCTTATCTGGCCAAGTCCGGTTCAAAGGGTTTATACCTGAAATATTTCAATCCCCTCCTCGCCTATGCAATCTTCCTTATCGAGAGAAAACGAATGAACTAAAGCAAAAACCACGAATCATAATTATGATTCGTGGTTTTTTTATAACCTATATCCGATTCTGATATAAATCATGTGCAGAAAGCAGCTGAGCGCATTCTCTAAAAAGCGCTTTGCAGCTTTCATCCTGACAAGCTTTCCTCATTTGGCGAAACCATTAAGGATTTTTTTCACAGCCAAAATCGGATGCCGAACATAGTACAAGGCTCTCAGTCTTTTGTTGCGGCGCTCAAAATATGCGTCCGCGGCTTCTTTGCCATACTTATCGGTCAATTTCAAGCGTTTCTCATGTAAACGCCTTTCTTTTTTTGTATGCCATGTGGCGGCATAGTGATGAATGGAAAAAGTGCGCTCATCAACAGCAACATTGTTTGTTGCAAAATCCTTGGGGCAGAAATACACATTGGGATATACCGTTATGGATGAGCCCTCGTAATAAATGGTCTGAATATCATCCGACGGAGCATAGCCCATTTCCAGCAGAGGCTTTGTGTTAAGCACAGGGCAAAGAATAAGATTAAGATTTCCTTCCTCGTCAACTATCTTCAACCCACTGTATTCATCCATCATACGCTTAATGATGGGATGAGCTTTTTCAGCGCCGAAACCCAGTCCCGAAGCCACATTGGGAGAACCGGTCTCAATTCCGCAGAAGGCCTCTTTCTCAAGAAGCTCATCAAGGCTTCTCACAAGTTCAACATCTGTATCGAGATAGATTCCACCCTCGTTATAGATTATATCAAGTCGGGCAAAGTCAGACACGAAGCCCCACTTCTTAAGGGCATAGGCTTCTCGCATATATTCGTTTTTGCTTATGTCATAATTGCTTTCATCCCAGAGCTTTATCTCATAGTCGGGGCAGAATTTTTTCCATGTTTCTATATAGCCTTTAAATTCATCGGGCATTTCCGATTTCCCGAACCAGCAATAATGTATGACCTTTGGAATAGACATGCTTAGTCTCCTTTTTTGCGAATAAATCTCATGATGACATTACGCGCTTCGCGAAGCTCTTCCTTATTGAAAATGCTGAGGGCATTGGTAACAAGGCCAATAATGGCAACCACAATGCAGGAAACTATCAGTTTTGCCCATGTGTTAATATCAAACACGCTGTTAATCGCAAATGAGATCACCAGCAGAATAATAACCGACAGAAAATTCCTTAAAATTGCAGGATAGAAGGTGCCCAGCTTAAACTTTAAGCACTTCGCACCATAAATGGGCAGGAAGGTTAGCACTCGGACGGTGTTATAAAAAGCACCGACCAACGCAATATAAATTATGCTGCTATCTTCCCCTTCTATAAAGTTCAGTCCAATAAACACCGTTAAAATGCTTGCGGACGCAAAACAAATAAGAGCAATAGAAGAACCCTTGATTTTATTGCAAACGGTGAAAATATTATAAAGAGGCTCCAAGGGAAGGGCAAAAATAAGATTGAAGCATGCTATAACGGTTAAAAGCTGCAAAAGCTCCGCATTCTGAGTGGGAACCCAAAGTTGGTAAAACACCTTTCCAAATCCCATGAGCACCGCTATAGGAATGCTTGATAGCAGACCCATAAGCTTTATGGAGAAAATAAGCTGCTTCTTCATCTCAGCCAAATCTCCATTAGCATATGCAATGGTAAGCTGAGGAGCGAATATTGAAGAAACGGTTGCAAAAAGGGAAAGGATTATATTGGAAACTGTTTTGGACAAGTTAAGCACGCCCATGGCAACGCCATTGACAAAAATGTTTGTCACCAGCAAATCAAGGCCGGAAGCAAGAATTCCGCTTAGCTTATTTATACTGTTCCATATACCGGAAGCAACAAGCTCTTTAATGCATCCAAAATCAAAGTACTTTTTCCTGGCACGCAGCTCAGGCATTAATTTTTTCTTATATCGAATATGGCTAAGGGTAAAATTCAATCCTGCAAGCAGAGTTGCAATTCCCACATAAAATGTATAGGGACGGAAAAAGTTATAGCAAATGACCAGCACCAGAACGCGTATGATGCTGCCGCGCATACTTGTAATTGCGGTTTTATCAAGTCTGTCTGTAACAAAGGTGGAGACAGAGTATATAGATCCAAACAGGGAAACAATAAAATTAAGGGCAATAAAGGCCCAGAGAATCTTAATATCGCTAACGGAGCTTGCGGTGATATTAAGGAATTTATCGAGATATACAATGGCCACAGCAAAAATCACCGTGAAAATGACGGAGAACGCTATGTTTGCAAAGACAACGGAAGTAAAGTATTTATTTGCGTCCTCTGTATTTTTCTGGTGGATTTTAATAGTGATAAACCTGCCGGCCATAGAGTTGATGGCAACTATAAAAAGATGAGCATAGTCAACAAAGTTGTTGGCAAGGGTCACAAATCCGTTTGCTTCAACACCTATATTCTCAATAATATAGGGCGTAAGGAAAAAGCTTATGCCGAAGTTGATAACAAAAGCCGTTATCTGCGATATTAAATTGATAGCGGTTTGCTTTTTCATTCTGCAGCTAACTCCTTTTTTAACATACGAAGTTATTATATTCCATACATCGGAGCAAGTCAACAAAAGTAAAACGCAAAGACTCTCAGGGTATTTGTCTTTGTGGCTTGAAACTGATCATTCTCCGTAATCGCCTAAAAAAATGCGGATCAATCCTGGATTGATCCGCATTTTTTATATCTTGTTTTTTAGTCTGATATAGATTTTGCGTATTTTGCGCTTGAGGTTGTTTGACGCTATATGCTTCGCAACCTTTCTTCTACGAAGCTCGCCTCTGAACCACTCCCTCGTTTCTCCCTCAAGTTTTTCAAACTTGGCCAAAAGGGAGTTTACGGCATAAGCCATATACATCTTAGCTGCAAACTCATTTTTTGCAGGATGGCGTTGAAGCTCAGACTCAAGGAAATCATAGCCTGTAAGCATATCTGAGGCAAGCTTTCGGATTCTTTCTTCACTCTGGACATTGGTTATGCTTCCCTGTCTAATAAGATAGTAATATACATTATGACGGAGAGTGCTTACCTTTCCCGCACGAAGAATTACATTTGGAGTAAGGGCATAATCTTCATGATAAATTCCCTTAATATAAGCAAAGCCCATTTTCAGCCAATATTCACGCAGGTATACATATCCCCACGCAGTTTCAAACATCTGCTTATGCTCCATCATGGCGATAATGGCATCCTCACCCGACAAGTTTCTTATCTCAGGTTTTGTTGTTATATTCAGCACTTCTCCATTTTCGTCCACATCAACGAAGTCAAAACCTACTACGTCGGGCTTATCTTCGCCTATAAGCTCTTTCAGCTTTTCCAGCATATCGGCGGCCACATAGTCATCGGAATCAACAAACGCGATATAATCTCCGCTCGCACGCTCTACACCAAAATTACGCGCATCGGAAAGTCCTCCGTTTTCCTTTATATAGCCCTTTATTATATCGGGATATTTTTCACTGTATGCATCTATAATACTCTGGCTGTTGTCGGGAGAACCATCATTGACCACAATAATCTCAAAATCCTTGCAGGTCTGCGCCAGCAAACTATCAAGGCATTTCTCCAAATATTTCTCCACATTATATACAGGCACAATAAAGCTGAATGTCATAGCGCGACTCCTTCATTTGATTTTTCAAACATCTTTTTTATGATTAACGCCGGCTGCTGCATATATTTAAATTCATTATATTCTATGAAGCGAATCAAGTCAACCAAAGTAAAAAGGCGGCACATATATGCCGCCTTTTTGTTTTTAACTTATTCCCAGGTTTTCCAAATTTCGGGTTTATAGCCCACAGTGGCCTGTTTTCCGTTGCGCACAACGGGAGTCTTTATAAGAAAAGGCTCCTCATAAAGCTTTTCAAGCTTTGCCTCATTTGATGCAAGATACTGGATGAGGGGATAATCCTGATCCTCTTTATCTATAAGCTCTTCAAGCCCCACTGCGTTTTTCACGCTTTCCAGCTCCCTGCGGCTCATACCGTAGCGGATAATATCCACGAACTGATACTTGATGCGGCGCTCTTTGAAATAGCGCTCGGCTTTCTTGGTATCGAAGCACTTATTCTTTCCGTAAATCTGTATGTTCATATTGCTCTCTCCATAAAGCTTCTCAGGTTACGATAGAAAATATCGCGGACAAGATCCTCGCTCCAGTTGCGCGCAAGCATGGCTTCATAAAGCTTTCCCATATCCTGAACGCCCTTCATGCCCTTGGGCATTTCGGGAATACCGTCCAAATCCCCTCCAAGACAGAGAGTTTTCTCTCCTCCAAGAGAAAGGAAATGCTCCGCATGAGCAAGCACCGCATCAATATCTCTTCCGTGGCCGAGAATATCCAGATACATATTAAGACCTGCCGCACCGCCTGTTTTTACAAGGGCTATAAACTGCTCATCGGTGAGATTGCGTATATGGTTGCAAACCGTTTTGGAATTGCTGTGACCAGCCAAAACGGGCTTTTTTGCTATCTCCTGAATATCCCAGAATGCCTTTTCGGAGATATGGGACATATCCAGCGCCACGCCCATTTCCTGAGCCGCAATAACAAACTCACGACCTTTTTCGCTAAGTCCTCCGCCATCAACGCAGGTGCCGGAGAGAATATTGGGGTGATTCCATGTGAGATGCACGATGCGCAAACCCTTGTTATAAGCGCTGCGCAGCTTTTCTATGCTGCAACCCAATTTTTCCGCGCCCTCAACAGAAATAAGAACGCCAATCTTTCCCTGCTTTTCTGCCTCGTCGATATCTGCCGCAGAAAGGCAAAGCATAGCCTTGTCGCTATGGAGACTAATCTGGCGAAGGAACTCATCCATTACCCAGTCAGTTTTTTCCACCATTCCCTCTCTGTGGGCAGCACAGATGGAGAAAACCTGAACTGCAGGAGCATAAGCGCCGAGACGCTCCAAATCGATATGAAAGTTATTTTTATAAATTGACTTTCCGTGGTCATATACGGGAAGCGCGGTATCACAATGCGCGTCAAAATAGGGTATTTTCATTTTTTATCAATATTTCTCTTTCTAATTTATACTATTTATACTTCGATTATAACAGGCAAAATCATGGGGCTGCGACGGAAAGTTTTATAAAGATAACCGCTGAGGTTGCCCTTTACCTTTCCTTTAATTCCTGCCCAATCGGTTATATGCTGGCTTTCGCAGGCATAAATGCTTTCCATAACAACACGGTTAAGCTCTTCCATAAGCTGCTCGGCTTCCTTAACATACACAAAACCTCTTGTGATTATCTCGGGAGTGCTGATAATGCTTCCGTCCTCAGCAGACATAGTCATAATAACAACTATCATGCCTTCATCAGCAAGGAGCTTGCGGTCGCGAAGAACCACGCTTCCAACATCGCCAACGCCCGTTCCGTCAACAAACACCTTGCCGGAGGGGACAGTTCCGTTTTCCCTAATGGTCTTCTGGCTCAGTTCAATCACATGTCCAATGCCGCTGACAAGAACATTCTTGGGAACAATGCCCATTGATTTTGCAAGCTCTGCATGCTTGCAAAGCATTCTGGTTTCACCATGGAGGGGAATGAAATACTTGGGCTTTGTGAGAGCCATCATCATTTTAAGTTCTTCCTGGCAGGCATGACCCGAAACATGAAGATTATCTCCTCGGTTATATATAACCTCCGCGCCCTTGCGGAAAAGCTCGTCTATAACGCGGCTTACGGTTATTTCGTTTCCGGGAATTGCGGAGGCGGAAATAATAACTCTGTCTCCCGCATCTATCTCCACCTGCTTATGACCGGAGAAAGCCATGCGATAAAGGGCGCTCATTTCTTCACCCTGACTGCCGGTGGTAATGATAACAGTCTTGTTTTTAGGAACAGACTTTATCTTGTCCATGCTTACAAGAACGCCCTCAGGAACTTTCATATAACCAAGTTCCATGGAGACTTTCATTATATTCTCCATGCTGCGTCCCG
Source organism: Oscillospiraceae bacterium (assembly GCA_045631645.1). Classification (GTDB taxonomy): domain Bacteria; phylum Bacillota; class Clostridia; order Oscillospirales; family Oscillospiraceae; genus SIG459. Next base: position 13,002 of record JAZQVC010000024.1, read on the forward strand.
TGATGCCGACTTTTCTCTTATACTTGGCAGCAGAATTGATTATCTGCTGGATTCTGTGGACATTGGAGGCAAAGGTTGTGACTATAATGCGCTTATCGCAGTCCTTGAAAAGCTCATCAAAACGAGCTCCAACCTTGCTTTCGGATTCGCTGTGTCCCGGCTTTTCAACGTTGGTGGAGTCGGCAAGAAGTGCCAGAACGCCCTCGTTGCCCAGCTGACCAAGACGGGCAATATCCGCCATTCCGCCGGAAATGGGGGTTACATCTATCTTGAAGTCGCCGGTGTGAATCACGGTGCCCACTGGGGTATGGATAGCGAAGGAAACGGCATCGGCAATGGAGTGGTTTATATGGACAAACTCAACGCCGAAGCAGCCTGCCTTTACGGTTGCTCCTCTCTCAACAGTCACCATCTTAACCTTATTGGCCAGTTTATGCTCCTCAAGCTTGATATTGATAAGAGCGCTTGTGAGCTTTGTGGCATAGATGGTGGTATTTATCTCTCTGAGGATATAGGGTATTGCACCGATATGATCCTCATGACCGTGAGTTATAAACATACCGCGAATGCGTTTTTCATTTTCCTTGAGATAGCTTATATCGGGAATGACAGAGTCGATACCGTACATATCCTCATCGGGAAAACCTATTCCGCAGTCCACGATAATAATATCCTTGCCGAACTCATATACGGTGAGGTTTTTTCCGATCTCACCAAGTCCTCCAAGAGGTATGATTTTCAGTTTAATTGCCATTAAATTTTCTCCTTAAATCTAAAATATGTAGAGTTTCGGGCAAGACAATCAGGCGGCCGGATTTACCTCCTGCCGCTGATAAATTGACGGATTAGTTATGTGGCTTTATCCTGCAACCCTGCTCCCGCCGCAGTCTTATTTCCCACTTAATCCGAATGCTTTGTCCGATTTTGTTTATATATTCAAGCGCCAAGGACGCTTTATTTACTAATACAGGAATATTATTCCCTCAGATAAAAAGATAATACCACAGATTTGTATGCTTTGTCAAATCTGTGGTATTTTTTTATGCAATATTACATCTCTCGACGGCCTTCGAGGGCTCTCAGCAAGGTTGCGTCATCAGTGAACTCAAGGTTTGAGCCAACAGGAATTCCGTAGGCAAGGCGTGTTATGCGCACATCAAAGGGCTTGAGAAGTCTTGATATGTACATAGCGGTTGTGTCGCCCTCGGTGTCAGGGTTTGTGGCCATAATGACCTCCTCCACTCCCCCATCCGCAACTCGTTTAACGAGAGAGGAAATGCGTATATCATCAGGACCTACATGATTCATGGGAGAGAGAACTCCGTGGAGAACATGATAGCTGCCGTTATATTCGCGGCTGCGCTCAATGCTCATAACATCCTTAGGCTCTGCAACAACGCAAATTACAGAGCGGTCTCTGCGTTCATTTCTGCATACAGGGCAAAGCTCACCGTCGGTAAGATTCTGGCACACAGGGCAGGTATGAACCTTCTCCCTTGCCTCGGTTATTGCCGCTGCAAAGGCTTCCGCCTCACCCTCGGGTAAACTCAGCATATAAAAAGCAAGGCGCTGGGCGCTCTTTTTACCAACTCCGGGGAGAGATGCAAAAGCATCTATCAGCGCTTCAAAGCTTGGTGGCAAAAGACTCATATTTCTTTTTCTCCTCAGGCATTTCTGATTGCTTCAATGGCGGCTGCGCGGTCACTCTTGCCGAAAACAGCAGATCCTGCAACCAGAACATTGGCTCCCGCCTTTTTAACAAGAGGTGCAGTATTGGGGTCAACGCCTCCATCAACCTCAAGATCACATTCGGGATTTACCTGATTGAGCATTTCGCGGATAAGCTCTATCTTGGGAAGCTGGTCATGCATAAACTTCTGTCCGCCAAATCCAGGCTCAACAGTCATAACAAGGACAAGATCTATAAGATCAATATAGGGAAGAAGCGCAGTTGCAGGGGTTCGGGGCTTAACGGAAAGCCCCACCTTTTTGCCGCATTCCAAAACGGTCTTGATTGCCTCCAGAATATACTGCGGCTGGGTTGCTTCCACATGGAAGACAACAAGATCAGCGCCCGCTTTGCAAAACTCTTCCACGTAGCGCTCGGGTCGGTCTATCATAAGATGCACATCAAGAAATGCATCTGTGCATTTTCTGAGAGACTGCACAACGGGGATTCCTATTGATATGTTGGGAACAAACAGTCCGTCCATAACATCAACGTGAAGCCACTCTGCTCCGCCTGCAAGAACATCCTCTATTTCGGACTGGAGATTAACAAAGTCAGCGGAAAGAATAGATGGCGCTATTTTGATCATTTTAATGTCCTCCCTTAGCCTGAGCGATACAATCCGAACCCGCACCACGAGGCGGATTTTAGCGCCAGACTTCATTTTATTTTTCGGTGGGCGTCAGCCCACCGTCATCATTCAATTTTGCCTGACGCAAAAATCCCCACCCGTGGTGTCGGAGATTTCTGAGCGAATATTCTAAGGCAGTGCAAGACTTCGTCCTGCAGACGGGCTATCGCCCTTCAAAGAGCGAAGGCGAGGCAATGCCAACGCATATTCGTTCAGAAACGGGTTTGGATTATATCACTCAGGCTAAATCTGATGCATAGAATTAATTAGCTGAGCTGCGCGCACAGCCACTTTTATATAGGGGCTGTCCTTTTATCGGGGCAGCCCCGTTGGATACGGTTTTATTCCCGCTCATTCGAGGGGCTTTTCAAAACTTTTCTGCTCACATACAGGAAAAGCAACACGCTTGTAAGAGCGCTTACAGTGTCCGATATGGGCTCTGCCCAGTATATACCCTCAACTCCTATAAAGTTGGGAAGAATAAGAGCAAGGGGCGTCAGCAAAATTATCTTTCTCAGGCAGGCTATAAACAGGCTTATCTTTGCCTGACCTGTTCCCAGCAAGCTGGTCTGTGCGCTTATCTGGAAAGCAAACACGACCATACCTGCCAGATATATTGGCATCATCCGTGCAGCAACAGCGCAAAGCTCCGCATCTGAAGTGAAAAGTCCTGCAATGGTTTGTGGGAACAAAAGCACTGCCGCATAAAAAATTGCTGTATAGGCAAAGCATACTACGCTTACAATGCGGAAATTTTGTTTCACTCGATGGTAATTTCCTGCGCCGAAGTTATAGCTGATAATGGACTGTGTTCCATAAGAAAAGCCGTTTGCGGGGAATACCATCAGCTGCATTATGCTGCAAAGAATTGTATAGCTTCCAACATAGAGGTCTCCTCCATATCGCTGGAGACCACTGGTGAAAACAATTGCAATAAGGCTTTCTGTGCTTTGCATTATAAATGGAGATATTCCGAGAGAAGCGATTTTGCCGATTATAGCAAAGCGAGGCTTCAAATCCTCAAAGTTTATCCTTATAACGGATTTTTCCGACAGGAGGAAGCGCACTACCCACGCTGCGGAAATTGCCTGAGATATGATGGTTGCAAGAGCAGCGCCCTTTACACCCATATTTAAGACAAATATAAATATCGGGTCAAGAATTATGTTGCTGATTGCGCCTATCAAAACGCTGAGCATTGCAGTTTTTGCCTGACCCTGGCAGCTGATGAAGCTATTGAGTCCCAAAGAAAGCTGGACGAATATTGTTCCGCAAAGATATATTCGCAGATAATCATCCGCATATATTATAGTATCGTCACTAGCTCCGAAAAAATAGAGCAAGGGTCTTCTTGTCAGAAGGAGCACCGCAGTAAGCACAACAGAAAAACACAGTATCATAATAACCGCATTTTTCAGTATTTCTCCTGCTTTCTCTCTGCTTCCTCTTCCCAGTTCCATTGCAGCAAGAGGTGCGCCACCGTTTCCTGCGAAAGCGGCGAAAGCGGAAACAATAAGAAGTATGGGCATGCATAGTCCCATTCCCGTAAGAGCAAGGGCTCCCACATCCGCAATATGACCGATATATATGCGGTCCACAATGCTATAAAGCAAATTCACTATCTGCGCCAGCACCGCGGGTATAGCCAGAGAAAATATTAACTTTATAAGCGGCTCGGTGCCGAGTCTTTCTTCACTTCTGTTGTTCAACTTTCCGCCTCCGGAATATTCTTATTCTTCAAACTCAAATGAAGAAGTTATGAGAGGTTTGCCCTCTCTATCGAGAAGAGGAGTAAGACCGCCGGCATATCCCGTTTGAACAAAAAGATAGTTAACCCCTGTCTGCGTATCCTGCAAAACCATAGCGCTTTCGCCAAAGGCGATATTTTCCTTTTTGATTTTTCTAAATCTCTTTTTCTCTGCCATAAACTTCACTCCTGTTCAGCACTCTTATTATAATATCCCCAAAACGACATTGGGTCAAGAATTAAGGCGCTTTTCAATATCCGACAATTTTCCTATGCCCATAAGAAGCATTTCCCGCTCCACGGTTTGCTCATGGAAATTTATTCCCTCTTTCTTGAGAACTTCATAGTGTTTTGCCAAAGCCTCAAGGGTGGATAAGCCATAGCTTGAAAGCTCTCCGCGGCTATAGGTTTCCACAGAGGTGGAGAAAAGATTATCCTCAGAACTTCTCAAGGCTCTGCCCTTAGAGGCAATTTTAGGATAGCGGGCAGCGAAATCCATGCACCACTCCACTGTGATTTCAACGAGCTCTTCTATAATCTTCTCTTTTTCGGGGCTTATCGCAGGAAGATGGTGCTCTATGGCTTTGTAACCCACGGGGTCGGTGCTTTTCATCATATAGGCATATTTTAGCGTTACAGGATTTTCACCTGCATTTTTCGCCCGCTGAAGATCCTCAAAATAGCAGCTGAGGCTATCCTCATCCCAACCGAGAAACTGAGCCTTACGCATTATCTCGAACTGCCTTTTGTCCTGCTGGCAAGAGGCCTGTCCGCCAAGGTTTTGAGTGGAGGAAAACATATCCCATTCTATATTGAGGATATTTTCTATGATCTTTTCCATATTTTTCGCTCCCCGTTTCTTAAAAATCCAGAGAAATTATCCTGTTTCTCAATCTGCTGTCTTCGATCTTGCCGATAATTTCTCCGCAATGATCCATCAAAAAACTGCTGTTGCCGCCGCTGAGCTTCTGCTCATGAAGTAGAGATATTATAATGGCGCTGAGCTTTTCAATACTGTCTATCGCATCCATGCCGCGGCTTTCCATGATAGTATCAATCAGCGCGGCGGCTTCCGCTCCCATAGTAGGCAGCTGACGCAAAGCACGGAAAGACCATTTATAAAAAGGCATATAGCGCTTATTCAAAAGGAATATTGCTCCCGCAGCGTTTTCAGCAAAACGTCCTTTTATCATTTCCGCGGCTGCGCTTTCTCCATGACGCAGGCAGCGCAGATAGTTATACTGCCCCGTCTGAGCCGCCAATGCACAGCGGCGCGCCAAAAGCCAAAGGCGCACATCCTCGGGATAATGGTCGCAAATGGCATTGCGAAGGGCGGAAAACTCCCCTGCATTATCCAAAAACACCTCTCCGTTTACTGCGGCAGCAAGTCTATTTTCGGGAATAGCCAGCCACTCATCGGCAGTTTGGGGAAGAAAGGCGCTATTTATGAAGAAGCTATAAAACTCCTCCACGCTATGAAGCCCCAATCTTGGGTTCCCATTAAGCTTTCTGGTATAGAATCCACCGAATTCATTGGGAAGGCAGTCCAAAACCCCTCTTATCTTTTCGGCATAAACGCTCATCATTCTTTCGGGTAGCCAAAGACAAAAGCCCGGTCCCCAATCATGGTCGCGACTGATAAAGTCATCATAGCCAAAGGCATCCGAGCCTTCTCCCACAAGCCCGGCAGCAATATATGGCATTGCTCCCGGCACTTCCTTTCGAATAAGTGGCAGGCATTGCTCGGCAAAATATGCTTTTGAAAGTTCAATTCCCTTCATCAAAATTCCTTTCCGCTTATGCGACTATAAAGGGCGGAATAGTTTTTGAACATAACACCCTCCCTGCCCTCAAGCTTTTCGGCATACAAAGCCGCACGGCGCATATACTCTGCAGCATTTTCCATATTGCCAAGCCCATACTGGGCATACGCGCTGTTTCCCGCGGTGACTGCGTGAATATAAAGATTATCGGGCGCAGCAGATATTATCTCCTCCGCCTTTTTGAATTCTTTCGCAGCTTCGGCAAACTCCCTTTTATCCAGATAAAGAAGACCCAAATTATTAAAAGCGCTTGCCAGCACATCCGCAGGAATATCAGGCAAAGATAAATAGAGTTCCTTGCAGTGGGAGAAAAATCCGAAGGCCTTATCCTTCTCTCCCCAAAGGCGGTAAAGTCCGGCCAGATTATTCAGGGTAGTGGCATAATTGCCATCCTCTATCCCCGCTTTTTCCAAGCTTCTTGCAGCCATTAAAAAGGCATTTTCACCTTTTTCATACCAGCCATTTCGGCGGCATACGCTTCCAAGCTCATTCCAAAGAGCGGCTGCACCCACTGCATCGGACATATTTTCTTTTTCATACTCAGGGCATATTTTTTCAAGGCGAAGGAGAAGCTGCTCATCGCTGCCTGTTTCCGCAAATATGTCAAGCTCTGCAATAATTTCCGACGCTTTCATCATAGCCGCTCCCTTCCTATATTCTTATTTTTATTATACTTTATGGTGGGGGCAATATCAAGACGAAGGAAAAAACCCTCCCACAGTGTGGGAGGGTTTTTTTATTTTTAATCAAAGTTCTTTTCCGCAGTGGGGGCACTTTTCGGGAACCTTGCGTCCATGGCGCAGAAGCTGTCTTTTGCACTTGGGACAGCGGTAGAAAATCAGTCCCTGTACAAAGCCCGCAATGAAAAATGCAACGGTGAGGGTAAAAAAGATCTGAATCTGGGTAGCAACAAAGGCTACAACTGCCGCAAGGGTAAGCAGGCAGAAGATGAGCAGAACTTTCTGGCTTACGCGATAATTCATATCAGCCCAGCACCACCCTGTTATAGTTTTTCTTGCCGCGGCGGAGGGTAATGCCCTCGCGAAGCTCATCAGCAGTGAACACCTTGTTTGCATCGCTGATCTTTTCGTCGTTTGCGCTTACGCCGCCCTGCTGAACATTTCTGCGGGCGTCTCCACGGCTGGGGCAAAGACCGCTCTTAACAAGCAGAGAAACGATGTCCAGACCGCCGTTTTCAAGCTCTTCCTCAGCGATAGTGGTGGTGGGCATATTGGCTGCGTCACCTGCGCCGCCAAAGAGAGCCTTTGCGCTTGCTTCGGCCTTCTTAGCCTCTTCCTCGCCGTGGACAAGAGCGGTAAGCTCATAAGCAAGGATTTCCTTGGCACGGTTGAGCTGGCTGCCTTCCCAGGAATCCATCTCATCAATCTGCTCAAGAGGCAGGAAGGTGAGCATACGGATGCACTTGAGAACATCATCGTCACCAACGTTGCGCCAGTACTGGTAGAACTCGTAGGGAGTGGTCTTATTGGGATCAAGCCAAACTGCGCCGGAAGCGGTCTTGCCCATCTTCTTGCCCTCGGAGTTGAGGAGCAGAGTGATGGTCATGGCATGTGCATCCTTGCCCAGCTTGCGGCGGATAAGCTCGGTACCGCCCAGCATGTTGCTCCACTGGTCGTTGCCGCCAAACTGCATGTTGCATCCATAGTTCTGGTAGAGGTGGTAGAAGTCATAGCTCTGCATGATCATATAGTTGAACTCAAGGAAGCTAAGACCCTTTTCCATACGCTGCTTATAGCACTCGGCACGAAGCATATTGTTGACAGAGAAGCATGCGCCAACCTCGCGGAGGACATCAACATAGTTGAGATCCATCAGCCAGTCTGCATTATTCACCATCTGAGCCTTGCCTTCGCCGAACTCAATGAAGCGCTCCATCTGCTTTTTGAAGCAGTCGCAGTTATGCTGAATGGTCTCGCGGGTCATCATAGAGCGCATATCGGTACGTCCGGAGGGGTCGCCGATCATTGCGGTGCCGCCGCCGATAAGAGCGATGGGGCGGTTGCCTGCCTGCTGCAGACGCTTCATAAGGCAAAGAGCCATGAAATGTCCGACATGGAGAGAATCTGCGGTGGGGTCAAAGCCGATATAGAAGGTGGCCTTGCCGTTATTCACCATCTCTTTTATTTCTGCCTCGTCTGTGACCTGCGCGATAAGTCCGCGGGCGACGAGTTCTTCATAAATTCCCATTTTAATCTATCTCCTTATTTGTTTTTATATTTTTTAATTATATCAAGAGCCATCTCTGCAGCTTCTGCAATGCATATTCCGCATAGGGTCTTTTCATACTTTTCAACGATGTCACCGCACATCAATGTGCCAAAGCGCTCTCTGAAGCGCTCTTCCATCTCAAGGCTCAGTTCTTTAGCATCGGGACGGGAGGGATTGGGCTTTTCTCCGTCCATACAGGCCGCGCCAATGCTCATAAGCGCACCCGTCAATGCTCCGCACACGGACTTGATATACATGCCGCCGCCAAAGCCATAACCGAGGTTGGCATTTTTAAGCCCCAGCCCGTTTGCTTCCACGCATGCGCGAAGAACACACTGGCAGCAATTATATCCCTGCGCATGGTATTCTTTGCCTGCGTCTCCTGCGCTGATATTCAGCATTTCGGGACGCATAACACGGACATGATTCTCGCTCTCTGCACTGAGGACATATTCACTAGCGCAGTAGCGGACATTTTCCTCGCCTATAGCCTCTGCAAAGTCTACCACAGAAGCGATATTTTCAAATCCGAAACCAACGCCGGAATAGTGCATTGGAATAGTGACCTTTGGTGAAAGCTGCTTGACTATTGCGGCAGCTTCTTCACTGCCCACGGTATAAAAGCCTCCCACGGGAAGCATAAGGCAATCAAGATTCTTCAGCTTTTCAGCCTCTTCATCAGTTAGGGTTCGTCCTATATCGCCCATATGGGCAACTCTCAGACCGCCAAAATCAAAAATGCGGACGGTATTCATGCCTCTTTTGCTGCCATCAGCATCATCATGGGGCAGAACTATCTCCTCAAGGCTGAAATTCGCTTCGCAATCACCGCCAAGCTCCACAGCAGGAAGATAGGAGTGGTCATCGTGTCCGTGGCTGCAGTAGACAAAATCAGCCTTCTCGCGCATATCGGAAAGTCCCGGCACCATGCCGTCTTTATAAGGGTCGATAATAATCCTGCTGCCGTTATACTCAATGGCAAAGCAGGCGTGGCCGACATATCTGATTTTTACGCTGTTCATTATATTCTCCTTTCAGGATAAATAAAAAAGCCCTCTGTCCCATTCGGGACAGAGGACGCATATAAACGTGTTACCACCTCTGGTTCGGAAAAATGTCGCCATTTTCCCCTCACGGAGTTTGAAAAAAACTCCCGCGCTTTAACGGGCGCACCCGTCGCAGCCTACTTGCCCAAGGGCTTTCGGTGCGCCGCTCCACGCTGTATTCAGCCTTTTTCCTCTCCCCCTTCCAGCAAACACGGGGTCTCTCTGTGCAGGTTGAAAAAGCCTACTTCTGCGCATCATCGCATTAACAAATGGATTATATAGTGTTTGCCCGCCTTTGTCAACGGCTCAGGGCTTAATTTTTCTGCACTCCAGATAATATCTCTTATCCTCGGCATGGCCGATTGAAAAGCTTTTCTTGGGGAAAGAACCGCTTTCAATAATAGAGGGGAAAAGCTCACCTTTTTCCATCTTTGGCAAAAGTATGCAGGCGCAGCCACTGCGCTTTCCCATAGAGATGGCGGTATCATCATTATGGATATAATCAATCCTGCCGCCAAAGCGTTTCATATACTCCTGACAGAATTCCTCCGCCTTTCCAATAAGCTCGCCAATGGTAAGACCGCTGACATCGATGTGCTTTTCCTGCGCACCTGCAATCAGACTTATGCTGTGGCTTTTATCGGAAACCTTGCTTTGCTCGGCCCACCATTTTTCCCCTTCGGAAATGAAATTTTCAGGATCTGTTTCAAATATAACCTTGTGTATAGGCTCGAAGCTTATGGCTGCATCATGGATATTGACTATCTCAACAAGACTGAATCTGGCGGGATGGGTTTCCTTTTCTTCTTCGCTCAGTCTCTCCTTGATTTTCTCCCAGCATTTTTTTGCTGTAGCAAGGCTATGGTTTCCGTCGCCCATGGCAAAGATCGCAGGGGATTTATCTCCGTAGCGCTTGCGGAGGCTTTCCCCGTCAGAAAGAGCATCAATGGCTTTTTCCGTGTCCGCTGCGTTCTCTCCGGAAACCTTGTAACCGCAGATGGCACCGCCGCCTGCATTGAGAGAAAAATCATAAAGCTTTGGAAGATGGCTCTTCATTTTTTCAAGCCTGCCCAAAACGGAATCGGAGGCATCATCGATGAACACCATTATGTGGGGCATTTCAATGCTTGCGCCCTCGCGCACACGCACTCTGGGAGGCAAACGGTCTTCCACCGTACCTTCGGTTGCGCGGATGGGAGATACAGAGTTTGCGCTATAATCATACCCCTCAAGGTCAAGAACACCCATAAGTCCGCGTCGCACTGCTCCCGAAGCGAGACAGCGCTCCACATATATATAGCAGTTTTCAGTTTCCTCGAAAACACCGGAAGCGAGATAAGCATCCATGCGCTTATTTATTTTTTCGGCCTCTTCAAACTGGTCACATTCATCAAGATAAGCCTCGGGCAGCATAAGGTGAAGAGTGCTTGGAACTCCCTCTGTTAATCTCTCAAGGCTCTCCCAATACTCCTTTTGAGAGGAAAACTGGTCGCAGGCAACAACGCTCCAACGGTGCATATCCTGCGCCTTAGGCAGAAGAATTTTTGCTGAAGAAAAAATCTTACCCATATTTTTCTTTCTCCTTCCCTTCCTGCTTATTTTTCAAATTTTATCACAGAGCTAAAATTTGCGCAAGAACGCCGCCAATACTTTTTATTGAATTTAAATCGCTAAAGTTTGGTTATAATAACGAAGTAAAAACACACATTTAATATGGACATTTTATATAATTAGGCATATAATATGAAAATCATTAACGATTTAATGAGCAAAATAGTTTTCAGGAGAGATTGAAATGAAAAGAGAAAGATTGGGAAGCCGTCTTGGCTTTATCCTTCTGAGCGCCGGCTGCGCCATCGGCTGCGGCAACGTTTGGAAGTTCCCCTGGCTCACCGGTCAAAACGGCGGCGGCGGATTTGTTCTTATCTATGTCCTCTGCCTTATTTTCCTCGGTCTGCCCGTTATGGTTATGGAATTTGCTATGGGTCGCGCCGCTCAGGCCAGCCCCGTTCGTATGTATCAGAAGCTCCAGAAGCCCGGCAAGAAGTGGGGATTTATGGGTTATCTGTCCCTGCTGGGCAACATCTGCCTTATGGCATTCTACACCGTTGTCACCGGCTGGATGATCTATTACTTCTATAAGTTCCTCGTTGGCCAGCATATGGGTCTCGGCTTTGTAGGCATGATCACCAACCCCGGCGTCAATGTTGGCTTCCTTGCTATCGCCGTTGTTGTTGGCTTTATAATCCTCAGCTTCAACCTTCAGGGCGGTCTTGAAAGAGTTACCAAGTATATCATGGGAGCTCTTCTCCTCCTTATGATCGTACTTGCAGTCCGTTCCTTCACCCTTTCCGGCGCTGCCGAGGGTCTGAAGTTCTATCTGCTCCCCGACCTCAGCGAGATAAAGGGTACCACCGTTGTTGCCGCAATGAACCAGGCCTTCTTCACTCTTTCTTTGGGCATTGGCTCCATGGCCATTTTCGGCAGCTATCTGGACAAGGACCGCTCCCTTCTGGGCGAAAGCGTGAACATCGTTCTGCTTGATACCTTCGTTGCAATCACCGCAGGTCTCATCATTTTCCCCGCTTGCTTCACCTACAACATGGAAGCCGGCGCAGGTCCCGGACTCCTTTTCGACACCATGGCAACCGTATTCTGCCAGATGGAAGGCGGCCGCATTTGGGGTACTCTGTTCTTCCTCTTCATGGTCTTTGCCGCGCTTTCCACTGAGCTTGCAGTTTTCGAGAATATTCTCGCCTGCGTCCGTGAGCTTACCGGTTGGAAGCGCCCCAAGGGCTGCATTGTTTGCGGCATCGGCATTTTCATCATTTCCATCACCACCGCTCTCGGTTACAGCATCTTCAAGTTCCAGCCTTTCGCAGACGGCTCTGCATGGCTCGATCTTTGGGACTTCATCGTCAGCTACAATCTGCTGCCTCTGGGCTCTCTGGCCATTGCACTCTTCTGCTGCTATAAGTTCGGCTGGGGCTGGGATGCCTTCCTCGCTGAAGCCAATGCAGGTAAGGGTCTCAAGGTACGCGACTGGATGAAGTGGATCTTCCGTTACCTCGTTCCCGTAGTAATCATCTTCATCTACATCTACGGCCTCGTAACCTTCCCCTGGAAGTGATTCAAAATTTTATAAAAGTGCACGGATTAAATTCCGTGCACTTTTTTTGTGGAAAAAATCTTGCTTATAAGCTATAATGATTTTACTAACAGCAAAGGATTTTTAAACTATGGCAAATATAATCGAAATTACGGATTTCAATGACCCCAGACTGGATATATACGCAAGGCTCACAGAAAACCAACTCCTCAACAGAGAGCATCCCGAGGATGGAATTTTCATCGCCGAAAGCCCCAAGGTTGTTGAAAGAGCACTGGATGCCGGCTATGAGGCCGTCAGCATACTCACCGAGCGCAGACATATCGAGGGACAATCTGCCCACATACTCCGTCGCTGCGGCGATGTTCCAATTTTCACTGCGGAGCTTGATGTGCTTACAAAGCTTACGGGTTTCAAGCTTACCCGCGGTCTTCTCTGTGCTATGAGACGCCGCAGCCTTCCCACCCTTGAGCAGGTATGCGAAGGCACAAGGCGCCTTGCAGTTTTGGAAAACGTTGTGAACCCCACAAATATAGGCGCTATCTTCCGCTCCGCAGCTGCGCTGAATATGGATGCGGTGCTGCTCACCCCTGCCTGCTGCGACCCTCTCTACCGCCGCTCAAGCCGCGTGAGTATGGGTACTGTTTTCCAGATACCATGGACATATCTTGGCGAGGATTGGCACGCACAGCTCAAAAATATGGGCTTTAAGACCGTTTCCATGGCGCTCAAGGAAGATAGTCTAAATATTGATGACCCCCGCCTTGCCGCAGAAAAACGCCTTGCAGTTATCCTCGGCACAGAGGGTGATGGGCTTGCCGACAGCACCATCTGCGACAGCGACTACACAGTATGCATTCCCATGAGCCACGGAGTTGACTCTCTCAATGTTGCCGCCGCCAGCGCGGTTGCCTTCTGGCAGCTTGGAAAAGAATAAATTCAAAACGGCAGGAGCTATCCTGCCGTTTTTTGCCACTGTCGCATATAGGTCAAAAGTTTGACCTTTGGAAAAAAGGATGATAACATCCTTATAAAGCTATTGAAAGGAGGCGAAAAAAATGGAGCGGACATATATTTGCATAGACTTAAAATCCTTTTATGCCAGCGTTGAGTGCATAGAGCGCGGTCTTGACCCCATGTCCACAAACCTTGTTGTTGCTGATGTTTCCAAAACGGAAAAGACCATTTGTCTTGCCGTTACGCCGCCTCTGAAATCTTACGGAATTTCAGGAAGAGCCCGCCTTTTTGAGCTTATTGAGCAGGTCAAGCTCATAAACATCCAACGCCTAAAAAATTGCCCCAAGGGTGAATTTTCAGGCCGCTCCGCAGATGCCCGCAAGCTTAAAACCCATCCTGAATTGGAATTGGATTTCATAGCCGCGCCTCCCAGAATGGCTCTATACATGGATTACAGCAACCGCATTTATCAGGTTTATCTCCGCCATATTGCCCCCGAGGATATTCATGTTTATTCCATAGACGAGGTTTTTATTGACCTTAGCCCCTATCTCCCCTCATCGGGACTCACCGCCCGTCAGTTCGTCAAAATGCTTATAAAGGAAGTTTATGAGGCCACAGGAGTCACCGCCGCCGCAGGCATAGGCACGAATTTATATCTCGCCAAAATTGCCATGGATATTATGGCAAAGCGGGTTGCGGCAGATGCCGACGGAGTGCGCATTGCGCAGCTTGATGAGCAAAGCTATAGGCGCGAACTTTGGTGCCACCGTCCCCTCACAGATTTTTGGCGTGTTGGACGGGGCATTTCAAAAAAGCTTGAAGCCCACGGACTTTTCACTATGGGGGATGTTGCCCGCTGCTCTCTTGGCGAAGCGGGAGACTTTCATAATGAAGAGCTTCTTTATAAGCTTTTCGGAGTCAACGCGGAGCTTCTCATAGATCACGCGTGGGGCTTTGAAAACTGCACAATTGCCGACATCAAAGCCTACCGCCCCTCCACAAACAGCATTTGCTCGGGTCAGGTTCTCACAAGTCCCTATACCTTCGAAAAAACAGCCCTTGTCATCCGCGAGATGCTGGATTTGCTCACTTTGGAGCTTGTGGACAAGGGACTTGTCACCGACCAGATAGTGCTGACTGTTGGTTACGATATTGAAAATCTCACAGACCCCGTTCGAAGAAAATCTTACACAGGAGCAGTCACCACAGATTTTTACGGACGCAAAGTTCCTAAGCACGCCCACGGCACGGCAAATCTCGGCAGGCACACCGCCTCTACAAGGCTCATTACCGATGCGGTTATGGAGCTTTTTGAGAGGATATGCGATAAAAATCTCCTTGTGCGCAGGATAAATATTTCCGCAAATCACGTGCTTTATGAAGACAGTGTTCCCGACACATCCATCCCTGAGCAACTTGACCTTTTCACCGACATTGAGGAGCTTGACCGAAAGCGCCAAGAGGAGGAAAACGCCCTCCTCCGTGAAAAGAAGCGGCAGCAGGCTCTTGTAAATATCAAAAAGCGCTACGGCAAAAACGCCATTTTGAAGGGTATGAACTTCGAAGAGGGCGCCACAGCCAGAGACAGAAACAGCCAGATAGGCGGCCACAAGGCATAAACGATTTACGAAAGGAGGAAAACCATGGCAGCAACAGATAATTCTCATCGCTATGACGATATTATTTCTCTCCCTCACCCCACATCGAAAAAGCATCAGCGTATGAGTCGCGAAAATCGTGCGGCGCAGTTTTCCCCCTTCGCCGCTCTTACGGGCTACGATGCCCTTGTTGACGAAACTGCCCGTCTTACGGAAATGCGCACCGAGCTGGACGAGCAGCAAAAATCCACCCTTGATGAAATTTTGCGGCAGCTGCTTGAGCATATAGGCGATAAACCCGAAATAGGCATAAGATATTTCCTGCCGGATCTGAGAAAATTCGGCGGCGAATATATTGACCACCGAGGAAAACTTTGCCGCATAGACCCTTTCGAAGGCAGCCTTCTTTTCGAGGACGGCTTGAAAATCGCCATCGAAGATATCTTTGATATCCAAAGTCCTTATTCCAATTCCATATAAAACCAAAAGCTCTGTGCCTTCCAGCACAGAGCTTTTTCTTATTTTATCTTTTTGCCGTCTTCAAATGCATTTGCCACAACATCTCCCAGAGAAAGATAAGTATGGTTGACGGGGTCATAACAAATGGGCTTGAGCTTTTGGGGGTCTATTTTCCCCTCTGTAAGCACGCTTTCATCGGCAAGGATATTGACGATTTCGCCTATGAGCAGTTCGCTCTCCGTGTCGTAGCTTACAAGGCGGCATTCCAAGGTCATGAGAAGCTCATCGATTATGGGAGCATCCACATTCTCGCTTTTGGTGGCATGCCAGCCGCAGCGGGAAAATTTATCGGCAACCGCGTTGCCCGAAACTATGCCCACATAGTCTGCCTCAACAGCATTTTTCTCATCCGCCATGCTGACGGTGAAGGCGCCTCTTGCCAGAATATTCTTCATGGTCTTATGACCCTGACTCACATAAATGGCTATGCGGTTGATATCTGCCGCGCTGCCCCAAGCCGCATTCATAGCGTTGGGAGTTCCCTCCTCATCATAGGAGGCGATTATAAGCACGGGCATGGGAAACAAAAAGGGCTTTGCACCGAAGGATTTTCTCATATTACACCTCTCCGAAGGCATCTTCAATATAGCCTATATACATATAGTGGGGTTCATATCTGGAGTAAACTCCCTCCCGCCATTTTTCGGGCACGCAGTTTACATCAAACTGTTGAGAGAAAACCTTTCTGCAGACGAAGGTCAGCTCCGACTGGGCAAAGCCAACACCTTTTTCAAGAGCAAGGGGAGTAAGAGATGTTTTTGCCATCTTGTCGCCGTCTCTGCCTGAAAGTGTACCGAGAATTTCGGCATCCTTTCGGTTTTCCTCAGGGAGGAAACTTATGACAAAATAGTCGTTTTTCTCCATAAACTCAAAGGTATAGCGGTCGGGGCGCACATAAATGGTCACTGCGGCGCCGGGATGTTCCCAGACATTGCCCAACATACCCCAACTGAGGGTCATGCAGTTATAATCATCAATGCTGCCTGCGGACACGATTGCCCACTGCTCACTGAATTTTCTGAAAACATCATATCTTGCATCCAGAAAATTTTCTTTTGTTATCTTCTCTGCCATAAAATCCACCCTTTTTTAATCTCTTCTCAGTGCATCGATGGGATTGAGATTTGCAGCCTTAACGGCAGGCACAAGTCCGAAAACAAGGCCGATTATCATGGAAAAGACCACAGATATAATAATCGCAGGCACAGAGATTGCAACGGGTATTCCATTGGTTTTGGAGATAAGCTCCGCCAATCCGATTCCTATCAAAACGCCGATAATTCCGCCAAGGCTGGTAAGCACCGAGGCCTCGGTAAGGAACTGGAAGCGGATGCGGCGCTTTTTTGCGCCCAAGGCCTTTTTAAGACCTATCTCGTTGGTGCGCTCTGTGACAGAAACAAGCATTATATTCATAACGCCTATGCCGCCTACAAGCAGAGAGATGCTTGCTATCCAGATAAGCTGCTGATTTGTGGAGGAACTCATCTCCTGAAGCTGCTGAGCCTGTTCAAGAAGATCCTCGCTGCGATAAGAGAAGCGGCTTCCGCTCACTTCCTCGCCTTCGCTCTCTGCTCCGTCTTCGGGAATTTCACTGCTCACGAAAGTATCGCCCGCTATCTGGCTCTTGCTGAGATAATCCGCAACGCCTTTGCCGGCTTTGGTCATAGCATCGGTGCTTTCGGCGCGAACAGCAACACTCTGGGGCTCATCAAAACGGTAGACTATGGGCCAGCTTGTATAAGGCATAAACATTGAGCCGCCCGAGGTATCCGTATACATATAGTAGTCTTCAAAGCTGGTAATATGGGGCACGAAAGCTGTGCCCTTTTCCACCATTCCGATAACGGTGAAAGGCTCTCCCTGCATCTCAACGGTTTTGCCGATGGGGTACTCACCGGGGAAAAGGCTTGCTGCGGCCTTTTTGTCGATGAGAATCACCTTGCGGAAAGAGTCGAAATCCTCCTCGGAGAAGTTGCGTCCATAGCTTATATGATAGTCATTGACCTCCATATAGGCGCTATCCACACCGAAGACGCCGCCGCTGAAGCTAAGCTTTCCTGCGCTGACGCCATCGCTCCACTGGCGAGAGGTATAAAACGAGACCTTTTCAACACCATCAAGGGCTTCAAGCTCACCTCTCACATACTCCTCTATAACGGAGACTTCTGCAGGAGGGCTATTATAGCTCATATCGTAGACATAGCTATCCTCATAAAGCTGCACGGTTACAACATTGCTACCGGAGCCTATGAGGTTTTGCTTTATCTGCTCATTGGTGCCTTTTATGGTGGAAACAATAGTTATAATTGAGGCTATGCCTATGATTATGCCCAGCATCGTAAGGACGGAGCGCATTTTATGCCCCCAGATTCCCTGAAAGGCAAGTCTTATATTTTCCATAGCCGCTCCTCCTTAATATCCATAGAGGGTTTCCCAAGTGCCCTCCTGAGTGGGAGCGCCTTCTTTAACTTCCTTTCCGTAGGGGAAAGCAAGATAATCCTCCGCGCTTATACCTTCAATAACCTTGGAGTATTCGCCCCAAAGCATACCACCGAGGCGCACTCTGCGTTTGACAAGAAGTCCATCCTCGCCGCGTACATAGACATAAGTGGATGCGCCCTCGCTGATAACAAAGGCATTATTCACATAGAGGCTGCCGTGCTGTCCCTCTCCCTCACCCTGACGGAGAGTGGTTGAAACATAGTAGCCATCCTGAAGCTCAGCGGATTCATCAATAAATACCTTGTAGGGATAATAGGAGATATTCTGGGCTCCGCCGTAGTAATAGTTTCCGTCCTCCTGTGGGAAGGGCTGGATTTCCACGATGGTTCCTTCATAGCTCATGCCGGTATCCCAACTCATAACATCAACTTTCTGTCCTACGCTGATGCTTTCAAGGTCAAGCTCGCTGACACTACCCATCACATAGTAGCCTCCTCCGCCTGAAACCTTCATGAGAGGCAATCCTTCCATTCTTGCGGTCTCTTCATCTATGAGACCCTGCACGGTGCCGTCGAATTCAGCTTCGATTTTTCCGTCATCGGCTTCCTTTTCCATGATTTTGTACTCAGCCTCGCCCATCTTGATGGAAAATTCAAGTTCCTTTATCTCGGCCTGCTTGGCGACACGCATGCTGTGGATTTCCGTTGCAGTAAAACCGGAGTTCCATATAACATTGCTTCCGCCGCCTCCTCCGCCGCCGTGGACGGGGGTGAAATAGGTGAAACGGTAGACAGTGCCCGCAGGGCTTATAATCTCTCCGTTTTCATCCTCCACCGCAGCGCTTGTAACCTTAACAAACTTTAGACCGAATTCCTGAGTCACTGCGCCTTCATTGCTGTCCTCCTCCGTATGCTGGAAAACAACATAAAGACTATCCACACCCTTGCCATAAAACAGAGCTTCCATCATAAGCTCATCCACCATTGCCTTGCTGCGAAGCCAGCAGTAAAGAGGTGTGAGAGAGGTATCACCCTTGCCTTTATAGACAACATAGTCCTTACCCTCAAGATCCAGGTCTGAGATTTCAGTCTCAGGCTCTTCGGGCTCTGCATCAGGGTCGGGGGTGGGTTCGGGCATATAGTAGATGGGTACATAGCTATTTATAACAGCAAGCTCACGCTTTGCGGTCTGGAGATCAACCTTATCCTGCTCAACGCTGAGCCATTTGCGCTGAAGCTCTATATCGCTGAGAGTTGTGTCATAGGTCAGCAGCACATCGCCTTTTTTGACGCTCTGTCCATCTTCCACCAATATTTCCGTAACGGTCTGGGTGGAGCTCAGATAAACGGGCTGCACCTTGTCGGTTGTTATCTGTCCGCTGCTCTCTCCGGAGCCTTCATAATAATCCGCCATGCCCGAAAGGCCTTCGGCAAGACTATAGACATAAACGCTTTCGGCATTGAGCTTGGGGAGATATACATAGGCGCCTGCAGCCGCAGCAATTAAAATTGCAGCAGCCACCACAAGCCATATCCAGACTTTTTTCTTCTTTTTAGCCTTATTCATCGCCGCTGCCCTCCTCCGAATCCGTTATAAGACAGCCGTCGAGAATTCTATAAATCTTGTTTGCTCTTTCGGCAACAGCCTGCTCATGGGTGATCATTATAATGGTCATGCCGTTTTCGCTGAGGCTGCGGAATATATCCATAATCTGGTTGCCCGAGGCGGTGTCCAATGCGCCCGTAGGCTCGTCCGCAAGCAGCAGACTGGGATTTGTCACGATGGCTCTTGCTATTGCAACGCGCTGACACTGTCCGCCCGAAAGCTGATTGGGCATAAAATTCATTCTGTCTTCAAGACCTACGCTTTTAAGTGCCTCCGCGGCTCTTTCGCGGCGTTGCTTTTGAGGCACGCCCGCATAAAGCAGGGGCAGGGCGACATTATCCAAAGCCGTCATTTTGGGCAGAAGATAGAAGTTTTGAAAGACAAATCCTATATACTTATTGCGGATATCCGCAAGCGCATTATCGTCCATTGCGCCTATATCCTGTCCGTCCAGAAGATAAAGGCCTTCGCTTGCCACATCGAGACAGCCAATAAGGTTCATAAGGGTGGTCTTGCCGCTGCCCGAAGGACCCATAATGGCAAGGTATTCGCCCTTTTCAACCTGAAGGCCTATATCCTTCAGCACGGGAACGGAAGCTTTCCCTCGGCTGTAGTTTTTATAAATATGCTCTAACTGCAAAATCATTACTGTTCCTCCGCACTGCCGACGAAATCGGAAACATTGCGATAACTGACACTTGCCCCCTCTGCGCAGCCGCTGTCGGTGGGGTCTGCCACATAGTCCTCAGCGGAAATTCCCTCGAGAATTTCATAGGTAAAGTCCATGCCATCATACATTCCAAGCGCCACCTTGCGCAGAGCCAGCTTGCCGTTGGACTCTGCCACAAAAACTGTTGCGCTCATATTGCCCTCTTCGTCGAAATCAATGGAAGCAAGGAAACCTTCGGGGACCCAAAGGCCTTCCTTTTCCGCAGTAGGAGCAAGTTCAATATAAAGGTGCTGTCCCAGAAGAAGCCCCTCGGTGCTATCAAGCTCAACAAAGAAAACATAGTTTGTGCTGTCAGTCATAGGGTCGACCGCGCCATACCAATAGTCATTTTTGTTTTCTTCGGGCTGGTCTGTGTCTATGTTCAAAACGGTTCCTTCCCAATAAACGCCCTTTTCAACCCTTGAATATGCGCGAACGCGCACGCCCGGCATAATGCCGGCGTTTATATTCATCTCGTTGAGACTGCCCTTTATTTTATAAGCACCTTCTTGCTGGATGGTGATATAGCTTTGAGCACCCTCTTCCTCGTTTATAGCGCGAACAGTTCCATCCACAGGGCTGACAACATCAACATTCTGCAAAGTTTCCTCTATGTCCACAACGGAATTTTCCTTCGCAACCATTTGATATTCTATCTCAAGAATGCTGGTTTTCAGGCTGTTTATCTCCAGAGTGAGACGGGATTTATCAACCTCGTTATAAGTTCTTGCCAGCTGATTTTCAAGCTTTGTCAGCTGATCTTTATATCCGTTAAGATCATTTTTCATTTTTTCAATCTCAAGGCGCTGCTTTTCAAGATTCAGTTCAAGAGCCTCAAGATCATAGCTGAAAAGCTTATCCCCCGCTTTGACGGTGTCACCAAGGGCGACAAAAAGCTCCTCCACCTGTTTAGTGGAGTCTCTTCTTATTTCCGTAACATCCTCGCTTACCACCATAGCGGCATAGCGCTCACCCGCAAGGGATGCGTTTATAAGGGAATCTGCACGCTGAACGGCAATTCCGCCGTCCTCCTGTGCACAGGCGCAAAGAGCAAAGGCCATTGCAGCGGCACAGATTAAAGAGACAATTTTCTTGAGCATTTCGGAGCCCTCCATGAGAATTTTACATCAATTATATCATACCGCGCTGCGGCTGAATATTCAACATAATCGGCTTTAAGATTTCATTAATCTTTTTATCTTATATAACATTAAAGACGGAATTTTTACGGGAAAGTTGCAGTAGCGGCAAAAAGGATGTATAATTTTTCTAAAGGAGAGATTTTATGAACTACAAGCTTATTATTTCTTATGACGGAAGCCGCTATGACGGCTGGCAAAAGCAGGGCAACACCGATAACACCATTCAGGGCAAGCTTGAAGCCATTCTCAGAAGTATCAGCGGAGAAGAGGTTGAGCTCCACGGAGCGGGACGTACCGACGCTGGAGTTCATGCCATGGCGCAAAGTGCCTCCTTCCGCCTTTCCTCTCCCCTGCCCCCAAAGTTTATCCTTCAGCAGCTTAACTTCTATCTTCCCGAGGATATTGCCGTTTTATCTGCAGAGGAAGCGCCGGAGCGTTTTCATGCACGATTAAACGCAAAGGGCAAAGTTTACCGCTACTGCATCCGTCTGGGCGGCACACCCGATGTTTTCAAGCGCAAGTATCAATATCGCATTGATGCTAAGCTTGATATAGATTCTATGAAAAAAGCAGCTGCACTTCTTGAGGGCAGCCACGATTTCCGCGCTTTCTGCTCCAACAAGCGCTATAAAAAATCTACTGTGAGAACTATCCACAACATTAATATTTCCCTTGAGGGTGCAGAGCTGAATATAAGCTATCACGGCGACGGTTTTCTCTATAACATGGTGCGCATACTCACGGGAACCCTTCTCGAGGTTGGTCTCGGAGAGAAGAAGGCTGAGGATATTCCCGCCATTCTGGAGTCTCTGGACAGACAGCGCTCCGGCAAAACCGCTCCCGCCCAAGGGCTTTGCCTTGTAAGTGTTGAATACTGAAAAAAACGCTGTAATCCGGTTTGGATTACAGCGTTTTGTTTTTATATATGGATTACACCAAGAGTCAGAAGACTTACTATGATTGCGGCAACCACAACGCCTCCGAATATTGCAGGGAGCGATTTTTTCAGGTTCATCCCCATAACGGCTGCCACCAGAGCGCCTGTCCATGCGCCAGTACCGGGAAGAGGGATTGCAACAAGGATGAGGAGACCCCAGAAGCGGTATTTTTCAACCATGCTCCTTTTGGATTCCGCTCTTCTCTCAAGGCCTTCTATTATTTTGTTCAGCTTTGGAATTTTCCGCTTAAGCCACTGGAAAACCCTGCTTGTAAACATTATCAATACAGGTATGGGAAGCATATTGCCGATAACAGACGCCAATGCAGCCAGAGGCACGCTGAGTCCCGCAGCCGCTCCGAAAGGAATTCCTCCGCGAAGCTCTATAACAGGGAGCATGCTAACGAGCATGGTCATCACAAACTCTCCGCCTATGCTATTATTAAACCATTCAAGAAGTTCCATATTAGCCCCAAAACACATTCAAAAATAACATTGCAGGTTATTATATCACATTCAGCAAATTTTTCAAGGGGCTCCCCCTCCTTGCTTGCTACAGGCAAACATATGTGATATAATTTCACCATGAAAATTCAAAGGAGAGCAAAATATGGCTTCTGAATTTAAGCATGTATTCTCCCCCTTTACTGTTAAAGGTGTGGAGTTCAAAAACCGCATAGAAAGCGCACCCATTTCCCCCAAGCTCACCACCACAGATGGCTGCGTAACCACCGAATTTCTTGAGTTTTTCCGTCCTATTGCCCGTGGCGGCCCTGCGGTTGTAACCATAGGCAACTCCGCCATTGACCTTTCTGAGTCCCAGGACGAGACCCGACACGCCGACCTTGGCAACGATGACGGCATTCTCGGCCTCAGCCGATTCGTTGATATGTGCGATAACTACGGCGCACAGGCTTCCATCGAGGTTAACCATTCCGGAATGGACGCCGTTTACGATTTCACTCATAAGCCTCCCTACGGCCCCAGCGCCTGCTACACCGCAGACGAGCTCCGCCGTGCAAAGGAGGCCGGACGCGAGCCCGTTGCCGTCATAGAAATGGATCAGGAAAAGATTGACGAAACCGTTGAAAAATTTGCCGATGCTGTTTTGCGCTGCAAAAAGGCAGGTTTTAAGATGGTTCTGCTCCACGGCGGCCACGGAAACCTTATCCCCCAGTTCCTCAGCCCCTTCAGCAACCATCGCAGCGATAAATACGGCGGAAGTCTTGAAAACCGCGCACGCTTCCCTCTTGAAGTGCTTGAAGCAATTCGCAAAAAAGTTGGTCCCGACTTTATCCTTGAATACCGCATTTCCGCCACCGAATTTGTGGAAAACGGAATGAACGCCGACGAGACTATCGAGTTTGCCAAGATGATTCAGGACAAAATCGATATCCTTCATGTCAGCGCCGGAATGCGCGCCGTTGCCAACAAGATTCCCTTTATGATGCAGCCCATGTATCTTCCCCATATGTTCAATGTTCATTTTGCCGAGCGCTTCCGCAAGGAGCTTGACCTTCCCATCACCGCGGTTGGCTCAATTATGAACATTGAAAACGCCGAAATGATTCTATCCAACGGTTGGGCGGATATGGTCGCCATTGCCCGTCCCTTCCTTGCCGACCCCGAGTTTATTCGCAAAGGCGCCCGCGGAAAGAGCGAGGATATTTGCCCCTGCATCCGCTGCAATTACCACGGACGCGTAACACGCGGCAAGGGTATTGCCTGCGCAGTTAACCCCCTCTGCGGAAGAGAAATGCAGTTCCCCAGAGGCGTTGAAAAAGCACCCGAAAAGAAAAAGGTCGTTGTTGTTGGCGGCGGCCCTGCAGGTATGCAGGCAGCCCGTACTGCAAGGGAGCGCGGCCACGATGTTGTCCTCTTTGAAAAGGGCAACTGCCTTGGAGGCAACCTTGTTCCTGCTTCCGCCCTTGATTTCAAGCACGATGTCCGCGACTATATGAACTGGGCAATACGCTCCACCGAGGCAAGCGGAGCAAATATCCTCCTCAATACCGAAGCCACCCCCGAGCTTATCAAGGCTGAAAATCCTGACGCGCTTATAATTGCGGCAGGCGCTGTCCCCTTCGTTCCCCCTGTGAAAGGCATTGATTCCCCCAGCGTTATGTGGGCTCCTGAGGCAGATATGGGACTTCGCAAGGTCGGCAAGAATGTTGTTATTCTCGGTGCAGGTGTTGTTGGTTATGAAAGTGCCATTGCCCTGGGCGAAAACGGTCACGATGTTACCATAATCGAACTCCAGAGTTCTCCCCTTGGTCTTGTGGGCGCAGGCGCTGCAAGATTCACTCTTATGGACATGGCAGAAAAAGCGGGAGTTAAAGTTCGCTTCAACATTCGCCTTGAAGAGGTTGCAGAAGGCTCTGTCCGCTGCTTCGATACCGCTGCAAACGAAGAGCTTATCCTCCCCTGCGATAATCTTCTCCTTGCCGCAGGTCTTCGTCCCTGCAAGGACACCGTTGAAGCTCTGCGCCACTGCATCCCTGAGCCCGATGTCTACATAGTGGGCGACGCCCGCTCCCCCCAAAGCATAGCCACCGCCGTTAATCAGGCCTTCGGTGCCGCAGCGGAAATATAAAAAATACCAAATTCTTGAGGTTTATTCCTTAGAATTCATTCCCTGAATTATGAAAAGTTCATATTTTAAATAATTAGCATAGGAGGAAATACAAATGGTAGAGTTTACAGGATACATATCCGGCACGGCAAGAAAGTATTTTGTAAGAAAAACTAGGAATTTTGCAAAAAAGCTTTTAATTGTATCGACATGGATACTGCTACCATTCATAGGTGTGCTTTCATATGGCAGAGGCGACTGGAAAATGCTTGTGATTTATGCTGCCCTAATGATTATTCTACCTGTTTTGACTTACATCCCCAAAAGTGAGAAAGAGATTTTATCTCTTCTTCCCAAACGAATATACACCGAGGATGAATATATTATTTGTGAGGCAGACAAGTACGAGGAAAGCAGGAATATGTATGATGCCAAACTTGTGAAAGATCATGGCGAATTTTATGAGTTTATTTTTCCGTTCGGAAAAGTGAGCGACAAGTTTATTTGTCAGAAAAGCCTGCTCACAAAAGGCAGTTTTGGGGAGTTTGAAAAATACTTTAACGATAAGCTCGTCCGGATATGCTAGGGACGGAACTCCACTACCTCCAGAGCAGATATTACGACCCCAATGTATGCAAATTAATTACTATCAATAAACAGCAAAAAACTCCGTATGAGAAATCATACGGAGTTTTTTTATTTGATTAATTATGCCATGAAGCTGGTGTTTCCGTCCTTATCGCGGAGCATTGCCATATCCTTGCTGATGACAACTTCTCCTTCCATGTCGCGAACTCTTGCCCAGTAGCCCTTGAGAGGCTCATCAAGGGGAACGCCCTGAGCCTTCTGCATCTCGCGGACAAGCTTGCCGTCCAGTTCGGCAGGAGTTACACCCTTCTTGACGCAAAGAGCGGCAGCATTACCTGCGGCCTGACCGGTAGTCATGGAGGTTGCGATTACGCGGACAGCGCCGATTGCATCCCAGTCTGCGGAGAGGCAGCGGCCGGCGGAAAGCAGGTTATCCACTCCATCGGCAACCAGAGCTCTGTAGGGAACTTCGGCAAAGTTTCTGGGGTGAGGACGAGCTTCATAGCCTCCCATGGGAACGAAGGGATGCATGAACATATCATCGTCATCCTCAGAGGGGCGGCAAACGCCGTTGGGAACAGGCTCGGCGAGATGGATATGACGCTTTGCATCGCCCTTGCTGGAGGTGGGATGGTGGGCATCAAGCACCTCGGGGAAGATGGCTATGCCGTCTTCAAACTTCTCTGCGTTGCAAATATCCTTTGCGGTGTAGATATAACGTCCTACAATTCTGCGGCTTTCGCGGGTGCCGTTCATCTCGGCGAAATGAGTGAGGGCGCAGTTTTCAAAGCCGGGCATATACTTCTTCATGAAGTCAACAAGCATCAGAACCTTGCGGTGCTGGTCGACGATCTGGCGGGAGAGATCCTCAACGCTGTCATTGCGGCAATAATGGGAATGGGTGGCGTCCAGAGTTACATCCATGCACTCCTCGCTGCTGGAGCCGACAACGGGATAAACCAGTGCGCCGGGAGCAACAATATAAGGCAGGTCGCCGTTGGCAATAGCCTCGTTCTGCTTATAAACAAGATAATTGAGATGCTCTTCAATGGGACGGGTTTTGAGATATGCCTTATACTCTTCCCAGGCTTCTTTATACTTCTTGTAGTTTACATAAGACAGGCGGAAGCCCATGGAGGTGGACTCATTGAGACCCATGAACTCTGCATTGCCAATCTCACAGGGTACGCCTGCAGCATTGGCTACGATAGCGTCGCCGGTGGTGTCGATGATAACCTTGGCTTTGATTTCCACCTTGCCGCCTGCGCCGTAAGCGATTACGGACTCGATGCGGCCGTTATTTACCACGCAATCGGCAATATGCAGACCGTAGAGAATGCGGCAGCCGGAAGCAAGAACCATATGCTCCAGCATAACCTTGCCGCTTTCGGGCTCAACTGCGGGAAGGTGGGGACGGACAAGAGCCTTGCCCTGCTCGGCGAGACGGTTGACCCACTCTTCGCAGAGACCGTCAACATGACCTGCAATTCCGGTGATATAGCCATTGGTGCAAAGACCGCCAAGGGATTCGCGCTTTTCAACAAGAAGGGTTCTCATGCCGTTTCTGGCAGCTGCGATACCTGCGGCTGCACCGGCAACACCGCCGCCGCATACGAGAACATCAACATTATAGTTAGTATTGGTATTCATTAATTCTTTTCCCCTTTATATTTTTCGAGACTATAGCGATAAAGTTCCTCTTCCATAAGATAATACTTATCCTTGAAGCTACTCTGGAGATTCAAGGCCGCGCCAGAACCGGAATTATTTGCTGCGCCATAGCGATCCACAATATCCCTGACATGTGCAAGCATTTTTTCTGCATCCGCTTCATCGTCATGGACAATATAGGGATCGGCCTTAAGCTCAACAAGAACGCGGTCGCCGTATTTTTCCATAATTGCAGGAATATCGTTTATATCCTGAATTTCCAGTCCGTCAACGCCGATATCGTCAACAAGGTAAGGTATGAAGGCATCCACTTTGCCGCAGGAGTGGGCAATGAACTTTGTGCCCCTTGCCTGAACGGCTTTGACAAAACGGCGAGTGGGCTCCAGCAGAGTTTCCTCGAAAAGCTCTGTGGAGAAAAACGGTCCGCGGGCAGTGCCATAGTCATCGGCGGCAACTATGTAGTCCAGGGGGAAAACATCTCTCAGGCAGTTGAAAAGCTCAATTTTATAGTCCGCAAGGCGCTCAAAAAGGGCTCTGCACTCTTCAGGCTCGGTTATAAGGTCAACCATCGCCTGCTCAAAATCCTCAAAAGCGTGAAGACGTTCAAAAATGCCGTTGCTGAAACGCATATAAAGAGCCTTGTTTTCATCCCGCTTGAAGCCCTCAAGGTCGCTTTTCCAGTCTATAGACTGAAGGTCGGGCCATTTCACCTTTTCTCTCCACTCGGTGACTTCTTCAAAGACACCGCCTGCAGGCTGGTTGAGCCCCACAGTGGGAGAATAGGCATAATATGTGCCAAACCAATCATAACCGTCTCTGTCCTTGGGCACACCGTCGCGATTGCAGCGGCTTATTGCCATCTGGGAATCGGCATAGAGGTTGGGCATCCACATGGGCTTTTTATGGTCGAGAGCCAGCATCAGATTTTCTCTGGGGCTTATGGGGCTCTCTCTTTCAACGCTTGGCCATGTTGGTGACATTGCCGGGATTTTTACTGCCATAATGCTTTCCTCGAAAATAAATTACTTAACGCCGAAACGCTCTGCGTTAAAGCGCTCGATTTCGTCATCAATGATGGCGTTGTTCTCCTTATAGATAGTTCCGGGCATACCGTAGGTTATGCAGGGAATGAAGTTTCCGCCGGCGCCATAGGTTTCGCAAACGCGGCGAACTTCTGCGCGGATTTCCTCTTCGGTGGAATCTGCTCTGTCAACGATTGCAGCGTCAACACCGCCCATAAGAGCCATGCGGCCATCAATCTGCTTCTGAAGCTTGAGAATATCGTTCTGGGGAAGAACGCCCTGCCATATGTCGATATGGAGGTCTATCATATCCTCAATGATGGGCTCAAGGAAACTATCGGAATGATGGAGAATGATAACGCCCTGCTCGTGGAGGTAGTTATAAGCCTTCTCATACTGGGGCTTGATAAACTCTCTCCAAAGTTCGGGAGGCATAAAGAGATTTCTCTTGTCGCCCCAGTCATCGTGGGAGAGCAAAACTTCGGGATGGGAATGCTCGACCATCAGCTTGAAGCCCTTGAGGCGGTACTCGCCTATTGCCTCGCAAAGATCCTGCATTGCTTCGGGCTCTTCATAGAGATTGATGAAGGTATCTTCAAATCCCATGAGGTAATGAAGTCTTTCAAAAACGCCGGTGGGAGCAAGGGCGGTGATAAGCTTATCGTCCTTATCCACCTTGGCCTGATTTTCAAGATAAGTCAGCCAATGCTCCTCGGCATCGCAGTTTGCGATAAGGTCGGGAACTTTGGTGAAGTCGCGCCAGCAGGTGATATCGGGAATTACCTTGGTCTCGGGAGTGATATGGGGCATTGCGCCGGGAGTTCCTACGGGCCAAATGCTTACAGTGCCCCAGCGATCCTTGGTTGCAGGCATGCCGGGATATGCAGAGCCGCGGACATAGTTGGTGACAGGATTGCCGAAAACAAAGCCGAAGCTTTCGTACTGCTTGACAAGTCTGTCGGGCTTGCCGTTTTTCTTCAAAGTTTCAAGAAGATTCTCTCTCTTGCTAAGCATATTAAATACCTCCGTGGTTTAATTGCATTCAAATTCGATGGCATCAAAGGGGCAGGATTTTACACATAATCCACAGCCATTGCATTTATTGTCTGCTTCCGCCTTCTTTTTGCCGAGACTGATATTATTCAGGGGGCAGGAGCGAACGCAGCATCCGCAGCCCCTGCACTTATCTTCAATTATACATGCTTTTTTCATGTTTTTCAATTTTCAGCCAGCTGTTTTCCCAAAAGATAGCCAAAAGTAAGGGCGCTTCCGTGGCTGTTGCCGGGAATTATCATGGGATAGTCAATTCCGTAGCGTCCGCCGGCGGTATTGCCTATGGCATAAAGTCCCTTGATGGGCTCTCTATCGGAATTAAGAACTCTCATTTCGGTGTCCACCTTGACTCCGCCAACAACGGAGAGCAATGCAGTACCGTATTTTCTTGCTATGTAAGGAGGCTCATCCAGAGGGATAAGCAATTCGGGACGCTTACCGAACTGGGTATCCTTGCCCTCTGCGCACATGCGGTTATACTCATTGAGGGTGTTTACAAAGCCCTCAACATCCACGCCCATCTTCTCAGCAAGCTCTTCGGGGGTATCCGCCATGACAGTGCAGCCGATTTTCATACCCCATTCCATACGCTCTTCCTCGTGCTCAAGCTGGAACTCGGGTCTTCTTCCAAGGGGGAAATCGTGACCCCAGTAAATTCCGCCGCCGTACTTAAGAGTTTCGGGAACTTTTTCACGCCAACGGGAGTCCATAATCGCCCATGCGTATTTAAGTCCTGCCTTGATAACGCCCAGGCTGCGAGCCTGAAGATAGTTATCCTCGTTCATAAAACGCTTTCCGTCGGGCTTTACAAAAAGGAAGCAGAAGTTTGCGTGGCGGTAAGCCTGAGGATGCAGTATTGTGGGAAATGCATCGTCCTCAAACTCTGCGCCTGCCCAAAGAGCGGCTCTATGACCATCTCCGTTGTCGCTGCCCTTAGGTCCGCAGACTTTGGCAGCAACCTTGTTTGCAAGAGGACAAAGGTCATCGCACATCTCGTCATTGCCGCCTATGCCGCCTGTTGCAAGAACAACTCCCTTGCTGGCTTTCACCGCGATAAGTTCGCCGCTTTTGTTTCTGGCAACAGCACCCACGATGCGTCCGTCTTCTTCAATGAGCTGTTCCATAGGGCTATTGAAAATAAACTCCACACCCTCTTTGACAGCCTCCTGATAAACGCACTCAAGAACGTCGTTCAATCCACCGAACTTTCCCTGACGGCTTATAGGTCCGTCATAGAAAAGATGAGAACCCATAATCTCGTAATAGGTCTCGCCCTTATAAAGGCAACCCTGAAGCTCCGGGCGCACGCCGTACTCCGGACGGGTGAGCAACTCAATAAGCCAGTCCATTGCCTCTCCGCTTTTATTGAGGAAAAGGCGGACAATGCTCTCGTCGCAGCGGTTTGCGCAGCGCTTTATCCACTCTCTTGCAACGGCATCCGTATCGTTTTCAAATCCACGCTCTTTCATATAGCTTGAATTCGCAACGCCTATATTAAAGCCGCGTGCAGTATACTTGCCGAATTTTTCAAGACAGGTGACCTTTGCTCCACCCTGCGCAGCACTGAGGGCGCAGCAAAGACCTGAGATACCTGCACCTACAACAAGAACCTCTGTTTCATATATCTTGTCGCAGCTTTCGGGGGAAATCACATCGGGCTTTTTTGCCCAGTCTCCCCATTTGGGATTGATATTCATAAAAACCTCACAGGCCAAATTTTGTAAATCCTGTATCCGCAAAGCGCTCTTTCCACTTTCCTGCCGGGCAGTATACAAGGCAGCGTTCGCAGAAATATCTGGGGTAATGCTCAATGGAAAGGCCGTTTATGGGCTTTCTCTCAAAGGCTGAAGCCAGCTCCTCATCATCGGGCTCGTTATGCATAATCAGATTGGGAACAGGCATGCGTCCCTGAAATTCCTTTCTCAAGGCAAGGGCGGCAACAGTGCAGCTGCGGGGATTGATATCGCCCACTTCGCAACTTTTGCCCTCAACACTCTTTACCTCGCTGCAGCCGCTGCAGTGGGTGGGAATTGCTCCTGTGGGGCACATCTGAGAGCATATTCCACAGCTTTCACCAAGGCATATTTTGCCTTCATAGGGCTTATCTGCTTCAAGCTCAAGAGTGGTTATTACTGCACTGAGCATCTGGCGGGGGCCGTATTCCTCGGTGAGGAAGCGGTTGCTCCAGCCAAACTCTCCAAGACCTGCAGCCAATGCAGCCTTATAGATATCAAGAGGCATGCCCTGACCATAGGGGTCTGCAAAGAACTTTCCGGGATAGTTTTCCCAAACCATGCTCTGCTGAACATTGAAGGGCACGGGCATTGCAACCGCGCCAAACTCTTTTTCAATATAAGAGCTTATATTGAAGGTATCATTGATAAGAAGAAAATTGGGGGCTAAGTCGTCGCAATAAGCGGCATAGGAGCTTTGCGCCTGAATTTTCTTATTCTCATGGGCTCTGAACATAGCCTGAACAGCTCCGTCAGCAAGAGCTCTTCCGAAAACTATTATGCTCTTTGCACCGGGAAGCAGGTCTTCGGGGCGGTGGCCTTCGGGTTCGGAAGCGAGAGCGGAAGCTTTGGCTATGCCCACAAGATCCATATCAAATTTTGTTTTGATATATTCTTTTATGCTTAAAGAATCAATCATATCCTCTGCACCTGCTTTCAAAGAAGCCCCTTGGCTCTGTCAACGCGAAGTATGATAAATCCAAGGTCTTCCGCAGAAACTATGTTGCCCTTTTCATCATACTCAACTTCTTCCACTCTGCCCCAACGCTCTTCGCCTGTCCAGTCGGTCTCATACTTATCGTTGCCGAGAGACTTTATCCAGCCGCCGTTATCAAGACCATAAAAAACAGTCTCATCATTGAGGTGGGAATTTGTGTGGAAATCTTTACCCGCAATGCCATCGCGGATTTTTATAACTTTGTAAATATGCTCGCCATTATATTCTCTCTTCACCTCGGGGTGAAAGCCGGCATGAACAATTATCTGCTTCATTTGCCAAATCCCTCCCCGTCAAATTTAGAAAGTCCCTTATCCGCAAAGCGCTCCTTCCAATTGCCAACGGGGCAATAGAGGGTGCAGAGGTCGCAGAAATAATTGGGATGGTGACCCAGAGAATGGCTATTAAGAGGCTTTTTCGCAAAAGCTTCCGCAAGTTCCTCATCACTGGGGCAATCGCTCATAATAAGGTCAGGAGTTTTCATCTTTCCGGAAAACTCGCTACGGAAAGCAAGGGACGCAACCGCGCAGGCATTGGTGTTCACCTTGGCGACAGTGCAACTTCTGCCGCATACGCCCATATCCTCGCACTCGCCCTCAGCAGTGCTAATTGCACCCACAGGGCAAAGCTTTGCGCATATTCCGCAAGCATGGGGATCGCAGAGCTTTTCACCTGAATAAGGCTTATCATAGTCAAGCTCCATAGTGGTAAGAACAAGACCTATGGCCTGTCTGGGTCCGTATTCCTTCGTGAGGAAAGCATTGTTCCAGCCAATCTCTCCCAAGCCTGCAGCCATAGCGGCGCGCTCGGAGGAGAGCACATAGTTAACTCGTTTTGCTCCAACAAAGGCGGGAAGAGCCTTATTGGTGGAGGTTACATTTTGCATAGGTCCGGAGGGAATAGCAGTTGCAGTGTGACCATAGTTGCGCTCTATGAACTGAGCAACACGATGCTGCATGAAGAAAAGGTTCATATTGGGTGTCAGTTCTCGCGCGTAAGCGGCATAAGAACTGAAAGCATCCTCATATCCATCTTCCTTTGCGCGGAAGGCAGCCTGAAACGCGCCATCGGGAATAGCGCGGATGAAAACGATTATGCTTTTTGCTCCGGGAAGAATATCCTCGGGGCGCTTTCCTTCTATCTCATCGGCAAGAGCGGAGGCAGGGGCAATTCCGACTGCATCAAGACCGCAGCGGTCAAGTATGTAGCTTTTCAGCTTTTCGGTAGCATTCATAAAACCGCAGCTCCTCTCATTCATCGATAAACTTGCCCACATTGGCATGGCTCAGACCGGTATCGGCAAAGCGCTCCTTCCAGTTTCCAACAGGGCAATAGGCAAGGCAGTTGCCGCACTTCCATGAGGGACTGTGCTGATGGAAATTCTGGCGGGTATTTTTATTGAAATAGCTATTGATAACGCCCAGATCCTCATCAAGGGGATCGGTTAAATCACGGGGAACAATGTCTTCTCCGCTTTCGTTGAACTCTGCTCTTGTGCCGTGGCACATGATGCGGCATTTTGCCCAGTTAATCTGGCTATAGCCAACTTCCTTGCCGCCGGAGCAGACAAGGCGTTCCTCGCCCTTTTTATAGGGGGGAATTGCGCCTGTGGGGCACATTTTCTCGCAAATATGGCACTTTTCAGGATCGCAGAGCTTGGGACCGTCATACATGGGGTCGGCAGTAAGTTCAGCGGTTGTCAAAACGGCGCCGAAACGGTTACGGGGGCCAAACTCGGGGGTGAGCATCAGAGAGCTCCATCCGAATTCACCCAGACCTGCCGCATAAGCGCAGTGGCGCATGCTCATCATCTTTGCACCGTGGGTAGGACCTGCAGTGTTGGGCATAGCTGCGCAGCCTGTAAGTTTTTCCACAAAGCGGGATATCTTATAGTTGGCAAAAAGCAGCTCATAGTTGGGAGCGCCCACATAGCCAAAAGCTCCGTAAATTCCATGGAGCTCATACATCTCATCCTCAAAGGTACGCAATGTTGCATTCACCGCACCATCGGGCAAACGGGTGCAGAAGACTATAACGCTTTTGCATCCGGGGAGGAAATCTGTGGGGTGAAGACCTTCGGGAGATTCATTAAATCTATCTATGCTTGCAATGCCCACCTTGTCCATTCCGACATCGTTGAGCACAAAATCTTTTATTTTCTGTTCAAAGCTTAAACTCATTTTACTGCCTCCCATTCGGGAAATATTGTCTTAAGACGCACTTGATGGGCACAGCCTTTTTCAAGACTGTGCCCATGATTTAATTTACCACTGTCTGTAGTCCTTGAGAGCGCCGGCTTTTTCGCGCTCTTTCTTTGCGAGCTCGGAATAGAGACCGTATTCGTGTGCCTCACAAACCTCGGTATAGCTTATATCGGTATGGCTGTTTCTGGGCAGAGGAACATCCTGCTCACCTGCAAGGATATCCTGAACAGTGCGGATATCAACATCTCTTGCAGTGGTGCCCTTTGCAACGGCAACAGCAGCTGCTACACCTGCAGCCTGACCGGTGCCGACACACTGGGGAATAAGGTTGCACCAGTCGATAGCCACATTATCAGCGGAAATATGGCGGCCGGGAGCAATGATGTTCTCCACATTGCGGGGGAGAATTGCTCTGTAGGGGATTTCGATAGGTGCGCAGTCATTGATGAGGCAGATGGTAGAGTGCCATGCGATAACGTCATCATGCTTCTTTGCGAAAGCGAAGTCATCGGTGGTCATCTGGTAGTCACCGCCTATGCGGCAGCTGCCTCTGGTGCCCAACTGGGGAGCGATGTCATAGAGATAAGCATCGCCGAAAGCATAGGGGCATGCTTCCTTGAGGTATGCCAGAGCATCGCGCATGGTTGCGCGGGTGTTGAGTTCGGTGTTGGTGCAGTCCTTAACAAGGGAGCAGTCCATATCGCCATGCCAGTTGTTGATCCAGCAGATATCATCGGAGGGAGTGGGCATCGGAACAGCGCGGAAACCGCAAACCTTTGCGAAGCCATCGCGGAAAGCCTGGTTGGCCTCGGGATGAGCAAGACGCCACTCGTGGTAGCGATTCCAGCTTGCTCCGCCGATTCTCCATACAAGAGCGGTGTTGGAGCAACGGGTCTTGCCATCAGCAAGAGTGGAGAAGGGTGCGCCGCTCTGGCGTACGATGTCGCCGTCGCCAGTTGCGTCGATTACGACCTTGGCAAGAACAACCTTACGTCCTTCCTTGCTCTCAAAAATAACACCCTTGCAGACATTGCCTTCCATAATGGGCTTGGTGCCCCAGCAGTGGCACATAATGCGGATGGAGTCGGAATGCTCAAGAAGCATCTTGTCCATCTCTATCTTAAGCTGGTTGGGTTCATAGTAAACGGCACGAACAAGGCGCTCGGGCTTACTTTCGCTTACGCAGCCATGAATTCTTGCCCATGCGTGGAGAAGCGCAGGATCATCATCCTTGCCGATTTTGCTCAGGTCGGGACCCATAACAGCATTGGGGATAGGACCAAGGCGGGTGAACCATTCTTCCTGAAGACCACGAACGAAGCTCTTATCATACCAGGAGAGTTTGGGAACCATGACAACGTAGCCACCGGTGACATCGCCGCCCATGTAGCCATAGCGTTCCATAATAATAACATTTTTGCAGCCTGCTCTTGCTGCTGCAATAGCTGCGGAATGACCGGCGCTGCCGCCGCCCACTACAAGCACATCGCATTCATCGTATACGGGTAAAACAGTCTGAGGCTCAAGATAAGTTTTCATATTCTGACACTGTCCTTCCTGAAAATTTACATTATCTGAAGTTTGATTTTCACCGCGAAAGCAACATTTCACGTAAATCAATATACACACTTTTCTGTCTACTATTTTATTACATATCAAGCAATTTTGTAGTCCATAAATGCTTTCATGGATGTAAAAAATTTATATGTACTTAACAAAAAAACTCCGACATGGTGTCGGAGTTTTTATTATGTTTTTTCAAAATGCTTCCGTGCGAAAGCTATAAAATCATCAAAAGCCTTCTTGTGGCGGATATCCTTGTTCCATATTATGCGAAGATAAATCTTTTCGGATTCCTCTATGGGAACAGTGATTATATCAGGGTCATTTTCCATACTCTGGCGGGGCTGAACACTGCTGCAAAGTCCGCTTTTTATCATCTGTCTTACAGAGGAAACCTGTTTTGTCTCATGGACAAAGTTGGGATGCAATCCGCAGCGCTCATAGATGGCAACAGTCTGGTTATGCTTGGGGTCAAGGCCGCTGAGACCTATGAGGGGCTCGTCCTTTATATCAAAAACAGAAATGCTTTCTTTGCCGGCAAGAGGATGATCCTTACTGCAGCAGAAAACGAAGTCGGATTCTTCGATATTAATATAATCCATACCCTCCATCTCCCCTTCGCCACAAAGGGAGATAAAAACATCAAGGTCCTGATCAAACATCTTGTTATCAAGAAAAGAATAACCAATATCGGGCATTTTCAGGCGCACATGAGGGCAATTCTTAGTGAACGCGCCGAGGAAAGGAAGGATGCAGCAGCGAGCGGTAAAGGTGAGGCCAATATTCAGCCAGTGGTCATTTTCAGAGGAATAGGCGTCCTTGATAGCCTCCATCTCTGTGCGCAGTTCAGCCACCATCTTTTCAATTTTCATGCACTTATCATAGAAGGCAATTCCCGCTTCCGTAAGCGCAACACCGGAGGTGGTGCGGTGGAAAAGCTCAATTCCGAACTCCTGCTCAAGATCCTTCACCGTTCTGGAAACAGCAGGTCTTGAAACAAGCAGCTCATCCGCAGCCTTGGAAATGCTGCCGTATTTGCAGACAGCCATCATATATTCAAGCTGAAAAAACTTCATATCTTCACCCACTATACTCGTCATTTATATAGGCTTATGATAATACATTTTTGTTACACCGTCAACTTTATTTTACTACCTTGTGCATTTTCACTACATCCTTGTCCATTTTTTCTACACCGAAAGCATATTATTACCTGTTTCCAAAAACAGGAATTTAGTATATAATACTTTCGTATGCTAATATATGAAAGTGAATTTAAGGAGGATTTTATGAAAATATCTCTTATAACTTCCCAGAAACGCTTTGAGAGCTATTCCGACCCTGCAATGAAACCCGCCGATGCGGAGCTTTTCTTTATGCCTTTGGAGTATACCGAAGAAGAAGCCGCTGAAAAGCTTGCAGACACCGAGGTATTGCTTGTTGACTCCGTCCTTCCCGTCACCGAGAAAATGATTAAGGCTATGCCCAAGCTGAAGCTTATTCAGGCTGAAGGTGTCGCTTACAACAAAATCGACATTGAAGCTGCTAAAGCCGCCGGTGTTTTCGTCTGCAACAACAAAGCCGTCAATGCCGCTCAGGTTGCCGAACACAGCGTTATGCTCATTCTCGCTGTACTCCACAGACTCATCGAAGGCGATGCAGAGGTTCGCGCAGGCCGCCAGAACGATGCCAAGCTCCGCTTTATAAACAACGGTCTTGAAGACATCATCGGCAAGAAGGTTGGTCTTGTGGGCTTCGGAGCAATCGGCAAGGAACTTGCAAAGCGTCTTCTCCCCTTCGGCTGCCAGCTTTTCTACTATGACCCCTTCCGCGCCTCCGCTGAGACTGAGCAGGAATATTCCATCACTTATCTGGAAAAGGAAGAGCTTCTCTCCTCCTGCGATATAATCACCCTCCATGTGCCTGTAACGCCCTCCACCACCAACTTCATAAACAAGGACACCCTTGCTCTTATGAAGCCCAATGCCATCATCATCAACGCCGCCCGCGGCCTTGTTGTTGACACTCAGGCTCTTGCCGATGCAATTATGGCCGAGCAGATTTACGGCGCAGGTCTTGACACCATCGAGCCCGAACCCGTTCCCGTGGACTCACCCGTTCTCCTCATGCCCGAGCCCTACTCCAACAGAATTGTCCTCTCCCCCCATGTTGCCGGCACCACCAAGTCCGTTTTCTTCGCCGCATACCGCAATTTCTGGAACAATGTAAAGGCTGTTTCCAATGGCGAGCGTCCCATGAACATCGTAAACGAGCTTTAATTTTATAAACTATATTAAAAAAAGGAAGTCCCGAAGGACTTCCTTTTTCTTTTCCCCTTCGGGAAAAAGATATTATAAAACGTGCAGGGGGTCTTCCCCCCTGCACACGCCCCCGCGGCTCAATAATTTATGGATGAGAACCATTTATACGTAAGTCTCCGTAAACTAAAAAAAGGAAGTCCCGAAGGACTTCCTTTTTTTATGTTTAATTCAGATTGGATTAATACTTGCCGTCGTAGTTGGCAATAGCATCCTGCCAAATCTGGAGGATATCGAAGACCTCGGTGTAACCCTTGTCATAGAGATCCTGGAGCATTGCATCGCCGAAGGGCTTAACGCCATCGCGCCATGCCTGCATTGCTTCGCCTTCGATGTAGCGGATTGGATTGCCGCTTGCAGCGACCATGTCGATCCAGCTCTGGTCAGAGGTGGTCCACCACTCGTAGCTCATCTCCCAGTACTCTTCGCTGTAGTTGAGCTCTTCCATGATGATGTTCTGGAGAGTGGGATCGAGGGACTGCCAAGTGTCATAGTTGATGCAGATAGCCTTAACACCGGTGGAAGCGCCGTTTTCGAACATGTAAACGCTCTTAGCGGGCTGCAGTGCGCCGAAGATACCGATAACGTTCAGACCGTTGATCAGACCGTCAACAACACCGTTGGTGATGCAGGAATAATAATCGGGGGGAATCTGGAATACGGGAGTTGCGCCAACGCTGCCCAGGAACTGCATGAGCTGGGGATTGTCGCAAGCCAGCTTCATACCAGCAACGGTATCGGGGGTGGAGATCTGTACATCATCAGCAAAGGCCATAGCAGTGCCCCAAACGCCAACGATGAAGATGGGGTGGATGTTAACAGCGTGGAACTCAGCGAGCATGGTCTCGTTGTTGAGGATGACATCGTTCATAACGTCAGATGCCATGGGGAGGCTGGTGAAGCCAAGGAAGGGGTAAGAAACGACCTGCTGGGTGTAGGGGAATGCATCCTTGAAGTTGGAGAGGGTGACGTCAGAGAAGTCAGCCAGGCCAGCGCCAAGGCCATCCATAGAGTCGTTAGCGCTCATCAGGGAGCTGGAGAAGTAGTTGACGAAAGTGACCTTGCCGTCAGTACGCTCGGTGATGCGCTCCAGAGCTGCCAGATACTGGGGGCTCTGCTCTTCGGATGCGTTGAAGTTGAATACCAGCTCTACTTCGGGACCGGTGTACTCGGGAGTATCAGCGGGCTCAGCGGGAGCTGCGGGATCTGCGGGAGCAGCGGGCTCAGCGGGGGCAGCGGGCTCAGCAGGAGCTGCAGGAGCCTGGTTGCCGCAGCCAGCGAACATGCTAACTACAAGCAGAACTGCAAGAAGTGCGCACAGGAACTTTTTCATGTTTAGTTTCCTCCTTTTTATTTTGTATGCACTTGCTAATTTATTTATGCTGCCATCATACTGGGTATGAAGGTTGCAATACCGGGGAAGATGATCATCAACACAAGGATGAGGATGTCAACAGCGAGATAAGGAACAACGCCCTTGAATATCTTGTCTACCGGCTCTCCTGTAACGGCCGCCATTGTGAAGCATGTCATGCCGACAGGGGGAGAGATGGAGCCAATGGCCATGAGCTTTACAACGAAAGCGCCCAGCCAAATGGGGTCGAAGCCTACTCGCATAAGAGCGGAGTAGAGAACGGGGATGGTGAGAAGCACCATGGGGGTCTCGGGCAGGAACATGCCGAGGATGAAATAGAGAACGATCAGAGCAACTGCGATAACCCACTTGGGAACTTCAAGGGAAACGATGAGGTTTGCCAGAAGCATGGGCAGGCGGCTCAGGCTCATGAAGGTAACGAAAAGATAGGTGGATGCGATAAGGAAGAAGATCATACCGCAGAGGGTTGCGGTCTCTTTGAGAGCTTTCTTGAACTTCTTAACGGTGATCTGGCGGAAAATGAATGCGATAACGATGGATCCGAATGCACCGATAGCGCCTGCTTCAGTGGTGGTGAAGAATCCGGCATAAACGCCACCCATAACCAGAACAACAAGAAGCATGATGGGAACAATCTTCAGAAGGCTCTTCATCATCTGCTTGAAAGGCACCTTGGGGCCGCGGGGTCCCAGCTTGGGATTAATGGTGCACATAATATAAACAACGACGATATAGAGAATCATCTGGACAACACCGACACCGACACCACTCATAAAGAGCTGACCGATGGAGTTTTCGGTGATGATACCATAGGTGATAAATGCCATGCTGGGAGGAATGAGGATACTGAGGGGTGCGCCGGCAGCAACAGCGCCGCAGGCAAAGGCATCATCATAGTCGTTCTTCTTCATTTCGGGAAGAGCAACGCGTCCCATAATAACAACGCCAACGTTGGAAGAACCGGAGATAGCGCCGAGAACACCGCAGGCAACAACGGTTGCGGAAGCGAGACCGCCCTTGAAGCGGCCAACCCATGCATAGGCAGCGGCATAAAGGTCAGTACCCATAGTGGACTCGGATATTATCATACCCATCAATGTAAACATGGGGATAACGGTGAATGCGTATGTATTCAGGTTTTTGAATGCGGAGGTACCTGCAGCGGTCCATGCAACACCGGTATTCTTAAGAATGATGATACCAACAATGCTGACGAGAGCCATAGCTGCGCCAACCCACATTTTGAGAGCAATCAGAACAAGAAGTACGATTATACCAATAAGGCCTATCATTTCAGGGGACATTAGCTCTCACCTCCTGCTTTAGCTGCAGCAGCAGCCTTTTTCTTTTCGAGACGGGCAGCAATAATGCCGGTCTGACCGAAAGCAAACAGCTCATCGGTGTCTTCAAGTGCGGCTTCAAGCTCCCACTCACCCTTGACAGCAGCAACAATCTTGCGGACAACCAGAAGTATACCGGTGATGGCTGCAACGCCGTAGCTCATTGCGAAAACAGCAACGAAGGGCCACTGGGGTACGGGAATATTAACATAGGAAACATGCTGCTTGAAGCTGGTCATGGTATAGCCGAACTGAGCAGCGGACAGAGCACCGATAGCAAGAGCAGCAAGGAAAACGATAACTATATCAAGGATAACCTGAGCCTTGGGACTAAGCTTTTCGGTAAGGATATTAACCTTAACCTGTCTATTTGCGAGAACAGATGCGCCAAAGGAACTCATATTAAGCAGAAGCAGAATCTGAGCCCATTCGGTTCCGCCGATGATGGAACGGTTGAAGAAGGTGCGGTAGCAAACCTCGGCAA
Organism: Oscillospiraceae bacterium; assembly: GCA_045631645.1. GTDB lineage: Bacteria > Bacillota > Clostridia > Oscillospirales > Oscillospiraceae > SIG459. The sequence continues at coordinate 54,148 of JAZQVC010000024.1, forward strand.
CCATGAGCAGCATCATTGCGGAGACGAAAATCATACACAGCACCGTGAAAACACGGCACAGTCCACGAATAACTTTCATGGAATTCTCCTTTCTAATCTTTCTTTGCCTGATTATTCTTCAAACTCAGCGTGGAATTCCTCATACAGCTTGGGCAGTATTGCTGCCAGATGGGTGAATTCCTTTATGTTATGAGTAAGGAGAGCCTTAACAGGTGCCAGAGGAAGTTTGATTCCATCAGGCAGGGTCTTGACGGGCTTGCCGTCAATTGCGCTGTAGCCTATCCAGAAGCGGCTTCTAAGCTCGCAGCCGCCTTCAACGGGACGGATGAAGTGAACCATGATGGTGGGGCTCTTTTCATTGCCTGCGCAAACGATTGTGCCCTTGAAGTCCTTCAGCTTTTCGGGGTCGAAGCCTACATCAACAGGATTGCGGAAGTTGATGAGAACAGGCTGGGGACCATTGCCGACATCTTCAAAAACATCGTGAACGGTATCCCAATAGCGCTCCTTCATGCTCAGAGACTTATCCAGCGCCTTGTCCAGATTGCGGGTCTGGCAGGAATAATGCTGCTGAGGATTCCAGATTTTATAACGCATGGGGGCTACACCGTGCCATGCAAACCACCAGTCGAACATTTCGGGGGTTACGCCGGGCATCTGGGTGATGTTGGCAAGAACACCGGTGCCGTCGGGCAGGTTGCAGTAGCCAAGTTCCATATCCAGATAGCCTTCATCAAAGAGCTTATTCATATCCTGAATGGCGTGTGCCTTGCTCTGGTCAAAGGGCATCTGAACGGCCGCATACTTTGCGGGGTCAGCCTCCACCATGGGAAGCTCATAATATTTATAGAGAGGAGAAGCCTTTTCCTCATCGGTGAGAGGAACTCTCTTCAAAACAGTGTCTTTGGGCTTGATGGGCCAACGTTCAACGGGAACATCCTCAGTAGTGAAGCTCATCTCACCTTCAACATTCTGGGCAATTATCCACTTGAGCCAGTTATTGTTATCCTGCTCGGGGTAATCTTCACGGTAGAACCAGCCTCTGGACTCCTTGCGGAGGAGAGAAGCTCTGTAGTGGAGCTCAGCGGAGAGAACCATTGCCTCAGCCTCGTGGCAGCTGAGAAGCTCATGGAAATCTTCAGCCTTGAGGCTCTTGCTCAGCTGCTTTGCCTTTTCAACGATGGCGAGAGCTTCGTTGATGCGCTCTTCGTTCATAACAACAGAAAGCTCAACGGGGCCCATAGCATCCTGAATAAGATCAATAACATCTTCGGGGGCGCATCCTTCAGCGCGATTGAGAGGTGCATAAATACGCTCGATGCACTGGGCAATCTGCTCTTCGGAGGGAGGAGGTGCGGGGCGCTTGGGAGCAGCTGCAACTGCCTCTGCGCAAACAACTGCAGCGAAAACGGCATTGAGAATGCCGGAGCCGCGGTTTCTTCCGGGAGGTGCGGGAACTGCGCCTGCAATGCCGGAGCCGGAATAGCTGATATCACCGATTGCATAAAGTCCGTTAATGGAGGTGCGCATATCGGGATCAACATAAACGGGAGACTGCTCGCCTATAAACAGGGGGCAAACCTCGAGATCTTTGTCAACCGCATTGGCATTCTCGTCGTTGAGAATGTGGAACTTGCGTCCATAGGGGCGACCCCACATACGATCCTGAGTGCGGTTTCTGGCTCTGTCTTCGCCGAAGTCAAGGTGAACGGGGCCGTTACCCTCATTCATCTGCTTTATCCACTCTGCAATGGCGTTACTATTTATGTCGCTTTCGCGGTGATCGCGGAAGTTGCGGGTGATGAACTCTCCCTTTGCATTATACATAAAGTTTTCGCCAAATACAATCTCATTATGGCTATTAACCTTAACAAGCTGTGCAAAATTTCCGAATTCAACGTTTCTCAGCTTGGCACCTGCACGATAAGCAGCTGCAATACCATCGCCTCTGCCGTTGCTCCACATGGAAGCAAGACGGTAGTTCTGGCTGCCGGTTGCAAGGATAACGCTGTTTGCGGAAATGACATAGCAAGTTCCGTCAAGGATGCTGTAAGCAACAGCGCCAGTAACTCTTCCCTCAGTGACAAGAATATCGGACATGGTGGTTTTGTCCATGAAGCGAACGCCCATCTTTTCGGCGGTACGTCTTATTCTGAGAGTAATGTCAAGGTCAACGCAAATCATTGCGGTCATGGGACCGGTGGGAATGATGCGGGGTTCGCCGTTTTCCTCTCTGGGAATGACAGTTCCCCACTCCATCAGCTTTTCCAGAAGATGGGGGTTCATCTGGACATACTTCATCATAAGATCCTGATGGCCGAGGAAGCATCCAACTTCATTTACATGGAAAGCAAGGAAATCTTCGCTCTTGACCTTTGCGGGGTCAAAATACTGAAGAACGCCGCCGCCCTTGTTGGCTTTTCCGCCATAGCCTGCGGTCTGCTTTTCAATTACCAGAACATCGGCCTCGGGCCACTTCTCCTTAATGGAAACAGCATTGGCAAGACCGCCTATGCCGCCGCCAACTACGAGAACATCACATTTAATATCGGTACGATTCATTTAGCTGCCCTCCCCTTATCTGTACTGCTCATAGGACTGACGCAAACGCTCGCTCTTATAATCTGGAATAACCTTGATGGCATCCTTTGCGCAAACGCTCTGGCAATAGAAGCAGTGCTCGCAGTCCTTAACGTATTTGAAAAGAGGTCTTCTTGCTTCGGCATCCCAACGGATGACATCAACGAAACATGCCTTATAGCACAGGCCGCAGCCTACGCACTTTTCAGGGGAAAACTCAATGACATGATTGGTTCTGATCATTTTATCCTCCAAATAGTATATACATTATTCTTACATCCCCTTTAGAAGGAATGCATTAAGATACTATTATATGTATACATTTTATGTGCAAAGGGCATATATTTGTAGGTCTCAAATGCTTTCATCAATGTAAAAAAACCTACACACCCTCTCCACACTATCACATTTTTGTTACACCCCAAGTCTGTTATCTTTGGAAAAAACAAAAAAACAGACTCCCAAATGGGAGTCTGTTTTTTGTTTATATTTTGCTTTCGGCTTATTCGAAGTCAGCGTGGTACTCTTCGTAAATGCTGGGCAGGATAGCTGCCAGGTTTGCGAATTCCTTGATGTTGTGAGCAAGGAGAGCCTGTACGGGGATGAGGGGGAACTCAACGCCGTCGGGGAGAACCTTAACGGGCTTGCCGTTAATGATGCTGTAGCCGAACCAGAAGCGGGTACGCAGCTCGCAGCCGCCCTCAACGGGACGGAGGAAGTGGCACATGATAACAGGAGCATACTCGTTGCCTGCGCAAACGATGGTGCCCTTGAAATCCTTCAGCTTCTCGGGATCGAAACCGATGTCAGCGGGATTACGGAAGTTGATCTGGATGTGCTCCTTGCCAAGACCGCAGTTCTCGTCAACATCATGGATGGTATCCCAATAACGCTCCTTCATGCTCAGGGACTTATCCAGAGCCTTATCGCGGTTGCGGGTACGTGCGAAGTAGTGATCCTCGCGGTCCCAAACCTTGTATCTCAGGTCCTCAAGGCCGTGCCATGCGAACCAGAAGTCGAACATCTCGGGGGTAACGCCGGGCATCTCGGTGAGGTTTGCCAGGGTTGCGCCGCCGTCGGGCAGCTGGCAGAAGCCGATTTCCATGTCCATGTAGCCCTCATCGAAGAGCTTGTTCAGGTCATAGGGATGCTGAGCCTTGGTGCCGTCCTTGGGCTGGCCAACATGCATGAACTTCATGGGGTTGGGAGGAGTCATCTCTCTGAGATAGTACTTCTTATAGAGATCGGTTTCCTTCTCTTCCTCGGTAACGGGAACGAGACCGGTGATGAGTTCTTCCTTGGTGATGAACCAGTCATCAGTGGGAAGCTCTTCGGTGCAAAGCTCGATCTTGCCGTCAACATACTTGGCATCGATCCACTTGAACCACTCGTTGTTGTCCATCTCGGGATAGTCCTCACGGAGGAACCAGCCACGGGATTCCTTACGCATATCGGAAGCCAGGTAGTGGAGCTCTGCGGAAGTGACAATTGCTTCTGCCTCAAGGCATTCCATAGCCTCGTGGTAATCTTCAGCCTTCATGTCGGGCAGCATGGTCTTTGCCTTCTGAACCAGTTCCATAGCCTTTGCCATGCGGTCAGCATGCATGATAACGGACTGCTCAACAGGAGCCATAGCGTGCTGAATAACCTCGATAACAGCTTCGGGCTTGATGCCGGTTTCCTTAGCAAGAGGAGCCTCTACACGTGCGATAGCATTTTCGATCTGCTTAGCGCAGAGGGGCTTGAACTCGCCGCTGTAGTCGCAAGCAGCAGCGTTGCGTGCAGCAACGAGACCTGCGAAGACTGCGTTGAGGATACCGGAACCGCGGTTGCGTCCGGGAGGTGCGGGAACAGCGCCTGCGAGGCCGGAGCCGCAGTAGCTGCAGTCGCCGATAGCATAGAGGCCGTCGAGAGTAGCTCTGTACTCGCGGTCAACCTTCATGGGAGACTGCTCACCGATGAGCATGGGGCAAACTTCCAGATCGGTATCGACGGTAGCGCCGGTCTCATCGTTCAGGACGCGGAACTTCTTGCCGTAGGGACGATCCCAGAGAAGCTCGAGGTTGACCTGGGGCTCATCGCCGAAGTCGAGGTGAACAGGACCGTTGCCGGTGGTGTTCTGGATGTACCACTCGCGAATAGCCTTGGAGGAGATGTCGGTCTCTCTGTGCTGGCAGAAGTTCTTGGTGATGTGCTCACCCTTTGCGTTGTACATGTAGTTCTCACCGAAGACAACTTCGTTGTGGCTTCTGATGCGAACGAGCTGTGCGAAGTTACCGAACTCGGTATTGCGGAGCTCAGCACCTGCGCGGAATGCTGCAATGTAACCATCGCCGCGGCCGTTGGACCACATGGAGCCAACGCGGTAGTTCTGGCTACCGGTTGCAAGGATAACCTTCTTAGCTGCGATTACGGAATACTCACCGTCGAGAACGCTGAAAGCAACAGCACCGGTAACGGTGTTGCCCTCGGTGAGGAGGTCGGAGAAGACGGTCTTGTCCATGAAGCGGACGCCCAGCTTCTCTGCGCGACGACGAACCTTGAGGGTAATGTCAAGGTCGATGCAGATCATAGCGGTGAACGGGCCGGTGGGGATGATGCGGTAGCCGCCATCCTCAGCTCTGGGCATAACAACGCCCCAGCCATCCAGCTTCTCGAGCATCTCGCCGCTCATGGAAACATACTTCTTCATGAGGGGCTGGTCGGTGAAGAGACCACCGATTTCGTGGGTGTGGAAACCAACGAAGAGTTCGGGATCAACGCGGTTAAGATCGAAATACTGGAGAACGCCGCCGCCGCGGTTTGCCTTGCCTGCATAGCCGGCAAAGTTCTTTTCCAGAACGAGAACATCGAGTTCGGGATTGACTTCCTTGATCTCGGTTGCTGCGGTCAGACCGCCGATACCGCCGCCAAGGACCAGTACGTCACACTGAAGAGACTTGTATTCTTTCATCTTTTACACCTCACTTGTACTGCTCGAAGGACTGCATCAGATGCTCGCTTGCATAGTTGGGGACAACCTTAACAGCGTCCTTCTTGCAGACGAACTCGCAATAGAAGCAATGCTCGCAGTCTTCAACATACTTGAAAACGGGCTTTCTGTTTTCCTTATCCCAGCGAATTACGTCGACAAAGCAAGCCTTGTAGCAAAGCTGGCAGCCAACGCATTTCTCGGGGTAAAAATCAATGCGATGATTAGTGTTGATCATAGTTGACTCAACCTCCACGTTAAAAATAGAATGATTGTTTGGGGGTTCGTATAATTTTTATTTATCTTTTCCCGGCTTCTCCCCTTTTTGAAAAAAGGGGAAAGTCGCTCAGGTTCAGATCATGGGTTTCAGCTCGGGGCTGATGATAAGGGTTGCCTCGGTTGCAGCCTGGATCTGTTCTACGGTGAACTCGGGGTTATACTCGGTCATGAGCAGACCTTCGCTAGTGCACTCGAGAACGCACATCTCGGTGATGATCTTGGTGATGCAGTTAACTGCAGTGTAGGGCAGACGGCACTTTTTCAGTATCTTAGGATTGCCCTTTGCAGTGTGTTCCATGGCAACGATGACGTTCTTTGCGCCGACCAGAAGGTCCATAGCGCCGCCCATACCGGGCATCTTCTTTCCGGGAATGATCCAGTTGGAAAGAGAACCTTCCTCGTCAACTTCCAGACCGCCCAGAATGGTGGCGTCAACATGTCCGCCACGGATGAGGCCGAAGGAAGTGATGGAGTCAATGTAGCAGCCGGTGGGAGAAACATAGGTGGGCTGGCCGCTTGCGTCAACAACATGGAGAGGATCCATGGTCTCAGCGGTTGCGGGAGCAGCGCCGATTATGCCGTTCTCAGCCTGCAGAACCACATGAACGTCAGCGGGGAGGAACTGAGGGATCAGGGTAGGAAGACCGATACCCAGATTGACAACGTCGCCGTCCTTGAGTTCCTTGGCAACGCGCTTGGCGATAAATTCCTTAATCTGTGCTTTATCCACGCTGATACAGGCCTCCTTCAACAACATAGTCAACGAACACACCGGAGGTGCGAACGTCTTCGGGTGCGATTTCGCCCAGTTCAACGATCATCTCTGCCTCAGCGATAACGGTATCAGCTGCGGTGGCCATTGCGATGGAGAAGTTGCTGGTGTCGCCCTTATACCAGACGTTGCCGCCCTTATCGATCTTATAGCCGGAGATAACTGCGAAATCTGCATGGATGGGAGCCATCAGCAGATAGTCGCGGCCGTTGATATTCTGCTTGCCCAGGCAAAGGGGGCTGTCCTCAATGATGGTGCCAACGCCGGTGGGGGTAAGCACGCCGCCCAGACCTGCGCCGGAAGCGCGGATCATCTCGACGAAAGAGCCCTGGGGAACGAGAATGGTCTCCAGAGAACCGTCGAAGGACTGGATGCCAACTTCGGGGTTAAGACCAACGTGAGTAGCGATCAGCTTCTTGACCTGTTTGTTATGTATGAGCTTTGCAACGCCGTAATAATCCTCGCCCATGAAGCCGCCGGGCATAGAGCCATCATTGCAGATCATGGTGAGATCTTTTACACCGCTCTTGGAAAGGGCGTCGATAAACTTATGAGCATTGCCGCAGCCCATGAAGCCGCCAAACATGACGGATGCGCCGTCGGGAATAAGCTTGACGGCCTCTTCAATGGAAATAAACTTAGACAATTTTATTGTCTCCCTTCTAATTTTACATACGTGGACTTCAGTCGGAAACCTCTTCGAAGTCCATATCGTCAGGAGTACGGGCGCCCTCTTTCAGAACCTTGCCCTCGGTGCCGCATTCGGGACAATTGCCGAAATCAGCTCCAAAAACGGGGATCATATCCGTTGCGTACTTGAATTTCTTTCCGCAGGAAGGACACTCATAATAGAAAAAACAGGGACCCCAGCTCATTTAGTTGAGACCGAGGATCTGGCGAGCCTCAGCGGGAGTTGCAACATCGTTGCCGAACTCACGGATGACGCGGGCAGCACGCTCAACAAACTGAACGTTGCTCTCAGCCAGCTGACCCTTTGCATACATAACGTTATCTTCCATACCTACGCGGATGTGGCCGCCCATGGCAACAGCGCCATAGAGCATCTCAAGAGCGCAGTGGCCAACGCCAAAGCAGCTCCAGGTGGAACCGGGGCAGAGGGACTCCATGGTTTCCTTCATGAAGATAAGGTTCTTCATGTTGCCGGGGATGCCGTTTGCGCAGCCCATGCAGAACTGGAAGTGGAGAGGAGCCTTCAGAACGCCCTTCTTCAGGTAGTAAGCAGCGTTTGCGATCATACCGGGGTCAAAAGCCTCGATTTCGGGCTTAACGCCCCATTCCTGCATGTTCTTGCCCAGTTCCTCGAGGAAAGGAGGAGTGTTCAGGAACAGTGCGCTGTGCATCCAGTTCATGGAGCCGCAGTCATAGGAAGCCATCTCGGGCTTGATGTCCTTCAGGTGGATCTGGCGGGTCTCGTCAGAAGCATAGATATCACCGGAGGTGGTGAGGTTGAGAATAATGTCGCACTCGGGATACTTCTCATGGAGAAGATCAACGGTCTCGCGGAACTTATTCTTATCCATGGTGCCGTTGCCTTCGTCATCGCGCATATGGAGGTGAGCGATAGCGGCGCCGGCTTTCCAGCATGCGTATACGTCTTCAACGATCTCGGCGGGAGTCATGGGAACATTGGGGTTGTTCTCCTTCTTGGGCCATGCGCCGGTGGTTGCGACGGTAATGATGGTTTTCTTTGCCATCTTATTGTCTCCTTTTGATAAATTAAAAACTTAGTTTAAGTTGAAAACGCGAGGGAGCCTTGGGGACTCCCCCGCTGAGTTTCAATATTAATTACTTGTTGCGGTTGAAGAGCTTCTGCATGTACTCAAGGCCGCTTGCGCCGTTGCCTTCAGCCTCGGCATAGCCGGTGCCGCAGTACTTGTAGGTACGCTCGGGAACGCCCTTGACGATGAGGTCCTCATCGATCTCAGCAGAGCAGCGTGCCATGGAGCCGTCGCCCATGTACCAGCGGAGGGGGAAGCAGTTGAAGCGGAACCATACTCCGGGAGGGATCATGTCGAGGTCGCCGCCCAGGTTCTCAACGCCAACGATGCCGTGGCCGAGCATCTGCTTGTGGCAGGGCTCCCAGGTGCCCCAGCAGCCGATAGCTTCCAGATCACCGAACTTCTCGTCGTAAGCTTCCTGGCCATGGAGACGGATGTAGTCGAACTTATCGAACTCAGCCCATGCTTCCTCGCCGAAGAGCTTCTTGTACTCGTTGATGAGGGTGTCGCCGGTTGCGCCCAGCAGATCCATACGGGTCATGCCGTTAAGGCTCATTGCGGTGTGGAGGGGATGGTCAAGAGCCTGGCCGTCCATAGCAACGCACTTAACCTTGTTCTTAACGAACCACTTACCAGCCTCAACGCCGGTACCTGCAGCATAGTGATAGTATGCCTTGGAGTCGTCGAACAGGCGGTGCATACCGGTGTTCAGGCAGATGATCTTGCCTTCCAGGTCAGCCTGGTTGATGCCGTACTTCTCGCAAGCAGCGTCCAGGTGCTTATCGGTGATAAGACCCCAGGGCTCGATGTCGATCTTCAGAACGACAGCGGTGCCGGTGTAAGCATCGATGGGCATCTCGTGAGAATAACGAGCGCGGCGGCCGTCAAATTCATACTCCATAACGTGACGGGGAGCGTCGCAGTGAGTGCCGGTGTGCATGGTGCAGGTAATTCTCTGGGTGAGAACGCCGCCCTTAGCCATGGAATGAGCGCCAACGATGTCGGGCTTATCGAAGTAGGGCCAGCGGGGAATTTCTGCGCTGAAAGGATGGGTCAGGTCAACAAATACGGTTTTTCCCATTTTTATGTTCCTCCTAAGATTATATGTTTATAAATTTAGTTATTCTTGAGCATACGAACGAGATATTCGTTCAGTGCAGCGTTGGACTCGGCAATCTGCTCGGGAGTCCAGCTCTGGAAGCCTTCGCCGCTCTTGAAGCCGAGCTTGCCTTCCTCGCGAAGCTTTGCGAGCATGGGGCTGGGCTTGTGGGAATCTTCAAGGTGCTGCAGGATGTAGTCATGGATGTTGTAGGTCAGATCAAGACCAACCATGTCGGCGTTCTCGATGGGTCCCAGCTGGGGCAGACGCAGACCGAAGGAATACTTTACAGCCTTGTCAACGGTTGCTGCATCGGCGATGCCGTTCTCAACGATGGAGATAGCTTCGCGCCAGAGAGCGTGCTGCATACGGTTTGCGATGAAGCCAGGAACGTCCTTCTTGCAGAGAACGGGCTCCTTGCCAACAGCAGCAAGAACTTCCATAACGGTGTTTGCGCACTCATCAGAAGTGGCGTCAGACTTGACAACCTCAACCAGAGGAATGAGGTGGCCGGGGTTCCAGAAATGAGTTCCTACGAAGCGCTCGCGATACTTCAGCTCAGCACTGATCTCGCTGGGGCTCATAACGGAGGTGTTGGTGCAGAAGATGGTGTCGGGACGGCAACGCTCTTCCAGCTTTGCGAAAGTTTCGCGCTTGACCTTCATATCCTCGAAAACAGCCTCGATTACCAGGTCAGCCTTCTTGACGAGATCGCTATCCATATCAGTGGTGAAGCTGATGCGGCTCAGGCGGCTCTCCAGTTCCTCCTCAGAAAGACCGAGGGGCTCAGTGTTCTTGCGGATACCTGCATGAACATCGGTGGGGAAAAGGTCATATACGGTGATGTCGTAAGCGGGGTTGGAGGAGAACACGAAAGCAATGTTCTTGCCCATCATGCCGCCGCCGGCAATAAGTACATTTTTGATTTCCATAGTTTTTCTTTCCTCTTGAAATTATACAACGAGATAACCGCCGGAGCAGTCGCAGTTTGCGCCGGTGATGAAGTTGGAAGCATCGGAAGAGAGGAAGAGAGAATAGCCGACGAAGTCGGGGGGCTCAGCCAGACGTCCGATGGGCTCACGTGCCAGGAAGTTCTTGTAAACTGCGGAATCGGGATCGAACATCCACTCGGTGAGCTCGGAGCGGAAAACGGTGGGGCAGATGGAGTTTACGCAGATGCCGTACTTTGCGGTCAGGTCACATGCAAGGCAGGAAACCATCAGGTCAGCGCCGCCCTTGGAGGTGCAGTAACCGGTGTAGTTAGCCATACCGCGCTTAGAACGCTGAGAGGTAACGACGACCATCTTGCCGCCTCTTACGCCGGTCTCTTCAACCTGCTTGACCATCTGGTGAGCAACAGCCTTGGTGACAACGTAAACGCTCTTGCAGTCTGCGTCCATGATGTACTGCCAATCCTCAACGGACTGCTCGAGAACGTTCATGGGCTTGTTGTAGCCGTGGCAAACAGCGAGAATGTCGATGCGGCCGTACTTCTCAACGCAGCCAGCAACAACAGCGTCGAACTGCTCAACGTTGGAGGGGTCAGCGGTAGCGAATGCGCAATCGATGCCTTCAGCAACGAACTCATCCTGCAGAGCCTGGAGCTTGTTTGCATTGCGGCCGGTCATGAAAACCTTTGCGCCTGCATAGCCGTAAGCCTTTGCCAGAACGCAGCCCAGAGCGCCGGTAGCGCCGGTAACGAGAGCAACCTTGCCCTCAACGGAAAACATATTGTTTACAAAACTTTTTTCAACAGCAACCATTTTGGTTTTCCTCCGTAAATATTAATTAGTTATGCCTGGGGGTAGTTTATAATAACAAGCATCTTTGCAGGCTTGTCGCTTGCGTTTACCAGTCCGCGACCCTCGTTGGGGGGGAAGGAGATGGACTGCATGGGGCCGACAACATACTTATTGCCTTCCTTGTCGGTGACGGTCATTTCGCCTTCAAGAACGAAGTAAACCTTCTCCAGGGGGTTATCGTCGTATGCCCAGTCTGCACCGCCGCCGGGTTCAAACTCAGAAATGCCAATCCAGAACTTATCTGCATTGGTCTCGTCTTTGCCGTGATAACGTTTGCAGGTCACGCCGAAGTGGCCGGCAGGAAAATAGGGTTCCAGTTCTTCATAAGTACGTTTAATCATAGCCATATTTCCTTTCTTTTACAAAAAATTGCATTTTGTTACAGCATAACGCTTCATAGTATTTTACACCCCAAATCACGCCATTGTCAACTTGACAAGAACACTAAAAAAGAGCCGTAAAATTGTTTATGAGGCACTAAAGACAGTCGTCTCCTACTATCTTTTATCGCACTTAAATTATATAACATTGCCGCTTGATTAGCTACTGAAAATGTTGTAAAATAATTATAACCTTTTGGTTAATCAGTCGAAAGTAGAGGATAATTATGACAAACGGACAGATAAACTGCTTTTTGAAGGTTGTCGAGGAAGGCAGCTTCGCAAAAGCTGCAGCAACCCTTTTCATCTCTCAGCCTGCCATCAGCAAGAGCATATCCAAAATGGAGGAGGAACTGGGCTTTGACCTTTTAGAGCGCAAGATAGGTGCTTTGCAGCCAACCACCGCAGGTCGTACCCTCTACCACTTCCTCAAGACAAGCCTTGAAAACTATAATGATCTAATTGCAGAGATACAGGCCTCACTTTCCAAGCTCAGCGGCACTGTACGACTGGGCTGTCCCGAAACATGGAATCCATCCATGTTCTACGATAAAATAATCGATCATTTCGAAAAGCTGTATCCTTCTGTAAGCCTTACTCTTGAGTGCGGCTCTATCCCCCATCTTATTTCCAAGCTTCAGTCGGGTAAGTTGGATATAATCATAAGTCACGAATTCCACCCTCCCGTCCAATACGGATTCACAGTGCTTCCTCTTACAGACACAGGCTGCGGACTGCTATACTCCAACGTATACTTCAAGGATGTGAAGAGCCTTTCCGATTTAAGGAATGCCGACTTCCTCCACTTTGACAGCGATGTTGAAAAAAAGTTCAGCACACTTGTAAAGCGCATCTGTCAGAATTCCGGCTTCTATCCCAACTTCAAAAACTGCGGACAGTTTGCCTCTGCCCTTTTCAAAATGTCCTGCGGTCAGGGCGTAATGTTCTTCACGGACTGGGACAACGCCATCAATAACCGTTCCTATACCTATCTGCCCCTCAACCACCGCTGCACGGTAAATATCATATATCCCGCCGTTGCGCAAAATGCCAAAACCCATATTTTCGCTGAAGAACTTATAAAGCTTTTCAGCGAAAGCGATGAAGCTTAAAAAAGGAGACCTGTTTATGAAAGAACGTGCGCTTAATATACTGAAAGAACTCACCAACGCCCCCGGCGCCCCCGGTTTCGAGGATGCCGTTGTAGCCGTTGCCCGCAAATACGCTGAAAGCATAGGCAATCTGGAAGAGGACTTTCTCCGAAACCTTTATATCACCCGCAAGGAAAACACAGGCTCAAAGCCTGTAGTTATGCTGGACGCCCACTCCGACGAGGTTGGACTTATTATTCAGCACATCAAACCCAACGGCACTCTCCGCTTCCTCCCTCTCGGCGGCTGGAACAAAAACGCCCTCCCCTCCAGCAAGGTTCTGGTTCGGAACGCTCTCGGCGAATATATTCCCGGCATTATCGCTGCTAAGCCCGTCCATTTTATGAGCGCCGCAGAAAAGCAAGGCTCCGCTCTTGAATTAGACGAAATGGTCATAGATATCGGCGCTTGCTCCGCAAAGGAAGCAAAGGAGGATTTCCATATCCGCATAGGCGACCCCGTTGTTCCCGCAACGGAGTTTGAATATGATGAAAAACACAATCTTCTTTTCGGCAAAGGCTTTGACTGCCGCATAGGCTGCGCTGCCATGCTGGAGGCTCTCCTTCGCCTTGAAGGCAAAGAGCTCCCCTGCGACGTTGTTGCCGTCCTTTCCTCTCAGGAAGAGGTTGGTCTGAGAAGCAGCAAGGTTACTGTCAACCGCGTTAAGCCCAATGCCGCCATCATTATGGAGGGCTGCCCTGCCGACGATACCTTCACCGAAGATTACGCTATACAAACCGCACTGGGAAAAGGTCCAATGTTCCGCCATATGGATGTTTCCGTGATATGCTCTCCCCGCTTCCAGCGTTTCACTCTTGACCTTGCAGAAAAGAAGGGCATCCCCGTTCAGGAGGCAGTAAGAAAAGGTGGCGGAAATAATGCCGCAGCCGCTCAGACCACACTCAACGGCGCCCCCTCCGTCGTTGCCGGCATTCCCGTTCGCTATGCCCACACCACCAACTGCATCAGTTCCGGTGCGGACTTTGAAACCACCGTTGAAATGGTCATCGCACTTCTGGAAAACCTCAATGCAGATGTGATAGCAAGCTTCTGACAAAACGATAATAAATAATAATAAAAAAGAGCTGATCGGAGATCAGCTCTTTTTTGCTTTATTTCATGTACTTACCGTAGCTAAATACAGTGTCCTTCCATGCTTCCATATTTTCCATCTTGACCTGGTCGAGAGCGAGGCTGTTGCTCATGATATAGCCTCCACCGGGAGCAAGAAGGTCTATCATGCGCTTGGTGTGATCGATAACTCTCTGCTTATCGCCATACATAAGATACTCGGTGGGCATACCGCCGGCAATACATGCGGTGCCGCCGAGAATTTCCTTGGCCTTCACAAGATCCACATCCTCAAAGAAGTAAATGACCTTGCCCTTGGGCACATCAGCCAGCACCTCAAGACGGGTGTTATACTGTCCTTCGCACAAAACAATGGGAATCATATCCTCAGCTATAAGCAGGTTCAAAAGTTTCTTAAGGCCGGGCCAATAGAAGCGCTTATAATTTTCAAGACTCATAAAGCTGTCCATGCCGCAATGGAGAGGCACAAACACATATTTTGCTTTCTGCATCTTTGCGTTAGCAATGCTTGAGGGGAAGTGTCTTTCACATATTTCCAGAGCTTTTTCAAGGCGTTCGGGCTCTTCTATGCAGTCCATACAAGCTTCCATTATTCCGCGTATATGGTCAGCATACTCATCGAAGGGACACATGCAAACGCTTCCGCCGAAGGGAATGAAGCCCCGCTCCACACAGTGCACCGCGCGCTGACCGACTTTGCCCAGATTCTCCATTATGTGCTTACCCGTATCTATCATAGCCTGCAGAGTCTCCTGCATGGGAGGAGTGCCGAGGGCAGACAGAGCATAAATAACGCTGTTGCACATAGCGTTGGGATTGAGCATGGCAAGAGGCTCCAAAGCCGCATATTTGCGGGGAAGCACCTTGCTGAACAAGAACCAGCTTGGGTCGCGAAGGAATTCGTCAAACTCCTCATCCTTCAAAAACTGCTTGTCGATATACTGGTAGGGCACTTCGTCTCCAAGATTATA
>JAZQVC010000025.1:0-19777 GCA_045631645.1 Oscillospiraceae bacterium
TTGAGGATCTGGATGAGAAGTATGCTCCCGTTGATTATTCCACCGACTCCGGACGGGACCTACAAACTCTTCGCCACGATGCAAACTTTGAAGTTGAGGTATTTTCCGGTGTTTATTGGGTGCCGGCCTCCAATCTTGGAAGCAGCCGCCTTGAAAACCGCGAAGTATTCGATATGCTCGGTGCTTCTCCTGAGGTGAAGCGAGATAAGATCTCCACTCTCTACGAGGCTCTCCAGCTTTATCAGGTGGGCAATTTCACTCCATCCGATGATAATATACGCATACAGGAAAACGGTATAAACTGGGAGCATCATAAGCCCGGTTACCACGCAGTTCGCACCAACACGGGCTGTTGCGCCACCGATACAAACTGGCTCAATTATATCCTCGACGGCGACTATGAGGAAGTAGGATTTATCGCAACCTCCCAGCGCAACGGCGGCGGACATGTTTATAACTATATCCTCCATGATGGCTGGTACTATTTCATTGACCTGACACACTATCATGCAAGCGGCAATATGTCTGCTATGGAAGACGGAGATATAAACAGCTATTATTCCACCGACTTCATACTTGGCAACATACACAAAACCAAGTCCGTCCAGAGCTATGTGGACTATGTTCAGGCAAAGTTTAATGATCCTCCCGGACTCATGTTCATGTATGATGGGGAAGACGTTTTTGCTGTTGATGGCGTTCATAATAACGGAGGCATTCAGATAACCTATGAAGAGGCAAACGGTCTCCATCTCAATGTGATTTTTGATGACCCCAACGATAGTCTCACTTATGGACGCGCCCCTTCTCCCGCAAATCTTCCCGATTGGAACGCACTCCCCGACGGAGTTTTCGGTTAATAAAAAACCCCTGCAGCAATGGCTGCAGGGGTTTTTTATTTATTCATTCATTTATATCGCTTGTTCGTTCGCTGATTATAAATCTGGGACGGCGCTTAACCTCAAGATAAATCTTGCCGATATATTCGCCGAGAATACCAACGCTTATCAGCTGAACGCCAGAAATAAAGCAGATTATGGAGGTCATACTTGCCCAGCCGGGGGCGCTGAGACCGAGAATACCCTCAATGAAAGACCATATCACAAAGAGAAAGCTGATGAAAGCAACAACTATACCTGCTGCGGTTATGATCCTCAAAGGCTTGACGCTGAGACTGGTGATCCCGTTTATGGCAAGATTAAGCATTTTGGAAAGGGGATAGTGGCTTTTCCCTGCAAGGCGTTCGTGGCGGTCATAATAAACGCTGGTGCTCTTAAATCCCACAAGGGGGAACATGCCGCGGAGAAAAAGATTAACTTCTTCAAACTGAGAAAAGGCTTTGAGAGCTTGAGCGGAGACCAAACGATAGTCGGCGTGGTTATATATGCTTTCAACACCGAACCAGGAGAGCAGCTTATAAAAGCCCTGAGCAGTTGTCCTTTTGAAGAAGGTGTCCGTATCACGCTTTGCGCGGACTCCGTAAACAATCTGACATCCCTCGTGGTAAGCGTCAACCATCTTGTCCATAGCATTAATATCATCCTGACCGTCGGCATCTATGGATATGGTAATGTCACAAAGCTCCTTTGCTTCCATCAAGCCCGCCAGCAATGCGTTCTGATGTCCGCGGTTGCGGCTTTGTCTGATGCCGATGAAGTGAGAGTCTTCCTTTGAAAGACTGCTTATTATATCCCATGTTCTGTCCTTGGAACCGTCATCAACAAACATGATGCGGCTTTCGGGAGATATCTTCTCCTGAGAAGAAAGCTGCTCAAGCTTTGCTAGAAACTGGGGAGCAACAAGGGGAAGCACTTCCTCTTCATTATAGCAGGGAACAACGATATACAAAACGGGGAGCATAGAAAAACACCTTTCGTAATTATCCTTAATATCCAAGCTCTTCGCCGATGAGAACAACTTCGGTATCCATGCCTCTCATGGGTGCCCAATGGACAAGAAGGGCGTTGCATATTCTATCTGCGCTGTGGCAGTCGTGGCATTTGCCGTCGGCTCGGCAGGGAGTGTTGAGATTGAGTCTCTCGCAGTTGAGAGGACTTGCCACATTTCTGGCTCTTTCCAACGCGGACATAAAGTCGGGGCAAATCTTGTTGGTGCCCGCAACTATGTAAAGCCTCTTATCGCCGAAAACCTGAGCGGCAAGGCGGTTTCCGCGGCCGTCGATATTCAGAATCTCGCCATCTTCGGAGATGGCATTTGCGCTGGTTATGTAAACCTCTGCGGAGTTTGCTTTGACTATGGTCTCGTTGCCGGGGATAAGATGATGGCTGTATACAGCGTTTTCTTCGGCCAGAAGCTGATGGAGCTTAAGGGTGTTGGCGGTAACGCTGCCGCCAATGCCCACATTTGTGTTTTTTATATTCTCGCGGAGATAGCTAACGGCAGAGTCAGAGGAGTCAAGTAGCTCACCTTGTAGCCGCGTTTTTCAAGATTCTTTATAGTTTTTTCAATATTCATCTCAGCACCTGCTTTCGTGGCATGATTATATTATTAGCTTGATTATACTATCTATCTGCAAAAAAGTAAAAACTATTTTGCAGGGCGTGCAAAATTCTTGCAATTTTCATCTGGGATGATAAAATATAATCACATAAAACCGAAAGGATGATTTAACTATGCAGGAAGTATATAAGTTTTTGAAAGAATGCGGCACTTATTATCTGGCAACCGTGGAAGGTGACCAGCCCCGCGTTCGCCCCTTCGGCACAATCGATCTTTTTGAGGATAAGCTTTATATTCAGACCGGTAAGGTAAAGCCCTGCTTTAAGCAGATGGACGGCGCAAAGGTTGAAATTTGCGCATTTAACGGCGCACAGTGGCTTCGAGTTGCCGCAACTCTGGTAAATGATGACCGCTACGAGGCAAAGGCACATATGCTGGATAACTATCCCCATCTCAAGCGTATGTATGATGCAGCTGACGACAACACTGCAGTTCTCTATCTCAAGGATGCAACCGCAACCTTCTCCAGCTTCACCAGCGCTCCCAAAACCGTTACCTTCTGAGAAAAATATATTTACATCAACAAAAAAAGCCGCCCCGTTTATCGGGACGGCTTTTTATTATTTATATATCAGCTGTTTTTGAAGAAATCTTCAAAATAATCTCTTTCTGCCTGCTCTTCACGAAGCTGGGCGGCAGTTTTTTCAGGAACTTCGGTGACATCAACTTCCCTGAAATAGCTTACTGCGGGCTTTACGGGAACGGTTTTTTGTGCTTCCATTTCCTGACGCTGCTGCTCTTCTCTGTCAAAACGCTCCTGGCGAATTTGCTGCAGGCGAGCCTGACGGACTGCGCGAAGGTGGCGAATGCGGCGAATGCGGTAGTTTACCACAAGAGCAACGTATGCGATAACGATGATTATAACTGCCCAAAGAATGAGCTTGAAGGCGGTGCTGTCGGTGGTTGCCTTAATCTGGGCCTTGATGTATTCGCCTCTGGAAAGATCTATACCGGAAGCGGCAACAAGATTTACGGTTCCGTAGCTGATTCCGTTTTTGGTGAGGGTGACCTGACCGAGCTTGTCTCCTGCAGAGATGGGAGCAAGGATAGGTTCGCTGCCGTCTCCGTTATCATAGCTGACGCTGAGACTGAAGTTGGAGAGATCGGAATCGTTGGGGAGAAGGGCGGAAATGGACTTTTCGGGGCGAAGGACAACACTGTCGGCATTGGAGCCCATTTCAACGGGGATGCTGGTAACAGCATCGGTGGAGCGGAGCACTTCGCGATAGCTGAAGTTATTGAATACCCACTCGTAGATTTTTATGGAGTCGGAGAAGTTGCTGTATTCGGGGGTGGGGCCGGGCCAGGTTTCGGTTCCGCCAAATACGCTGGCGAGGATATGTATCTTTTCCTTATTCGCGGTGGAGATGAGGCAGTAGCCTGCGGCGTTGGTGTGACCTGTTTTCATGCCGTTTGCAAAATCATAAAGATACTGGCTGCCGTAGATGCCGTCGGGGTTAATGAGAGCGTTGGAGTTTTTCAGAGTGCGGGCGCCGCTGAGGTTAGTGGCGGGGATGGAGATGGTGGGAGTGGAGCAGAGAGTCATGAAAAGATCGTGGCGGGAAGCCTCGAGAGCAATTTTGCTGAAGTCTCTTGCGGTGGTGTAGTGGTTATTGTCGGGCAGACCGTGGGTGTTAACAAAGTGGGTGGCATTACAGCCAAGTTCCTTGGCTCTCTCGTTCATCATGTCCACGAAGTCGGGAATGCTTCCGCCGATATGTTCTGCGATAATGTTGCAGGCTTCGTTTGCGGAGGAGAGCATTGCGGCATAAAGGAGAGATTCCAAAGTCATAGTTTCGCCAACCATGATTCCGGCAGAACTGCCGTCTGCAACAAGATCGAAGGTTACGTTTGCAGATGCGGTAACTTCATCGGTAATAAATGCAGTGCCGTTTTCTATGGCCTCAACGGCGAGCAAAACAGTCATTATCTTTGTGATGGAGGCGGGATAAACCTTGCTGTCCGCATTTCTCTCAAGCAGAACTTCTCCGGTGTTTCTGTCAAGCACAAGAACTGAAGGGCAACTGAGAGCAGGCTCTTCAAGAGCAAGCGCGGAAGGCGCAAGGAAGACGGAGGTCATTATGACCAGAATCAAAAATATAGGCAAAAACTTGATTTTTTTCATATCATTCTCCATGAATTTGTGATATTATTTATATGGCGATGGAGAGAAAATTCATCTCCGCAGAAATTAACGCTACTATTATACGAATTTTTCTCAAGAAAAGCAACTGAAATAATTCGGAAAGAGAAGCATTATATGAAACTTATGAAAAGCGAGAAATGGGCATTGATAATAACGGCGCTGTTTCTTGTGCTTGCTTTTGGCGTCGGTCTTGGCAGCTGCAGCAAAGACGCGGATGTGGTGCTGACGGAGTTCTCGGTCAGAAGTAATTCCCAGATATATGAAACGCACGAAGTTTCTTCAAAGACGGAAAATCCCTCCGTGCGTATAAACATAAACACCTGTACAAAGGAAGAGCTTGAATCCTTGCCGGGGATAGGTCCTGCTTTGGCGGAGCGGATTATTGATTATAGACGCCAAAATGGCGGGTTTAAGACAGTTGAGGATATAACAAAAGTGCGCGGCATAGGCGCTGCTATATATGAAGATATCTATCGCTTAATATGCACGCAATAAGAGGAGGATGGGAAAATGAAAATCCTTGTTGTTGACGATGAAAAGCTCCTTGTGAAGGGAATAAAGTTCAACCTTGAGAACGAAGGTTATCAGGTGGATGCCTGCTATGATGGCGAGGAAGCAGTAGAAAAAGCGGCTGCGGGCAGCTATGACCTTATCATTATGGATATAATGATGCCGAAGATGAATGGCCTTGAAGCCTGCATGCATATCAGACAAAACTCCATGGTTCCCATTATCATGCTTACAGCCAAGGGCGATGATACGGATAAACTTATAGGTTTTGAATACGGTGCGGATGACTATATAACCAAGCCCTTCAACATTTTGGAACTGAAGGCAAGGGTAAGGGCGCTTCTGCGGCGCAGCAATGTACAAAGCGGAATTGCCGAAAAGTCTCAGGTAATTGAAATCGGAGACCTGAAGCTGGACTCTCTTCGCCGTGCTGCCTTCAAAAACGGTGAAGAGATTGATCTTACATTGAAGGAATATGACCTCGCGGAACTTTTTATGAAAAATCCCGGAAAGGTTTATTCCCGAGAAAGTCTTCTGGACATTGTTTGGGGATATGATTTCCAGGGTGATGTGCGAACTGTTGATGTTCACATTCGCCGCCTTCGCGAGAAACTGGAAACAGACCCTGCAAGTCCCAGCTATTTCTTTACCAAATGGGGCGTGGGATATTATTTCAAGGCTTGAATTGAACCCTTGGAGGAACTATGGATAAAGACAAGAGAAAAATAAAATATAGCGTTCGACTGACCTTTGTGACCATCTTTTTTCTCTTTATTGCCCTGTCCATAGGTCTTTTGAATACATACCCAACCATAAGCTCAAGAGACATTGTTTTTGCCAACAAGCGTGAGACAATGCTCAGCCAGATATCTGTTATGTCATCATCTTTGTCGGGCCTTGAAAAGCTCAGCGTTGAGGGCGTTGATCAGGTAATGGAGCTTGTGGACGTATATGAATTTGACAGAGTCATTGTAACAGATGAAAATTCAAAGCTGCTCTATGACAGCGCCGAGAGCGGTGAGCGTCATTCTAGGGTGCTTTTTACCGAGGTGCTTGATGCGCTGGAGGGAAATGTTGTTTTCGGCAGCAATTATGATGGCGATGCCTTTATAAGCCGCGCGGCCTGTCCCATAGTCAGCTATGGAAATGTTATAGGCTGCGTGTATCTAAGCCAGAATGACATTCAGCAGGCTCAGCTTATCAACCAAATTCAGGTTCGCATTCGCAATATCTCAATAATAGGCGGAGTTCTTGCCCTCGCTGTTATGATTCTTTTCGCCAATGCACTGACAAGGCGCATCAGAGATCTTGCAGGTGCGGTTCGCAGTGTTAGAGAGGGCGGCTATGGATACCGGATCAGACCTGAGGGCAGGGACGAGGTAACGGAACTGGCTGAGGAGTTCAACGATATGAGCCAGCACCTTCAGGATACTGACGAACTGCGCAGACGCTTTGTTTCAGATGCAAGCCATGAGCTTAGAACACCTCTGGCGTCCATAAGACTTCTTTCCGATTCCATAGTGCAGAGCGAAAATATGGACGAAGAAACGATGCGCGAATTCGTAACGGATATAGGTTCTGAAGCGGAGCGACTTCAGCGACTTACCGAAAAGCTGATGATGCTGACAAAAATGGATTCCGATGTGGATATTCCCATAAGTCCCGTAGATGTAAAAAAAGTTGTTGAAAGCACAATTCATCTTTTGTCTCCTCTGGCGGAGGCAAGGCAGGTCAGCATTTCAACGCTTCTTTCCGAAGAATGCATTATCGGTGCAAATGAGGACAGCCTTTATCAGATAATATTTAATCTTGCGGAGAATGCAATCAAATATAATGTGCAGGGCGGACGGGTGTTCATCGGTCTTGATAAGACGGAAGATATGGTCAAACTTTGGGTTGAGGACACAGGAATAGGCATACCCAAGGAAGATGTGGAAAATATTTTCTCCCGTTTCTACCGCGTTGATAAAGCCCGCTCCAGAGAAGCGGGTGGCAGTGGCTTGGGGCTGAGCATAGTTCATGATGCCGTTGAGTCCTTCGGAGGAGAAATTTATGTTGAACCCTCTGATATGGGAGGAAGCTGTTTCACAGTGCTTTTCCCTCTGTGGGAGGAGGCGCAGTATGAGTAAAAAAGTCTTAGCCTTATTTCTTGCTTTTTGTCTTCTGCTGGGAGGCTGTGCGTTGAGCAATGGCGGAGGAGAAACGGAAAACGCTGTTATCTACCGCATTGAAAATAGCACCGCAGGCGCAGAGATAGTAAAAGAGCGTGCAGATAAGCCCATTAAAACAGTTGAGGAAATGCTGGCTTATCTAAATGCAAATCCCGAAGATGGAAGCGACAATGCATACTTGCTGGGTGGCGTAAGTGTTGAACTTATCAGCCTGAGAGACGGTGTGGCAAAAGTTGATATGAGCGTGGAATATTTATCCCTGATGCCGAGAGAAAAATTATTGGCAGAAGGTGCGGTGGTGCTGAGTCTTTCCACCATAGACCGCGTTTGTTATGTTGATATTTCATGCGGCGAAGAGTTTATCGGATTGTTTGGTGTTGAGGACTTCGTGGAAAGCGATGCCGCATGCGGTGGATATGAACGCTTGCTTAAACTTTATTTGCCCAATTCAAATGCTGAATTTATCGAGCCTCGCAGTATATGCTGTGCCGATAAAGGCAATGGTAATGCTGCAGAGATTATATTGCAGCAGCTGTTTGAAAATATAGGGAACGGAATGGAAAATACGAAGATACTTTCTGTTTCCATAGAAAACGGCGTATGCAGAGTAGACCTCAGCGAGGAGTTTTACGGAGCGGAGCCTGCGGGCAGCATTGGAGGAATGGTTATCATTTATTCAATGGTAAACAGCCTTTGCAGACTCGATGAGGTAAGCTCAGTGCATATAAAAATCGAAGGCAACGAAGTGACCAGCTACGGTGGTTTTATCCCTATGTGGCCTCTTGCCGAAAATCTGAGTATGGTCAGGTACGAATAAAAGGAGAACAAGTATGGGTTTTTGGCCGGTGCCGGATGTTATGAAAGAGAACATCTACCAGATAACGCCAAGAATGTTTTTGAACAGGGGCATCAGGTTTATTATGCTTGATGTGGATAATACAATTGCCCCTTACACTGTTCATGATGCTTCGCCAAGCCTTAAAAGCTGGGTGGAGGAAATGAAAAAGGCGGGCTTGGAGCTTTTTATCCTCAGCAATAACAAGGGCGAACGTCCCGCGGTTTTTGCCGGGGCGCTGGAAATTGAATATCAGAAAAAGGCTCTTAAACCCTTTACAAAGCATGCGCTGCGTGTGCTTGAGCAAAAAGGATATAGTCCATCGGAAACAGCCATTATAGGAGATCAGATATATACCGATACCTGCTGCGGAAAATGGATAGGAGCTTTCACCGTCCTTGTTCACCCAATAGAGTTTTCCAACTTCTTTCTCAAACTGCGATACTGGCTTGAATTTCCTTTCAGGCTGAAATATAAATGGAGATTTATGAAATGAAAAATACTGAAAAAATACGTGCAAAGCTCAAGGCAGCGGGTCTTGATGCGATAATCCTTTTCTCTGATGAGAACACCCGTTATGCCTCCTCCTTCCATTTCTCTGATGGAGCTGTTATTGTCACTTTGGAAAAAAGCTGGCTTCTCACCGATAGCCGTTATATAGAGGCTGCTGGAAATGAGGCCTGCTGCGATGAAATCATCTGCTTTGGCGGAGATAAGCCCCTTTCCGCATGGGTGAAAACTGCGCTGGAAGGCTGCGAGAAGATTGGCGCTGAGGAAAATAGCCTTGCCTACGGTCAGTGGCAGCGTTGGGAGCAGGTGATAGGTAAAACACTCCTTCCTGCCCAGGACATTATGGATTCTCTCCGCACACAGAAGGAAATGTGGGAAGTTGAGTGCATAATCGAGGCACAGAGAATTGCAGAAAGCGCTCTGGACTATGTGCTTGGAATAATCCGTCCCGGTATGAAAGAGCGGGAAATCGCTGCGGAGCTTACCTACAGAATGATGCTTCTGGGCGGTGAGGGAAACAGCTTTGATCCCATAACCGTTACCGGCGCAAAGACAAGCATGCCTCACGGTGTCCCCGGAGACGAGATAATCAAAGTGGGCGATTTTCTTACAATGGACTTTGGCTGCATTAAAAACGGCTATTGCTCCGATATGACCCGCACTGTTGCTATTGGAAGCGCAACAGAAGAAATGAAGAAGGTTTATTATACTGTTCTGGAAGCCCAGAATGCAGGCATCGCCATTGCACGACCCGGTGTCAGCGGAATGGATATTCATATGGCCGCCGCTAATGTAATAGCCAACGCAGGTTACGGTCAGTATTTCGGCCATGGATTCGGTCATGGCATCGGACTTCAGGTTCACGAAGCTCCCCGCGCCGCCCCTTCAAATTCCAATCCCATGCCCGAAGGTGCCGTCATTTCCGCTGAGCCCGGAATTTATATCCCCGGCAAGTTCGGCGTCAGAATTGAGGATTTGCTGTACCTTAACGGCAATGGAAATCTCAATCTCACCAAGGCGCCCAAGGAACTCATAATACTTTGATGTTGCAAAGGCAAAGCCGATAATGTTAGAATATAGGCAGACCGCATAGGTCTGCCTTATTTCTTTAGCGGAGAGTTTTTATGAAGATATTTGTTCCCGGAAGAACTGAAATAATAGGAAATCATACTGACCATCAGTTGGGACGCGTTATAGCTTCGGCAGTTAAGCCGGGTATGACCGCCCGATGCAGAAGTCTCGAGAAAAAGATAGCAAGAGTTCAAAGCGGCAAGAGAAGACCAATGGTGGTGGAGCTTGAAGACCTTTCCCCGAGAAAGGAAGAAGAGGGCGGCACCCAGGCTCTTATAAGAGGTATGTGCTGCGCCCTTGAAAAGCGTGGTTATAAAGTCGGCGGATTTGAGGCTGAAGTCAACAGCTCCCTTCGCTCCGGTGGTGGGCTCAGCTCTTCTGCGGCTTTTTGCGTGCTGATGGGAAGAATAATAAGCACCCTGTATAACGGTGGAAAAATTGATCCCGTTACTATTGCCCGCTGCGCTCAGGAGGCTGAAAATATCCATTTCGGAAAGCCCTCAGGGCTTATGGACCAGCTTGCATGCGCCATAGGAAAGCCGGTGTATATAGATTTTCTTACTGAGGAGATAGTTCCTATTGATTGCGATTTTGCTAAAATGGGACTTGTTCTCTGCCTTACCGATACAGGCGGCAGCCACTCAAACCTGACCGCGGACTATGCCGCAATTCGTAGCGATATGAATGCGGTAGCAAGTTCTTACGGCAAGGACGTTTTGGCTTATGTAAACCCTTCCGAGTTTGCTGCGAAAGGCTTTGGCGATGATTCTGCCGCTTTGCGTGCCGAACATTTCTTTGAAGAAAATGAAAGAGTTCCTCTTATGAAGGCTGCTATGGAAAAGCTGGATAGGGAAGAGTGTCTGCGCCTTATGAACCTTTCGGGACGCTCCTCTGAAGAAAAATTGAGGAATATCCGCTGTGCGGCAGGGGATGACAGGCTGGAGCAGGGCTTGAAACTCAGCGCTAAGCTTCTTGAGAGCAAGGGTGCATGGAGAGTGCATGGCGGCGGCTTCGCCGGATGCGTGCAGGCTCTTGTTCCTGAAGAGTATTTTCCTTCTTATGCAAAAGCTATGGAGGCCAGCTTTGGACTGGGTAGCTGTTTCAAAATTATGTAAACCAAAACGGAGAGCGAGGAAAGCGGATTGAATGAATTCAGACTAAAAAACAATATGCTCCTCGGAGTTGCTTCTGCCGCCACACAGGTTGATGGTGGAGAGCTTGACCATACTTGGAATGATTGGTATGAAGGCGGACATATAAAAGACGGATCCAATCCGGCCATAGCAACCGGCCACTGGGAACGCTGGCGTGAGGATATTATGCTCATGCATTCTATGGGTATAAAGACTTACCGCTTCGGCATCGAGTGGGCAAGAGTTGAGCCCGAGGAGGGCTATTATGATGAAACTGCCATTGCCCACATAAAAGAGGAGATAATGCTCCTTCTTGCTTTGGATATCAAGCCGCTTGTAACCCTTCATCATTTCACAAATCCTATGTGGTTTGAAAGAAAAGGCGGTTGGGAGAAATTCGATAACATAAGAGCTTTTCTGCTCTATGTAGAAAAAATAATAGGCAGCATTGGGCATCTTGTGAATGAGTATATTACCATCAATGAACCTAATGTTTATGCAACAAACGGCTATTTCTTCGGTTCATGGCCTCCGGGAAAAAAGAGCATGACCGCCTGCATAGAGGTTATGAGCAATCTTGCAGCCGCTCATATAAAAGCCTATCGCCTTATCCACGATATGCGCAGAAGTATGGGATTTCGTGACAGTAAGGTAAGCTTTGCCAATCATCTTCGTGTTTTCGCACCCAAAAATCCGAAAAATCCTGCCAACAGGCTTGCCGCGTCCACTATGGAAAAACTGTTTCAGACCTATCTTACGCGGGCTATGCTTACTGGCGAGTTCCATCTGCCTTTGAAAAATAACGGCAGAGACAGAAAAGGCGCTTATTGTGACTTCCACGCGGTGAATTATTATTCCCGCTCAACTGTTTCGGGGCTTTTTGCTGACGGAGTCCGCGAAGGCTGCTGGAAAAATGACCTTGGCTGGGAAATCTATCCCCGAGGCATTGTTGAATGCTGCGAGAAGCTGCAGTCAATAGTTCGTCTTCCTATCTATATAACCGAAAACGGAACCTGCGATCTTGGAGACAGTTTCCGAAGCAAATATATTTATGACCATCTTCGCGCCATTTGCGAATCAAAGCTGCCCATAAAGCGCTATTACCATTGGTGTTTCAATGATAATTTCGAGTGGGTGGAGGGCAACTACGCCCGCTTCGGCATAGTCCATACAAACTTTGAAACTCTTGAGCGCACCATTAAGCGCAGCGGCGAGTTTTACGGCAAAATAATTAAAAACCACGGCGTCACCGAGGAAATGTACGGTGAATACGTGGCGGGAGAGGAGTATCATTTCTGATGGAAGAGCGTAAATGGTGGCAAGACGGGATAATTTACCAGATATATCCCAGATCTTTCTGCGATTCAAACGGCGACGGTTACGGCGATATTCCCGGAATAATTTCAAAGCTTGATAAGCTGCAGGCATTGGGCATTGACGCAATATGGCTCAGCCCCGTCTATAAATCCCCTCAGGTGGATAACGGCTATGATATTGCCGATTATAAATCCATTGACCCCATGTTCGGAACAATGGAGGATTTTGACCGCCTTCTTGAGGAAGCAAAGGCGAGAGATATCCGCATAATTATGGATCTCGTAATCAACCATACAAGCGATCAGCATGAATGGTTCCAGCGCAGCCGCAGACGGGAAGCGGGTTATGAGGATTATTATATCTGGGCGGATAAGCCCAATAACTGGGGCGGTTTCTTCGGAGGCGGCGCATGGGATTATGACGAAGTCCGCGGTCAGTATTATCTCCATCTTTTCGCCAAGGAACAGCCTGACCTAAACTGGCGCAATCCCAAAGTTATGGACGCTGTTCAGGATATACTTCGCTTCTGGCTTGATAAGGGTGTTGCGGGCTTCCGCTGCGATGTTATCAATATCATTTGGAAAAATGACCTTGAAAACGGGTTGCCCAGTCCCATACTGGCAGGCTTGAAGCACTATCATTCAACTCCCGGTTGCCATGCGGTGCTTCGCAGACTGCGCAGAGATGTTCTGGATAAATATGATGCCTACACTGTTGGAGAAACTGTGTTTGTCAGCGAGCAGCAGGGTAGAGACCTCTGCGAACCCCACAGAAAAGAGCTTGATGAGATATTCTCCTTCGAGCATATGGAAACGGAGCAGGTGGGCGTCAAATGGTTCAAGCATGCCTTCAAGCCGGAAAAGTTTTTCCGCACAATCACAAAATGGCAGCATGCTCTCACCTGGAATGCCAACTACTTTGAAAACCATGACCAGCCTCGCAGTGTATCCCGTTTCGGAGATGACGGAAAATATCATAATAAGAGCGCCAAAATGCTGGCAACCATGCTCCTTACATTGAAGGGAACTCCCTTTATATATGAGGGTCAGGAAATCGGCATGACCAATTTTGATTTCACCTCCATTGACCAACTTCAGGATGTGGAAAGCCATAATATCTATGCAATCGCAAAGAAAATCGGGATTCCTGCCGCCAAACGCTGGCAGATGATAAAAACCTCTTCACGTGATAATGCCCGTCAGGGTATGCAGTGGAGCGATGCGCCCAATGGCGGATTCAGCGAGGGAAAGCCATGGCTTGCGGTGAACAGGAATTATAAAACCATCAATTATGCTGCACAGGAAGCGGATGCAGATTCCATACTTAGTTATTATAAGGCTCTTATAGCTTTCCGCAGAGAAAACGAAATTCTCCGCAAGGGTAGCTTCAAAGAAAAACTTATAAACAGCAGCGTGTTCGTCTATGAGCGCGAATATGAAGGGAAAAAGCTTACTGTGCTACTGAACTTCTCCGAAAAACCTCGTAAAGTGCCGTTCAAAGGTGTGCAGAGAATAGGCAACTATGAGAAGAAGGAATTTTTCGGCGTTCTTGCTCCTTGGGAGGGCGCGATAATAGAGGTGGAATAATATGCCCAGAAAGAACACGAGAAATACCCGCGGCAAAATAGTTTCCGCGGCTTGGAAGCTTTTCTATGAGCAGGGCTATGAGGATACCACAGTTGAGGACATCATCTTTGAATCCGAAACAAGCAAAGGCACTTTTTATCATTACTTTGAAGGCAAGGATGCCCTTCTAGGAACTCTTTCCACTCTTTTTGATGAGAAGTATGAAGCGTTAACCCGCAGCATGGATACCCAGCGCAATGCCATAGACATTCTCCATTGGCTCAATAGGGAGCTTTTTACTATGGTGGATACCTCTGTGCCCATCGAGCTTCTGGCGGGACTTCTTTCGACTCAGCTTACAACAAAGGGCGAGAAGCATCTTCTTGACCGCAACCGTTTTTACTTCCGTCTTCTTCGTGAGATAATTATGAAAGGGCAGGAGAGAGGGGAGATCCGAAACGATTTCAGTGTGGGCGAGATAACAAAAGCCTATGCCCTTATGGAACGCGCCCTTATGTATGACTGGTGTCTTTGCGGAGGAGAATACTCTCTTTCCAAGTATTCCGACACGATGATGGGGCTTTTTCTTGAAAGCTATAGAGTGAAATAAATTAAAAATATTTTTTCTTACCTAATTTAAGTGCAATAAAGCGTCTAATAAAAAACACTTGAAAATACAAGAAAAATAGCGTATTATGACAAACGGAGTATAGAATTAATTCTATACTCCGTTCTGTATTTACGTACAGATATTATTATGCTATAATGCTTTCATATATTAAAGGGAGAAAGTGATTTCTCTCGGCAAGGAGTCCGTAATGAATTTCAATGCAGAAGTAATAGTATTTATAATTTATCTGGCCTTTATGCTGGGAATAGGCGTGTATTTCTTTTTCCGCGGTCGCAGCGACGGTGAAAAAGGCTATTTCCTTGGCGGTCGCCAGATGGGCGCATGGGTTTCAGCTCTTTCCGCAGGCGCATCCGATATGTCCGCATGGGTTTTGATGGGTTTGCCCGCCTCCATCTATGCAATGGGAATCGGACAGGCATGGATCGCTATCGGTCTTGCCATCGGTTATGCTCTGAGCTGGTTGTATGAAGCTCCCAGACTTCGCCGCTTTTCCATTGTTGCCGGTGACTCCATCACCATTCCTCAGTATCTCACCAATCGTTTCCTCAGCAAGAGTAAGGCTCTTCAGATAATCTGCGCGGTCATTTTCCTTGTGGCCTACACCATTTATGCAGCTTCCTCCATCAAGGCCTGCGGAACTTTGTTTAACACCGTTATCGGCATTGATGCAACCGTAGCTATGTACATAGCAGCAGTCATTATTATCGCCTATACCTTCCTTGGTGGATTTTCCGCAGTTTGCTGGACCGACTTTTTCCAGGGCCTTTTGATGCTGGCTGCACTGCTTGTGGCTCCCATCTTTGCCCTCGCTCTTATTCAGGGCGGTCAGGCTGTGGCGGGTGGAGCACAGCTCCCCGAAGGATACTGGAATCTTTTCGGCAATTGGAAGGATATTGTTTCCGGTCTCGGCTGGGGTCTTGGCTACTTCGGCATGCCCCATATCATCATCCGCTTTATGTCCCTCAAGTCCGGAAAGGAACTGAAAAAGAGCGCAAAGATAGGCATAGGCTGGACAACTATTATTATTATCTTCTCTGTGGCCGCAGGCTGCATTGGCCGTGTTTTCCTTGGAGATATAGCTGATAGTTCCGTAGTATTCATTACTATGGTACGCAAGATATTCCCCGCTATCATAAGCGGCATTCTTCTCTCCGCAATTCTGGCAGCCGCCATGTCCACTGCCGACTCCCAGCTTCTGGCTTCCGCTTCCGCTTTTGCCAGTGATGTTTATAAGCCCATCATCCGCAACGGTAAGGCAGGGGATAAGGAAATGCTTTGGGCAGGTCGCTTTGTTGTTCTTGCAATAGCTATTATTGCCGTTCTCATTGCCTCCAACCCCAACAGCGGCACCATAATGGGTCTCGTTGAGAATGCATGGGGCGTATTTGGAGCAGCCTTCGGACCTGCTATCATGCTCAGCCTTTTCTGGAAGCGCTTTAATTTTGCAGGTGCTGTTGCCGGTATTCTTGTGGGCGCTGTCGTGGATATCTGCTGGCTGGCCTTCCTTGGCTCCACCGGTATCTATGAAATCATTCCCGGATTCATTGCAAGCCTCATCGCCGCTGTTCTGGTCTCCAAGCTCACCAAGGCTCCCGGAAAGGAAGTTGAAGAGCTCTTTGACAAGGCAGTTGCTTACGAAGACTGAATAAAAACTTAATAAAAAAAGCCCTGCGGTTTGTCCGCAGGGTCTTTTTTATATAATCTTTTCGAATATATCTTCAATATTATATTTGGAATCAAGCTTCATATCACACTGGAGCTCATCATACATTCCATGCTTTGCCTCCAGCATCTTTTCAAGAGGCAGAGGGAGATTGCCCCTCATTCTTGCCTTGAATCGTTCTTTTATAACATCAATCTCCGCAGTAAGGACTATTTTGAATGTCCCTTCGGGCAGCAAGGCGAGGTGTTCCTTTTCGGTAATGAGGTAGATTATATTTTCACCTGTAAGCGCCTCGCTTAAAAGCTTTTTGAAGCTCTCCGCAGCAGCGGAAGGGCTTTTTTCAAGCCTTAAGTAGTCCTTGCCGGAGTAGATTTTTGCGGCGAGTTTTTTATTCAGTTTATCTGCCAGCGTGGATTTACCAACGCAGTTTTCTCCGATAATTGCAATAAGCATATTTGCTGTCCTCTTTTTACATATGTTCTGTGATAAATCTGTTCCATTCTTTCAAAATGATCCCGATGTCTTCCTCACTGTAAAAATAATGGAAGGACTCCGGAAGAACAATGGTTTTTGCGCCTGCGGCAAAGCAAATGGAGGTGGGGGATACCATCTCATCACGGGCGGACTGGACAAGCGTGCATGGAATCTTGAGCTCGTGCATGGTTTTCCTTATTTTCCGGGAAAGGGCAAAAAGCTCAAGAAAGCGGGGAATCCACGGCAGGTATGCAAAGGGATTTTTGCTAAGCTTAACGCTGCAGGCTTCCCTGCAGACCCGCTGAAAGGGTGAGTCACTTTCCGGTGGAGCAAATGCGGTATGAAGGCTGGAGGCGAGAGCCTTTATGCCGAAACGGATGCGCAGCGGTATGGCCAAAGCAAATATCCCCGAAACCTTGCCGGGGTGCTTCAGCGCAAGGCGGACGGCAAGGAGACTACCCATAGAGTGTCCTACCAAAAGCACTCGTTTGTGGCTTGCGCTAAGCTCCAACAGGGCGCTTTCGCACTGGGTGTCCCATTGGGTCATAGAGCTTTTTCCAAAATCTTTTGTGCTGCCTCCGTGTCCGATAAGCAGCAGAGACTTTGTGGTGAAGCCTTCCGGCAGGATTTCTCTAAGAAAATCAAAATGCCGTGGTGTTCCCAAAATTCCGTGTATGAACAAAACTGCTGTTTCATTTTCCATAACCGATCACCTAGCCTTGAATTGCTATCAACTGTATGCTATCATAAATTCAATAAAAATCAAAGGAGAAAAGCTATGATAATGGAATATAAGGGCATTATGCCCGAAATAAGCTCCGAGGCCTTTGTTGCCCCCTCTGCCGACATTATCGGCGATGTTAAGATAGCGGCAGATGTTTCTGTTTGGTTTGGTGCGGTAATCCGCGGTGACGAGGCTCCTATAAGAATAGGGGAGGGCACAAACATTCAAGATAACTGCGTTCTCCACTGCGACCACGGCAGCGATATGGTGATTGGCAAAAATGTTACCATTGGTCACGGCTCCATAGTCCATGGTGCCACCATTGGTGATAATGTTCTTATCGGTATGGGGGCTATCATACTGGATAAGGCAGTCATTGGAGATAACTGCATAATCGGCGCAGGCGCTGTTGTGAAAGAGCGTGCGGAGGTTCCCGAGAATTCCATGATGGTTGGAGTTCCCGCAAAGCTTATCCGCACTTTGGATGAGGCAGCCATTGAGGACAGAAAAAAGCAGAGCTACTATGTACCTCTGAGCAAGGATTATATGGAGTAAGCTATGATAAGATTCGATTGTGATTATACTGAGGGCGCTCATCCCAATATAATGGCAGCTCTCAATGCCACCAATTTCGAGCAGACCTGCGGCTACAGTGAGGACTATCACTGCGAAAACGCAAGAGCTTACATCAAAAAGGCTATTGGCTGCGAGAGTGCCGATGTGCATTTCCTCGTTGGCGGAACTCAGACCAATATGACCGTTATTGCCTCCATTCTCCGCCCTTATCAGGGCGTGCTGTGCGCTGAGACAGGACATATCAACTGCCACGAAACAGGAGCCGTTGAGGCAACAGGACATAAGGTTTTGGCCTTGCCCCATAAAGACGGCAAGATTTGCGCCGCTCAGGTGAGAGACTATGTGGCCGCCCACTGGAGGGATGGCGCACACGAGCATATTGTTCAGCCTGCAATGGTCTATATCTCCCAGCCCACGGAGTACGGAACATTGTATAGCTGCGCTGAGCTTGAGGAGCTCTACTGCGCTTGCCGCGAGCTTGAACTTCCTCTTTTTGTGGACGGCGCAAGACTGGGCTATGCCCTCGCTGCCGATAAAAGCTTCACCCTGCCTTTCCTTGCCGCCAACTGCGATGTTTTCTACATCGGCGGTACCAAGGTGGGCTGCCTTTTTGGCGAAGCTGTATGCATAACAAACGATGCCCTCAAGAAAGACTTCCGCTATATGATAAAGCGTATGGGCGGCATGCTTGCAAAGGGGCGCCTTCTCGGAATACAGTTTGAGGAGATGTTCAGAGACGGACTCTATTTCCGCGTTGCAGAAAAAGCTGTTGCCAATGCTCTGCGCATTAAGGCTGCTCTCGTGGAAAAGGGTATACCTCTTCTTATGGACTCTGCTACCAATCAGCAGTTTCCTATTCTCACCAAGGCTCAGCAGGCAGCACTGGGTGAAAAATATGCTCTTGGCTTTTGGGATACCACCGGTGGTGACAGCGATGCCATCCGCATCTGCACCAGCTGGGCAAGCACCGACGAAAATGTGGCTGCCCTTATTGAAGATATAAAGGCTCTTTAAGATTTATACAAGAAAAGCCCCGATCTGTTTTTGCAGATCGGGGCTTGATATTTTTCTGTGTTCAGTTATGTATTTTGGGGAGATTAAGCTTGTAGTATGCGGCAGCAAAGCGGATGAGCATAATAACTGCAATGCCGCAAATCATAGCCGCGGTGCTGCCTATGGCGTCTATAAGCAGTGCGCAGAGTAAAGCACCGATGATAGATGCACTGGCATAAATGTGCTTGCGGAAAATATAGGGAATATTTCCGGCGAAAATATCTCTCAGCACGCCTCCGCCGCAGCCGGTAACGCAGCCCACGAAGACCATAAGAAAGATGTTGTCTGGATAGAGAGCATGGCAGTTGACAACGGCAACCACGCTGAAGCCTCCCAAACCAACAGCATCCAGAACCTGCAGGAAAATTTCTCCTGCGGTTTTTAGTTTGCCGAGAAGACGAGAAATTGCAGGAATGCACATGGCGAGAGATACCCCGAGTGCCACAAAGGCATATACGGGATTGACGAACATAGTGGGAGGAATGCATCCGATTATTATATCGCGGATAATTCCGCCGCCGCAGCCGGTGGTTATGCCAAGCATACATACGCCGAAAAGGTCCATATTTTTTTCTTTACCCACAATGACACCGGAAATAGCAAAGGCTATGGTGCCGAGTATTTCAATCACAAAAATAACTGTGTTCATAAAGTTCTCCCGGACATTAAGTCGGGCCGCCAAGAATTGGCGGCCCGATTTGATGCTTAATTAGTTCCGCTCTTTATGCGGGGTGAAAAGGGAAGCTTACTTGGTAACAAGCTCCTTGGTGTCGCGTGCGATCATGAGCTCTTCGTTGGTGGCAATGACGAATACCTTTACGGGGCTGTCATCGGTGGAGATGAGGTGCTCATCTTCGCGGATAGCATTGCGCTCTGCG
>JAZQVC010000026.1:0-14901 GCA_045631645.1 Oscillospiraceae bacterium
CCAGTGGCAGATGATCATCTGGGGCAGGAGCTGCTCGGGAACAACTTCGAAGATGTTCAGAGCGGAGGTGTTGGAAGCGATGATAACGTCAGCGGGAACGCATGCAGCCAGCTGGGCATACAGCTCTTCCTTGGCATCTCTCTTCTCAACGATGGTCTCCTGAATGAAATCTGCGCCTGCAACAGCCTCTTCAACGGTGGAAGCGAAGCTGATGCGAGCCATGATGGCAGCCTTGTCCTCGGAGAGCAGACCTTCTTCTTCGAAGGTGTTCAGCTGAGACTCGAGGGAAGCAATAGCCTTATCGCGGGTGGACTCGCTGCGGGTCCACATGGTAACCTGATAGCCGCCCATTGCAAAGGTCTGAGCAATGCCGGGGCCCATGGTGCCGGCGCCAAGCACGGCAATTTTCTTGATATCAGCAAGTGTTTTCATTATCGTAAAACCTCTGTTTCTTCATTCGTTTACCCCACAGGGTCACTGTGGGGTAAACTATAAGTTATCAGTTAGTTTAAGTGTGTTCTAATAGGTAATAACAGATGATTTGATCTGTGGTTACAAATTAGAAGCTGCCCTCTTCCCAAGCAACCAGACGAACGAAACCGCCGTCAGCAGCCTCGCAGCGGAAGGGGAATGCAGCGATGGTCATGCGCTTACCGGTAACCTGGTCGATGTCGCCGCCGGCGTTCTCGATAGCGAGCAGGCCGTGCTGACCGTACAGTCTGTGGCAGGGCTCATAGTCGGGATAGTCAACGTCGATGTCGCGGCCGGTAGCCAGCTTGTAGTTGGTAGCGAGCCAGGGCATCTGCTCCTTGCAGGGGAAGTGCCATACGGGGGAGTCGGAAGCGCCGTAGGTACCTGCAATAGCCTTGATCTTCTTCTCATACATCAGCCAGTAAGCGAGCTCGGGGCCGTTACCTGCATAGTAGTTGAAGTACTTGTCGTTGTTCTTTCTCCAATAACGATGGAAACCGGTGTTGAGAACGACGAAGTCGTTGGGTCGGATCTCGAGGCCATCCTTATCGAGAGCCTTCTGAACATCCTCGGGGGTGATGATGTGCCAGATAGCACCCTTCTTGTCGGGGGTCTCTGCCCACTCGCCCATCTTTGCGGGGTCGCCGCCTGCTGCGTTGAATGCCTTCTCGAACTCGTCGTACATCCAGGTCAGGTCAACGATAACGCCGGAGCCGATAGCGTGCTCAAGGGGCATCTCAGCGAGGGTGTAACCGTAACGCTCGCGATCAACCTCTTCCTCGTGGAGGGTGTGGTTGGGAGCATCGCAGTGGGTAGCAGCGTGGAGAGTACCGGTGTAGGTGCAGGTTCTCTTGTGGAAACGCTCGAGATACTGGCCGCGGGGGAAGTTCAGGTCGCTACGTGCGCCGGGGAAGGGCCACAGGGGGGTATCCCAGCCCCAAGGCATGGAGAGGTCCCAAATCTTGGGCATCTTTTCGGTCTCGAGATAAAGTTCTTCTTTTCTAAGGGGCATGTATGCCATAATGCTTTTCCTCCTGAGAATTTTATTTGTTTTTTGCTCCCAACATTGTAAACCTTGGAATTATTCCAAAGTCAAGCAAAAAACCTTGCAATATACGCGAAAAATAGCTATAATACGGATATATTATGAGTTATGCTCCATACTTTTCGCACAGAGAAAGGAAGTGACCCCGTGAAATACAAAATCGGCGATGTTGCCCGCATTCTGGGCGTTTCCACCGATATTCTCCGCTATTATGAGCGCAAGGGCGTGGTCACTCCCGAGAAGGACGCAAACAACGATTACCGCTATTATGACGCTTGGCATATCAACTTTCTCATGGACTGCCTCTGGTTCAAAAACTACGGTTTTTCCATCGAGCAGATTGCGGACATGGTGCGCATCCCCACCGCCGGGCAGCTAAGCGAGCTTTTCCTTATGAAAGAGGATGAACTTCGCGCCCACATCCGCCGCTGCCAGCTTCTTTTGCGCCGCAGCGCCGAGCACAGAGCCTCCCTCGAGATGATTGATAAGCTTCTTTATAAGTGCGAAATTGCGGAAAGTCCCGAGTTTGTCCGCTTTATCGACAGAGTGGGCAGCCGCTATATGACCGATTCTCTCACCAACGAAACCGCGAAAAAATGGCTGGATGCTCTCCCCTTCAATAACCGCTATTTCGAGATGACGGGAGAGGCTATTCTTCCCGGTCGGGAAGACGATTACCGCTGGGGCTATAGCCTCAGCACCGACTATGTGAAGGAGCTGGACTTCCCCGTTGCCCCTCCCATGATTTCTTTCCCCTCCAGAAAATGTATACACACCGTTTTCAAAAACTCAGGCGGTCGGGGAAGTTTCTCCCCCTCCCTTCTCCAGTACGCTCTGGACTATGCCCAAAAAGAGGGCATCCCCGTTTTCGGACCCATCCACGGCGTTTTGCTTTGCTCCGTCCTTGAAAATGACACCCTCACCGGCTATTTCGAGGCATGGATCCCCATCGAGTAATGCCAATAAAGATAAAAGCCCCGACCATCCGTCGGGGCTTTTGTTATAGTATGGAGCGGTCAGATAAATTGGAATTTGTCAAATGCTTTTTACTGGATGCAGTTCAATATATCCTCTTGTGCCGATAGGCTCTAATTGAATACGGGGGTTGTTATCATCCCAAGTGTATCCAATGCTTTCAGGGTTGTACTTTTTGATTGCATCCCATACCTGCCCAATTGCCTCTACAAAGTTCTCCTCCTCAAAAGGTTCCCCTTGGAACATGATGTATTTGCATTTAGGCAGTTCGATAACCTCAAATCCGTCGGGGATTTCACCCGAATAGTCCATTGCAACCTCTACACCCTGCACATATTCAGATGTTCCTGTCTTGATGTAGTTTTTAGGAAGCCATAAGCATACAGGTTCACCGCTAATTGATTTCATACTGCAAAGCAACCCCCATACATCACAGCCAACTTCTTCGCAGTATTTGAAATATTCTGTCGCTTCCTTACCTCGTTTGATAATGACCTTCCTTTCAGGTTTCTCCACTACCTGCAAGAAAATATTTTTCACATCGCTCATTTTTTCCCTCTCCTTTTTTTGAGCATATTTGATTCCGTAAGGCTTGAACAAATAGATTGGAGTAGGACATACGGAATACTCATATGGGTTACAACCGAACTCTTTGTAAAATGCTCTTTGATATCCATCCACACTATCGTATCCAGCATCAAATGCAACATCAATAATTTTTACTTTTTCATCTCGCAATCGGAGTGCAGATTTAGACAATCTCAGCCGCCTGATATATACTGCGGGTGTCATATGGAGTAAATCCGCAAAAAGTCTGTATGAGTACCAGGGTGAATATTGCGACACATTTGCCAAATCTGCCATTGTAATACTTGTGTCAAGGTGCATTTCAATGTAGTCCTGCATTCTTTGAACCGCTTCTATATGCCCATCCATTTCTGTTCACCTCCTTATGCTCATCCTTATGCTCATATTATAGAGGAACTCAAAAGGTCTTTCTCGACTTAATTTGCTGAACAGTGCAGCCGCCCTCATATGTGGGGGCGGCTGTTTCTGTCTGTGCGACATATTCAAGTTTATCCAACCGGTGCGGGAGCGCCCAAGGCTCCCTTGTGTAAAGGGAGGCTTTGGTGCGGTGCAAAACTGTTAGAAAAATTCAAGTTTATCTAACTGTGCTACAAGGTGGAATTTGACTATAACATCTCTTACCCTTTCGCAATAAAATAAACTTCTTGCATTACCGCAATGGTTGCAAGTACACATACTGTCGCAACGCTATAAGTGGTTGGGGCAAAAGTCAGCGACATCGGCAAAAGGAACAAAGCAAATCCCGTTACTTTGTTCATAATCGTATGCAAGGATATAAACTGTTTTTTAGAAACATATCCCCATATGATATTGCTGATTTTGATAAGCGCAATCACACCGCCCCATATCCACAACCATTGTGGAATATGGATCGCCGGCAACAACTTAAGAAAAGATACTACTGTAAAAATGAGGTCGGCAATTGTGTCCAGTTGGCTTCCAAACTTGCTGGTACTGTTTGTTTTTCTGGCGATTGTTCCATCTATCATATCACTAAAGCCGCAGAGGAGATATGTGATATAAAACTCCAGGGAAAACGCAGGAAAGAACAGCAACAAAATACTGCCTAAAATACGACAACTCGTGAGTATATTTGCAATATGCTTCATCATCCGTTCACCTATAAACTCAATTTATCCAACTGTGCTACATACCGGGATTAAGACATACTGTTCGTCATCCACTTTTTTGAAACCAACACTTTGGAACATTTTCTGTGACTGGGTGTTGAAAGTATAGATTTCAGCGTGCAGTTCCTGAATGCCCTTTTCTTTTGCCAAGCGAATTATTTCATTAACCACTCGTCTTCCAATATGTTTGTTTTGAAACGGCTTCGCTATCACAATATTAATTTCGCCGCTCGGTTGCAAACACACATCACCACATAGCCTGTTTTTATACTTGATATAAAACAAATCACCGCGTTTGTTTAAGTAGTTATACATACGCTTCAATAGCTCTAAATCATATACTGTGTCTCTGTTATCCACTTGTTTGCATAAATCTGAATCTTGATACCAAGCCAAAGTAGTCTTGTAATTAGGATAATAGCGAACAAGTACTATTTCTTCGTCAACAACCCTATTTTTCAATGTTGATACCTCTTCGATGAATTTAAGTTTATCGATTTATTCCCATTTTATCACGCAGAGGTCGTATATACAAGAACAGTCCCGGCATGCAAAACGCTGCCGGGACTGAAAACTTTTTATGATTGCCCGCACTTATCGGAGCTTTATTTATGACAGTGGAGCATAGAGCGCTTTTCTGCTTCGCCCAATTCTTCACCAAGCTTCACTGCAGGCTCATTTTGCTGAGAGGCTCGGATTTCCGCATTTTCGTCCGTACTGCAAAGGGTCTTGCTGCGTGCTTTCTGACGGAAAAGGTTGCGGTAAGCATCCGTAGGCTGTCCGCCGCCCATGATGCAGCCTCCGGGACAGGCCATAACTTCTATAAGATGGAAGCTTTCTTCGCCTTTTTCCACCCGCTCAAGAAGCTTCTTTGCATTTTTAAGGCCGCTGACGACAGCTATGCGCACACTCTCGCCCTCATACTCAGCCTCAATGCACTCACAAGCTTCAACAGCGCTGATGCGCTTCACCTGTGCGCGGGCTGCGGCGCGGGGAGAAAGGAAGCGCAGCACCGCTTCGGCAACGCCGCCGCTTACGCCGAAGATTGTGCCGCCGCCGGAGCCCATACGGAAAGGCTCGTCCGCAGCGCTTTCAGGGCAATTTGCGGCATTGAGACCCTCTTCCGCCATCCATTCCAGAAGTTCAGTGGTGGTCAGGGAGAAATCTATATCCTGCTTGCCCTCGGTATGGGAGCTTTCGCGGAGTATCTCCGCCTTTTTCGCGGTGCAGGGCATAATGGAAACGGAAACAATTTTTTTGCCCTCGCTTTGATCGCAATTCTCATAATGCTTTCGCATCAAAGCGCCCAGCATCTGCTGAGGGGAGCGGCATGAGGATATGTTTTCCTTAAATTGGGGCAGATTCTCCTCACAGTATTTCACCCAAGCAGGGCAGCAGCTTGTAAGAAGAGGCAGCTTTTCGCCTTTTTTGAGCCGCTCCAGAAACTCTTTGCCCTCCTCCATTGCGGTGAGGTCGGCGCCGAACACCGTATCGTGAACACGATCGAAGCCCAGCTTCCGCAGAGCGCCCACTATCTTCGCCATGGAGTTTTCCTCCGCGGCAAAGCCGGCAAGCTCGCCCACACCAACGCGGACAGAGGGGGCAATCTGCGCCACCACCATGGTATCGGGGTCGGCAATGGCCTCTTTCACCATATCCACATTGTTTTTTATCCGCAGCGCACCTGTGGGGCAGGCCGCATGGCACTGACCGCAGCCCACGCAGGAGGTGGCACTCAGAGTTTCCGCTTTTGCGCGGATTCTTGTTATGCCATTTTCGTTTGCCATCTCAATGGCGCCCACGCCCTGCACGCTGTGGCAGGTGCGCACGCACTCGCCGCAAAGTATGCATTTTTCAGGATCAATGACCACGCAGGGGGAGGATTCATCCGCAGGAAGGGGCAGGTAAAGGGGAGAATTATAATATCTCTCCTCAATATTGCAGTTATTGTTTTTATAGATGTTGCAAAGCAGGCTTCGCAGCTGATAAGAGCCCATATAGGGGTCGCAGCCATCGTCGCAACTTGTGAGCACATTGGCGTTGGACTCTCGCCAGCCATAGTCGGGAGCGCCTGCCTCGGGATACCACCAGCCGAAGTCGCAGTGGATAACTCTGGGGTCAAGATCGGGATCCAGCTTGGCTTTTTGGGTAATGCGGCCGCGGAAAGTGCGAATCCAGACCCAGTCGCCCTCTTCAATTCCGCGCTCTTTCGCCGTATCGGGGTGTATTGCCACTCTGGGGAAGGGGTACTGGCGGCGGAGAGAGCGAATCTGGCGGTTATTGGATATGAAATACTGCATGCGTCTGCC
Organism: Oscillospiraceae bacterium; assembly: GCA_045631645.1. Classification (GTDB taxonomy): domain Bacteria; phylum Bacillota; class Clostridia; order Oscillospirales; family Oscillospiraceae; genus SIG459. The sequence continues at coordinate 6,519 of JAZQVC010000026.1, forward strand.
GCCGATGCTGAGAATATAGGGAAATTCTCTTGACAGATCGGGGCGGCTGACAGGAGTTACAGGAGGCTCCTTCCAGAAGGGGAGCGGGTCGCCACCCACCGCCTCCAGCTCCGTTGACCAAAATTCATATTTGCCTGTGGGGGTGGGGAAACCGCCGCGGGTTTTATAATTATAATACTGTCGCTGGGGGGTATACCAGCCCTGCTCCTTCAGGCGGTCGAAGTTCAGCCCCTCCATTTCGGGATAGCGGCTTGCCATATCCTTCAGCTCACGCTCAAGAAGCTCCTTCTGGCTCTTTGCACCGTAATCAAGACCCATGCGCTTCAATATTTCGATATAAATGTCCTCATCGGGGCGTGCTTCGCCCACCTGCACCAGCTTTTGCTGGCAGAGGACGGTATGCTCGGCAAACTCAGGCATGCAGAAAACGCTGTCCAGCTCAGGCCACAACGCCGCAGGAAGCACGATATCCGCAATCGCCGCCGTGGGGGTCATGAAAACATCCGTTACAACGAAAAAGTCCAGATCCATCAGGCATAAGTGAACTCTCGAGCTGTCGGGAAGGGAGATAAGGGTGTTGTTGGCAAAAGAAAGCATAGCCCTGATTTTATAGGGATATTCCATTCTTATTGCGTCCAGCACCTGATGGGGATTTGCGTAGGGCTTCAGCATTCGGTAAGGATAGCTGTTGATAAGTTTTTCGTTGGGAGCCTGAGGATTGCGCTTTGTGGGCACTATCTTTTTGCTCTCCACAAAGCCGCCGGGCACATCATAGCTGCCAAGCAGCGCAGGAAGGAAGTATATGGCGCGGCTTGTGTGGGTTGCATTGAAGCCATGCTCAAAGGCGCAGCCCCATTCCAGCGCCATGGGGGTGTTTTCCGCCATCATTCGGGCGGCACGGATTATATCCTTGGTAGGCACCCATGTGATCTCGCTGACCTTTCGCACCTCGTATTCTTCGGCGCGGCGAGCCAGTTCCTCAAAGCCATAGCTCCAGTTTTCCACGAATTCGTGGTCATAGAGATCCTCATGGATGATAACATTTATTATAGCCATGGCCAAAGCGCCGTCCGTGCCGGGACGGATTTTAAGCCACAGGTCGGCATGCTCCGCCATCTCCGTTTTCACAGGGTCAATGACAATAAGCTTTGTGCCGTTTTTGGCGCATTCCTTGGGATGCCACTGCAATTCGCCGTCGGCACCGCTGACGGCGGGGTTTGCGCCCCACACAACAAGGCATTTGGGCTTTTTCTCCCCGTAATAATCCACGCAGCCATAGGTTCCCGAAGTGGAAAAACCTGCATTTTTGCGAGGTCCGAGGCATATCAGCGCACCGGAAGAGGTGATATTGGGCGTTCCGAGGGCGCCAGTGAAGCGCCACAGATAGGGCACAACATGGCGTCCCGTGCCCGTGATTGCGGATATGCACTCAGGGCCATATTTATTGCGCAGCACATTAAGGCGCTCAGCGATGGTGTCCAGCGCGTCATCCCAGCTTATCCGCACCCATTCTCCGCTTCCGCGAGGTCCGTTGCGCTTGAGGGGGTACAGAAGGCGGTCGGGGTGGTACATCTGCTCAATTATAGTAAGACCCTTTTCGCAGCCCCGTCCCATATTCAGGGGGGCATCGGGGTCGGGTCGGGCATTTACAACCTTGCCGTCTTCAACCGTGAGAATATATACGCAGCCACCATGGCAGCCGCGGCAGGCAGTGCGAAATTCGTTTTTCTTCAGCTCCACCGAAATTCTCCTTTCTCCCTCAAAAAAATTGTTCTTAACACAATATATTTACAGTATAACGCGAAAAAGGGTATATGTAAAATCAAATATTTGAAACGCAAAACAAAAAAGCCCTCCCAATCGGGAGAGCAACATGGGCGGACGCATCGGTCCGCCCCTACAGTGAATTATCAAATCCCCCAGTCCGCTTCGCAGACAGCCCCCTTTACAAGGGGGCCTTTAAAGCCTCCCTTGTGTAAAGGGAGGTGCCGAGCAAAGCGAGGCGGAGGGATTGTCCCTCGTACCGTTCCCCACAGAGGGGTGCAGCCTTAAAAGGTGCATATAAAAAAATAAAACCGCTTCTTCACATGAGAGGGGTGTGAAAAAACGGTGTTTATTTTAATCACTCAGCCATTTCGTTGAGCTTCAGAGTCATCTGGCTCTTCTTGTGAGCGGCCTTGTTCTTGTGGATCAGGTTCTTGCCTGCTGCCTTGTCAACAGCTTTGACAGCCACTTTATAGGTGCTGACGGCTGCTTCCTTGTTGCCCTCGGCAACGGCTGCATCGAATTTCTTGACTGCGGTTCTGAGAGCGCTGCGCTCTGCCTTGTTCTTAGCATAACGAGCCTTAGCAAGCTGGTCTCTCTTCGCGGAAGACTTAATGTTGGCCATGTTTCAATCGCCACCTCCTCCTATAAGTATAAACGGTCAAATGCACTGTATACGGCACGGCGCATATGGACACACGAATGGTATTATAAAGGCAAGTGATTGAAAAATCAAGAGTTTTTTAAACTTTTTTTGAAAAAATACATATATTTTTTTGTTCGGCGCACACTACTACAAAATCTTGATTTTTAAGAGAGGCAAGGCACAATGAGTAGTGGATTCCGAACAGATCTTGCAATAGAATCAGAGCCTTTTTTCTCCTCCCCAAATCCCTCCGAGAATATTTTCCCCGGTTTGAACTGCAACGAAAGGCGCTGCGGAAGCTTCACCGTTCACACCGTGGAGGTGCTTGATGAGCAGGGAGAGAAAGCTTTGGGCAAGCCCAAGGGGAAATATATAAGCGTGGAACTTTCTTCCCTGCTGCAGCGAAAAGAAAATGCCTTTTCCGAAGCCTGCCACTTGCTGGCCGACGAGCTTCGCGCTCTTATGCATTTTCCAGTTTTTTCCAGCGTTCTGGTGGCAGGGCTTGGCAACCGCGACATCACCCCCGACGCGGTTGGACCGATCGCGGTTGATAATCTCATGGTCACAAGGCATCTCAGGACAGCGCTCCCTCAGCATTTTGGCTCTTTTCGAAGTGTAAGCGGACTTTGCAGCGGAGTTTTGGGCACAACGGGCATAGAAAGCGGCGAGATAATAGCCGCCGTATGCAAGGCAATCAAACCCTCTGCCCTCATCGCCGTTGACGCCCTCGCCGCAAGAAGCACAGATCGCCTTTGCCGCACCGTCCAGATTTCCAACGCAGGCATAGTCCCCGGATCGGGAGTCGGAAACGCAAGACCCGCCCTAGACGAGAAAACTCTGGGAATTCCCGTAATCGCCGTCGGCGTGCCCACAGTTGTTGACGCGGCCACCCTTGCCTACGATCTTATGAGAAGTTCGGGCTTGGATATAGACCCCCATAGCCTGAAATCAGACGGAAAACTTATAGTCACTCCCGGGGACATAGATAAAAGCGTTCGTGATGTTTCCAAGCTTATCGCTTACGCAATCAACTTAGCTCTCCACGAGGATATCACCTTGGAAGATATAGATATGTTCTTATCATAAAAAAGGGCGCTGCCAAAATGCAGCGCCCTTTTGTTTCACGTGAAACATTTTTCACGTTTTATTTGCATACATAGCAATTCCACTCTTCTTCGTGGCAATGCTCCAGAATTTCAAAGCCATTTGCCTCCAAGGCAGCGCGGACTTCCGCCTCTCTGCCGTCAATGATGCCGGAGCAGATGAAAACGGCGTTTTCTGCCATAAAGCGGCGGACAAATGCGGAAAGAGGAATGATAACATCGCTTACGATGTTGGCAAGAACGATGTCATAGCCATCGCCGAGGAACTTTCTCATGCCCTCGTCGGAGAGGATATCTCCGGCGTAAACTTTGAAGCGGTCCTCGCCTATACCGTTGAGAGACGCATTATCTCCAGCCACATCGGGAGCCTTGGGGTCAATATCGCAGCCCACAACTTTGTCGCAGCCCAGCACAGCGGCGCCAATTCCCAATATTCCGCTGCCGCAGCCCAGATCCAGAACCTTTTTGCCTGCCTCAGCGAATTTTTCAAGGCGATGGAGGCACATTCTGGTGGTGGCATGGCTGCCGGTGCCAAAAATGAGACCGGGGTCAAGGCGAAGGGCAACGCGGCCTTCAAGATCGGGATTTTCCCATTCAGGGATAACAAGGAATTTTTCGCCTATTTTGAGGGGCTTATAAAATTCGCGCCAGTTATTTTCCCAGTCGCTGTCATCCACGGTGGCGCAGTCTATCTCCAGACCAAGCTCGGCACGGATTTTGGCCAGCATGGCTTTTCCTTCCTCGTCATCGGAAAGATAGAACTTGATGCGGCTGAGACCCTTGAAGCGGTCGTTGAGCTCGTCATCCACGTAGTCCCAATACTGATGGTTATTTTCAAGGAAGTTCTTAAAATCTTCCTCGTCTTCTATGCACATACCCTCAACGCCAAGATCCGCAAGGCGGAGGCAGAGAAGGTCTATCTCCTTGCTTGTTGTTGCAATTGCAGCTTCTATCCAACGCATAATCAGCAACTCCTTTAATTTTGTTGCTTCAATTCTATAAGCTTTGCCCCAAGCTGTCAAGGGTGGGACTTTTTATGTTTCACGTGAAACAAAATTGCGAAAAAAGTTTCACGTGAAACAAGGGAATTGTTGAAAATTTCGTAAATAGTGTTATAATGTGTAGTTAGATAAATAATAAAGGAGAAAGATATGGGCAAAATCATCGCGATTGCCAACCAGAAGGGCGGCGTGGGCAAAACAACCACCGCAATAAACTTCTGCGCGTCTCTGGCTCACAGAGGCAAAAAGGTGCTCCTTTGCGACTGCGACCCTCAGGGAAACGCAACAACCGGCATGGGAGTTGACAAAAACAAAGTTAAAAGCGTATACGATGTGATGCTCCGTGACTTCCCCGCAGAAAAAGCGGTCATCTCCACCAAATACGGTGATGTGCTGCCCTCCAACAGAGAGCTTGTTGCCGCAAACGTGGAGCTTGTTGACGCAGAGGACAGAGAGTTCATCCTCCGAAAGGCACTTCTGCCTTTGAAGAGCGAGTACGATTTTATAATCATCGACTGCCCTCCCTCTCTGGAGCTGCTCACTTTGAACGCCTTCACAGCAGCAGACACAGTGCTCGTCCCCGTGCAGTGCGAATTCTACGCTCTCGAAGGTCTCAGCGACCTTGTGAACACTGTAAAGCTTATAAACGGCAAGCTTAACCCCACCTTGACCATAGAAGGTCTTGTGCTCACCATGTATGACGGACGCACCCGTCTCAGCGAAGAGGTCGCAGAAGCACTGCGCCAGCATTTTTGTGACAAAGTTTACGAGAACACCATCCCTCGTAACGTTCGTTTAAGCGAAGCACCTAGTCATGGCAAGCCCTGCATAGCCTACGATAAGTTCAGCAAGGGCACTCGAGCTTACCTGCATATGACAAACGAATTTCTCAAGCGCCAGTAAGGATGTGAAATAATGGCAGAAAAACCCAAAAGAGGACTGGGAAGCGGTCTTGGCGCCCTTTTCGGAGAAGATGTCCTTACCGAAAAAGGGGAGAAGGAGCTGACGCTCCCCATTTCCAAGGTTGAGCCCCGGGCAGACCAGCCCCGATACAGCTTTGACGAGGAGGCTTTGGAAACTCTTTCCGAGTCCATTCGTCAGTACGGGCTTATCCAGCCCATAACCGTCAGAAAGCTTGACGGAGGATTTTATCAGATAATCGCAGGCGAACGCCGCTGGCGCGCCGCAAGAATGGCGGGACTTGCCGAAGTTCCGGTGCGCATAATCGAAGCCGACGACAAGAGGGCAATGGAGCTCGCTCTGGTGGAAAACCTCCAGCGCGAGGATCTCAACCCCATTGAAGAGGCAAGAGGTTACCGCACTTTAATGGAAGAATACGGAATGACTCAGGAGCAGGCCTCCCTTTCCGTTGGCAAATCACGCAGCGCCGTTGCAAACTCCCTGCGCCTTCTCTCCCTCAGCGAGGCGGTAAGCGCAATGGTTGAAAACGGAAGTCTTTCCGCAGGTCACGCCCGTGCACTGCTGCCCCTCAAAGATGAAAAGCAGCAGCTTGAAGTTGCGGAAACCATCATTTCAAGAGGACTTTCTGTCCGCCAGACAGAGACATTGGTAAAGCGCCTTTGCAGCCCCTCCGAACCCAAAAAGGAAGAGGAAAGCGGCGGCATTATCGTGGACTATGTCAAAGAGGTTGAGCGCAGCCTCGAAAACGCTCTCGGCCGCAAGATAAAGCTTGTGGACTCTCCCAAAAGAGGCCGCATAGAGCTTGAATTCTATGGCGCAGACGACAGAGAAGACCTCATCAATAAGCTTATGCTTATCGGAAAGCTGAAAAAATAAATTTGTTAAAAAAAATTAAGATTTTACTGAATAAAAGGAAGAATATACTATGCTTGACATTAAATTTGTTCGTGAAAACCCCGAAATAGTTAAGGAAAATATCCGCAAAAAGTTCCAGGGCGCAAAGCTCCCTCTCGTTGACGAGGTCATCGAGCTTGATAAGCTCAACCGCGCCGCCATCAACGAAGCAAACGAGCTTCGCGCCAGCCGCAACGCTCTGAGCAAGGCAAACGGACCTCTTTTCGGCAAGCTGAAGAAGGCTTCCGAGGAAGAAAAGGCCGCCATTCAGGCTCAGATCGACGCAAACATGGAAGCCGTTAAGGCCAACGACCTGCGCCGCGAAGAGCTTGAAAAGCTGGAGGCAGAGTACGCCGAGCGCATACGCCGCATTATGATGGTCATCCCCAACATCATCGATCCCTCCGTCCCCATCGGCGAGAGCGACGAGTTCAACGTTGAGGTTGAGCGCTTTGGTGAGCCCGTCACCCCCGACTACGAAATCCCCTACCACACCGCCATTATGGAGCGCTTCGCCGGCGTTGATATGGACGCCGCAGGCCGCGTCAGCGGAAACGGTTTCTACTACCTGATGGGTGACATTGCCCGTCTCCACTCCGCAGTGCTGGCATACGCCCGCGACTTCATGATCGAAAAGGGCTTCATCTACTGCATCCCTCCCTTCATGATCCACGGCAACGTTGTTGAAGGCGTTATGAGCCAGAACGACATGGACGCTATGATGTACAAAATCGAGGGCGAAGACCTCTACCTCATCGGCACCAGCGAGCACTCCATGATCGGTAAGTACATCGACCAGATCATCCCCGAGGCAAGCCTGCCCCACACCCTCACCAGCTATAGCCCCTGCTTCCGCAAGGAAAAGGGCGCCCACGGCATCGAGGAGCGCGGCGTTTACCGCATCCATCAGTTCGAGAAGCAGGAAATGATCGTTGTCTGCCGTCCCGAGGACAGCATGGAGTGGTACGAGAAGATGTGGCGCTACAGCGTTGAGCTTTTCAAGAGCCTTGAAATTCCCGTTCGTCAGCTGGAATGCTGCTCCGGCGACCTGGCCGACCTGAAGGTCAAGAGCTGCGACATCGAGGCATGGTCTCCCCGTCAGCAGAAGTATTTCGAGGTTTGCTCCTGCTCCAACCTTGGCGACGCTCAGGCTCGCCGCCTGCGCATGCGCGTAAAGGGCAGTGACGGCAAGATGTATCTGCCCCACACCCTCAACAACACCGTTGTTGCTCCTCCCCGCATGCTCATCGCTTTCCTTGAAAACCACCTGCAGGCCGACGGCAGCGTGACCATTCCCGAGGCTCTCCGCGGCTATATGGGCGGCAAGGAAGTTCTTGTTCCCTCTAAGTAAAAGTTAGTAAAATTACGAAAAATAAAGAAAAAACGGAGGAAAGTCAATGAAAAAGTTCGCAGAAGAATTCAAGACCTTTATCATGCGCGGCAACGTGCTTGATATGGCAGTCGGCGTAGTTGTCGCCACCGCTTTCGGCAAAATCACCACTGCACTCATCAACAACATTCTCATGCCCTTCATCGCATTTCTCTTCGGCACCCGCGATATGACCGCTCTGAACCTCGTTGTCCGCGAGGCAGTTGTCAACGCAGAGGGTGTTGAAGTATCCGCCGCCATCGTTATCGGCTTCGGCACCTTCGTTGCCGCCATCATCGACTTCATTCTCATCGCTTTCGTTGTCTTCCTCATCGTCAAGGTTGCCAACAAGGCAGGCGAGAAGAAGCGCCTCGAGGCTGAGGCCAAGGCAAAAGCCGAGGCAGAAGCCGCCGCAGCCGCTGCTGCCGCCGAGCCCAAGGCTCCCACCACCGAGGAGCTTCTCGCCCAGATTCTCGAAGAGATCAAGAGCAAATAAGTTTCAGCATTTATACAGCAAAGAAGTCGGAGGCCAAGCGGTCTTAGGAAGACAAGACTCACTGACAACTCCTTGGCTCACAGAACGACATGGCTACGATCCGACTTAGGCTCCCACCACCGAGGAGCTTCTCGCCCAGATTCTCGAAGAGATCAAGAGCAAATAAGTTTCAGCATTTATACAGCAAAG
>JAZQVC010000027.1:0-8261 GCA_045631645.1 Oscillospiraceae bacterium
CTGCTGAAGATGGCAAAGATCCGCGGTCTGGAGCGTGTGTATATCCACGCATTTCTGGACGGACGCGATGTTCCTCCCCAGAGCGGCATTGACTATGTGAAGGCTCTGGACGATTACTGCAAGGAAATCGGCTGGGGCAGCGTTGCCACAGTTCAGGGACGCTTTTATGCAATGGATCGCGATAAGCGTTGGGAGCGTCTTCAGCGCGCTTATGACGCAATGGTTCACGGTGCAGGCGAGCTTAACTGCGACTGCGTTGCTGCTGTTCAGGAAAGCTATGACCGCGGCGTTACCGATGAGTTCGTTGAGCCTGTAATTTGCGACGAAAATGGCATGATTGAAGAGGGCGACAGCGTTATCTTCTTCAACTTCCGCCCCGACCGCGCCCGTGAGATCACTTGGGCTCTCACAGGAAATCTTCCCGCTGATTGCCCCATGGAGACCGTTGAGCTTGGTCTCAACTATGTATGCACCACTCAGTATGACGAAAATCTGGATCTGCCCATAGCATTCCCTCCTGAGACTATCGAAAAGACCTTCGGTGAGTATATCTCCGCTCTGGGACTGAGCCAGCTTCGCATTGCCGAGACCGAGAAATATGCCCATGTGACCTTCTTCTTCAACGGCGGCGTTGAAAAAGTTGCCAAGGGCGAGGACAGAGTTCTTATCGAGTCTCCCCGTGAGTTCCCCACCTATGACCTCATACCTGAGATGAGCGCCCGCGCCGTCACCGAAGAATGCGTAAAGTGCATCGGCAGCGGCAAGTATGATGTTGTGGTCTGCAACCTTGCAAACTGCGATATGGTAGGTCATACAGGTGTTATGGAAGCTGCAGTAAAGGCGGTTGAAACCGTTGATGAATGCGTTGGCAAGATCGTTGAGGCAACACGCGCAATGGGCGGAATAATCCTCATCACCGCCGACCACGGCAATGCCGACAGCATGCTTCTTCCCTCCGGCAGCCCCAACACTGCCCATACCACAAACCTCGTTCCTCTCATCATCTCCGGCGCGGATGTCCGCCTTCGCAGCGGCCGTCTGGCTGACCTTGCTCCTACTATGCTGGATCTTATGGGTTATGATAAGCCCGAAGAGATGAACGGCGAGAGCCTTATTCTTAACTAAAAAATTAAATTATTTCAAATATTAAGGAGAAATAAATATGAAGCAGTATTTCGAAATCGTTGATGTAATGGCTCGCGAGATCCTTGACTCTCGCGGCAACCCCACTGTTGAAGTTGAAGTTACCCTTGATGACGGCACCATGGGCCGCGCAGCAGTTCCCTCCGGCGCTTCCACCGGTATCTTCGAGGCTTGCGAGCTTCGTGACGGCGACAAGAGCCGCTATCTCGGCAAGGGCGTTCAGAACGCAGTTGACAATGTCAATGGCGAGATCGCTGAGGCTATGGTAGGTCTCAATGCTCTGGATCAGCCCAGCATCGACCGCATCCTCATCGAGCTTGACGGCACCCCCAACAAGACCCGCCTTGGCGCAAACGCTATCCTCGGCGTTTCCATGGCTGTTGCAAAGGCAGCTGCTGAAGCTACCGGCGTTGGCCTCTATAACTATATCGGCGGCATGAACGCAAAGACCCTTCCTGTTCCCATGATGAACGTTCTCAACGGCGGCGCTCACGCCAACAACAGCGTTGACATTCAGGAATTCATGGTTATGCCCGTTTCCGCTCCCTCCTTCAAGGAAGCTCTCCGCATGTGCGCAGAAGTTTTCCATTCTCTGAAGAAGGTCGTTCCCTCCTCCGGCGTTGGCGATGAGGGCGGCTATGCTCCCAACCTCGATTCCGACGAGGACGCTCTCAAGGCTCTTGTTGCTGCAATCGAAAAGGCCGGCTATAAGCCCGGCGAGGACTTCATGATCGCTATGGACGCTGCTGTTTCCGAGTGGTGGAGCGAGGATGACCAGGCTTACCATCTCCCCAAGCGCGGCACCGTTATGAGCCGTCAGGAAATGGTCGACATGTGGGTCGACTTCTGCGATAAGTATCCCATCATCTCTCTTGAAGACGGTATGGCTGAAGAGGACTGGGAAGGCTGGAAGATGCTCACCGACGCTCTCGGCAAGCGCATCCAGCTGGTCGGCGACGATCTCTTCGTCACCAACACCGCTCGCCTGAAGAAGGGCATTGAGCTTGGCGTTGCCAACTCCATCCTCATCAAGGTCAACCAGATCGGTACCCTCACCGAGACTCTGGACGCTATCCAGATGGCTCACCGTGCAGGCTACACCGCTGTTGTTTCTCACCGCTCCGGCGAGACCGAGGACACCACCATTGCTGACATCTCCGTTGCTGTCAACGCAGGTCAGATCAAGACCGGTGCTCCCTCTCGCACCGACCGTGTTGCTAAGTACAACCAGCTCCTCCGCATCGAAGACGAGCTCTACGATGTTCCCGTATATCCCGGCCGCGACGCTTTCTTCTCCATCAAGAAGTAAACCTTGAATAAATGCGGTTTCGGAGCCTATCGGATATTTTCCACTGTAAATGCGTTGTTGTTTTCTTGAAATACACAAAGTATTCCTGCGAAAACACGCCTTTTTACAACGAATAATCTTTCGATATTCTTCCTCGCCGATTCATCCAAGGCTTACTTAAGAAGTAAGTTAATAACTAAAGACAAAACCGCTCTTCCAATCGGAAGAGCGGTTTTTATCGTTTTTTTTTATTTTGCAAGTCTCTCGACCATATAGCTGTGGGCGCGCTCCTCGGCCTCATCGGAGAGGGGAGCAAGCTCCACTTCGCCGTAGCGGCGGGAGAGGGCGCAGCGGATTATCTCGTCGCAGAGAGCGGGGTTTTTGGGGAGCAGAGGGCCGTGGCCGTAGGAGCCGAAAACGTTTTTCCATCTTGCTCCTTCTTCGCCCTCACCGTTATTGCCATAGCCAAGCTCTATTTTGCCGAGACTCTCAAGGCCTTCGCCCAGATAGGTGCTGCCACTGTGGTTTTCAAAGGCAACAACTTTGCCGAAGGGGGTGGAGAACATATAGTTTCCGGTGTGGCGGCTCTTTCCGCCGATGGTGTGCATATCTAAAACTCCGGCAAGCTCAAGGCGGCTGCCGTCGGAAAGGACTATATACTTGCCCAAAAGTTCAAATCCGCCGCCGATTGCGAGAATGGCGGTGCCTGCCTCCGCAGCGGAGCGGAGAGCATCAGCCTTGTTTTCAAGAAGGTCGGTATGGACGGTTTTCTGCTCTTCCTCGCGGCCTGAACCGATGAAGACGAGATCAGCCTCGCTGAAATCGGCCTTCACTCCGAGAGGAACTTCGGTGACGGAGCAGTCTATACCGCGCCACTGAAGGCGCTTTTTGATGCAGGTGATGTTACCGATGTCGCCGTAAAGGTTGAAAACATCAGGGTAAAGATGAAATATTTTCATTTCCATAGTCTTAACCCTCCCAGAATTCAGCGCCGCCGGTGAGACGGACAATATGGCTTCTCAGTTCAAGCATTGCGGAGTAAGTGGGGATAATATAAATGCTCTTTTCGGCCTTTGCCATGTCGGCAGTGAGTGCGGCATAATCGGGTGCGCAGATGATTTTCTCTTCGCTGATACCTGCGTACTTAAGGCGCAGCGCCATATCCGCCCAGCGAATTCCGGAAACTCTTATGCAGGAGAGCTTGTCCCCAAGCTTGGAGAGCTTTTCAAAATCCGTCTCCCAAATCCAGGAAATGTCCGTTCCGTCGCCTGCGCGGTCGTTGAGGCAGATAACAAGTTCGATATCCTCCTCCAGCTCGGAGATAAAATCAATAACCTGCTGGCAGCCGGTGGGGTTTTTAACCAGCATCATTCTTGCGCCTTTTGCGCCTATGGGCAAACTTTCCATGCGTCCGAAGCCGCAGGAGAAGCTTTCCAGTGCTTTATAGGCGGCATCGGGTTCAAAGCCGGCTGCAATCAAAGCAGAGGTGGCGGCTGCGGCGTTATAAACATTGTAAAGAGCGGGGAGGTTGATGCTCACGGTGCTGCTTTCGCCCTTGGTGCGGATGCTGACCGTGGTGCTTGAAGCGCTTGAGGAAATAAGGGAGGTGACGGCAACATCGGCGTCGGCTCTCTTCTTGCCGCAGGAGCATATCCAGCCGCCCAGATGGCCGAGGGTGCGGTAAGCGTATTCAAGTTCGCCGCCGCACTCGGGGCAGCGCTTGACATCGCCTCCATCGGTGGATGCGCCGCTGACAGCGCCTTCATCAAAGCCGAAGTAAACACGGGGATTGGGCAAGCTTGCAAGGGAGGAGCAGAGGGGGCAGTCAGCGTTGATGCAGATAGTGGATTCGGGAACTTTTTCAAGTCCCTCGCGGATATTCTGCAGAGTCACGCTCACATCGCCGAAGCGGTCAACCTGATCGCGGAAAAGGTTGGTTACCAGAACGGCCTGAGGCTTAAGCTGGGCAAGGGTGCGGCGGCAGGCGGCCTCGTCGCACTCAATAACGGCGTGGCTGCAGCGGCACTTGCCGAAAAGGCTGCTTTTAAGGGCAAACTCGGTTGTGATGCCGCTTATAAGGTTGGCACCGGAGCGGTTTGCGATATAGTCAAGCCCTGCATCGGCAAAGGCCTGCTCAACCATTCGAGCGGTGGTGGTCTTGCCGTTTGTGCCGGTTATAACAACGGTTTTAACTCCGCGGGAGAGAATGCTGAGAAGGTTGGGGCAAATTTTAAGGGCGATTTCGCCGGGCTTTGCAGTGCCGCCCTTATGGAGAATGCGGGCAATAAGGCGCACGCTGCGGCAGGCCAATATAGCAATGGGAACTTTGATATTCATACAATCATCCTGATCAATAATTATTTTGTTTTCCAAATAATAATTATATCACATTATGTATGTTTAAGGCAATAAAAATGAAACAACATAAAAAGAGCATGCCCGTGGGCATGCTCTTTTAATCCAGTATTCTTCCGTCGGTGGATATGGTGACAATTCGCCATGGGATGAACTTTCCGCTTTGCATAAGCGCACGCTTAACCGCAAGCTCAATTCCTCCGCAGCAGGGGACTTCCATACGCACAACGGTGACACTTTTAATGTTGTTTCCCGCGATAATAGCCGTGAGCTTTTCGGAATAATCCACGCTGTCCAGCTTGGGACAGCCCACAAGAGTTATATGGTTTTTCATAAACTCATTATGGAAGTTTCCGTAGGCAAAGGCAGTGCAGTCAGCGGCCACAAGCAGATTAGCACCCTCAAAATAAGGGGCATTCACGGGAGCAAGCTTTATCTGAACGGGCCACTGGGCAAGGCGGCTTCCGACTGGAGCGGAGGCAGTTTCCGCACTGCAGGGACTTCTTTGAATGGTCTTGGAGTTACTGCCGGGGCAACCGCAGGGCAGGGGAGCGGCAGCTTTCTTTGCTGCAAGGACAGCGGCTTCGTTATATGCCGGCGCTTCTCTCTCCTCAAAGCTGATGGCGTTGGTGGGGCAGGCGGGCAGACAGTCGCCCAGACCGTCGCAATAGTCTTCGCGGGTGAGCTTAGCCTTGCCGTTCACCATCTCGATTGCGCCCTCGTGGCAGGCGGCAGCACAGGCTCCGCAGCCGTTGCACTTTTCTTCATCTATTTTAATTATTTTCCTGATCATGTTTTCAAAACCTCCCTTGCTTGGATGAGCTCATTATAGTACAATAAATAAAACAAGTCGGTTGTTTTTACAACGGAAAGAGATGGCTTATGAAGAAATATATACCCATTCTTAAAAGGACAAGGATGTTCGCTGGCGTTGTGGAGGAAGAAATAGAGTCCATGCTCTCCTGCCTGGGGGCGAAGCTGCGCAGCTATAAAAGCGGGGAATATGTTTTTCGTCAGGGAGAACACCCCACTGCCATCGTGATTTTGGCGGAGGGCAGACTCCATATCCGCAACGATGACTATTGGGGAAACCGCAGCATTTTGTCCGGTGTGGCGGTGGGGGAGATGTTTGGCGAGGCTTATGCCGCCCCCGATGGCGGCGCACTTCTCAACGATGTGGTGGCGCTTGAAGATAGCACCCTTATTTTCTTCGATGTGAAGCGAGTGCTGACCACATGTCCTTCTGCCTGCCGTTTCCACGCAATGGTGGTGCAGAATATATTCTTTGCCCTTTCCGAAAAGAACAGAAAGTTGGTGCAGAAGCTGGGGCATATGTCCAAACGCAGCACAAGAGAAAAGCTCATCTCCTATCTTTCCGAGGAGGCAAAAAAACATTCAAGCGGCGAATTTTCAATACCCTTCAACCGCCAGCAGCTTGCGGACTTTTTGTCTGTGGACCGCAGCGCAATGTCCGCCGAGCTTTCAAAAATGCGCTCGGAGGGTCTTTTGGAATATAATAAAAATTATTTCAAACTGCTGAATAAGGGGCTTTGAAAACAGTGTGGGGATATGGGCGAATTAAGTTCCCCACCTTGCACTTTGGGAAACATAGTGTATAATTAATAACTGACAGAAACTGGAAACAGTGACATTGGAGGACGAACAAAAATGAAATATGATGTGATTATTATCGGCGCAGGCCCCGGCGGAATTTTCGCCGCATATGAGCTTATGCAGCGCAACAGCGAACTGAAAGTTGCTGTTTTCGAGGCCGGACACGAGCTGAAAAAGCGCCGTTGCCCCATTGATGGAGACAAGGTGAAAAGCTGCATCGGCTGCAAATCCTGCTCTATTATGAGCGGCTTTGGCGGCGCGGGCGCATTCTCCGATGGCAAGTATAATATCACCAACGATTTTGGCGGCACATTATATGAATATATAGGCAAGAAGCACGCTCTTGAGCTGATGCAGTATGTGGATAAAATCAACCTGCGCTATGGCGGCGAAGGAACAAAGCTCTATTCCACTGCAGGAACCCGCTTCAAAACTCTCTGCATTCAGCATGATCTTCACCTGCTGGATGCCTCTGTCCGCCATCTGGGCACAGATATAAACTATGTTGTGCTGGAAAATATTTATAACTATCTCAAGGACAAGGTAAGCTTTTTCTTCGATACTGCCGTTTTGAGCGTGAAGGCGCTGGAGAGCGGCTATGAAATAGTGTGCAAGGATGCTTCCTATAGCTGCGATAAATGCATTGTTTCCGTGGGTCGAATCGGCAGCAAATGGATGGAAAGCGTATGCCGTGATATGGCTATCCCCACCAAGTCCAACCGAGTGGATATCGGCGTTCGCGTGGAGCTGCCCGCCGAGGTGTTCGCCCACCTCACCGATGAGCTTTACGAGAGCAAGATTGTCTATCGCACCGAAAAATACGGTGACCGTGTCCGCACCTTCTGCATGAATCCCAAGGGCGCCGTCGTCAACGAAAATACCAACGGTATCATCACCGTTAACGGACATAGCTATGAAGACCCTGCGAGACAAACCGGTAACACAAACTTTGCCCTCTTGGTTGCCAAGCATTTTTCCGAGCCTTTCAAGGACTCCAACGGATACGGCGAATCCATAGCGAAACTCAGCAATATGCTGGGCGGAGGCGTTATCGTACAGCGCTTTGGCGACCTTATCCGCGGCCGCCGCTCAACTCCCAACCGTATTGAGGAGGCTTTCATCACCCCCACCTTGAATGCAACTCCCGGTGACCTGAGTCTCGTGCTGCCCAAGCGTATCCTTGACGGTATTATTGAGATGATATACGCTCTGGATAAGGTTGCCCCCGGCACCGCCAACGATGATACCCTGCTCTATGGCGTGGAGGTTAAGTTCTACAATATGGAAGTTGAGGTAAATGAAAAACTGGAATCCCGATATCCCGGTCTCTATATTATCGGCGACGGCAGCGGAATTACCCATTCCCTGTCCCACGCCTCCGCCAGCGGCGTGTATGTTGCCCGCTGCATTTCCGAATAATAAAAAACCACCGGCTCAGCCGGTGGTTTTTTTGTTTGTTGTTTAATTGCTTATGCAGCAATTGCATTGGCATTGATTCCGTCGATGACGCGCTTGATGTCGAACCAAAGCGTGAGGTCTGTGAATACTTCTACGATACTACCGTTATCGGTGAACGGCGCATCCTGCAGGACAGACAAATCCTTCATGAGACCGTTGTGGACAATATACTCAACGATTTGGTTCACAAAATAAATCTGTCTGCTGTCCAAGGAATTGTCGTTCAAAAACTCCGCAAAGGCTTCCTTGGCAGCGTTCATATCCAGACCTACGATCTCACGGACAAACTCACCCAAAGGCTTGCTGCCGTACTCATTTTCATAGTCCTGCTTGGTGCCAAGTTCGCTACAAAGAATATTCTCCAGAACCTTCACATCCGCACTTGTCAGCGGCTGGTTAGCCT
>JAZQVC010000028.1:0-22468 GCA_045631645.1 Oscillospiraceae bacterium
TGCTTTTGTTTTTCATATGAATTACGGCTGAACAAGAATCTGTGCGCCGACGTCGGGAACGTCGGTCATGATCGTATCTGCGCCGATGGCCTGCAGGCGGGCCATTTCTTCGGCCTCGTTGATGGTCCAGTACTGAACGGCAATGTTGTGCTCATGGGCATAGTTGATAACGCGGGATGTGCCGAGATTCACAACATAATTGTTAGTGGGAATCTGAAGGGCAACAAAGGGGAATGAGTCCTTTTTAATGCCGAAGAAGGAGCAGAGATAGAACTTGATAGCCTCGTTGAAGCCTGCTGAGCGGGGGAGGTCGGGATAGGTGGCATCCATATACTCGGTGACCTCGTTATTGAAAGTTCCCACAACGGCGCGGTCGAGGGCACCATATTCCTGCAAAATTGCGTAGAGCTTATCCACGGCGGCATAGCCGGTCTTGCCGGAGTTTTTAATCTCAATAATATAGCGGTATTCGCCCTGAGCTTCAAGATAATCAAAGGTCTCTCTGATGGTGGTTATGCGAAGGTCATCGGGGATGTCCTAGCCGCGAAGACCTGCATAGGGGCTCTCGCCGCTGCCTGCGGTGAATTTATCGCCCATGTTCAGCTCCTTGAGCTGAGCGAGGGTATAATCGCTGGGATAAACATCCTCGTGGCCGAAATGTTCTACGGCGTTGCTGGTGCGGTCAAGGGTGGAGTCGTGGAGAAGCACAAGCTCCCCGTCAGCGGTCATGCGTAGGTCAAATTCAAAAATGTCCAGCTCATATTCATCGCTCTCAACGCAGTTTTTCAAAGCTGCCATTGTGTTTTCGGGGGCGATTCCGCCGCCAGCTCTGTGTCCTGAGAGCATGGTGACACCCAGAGGTGTGATAAGAGGATTGCTGCAATTTTCGGTGCTGACAGCTTCGGTGTTGGTGCGGCGGGTGACTCTCCAGAAGAGGAATCCTCCCAGAATTGCTATAACAAGAATAACGATGAGGATGATTATAAGAGCCTTTTTAATGCGCTTTTTGGCATTGGCACTGATGGGGCAGCCGGCATTGAACCATCCGAAGGTCATGGGCCAGATTGCTGCGGCAAATACGCAGACGAGGAAATAGCGGATGGCTGTGGTGAAAAGCACATCGCCGAATATAAGCTTCAGGAGAGGTTTGGTGCCCTCCTTGATTGCAAGGGTGAGGGCAAGACCGATTATTACCTTGGGTAGCTGACGGAGGAACCTGGTCTTGGGCTGGAAGTTTACATAACTATGCTCTATCCAAAGGCTGCAGAGAATGCCAAGGGAGCAGCCAAGGAGGGTCCAACCCTGCTTAATTCCGGAATAAAGGTTATGGGGGTCAATGTCTGCAGGCCAAGCTTTGAGGTTTACATAAAAAACATAGGCTAGTGAGAGAAGGAAGAAAATGCCGTAGGCGATATAGAGGAGAGCGGGCTTTTCCTCGCTCTTTTTGAAGAGGGGATAGAGGGCGAAAATGAGGACAATGCCGATGGCAAGGCTCACAAGAACGTCTGTGGGGGTATGCACGCCCAGATACATACGCGAGAGAGCCGTAAGGACAAGGAGGACGATGGTGATAATTCTTACCCAGATTTTCTTGCTGAATCTGGCAATGCCGCCCATGGTGGTGGTAACCTGCTGAGTGTGGCCGCTGGGGAAGGAATAGCCTGTTGCGGCTTCACGGGCGGATTCTACAATGGTGAAGGAGGGATCCTTTACCCAAGGTCTGGGAATGCGGAAGCTGAGTTTGAGGAGCTGGTTGACCAAAGTTCCACCAAGACCTGCCAGCATGATATAAAGTCCGCTGCTTTTGCTTACGCACCAATAAATGATGATTGCGAGGACAAGGAAGGCAATCTCATCGCCGAGATATGTAATTACGGAGAAAAAAGCATCCAGAACGGGGTTGCGGATGCTTTCAAGAAGGTAAAGAAACTGCATATATGCACCTCTTAATCGATAGGATTAAATTGATTGTAGCACAAAAATATCCCTGTGGCAATAAAATCCCCCGAGACCTTCCCGGGGGATTGAGAGACTATTTGATTCTGTCCGCTATGAACATACCAAGCATAATGAGCACTGCGCCTGCTATGCCCATAATTGTGAGGGGCTCATTCAGCACGATAACGCCGGTAAGCATTGTGAAAAAGGGAATGATGTATACATAGTTGCAGACTGTTACTATGCCGAGGCGCTTGCTTGCTGCGTTCCAGAAAACATAGCCGAGAGCGGAGCAGACAAGACCGAGGAAAATGAGGCAGAAGAGAAAGCTGCCGTTCATAAGGGGGGCAAGGGAAAAACTTTGCTTTTCCATAAGAGCAATGGGCAGACCGGTGATAAAGCCCCAGAACATAATGCGGCGGGTGAGGATAAGGTTATTATATTTGTCCACACCCTTGCGGAGCAAAACGGAGTATACAGCCCAGCATACCGCAGCACCAAAGCTGAGAAGGTCGCCGATGGGGGATAGTTTGAGAACAACGGTGCCGTTGAAGACAACAAGGGCAACGCCCACGATAGCGATGGCAAAGCCCATAATGCTGCCTTTTTTCAGTTTCTCATCGGGGATGAAAAAGTGGGCGGCAATGGCAGTGAGAATGGGAGCCGCAGCCACAATGATGCTTACATTGGCGGCATATGTATAAGTGAGGGCGGAGTTTTCGCAAAGGAAGTAAATGCTGCAGCCACTGACGGCAAGACCGATAAAACGCAGCTCTTCCTTGAAGCTGAGCTTGAGCGTTTTAGGGCAGCACAGCCAGAGGGCTGCGTAAGCCAGCACAAATCGCATAAGCATAACCTGAGTAGGGGTATAGCTTTGCAGAAGAATTTTGCTTGCAATGAAGGAACTTCCCCAGGCAAGCGCGGTAAACGCAGTTAAAATATGTGCAAGGGCTGCGGGCATTTTCTTTGTCATAATGTGTGTCCTTAATAAAAAACAGGGCAAAAGCCCTGTTTTTTTTATTTTATTTCTTAGAAGATGTCTTCCTCAACAACCTCGGGGGGAAGCTCCAGAGCGGCAGGATTCTTTATGTAGTACTTGAGGAACTTAAAAGCGGTGGCATAATAGAAGCCGTCGCATATACGCTCGTCGGTGACTACCTTATAGTCGATATACTTGCGCTCTACAGGATTGCCTTCCTTGTCCAGCTCAATGGCGCGGCGCTTTGCACCGAAGGAGAGGAAGACGGGGAGAGTGCCGAAATTATAGATGTGGTGGTAGATGGGGGGGATGCCGAGGGAACCCAGGTCGGTGAGTATCATGCTGCCATGGAAGGGGCTGATTTCAAGCAGGGAGGGGGGAAGCCATCCCATATAGTCTCCGCAGCGGAGAAGCCAAATGGCAAAACGGAAGATAAATCCGGGAAGCTTGCCGAGGGCGCTTGCAAAAGCCTCCGTGCCGCTTTCGCCGGAGTTGGACTTGATTTCGTCGATCTGAACGTTTACCTTGCGATAGATGTCATAGATGGTATCGGTGGGCTGGCAATGGATCTTTACAAGGGTTTCGCCTGCCTCAAGAGTCATTGCACGCTTGACAAGGAAGCAAAGCTCAACGTCGTTGCGGGCATAAATCTTTTGGCCTGCAACAAAGCGGTTTATACCGGGGCAGTGGCAAATTGTGCGAACATAGGCTGCCATGAAAAGATGGAGCATGCCCATGCCCTTCCAGCCTTCTGCGCGCTTTTCGCGTATCCACTTTTCAGCGGGAGCAATATCCAGAGAATCTTCAAACTGGTTGCTGGCATCATTGCGATCGCGCATAATATAGGGCATAAATTTGGTTATAGGGTCAATGGAGCGAACAAGACGGCCTTCCTTGCGGTCACCGAAACGGCGCTTATATATATTTTCCTGTGCCATAAAAGCTGTGTCCTTTCTTGTGTGGAACTGTATATATTATCTCTCTCTTTTTATCCAATTCATAATTTAACGAAATTATTATACATAAAAAAGGTGCAAATGGCAAGCCATTTGCACCTTTTGTCCTATGATAGATAGACCGTTTTTTGGGGATTTTAAAGAACCTTGCTGAGAAATTCCTGAGTTCTGGGGTTCTGGGGATTGCCGAAAATATCCTCGGGAGAACCTTCTTCAACAAGTTTGCCATCGGCCATAAAGAGCACGCGGTGTGCAACTTCACGGGCAAAGCCCATTTCGTGGGTGACCACCACCATGGTCATACCCTCTTTTGCAAGCTCCTTCATAACGTCCAGAACTTCGCCGACCATTTCGGGGTCAAGAGCGGAGGTGGGCTCGTCAAAGAGCATAACATCGGGCTCCATCATCAGTGCGCGGACTATGGCAACGCGCTGTTTCTGACCGCCGGAAAGCTGGATGGGATATGCTCCTGCGCGGTCAGCCAGGCCTACGCGCTCCAGAAGAGCCATGGCCTTTTTCTCCGCCTCGGCCTTGGGAATATGCTTTACCTTGATGGGAGCAAGAGTCATATTGTCAAGAATAGTCTTGTGGGGGAAAAGATTGAAATGCTGGAAAACCATTCCCATACGCTGGCGGTGGCGGTCAATGTTCAGCTTGACCATGCGACCCTTTTCATTGGGAACTTTTTTGGAGGTGATGTCCACGCCGTCGAAAATAATGTGGCCATCGGTGGGAATTTCGGTAAGGTTAAGGGAACGGAGAAGGGTACTTTTGCCGGAACCGGAGGGGCCGATAACAACAAGCACCTCGCCGCGGAGGATATTGACGCTTACATCGTCAAGAGCCTTGATGGCGCCCTTATTATAGTGCTTTTTAAGATTTTTGACCTGGATGATCTCTGCGCTTTTGGCGGGAACAAATTCCATGTTATCTCTTGTTTCCACGGCTCATCCTCCTTTCGAAGTATGCGATAATTTTGCTGGTGGGGAAGCAAAGGCAGAAGTAAATTGCGGTTGCAACAAGCAGGGGCTCCATGATAAGGAAGGTGGCGCCCTTGACCGCATTAACTGCGGACATAATGTCTGCAACACCGATGGTGTAGGTGATTGCGGACTCCTTTATGATAACAACAAACTCGTTTGCGATTGCGGGGAGAATGTTGCGGATTGCCTGGGGAAGGATTATGTAGCGCATGGTCTGACCGTTGCTGAGACCGAGAGAACGGGCAGCTTCGTTTTGTCCGCCGTCGATGCTCTGGATACCGGAACGGATGATTTCGCAAAGATAAGCGCCGGAGTTCATTCCGAGTGCAACAACGCCGGGGAAGAAGCGGTTGAAGCGGATGAAGCCGAAAATCTTGAAGCCGGGGAGGTCGATGAGTCCGAAAACACCGTAATAGATAATGAATATCTGAACGATAACAGGGGTGGAACGGAGAACTTCAACATAAATGGAGGCGATGAAGGAGAGGGGATTGAACTTGCTCAGAGCGATGAGGAAGGAAGAATTGCGGAGTCTGCCCTGACGGTTAACAGCAAGGAAGCGGAAGGGATGGAAGTTGCTCAGACGCATCATTGCGAGAATGATACCGAGAATGAAACCGATGATAACGGTCAGTGCGGAGAGCATAACCGTTACTATGAGACCCTGCTCAAACAGCTCGAGGTAGGGAGCAATTCTGGAAAAATTAGAGAGCTTGATAAAACTTCCCATTTTGGGGAGCTCCTTTCGGAATAATATGTTATGGATATATATGGAGATTAACGCACATATTCCTCCCCGTTTGCGGCGGGGAGGAATAGAATTTTTTCAGTAAAGATTTTTTGCGTTGGTTATAGTCGCGTTAAACCGACGCAAGGGAAGAGGAACTCAAATTAGTCCAGCAGACCCTCAATGATGTTGCCTTCAGCAAGCTCCTGAGCCTGTGCTACGAAGTCGGAGAAGGTGCCTTCTTCAACGCACTTGGTGAGAGCTGCGTTGATGGCAGCGAGGAGAGCTTCGTTGCCCTTGGGAACGCCGATAACATTGCCTTCAGCTTCGTAGGGAACTTCGCATACGATAACGATGTCGGGATAGTTCTTCTGGTAGCTCAGAGCAACGTCCCACTCGATGTAAGCGCCGTCCAGCTTGCCGCCAACCAGCTCAGCGATGATGTCGGTTGCCTTGGGGAGGGAGACGAGATCAGCGTCTGCGGAGAACTGGTTTGCCAGATCTTCCTGAATGGTGCCTATCTGGGCGCCGATCTGGAGACCTGCCTGGTTTGCGCTTGCAAGGTCGGTGAACTTGTCAGCCTTTGCCTTGGATGTGATGAATGCCTGGCCGCCTTCATAGTAGGAGACGGAGAAGTCCATGGTCTCGGCACGCTCGGGATCGGGGGAGAGACCGGCAATACCCATGTCAACGTTGCCAAGGCCAACTTCCATCAGAACGCCGTCAAAGTCCATGGGGATGAACTCGATTTCGAGACCAAGCTCTGCAGCGATGTACTTGGCGAGCTCAATGTCAAAACCTGCGAGGCTTGCATTGCCGGCTTCGTCAACTGCGTAGAACTCATAGGGAGCGTAGTCGGGAGAAGTTGCAACGGTGAGAACACCGGGAGTGATGGTGTCAAATGCGGGCTCGGCAGGAGCAGCGGGAGCAGCGGGGTCAGCAGGAGCTGCATTGTTGCCGCATGCGCACAGTGCAAATATCATTACGAGTGCAAGAGCGAGAGTGATAAGCTTTTTCATAGTGGGTTATCTCCTTTGGTTTTTTGTTATGTGCTCATTATACACGCATAAAATGAATAATCAATATAAATATTCACAAAAAAGTGAATATTATGAAAAAATAATACCCAATTTATGCAAGAGGATTGCATACACTTTTGTGCAAGGTGCTTAATTGCGCCTCTAAATGGGGCTTTAAGGGCGGAAAACGCGGATGAAATAAGTGCGAATGAGCATTAAACAAGGACAAAAAGGAGAATATCTCTGTATAATATTCATGTACCCTTTGGCTGCTTGAAAATACTCTTTGCCATATGCGGTAAATTATGCTAAAATACATTATTAATGTATAATGCTACTACTATATTTTGGCGGCGGTGATGAAATGAACAAGAGATTTCAAAAACTGGTAGCTCCAGGAATGCGTCTTTATCTGCTTATAATGATTGCTTTTGCGGTCATAACTTTCTTTATGGGCAATGATATCCTCGCCATTGCGGAGGCAGCGATTATAGTCATTCTTATAATATATTCCCTGTTGGATGCGCGACGCAGACGCAAAAAGCTTGTTGCCTATATCGAGGATGTTACTTATAATACCGAGTCCGCAAAAAACAACACCCTTATGAATTTCCCTCTGCCCATAGTTGTTTTCAAAATCGACAACCATCAGATAATATGGGGCAACCAGATATTTTTCAACCTCTTCGGCGCTCAGAAGCCCAGCTTTGAAGCAAGCCTTGCGGATATGGTGCCGGGCTTCAGCAGCAAGTGGCTTCTGGAAGGAAAAAGCCAGTATCCCGGTCTCGTTCAGGTTGACGGAAAGAAATATCAGCTCCACGGAAACATTATTCGCGGAAAGAGCGACGAAAAAGGCGCAGCAGGCGGCGGATTTATGGGCATCACCTATTGGGTGGATGTAACCGAATTTGACGATATCAAGCTTGAATACGAGGCATCCCGCCCCGCAACAATGCTGTTTGTTGTGGATAATTATGACGAACTCATCAAGGGCGTTACGGATCGCAAACGTATGGAACTGCGCGGTCTCATCGATGATGAGATAAGCCAATGGTGCGAGGGCAAGGGCGGACTTCTCCGCCGCTATGACACCGACCGCTATATGTTTATATTTGAGTCCCGATATATGAAGGACTTCACCACGGATAAGTTTAACCTTCTTGAGAAGATTCACTCCATCCTGAACACAAGCGGCGTTCATGCAACACTGAGCATAGGTGTGGGCTGTGATGGTGAAAGCTTTGATGAAAACTTTGCCTTTGCAAATCTTGCTATAGAGATGGCTCTCTCCCGAGGCGGCGACCAGGCTGTTATCAAAAACCGCTATAATTTCGAGTTCTTCGGTGGAAGAGGCACAGAAATTGAAACCCGTACCAAGGTAAAAAGCCGCGTTACTGCAAACGCTCTTGCCGAGCTTATGCGCTCTTCCGGACAGATTTTCGCAATGGGACATAAGTTCAGCGATCTTGACAGCATAGGCGGTGCCGTGGGCATAGTATGCATGGCCAGAAAACTTGGCAAAACCGCAAAAATTGTGGTTGATTCCGAGAAAACTGCTTCCAAAGTGCTGATAGAAGCTCTGAAAGCAACGGAGGAATACGCAGATGTGT
Organism: Oscillospiraceae bacterium; assembly: GCA_045631645.1. Lineage (GTDB taxonomy): Bacteria > Bacillota > Clostridia > Oscillospirales > Oscillospiraceae > SIG459. Next base: position 8,213 of record JAZQVC010000028.1, read on the forward strand.
TCATAACTCCCGATGAGGCGATGCTTTCTGCAGATAGCCGTACTTTGCTGGTTGTTGTGGACACAAACAGACCCGAGCAGGTTGAGGCGCAAAACCTTCTGGAAAGCTGCACCCGCGTTGCGGTTATAGACCATCACCGCAGAGCGGCAAGCTATATACAAAATGCGGCTCTCTCTTTCCATGAGCCCCACGCTTCCAGCGTATGCGAGCTTATAAGCGAACTGTTGCAGGAAATAATTTCTCAGGGTGATGTTACCAAGGCGGAAGCTGACGCTATGCTCAGCGGCATTGTGCTTGATACCAAAAACTTCACTATCCGCACAGGTGAACGCACCTTTGATGCAGCTGCTTTCCTGAGAAGACTGGGCGCTGACACAAGTGATGTTAAGAAGCTTCTTCAAAGCGACATGGATCATACTGTTGCAAGATATAAAATCCTTCAGTCTGCAATAGTATATCGCGGTAATATTGCAATTGCGGTTCAGGAGACGGAACAGGATCGCGTTGTTGCGGCTCAGGCTGCGGATGAACTTCTGAATGTTTCCGGCATTGAGGCATCCATAGTGGTTTATGCCACAAATGACGGCGGCGTTGTTGTTTCCGCAAGAAGCATAGGCGATGTTAATGTTCAGCTGATTCTTGAAAAGCTGGGCGGCGGCGGCAATAAGGGCGCTGCGGGAGCTCAGGTAAGCAATATGAGTCTGAGAGAAGCTGTAAAAATAATTTGCAATTCGATTGACGAATACAGTAAGTGATATAAAGGAGAAAAATATGAAAGTTATATTCAGTGTAGATGTAAAAGGTCAGGGAAAAAAGGGCGAGATGAAGGAAGTAAGTGAAGGCTACGGCAGAAACTACCTCCTCCCCCGCAAGCTGGCTGTTGAGGCAACTGCCGATAATATGAACGCAATGCGTATGAAAGAAAGAGCAAAGGCTGCCGCAATGGCTGCCGAAAAGGCAAAGGCAAACGAAAATGCCAAGGCTCTTGAAAGCCTTGTCGTCAAGATTCCTGCCAAAGCAGGCTCCGGCGGAAGACTCTTCGGTTCCATCACCTCCAAGGAAATCAGCGAAAATCTTATGAAGCAGCATGGCATTGAGATCGACAGCAAGAAGATCGTTCAGGCAGACCCCATCAAGACCTTCGGCAGCTTCGATGTTAAGTGCAAGTTTGGCTATGAGATAAGCGGCGTCATCCATGTGCTGGTAGTTGAGGAGAAGTAATCCCTCATATCATTCCAACTGAATGGTGCCATAAAAGGAGAGATAAATATGGATGAGCTTTTAGGCAGAAGAGTTCCTCAAAGTCCTCAGGCGGAGCAGGCCGTTATAGGCAGCATGCTTATTGACCCCGAATGCATCCCCGAGGTTCTGAAGGAAGCCAGAAGCGACCACTTCTATATACAGACAAATAAAGAAATTTTCGATACCATCTTTGCGATGTTCAATTACGGACAGATCATTGACCCTGTCACGGTGATTGAGCAGATGAAGAGTCGCGGAGTTTTCCATGAGGAGACCACCAAGAGCTATATTCTTGAGCTTATGAAGGTGACTCCCACCGCCGCCAATGTTGGCGAATATGTGAGCATAATCCGCGATAAGGCTCTTCAGCGCGAGCTTGGCAAGGCTGCCGACAGCATCAGGGAGATGGTGAATGAAGGCATTGGCGGCGCCGACGAAATGTTGGAAGCTGCCGAGCGTTATATCTATGGCCTGCGTAAGGATCGCAGCGTTGGCGGTCTCAAGCCTGTGGGCGAGGTTATGCAGACCGTTTATGAAAACATAAACCGCATAGCCACCGAAGGAGAAACTCTGCCCGGAATCAGCACCGGTCTTGTGGACCTTGATGCCAGAATACTCGGACTTAATGAAGGCGAGCTTGTCCTCGTTGCATCCCGTCCCGGTATGGGTAAAACCTCCATTGCCCTTAATATTGCAATGTCTGCTGCGAAATCCAGCGGCAAGGCCGTTGCGGTGTTCTCTCTGGAAATGAGCCGCGAGCAGCTTGCAACCCGTCTTCTTGCGGGCGAAAGCCTTGTGGATAGCCAGAAGCTTCTCAAAGGCACTCTGAACACCGAAGAGTGGAGACGCATAGTTTCCGCCGCGGCAAGCATAAGCGCGACCAATATTCTTATTGATGATAACCCCACTCTGTCCGTTGCAGATATGAACGCCCAGTGCCGAAGAGTAAATAATCTGGGTCTTGTTGTCGTTGACTATCTGCAGCTGATGCAGTCCGCAGGCGGCAAATCCAGCGGTGGAGAAAACCGCCAGCAGATAGTTGCGGATATGTCCCGAATGCTCAAAATAATGGCCAAGGAACTGGCGGTTCCTGTTTTGTGTCTGAGCCAGCTGAGCCGTGCCAACGAAGGCCGCGCCGATAAGCGCCCCTTGCTTTCCGACCTGCGCGAATCCGGCGCTATCGAGCAGGACGCCGACGTTGTTATCGGTCTTTACCGCGAGGGCTATTACAACAGAGAATGCGAAAATCCCAATGCAGCCGAAGCAATAATTCTGAAAAACCGCAAGGGTGAATGCGGAACTGTTGACCTTATGTGGCTGCCCGATTATACAAGCTATGTCTCCGTCGAAAGAAGACACGATGAATACTGAAAAAGTTGAGCTTTTTATTCAAAAACATAATATGCTTCCTCAGGGGGCAAAGGTTCTCTGTGCGGTGAGCGGGGGAGCGGACAGCGTTGCTCTTTTGCATTTTCTCTCCAAAAGAGAGGAAATAGAGCTTTTTGCCGCCCACTATAACCACTGTCTGCGGGGAGCGGAGTCCGATGGCGACGAAGCTTTTGTAAGGGCTATGTGCAATAGCCTTGGAATAAAGTGCGTTGTCGCTCGGGGAGATGTGGCCTCCTATGCAGCAGAAAGCGGTAAAAGCACAGAGGACGCCGCAAGAACTCTGCGTTATGAGTTTTTGCGCAAAACCGCCCTTGATGAAGGCTGCAGCCGAATTGCAACCGCCCATAATGCAGATGATAATGCAGAAACGGTGCTTTTCAATCTGAGCCGCGGCACGGGGTTAAAGGGTCTTTGCGGAATACCTCCCGTCAGGGGAGAGATAATCCGCCCCTTTCTCCAAAGTACAAGGGAAGAGATTGAAAGCTATCTGGTGCAAAACGCTCTTGAGCATGTGGAGGATAGCTCCAATGCCACCGATGACTATAGCCGCAACCGCATCCGCCACCATGTGAGCCCTGTGCTGAAGCAGCTAAATCCCTCCTTTGCTTCGGCCATTGCCAGAATGACAGAAAGCCTGAGGGAGGACGAGGAATATATATCCTCCGCTGCGGAGAATTTCATTCGAAGCGAAGCCGAGGGGAATAGCGTTGGCGTTGATGCCGTAATGGCTCTTGAAAGCCCTGTGAGAATGAGAGTGTTCCGACTTATGCACGGAGGCGAGTTAAGCGCTGCCCACTGCAAGGCAATTGAAAATATTTGCCTTGTCCGAAGCGTACACGCCCATACGGATGTGCCGGGGATGAGAGTGAGCCGCGAGTTTGATAAGCTTATTTTCGGAGCGGAGGAGTCCGCGGAAATTCAGCGCAGAGAGCTTGGCATTTGCGAAAAAATGTGGATTCCGGAAATCGGAGCGGAAATTTCCTGCGAATATATGCCTTTATGCAAGGAAATTAACAAATCGTTAAACACATTTTATTTGAAACATGAGACTATATGTGGTAACTTGTCTTTTGGTTCCCGTTCGGAGGGTGACAAAATAAAGCTTGAAGGCAGAAACTGCACCAAAAGTCTCAAAAAGCTTTTCTCCGAGGCGAAGTTAGAGCTTGCTGAGAGGAAAAAACGCCTTGTAATTTATGATGAAAACGGCGTCGTGGCTGTCAGCGGTTTTGGTGCCGCCCAGCGATGTGCCGCGAAACCCAATGATAATTGTATAATAATAAAAATAATACAGAAACGATGAGGGTAAATAATATGGCTAAGAATATGAAAGATGACCTGCTGGAAATACTCATTAGTGAGGAAGAAATAAAGGAAAGAGTTGTTGCGCTGGGCAAGCAGATTACCGAGGATTATGCCGGAGAGGAAGTGTTCTTCCTTGGCGTTCTGAAGGGCTGCTTCGTGTTTATGGCAGACCTGCTGAGAAACACCGACCTTTATTGCGACATGGACTTCATGGCCGTTTCCAGCTATGGCAACGGAACCAGCACCACCGGTGCTGTTAAAATCACCAAGGATCTGAATAAGGACATCGAGGGCAAGCACCTCATAATCGTTGAGGATATTCTTGATAGCGGCGTTACCCTCAGCTACCTGAAGAGCTATCTGGCAAACCGCAACCCTGCCTCCATCAAGATAGTTACCCTTCTTGATAAGCCCGAAAGACGCAAGGCTGATATAAAGGCTGATTACTTCGGCTTCACCGTGCCCGATGCATTTGTTGTCGGCTACGGTCTGGACTATGCGGAGAGATACCGCAACCTCCCCTATATTGCCGTGCTCAAGCCCGAGGTTTACGAAAACTGAGGCTTTTTATATAGTATGTAAGGACGTGATTTTCTTTTGAATAAAAAACCCGGTAAAAACAAAGCAAGGGATTTGGGCTTTTATGCTCTTATTCTTGTAATTCTTTTGGCAGTAATATTCACCATGAACCGCGATGGAAAAGTCGAAAATGTCACTTATAGTGAACTGCGCGAGTATTTCATCAATGAACAGGTGGAATCTTTTGAAGCTGAAGGCAGCACTATTGTTGCCAAGCTCAAGGATGAAAGCTTCATTACCTGCGATATCAGCACCATCAGCATTTTTTATAATGAACTGGGCGAGCTGATTATAGCGCAGAAGGAAGCCGGCATAATCAGTGAGTATGATTATCCTCCTGAGCCCCAGCCTTCATGGTTTGTATCTTTCCTGCCCTACATCATCCTTCTTGGCGGTTTCGTTGTAGTTTGGATGTTCCTTATGAACCGCGCCCAGGGTGGCGCAGGCGGCGCAGGTGGCGTTGCCAAGTTCAGCAAGGCTCGCACTCGCCTCGGCAGCGAGGAGAAGAAAAAGGTAACCTTTGCCGATGTGGCAGGCTGCGATGAAGAAAAGGCCGAGCTGGCTGAAATTGTCCACTTCCTGCAGAACCCCAAGAAGTATACTGAAATGGGCGCACGCATCCCCAAGGGCGTACTTCTCGTAGGCCCTCCGGGTACCGGTAAAACTCTGCTGGCCAAGGCTGTTGCAGGCGAAGCAAATGTTCAGTTCCTTTCTATCTCCGGTTCTGACTTTGTTGAGCTTTATGTCGGTGTTGGCGCAGGACGTGTGCGCGACCTTTTTGAACAGGCCAAGTAGGTGGCTCCTGCCATCATATTCATCGACGAGATCGATGCTGTGGGTCGCCAGCGCGGCTCCGGTCTGGGCGGCGGACATGATGAACGCGAGCAGACTCTTAACCAGCTTCTTGTTGAAATGGACGGTTTTGGCAACAATGACGGCGTTATTGTCATGGCTGCCACCAACCGCGCCGATATCCTTGATAACGCACTTCTTCGTCCCGGTCGTTTTGACCGTCAGGTTTATGTAGGCCTTCCCGATATCCGCGGACGCGAGGCCATTCTGCGCATCCACGCCAAGGGCAAGCCCCTGGGTGACGATGTTGACCTTAACTCTATCGCAAAGGGAACTCCCGGTTTCGCCGGTGCAGACCTTGAAAACCTCATGAACGAGGCCGCTTTGATGGCTGTTCGCAACGGACGCCGTTTCATCACCATGGCTGAAGTTGAAGAGGCCATTCTGAAGGTTCAGATGGGACCTGAGAAGAAGAGCAAGAAAGTCAGCGAGAAGGCAAGAAAGCTCACCGCTTATCACGAGGCTGGTCACGCTATTGCGGGCAAGTACCTCAAGCATACTGACCCCGTCCACTATATAACCATTATCCCCCGTGGCATGGCAGGCGGCTTCACCCTCTTCCGTCCTCAGGATGATCTGGAGAACTTCCGCTCCCGCAGCGAAATGTTTGAAAATATCGTTATGAGCCTTGGCGGACGCATTGCCGAAAAGCTCTTCCTTGACGATATTTCCACCGGCGCTTCCGGAGACATCCAGCAGGCAACCAGCATTGCCCGCAATATGGTTACTGTTTACGGTATGAGCGACAAGCTTGGACCTATCTCCTTCGATAGCTCCAGCCAGAGCATCTTTATCGGCCGTGATTTTGGCACCACCAAGAGCTATTCCGAGGATACCGCATCCCTCATCGACTCCGAAGTTAAGCACATCTTTGACGAGGCAGCCGAGCTTTGCGAGAAGATTCTCAGCGAGCACAGTCAGCAGCTTATTGCCGTTGCAGAGTATCTCCTTGAGCATGAGACCATGTCCGGCGAGGAATTCCATTATTTCTGCGACCATGGCGAGCTGCCCCCTCCCAAGGCTGAGCCCCATCTCATTGATAACACCATCGAGCGTCCCGCACGCAAGATAACTATGTTCACCAATGATGAAGAAGTCGAAACTTCCGCTCCTTCCGAGGAAAACACCGAGGAAAATAAGGGCGAGGGCGAAAACAAAGATAATTGGTATAACTGAAAATAAGTATAAATCGCAGTCATAAACTTGACTGCGATTTATGCTTTTAAAAACTTTGAATAACCCTTGAGAATTAAGGGGCTGTATGCTATGATAAATAATTGAGAAATAATATTCCAGCATAAAAGGAGAATTCAGATATATGAAACTTGGTATCGTAGGTCTGCCCAATGTAGGCAAGAGCACACTCTTTAACGCCCTCACCGGCTCCCATGCCGAAACCGGCAGCTACTCCAACGCAGCAGTTAAGCCCAATATCGGTCAGGCAAAGGTTCCTGATGAGCGTCTGGACTGGCTGGCTGAATACTATAAGCCCAGAAAGTATACCCCTGCAACCATCGACTTTGTCGATGTTGTCGGCATCAAAAAAGGCGGCGGAAGAGGCAATGCCTACCTTCAGACTATCCGTCAGGTGGACGCGCTTGTCCATGTTGTCCGCTGCTTTGAAAACGACGAGATTTTCCTCGAGCCCATGGATGCTGCAGGCGATGCAGAGACCCTCAGTCTTGAGCTTATCCTTGCCGACATAGAACTCGCCGAGCGCCGTCTGGAGCGCGCCACCAAGAACGCAAAGAGCGGAGATAAGAAGTATAAGCGCGAGATGGAAATGTGCAAGGCTCTTATTGAGCATCTTTCTGACGGACAGCCTGCCGCAACCTTCGAGTTCACCGAGGAAGACAAGGACATCCTTCAGGATGGCGGTCTTCTTTCCATCAAGCCCGTTATCTATGTTGCCAATCTGGACGAGGACGGAATGGCGGACTATGAGAACAACGAAGCTTACAAGGCTCTTGCTGCCATTGCTGCTGAGCAGGGCGCTGCTGTGCTGCCCGTAGCCGCAAAGTTTGAAGAGGACATCGCAGGTATGGAAGCTGAGGACGCAGAGATGTTTATGGCTGAGCTTGGTCTCACCCAGCGCGGTCTGGATCGTCTTATAAAAACCAGCTATGATCTTCTGGGTTATATCTCCTTCCTCACCGGCGGCGAGGACGAGGTCAGAGCATGGACTATCACCCGTGGCACCAAGGCACCTCAGGCTGCAGGCAAGATCCATTCCGACCTGGAACGCGGCTTTATCCGTGCAGAGATAGTGGCTTTTGAAGATCTCAAATCTTGCGGCTCTATGGCTGCCGCCAAGGATAAGGGACTTTTCCGCAGCGAGGGAAAGGAATATGTAATGGCTGACGGAGATGTTACCAACATCCGTTTCAATGTATAAAAAAGGCTATATTAGAATAGTATATAAGTAGTATATAATAAAACAAAAAGGGGAGTGACACCGTGAAGCGTATCGAAGTGCTTGATGTGTGGCGCTCCCTTGCTATTTTGATGATGGTTGCTTACCATGTGCTCCATGATCTTTATCTATTCGGTGTTATAAGCTATGAGCAGCTTAATCATCCTCTGGCATTTTCTCTCCGGCTTGGCGCTGTCGGCAGCTTTATGCTCATATCAGGAATGGTAGTGCGCTATTCGAGAAACAGCCTCCACAGGGGTGCAATCGTGTTTTGCTGCGGTTTGCTTGTAAGTCTTGTGATGGGGATTATGGATATGCCGGTGCAGTTCGGCGTGCTGCATAATATTGGCGTTATGATGATTCTCTATTCCCTTTTTACAAGAAACGGAGGAAAGCTTCCCAAGGGAATTTGGTTTTTCCTTGTCTGCGCGCTTGTGTTTGCTGTGACCTACTATGTGGGGCAGAATGCTTATGTGGAGACAAAGCTGCTTGTGCCCTTCGGGCTTATCTATGAGGGATTTTACAGCGCCGATTATTATCCGCTGCTTCCCTGGGGGCTGTTGTTTGTCGTCGGAGTTTGGCTTGGAGAAAAGCTGGAGGTAACGCGGGAGCGGTTTCCGCTGTTGCAGCGGAAGGTACGCCCCATGTACACCTTCATGGGACGTAATAGCCTTGTTATCTACCTTGCCCATCAGCCTTTGCTCTATGCCATTTGCTGGATCATCTGGGATAGAAGCCTTTGATACTCTTGACAGTTTGTTGACCAAGTGATAAGATACACCCGATAAAAGGCAATGACGGAGACAGTGTCCCCATTTGCGGTACAGAGACAGCGGCCATAAGGCTGAAAGCCGCTGCGAAGCAATAAGGATTTTTTAACCACTCCCGAGCAGTCCGTGATTTAAGCGGAACGTGTGCGCACGTTACAGCGCGAATGAGTTAAACACCAAGGTGGAACCGTGTAATTAATGCACCCTTGATGCCGTAAGGCTTCAAAGGTGCTTTTTTGTTTGTTTGATAAAAATTTACGATATAAGGAGACGCGAAAAATGGAAGAGAAAAACCTCTATACCTTTGAAAATCCTGTTTACAAGGATACCTATCGCCACACCACCAGCCATATTCTTGCTCAGGCTGTGAAAAGACTTTACCCCGAGGTAAAGCTGGCCATCGGCCCCGCTATTGCCGACGGTTTTTACTATGACTTTGATGCTCCTTTCGCCATCACTCCCGAGATTCTGGAGAAGCTGGAAGCTGAGATGCGCAAGATCTGCAAGGAAAAGCTGAAGCTGGAGCGTTTCGAACTGCCCCGCGAGGAGGCAATCAAGCTGATGGAAGAGATGGAAGAGCCCTATAAGGTGGAGCTCATTCAGGATCTCCCCGAGGATGCCACTATCAGCTTCTATAAGCAGGGCGAATTCACCGACCTCTGCGCAGGTCCTCATCTGGATTCCACCGGTCGCGTAAAGGGCAATGCTATCAAGCTCACCGCCTGCAACGCCGCTTACTGGCGCGGTGACAGCAGCCGCAAGAGCCTCCAGCGCGTTTACGGCACCTGCTTCCCCAAGAAGGAAGAGCTGGATGCATATCTCCAGCGCATTGAAGAAGCAAAAAAGCGTGACCACCGTCGTATAGGCAAGGATCTTGGCCTTTTCATGCTTCGCGACGAAGGTCCCGGCTTCCCCTTCTTCCTCCCCAAGGGCATGGTGCTGCGCAACACCCTCATCGACTATTGGCGTGAGGTTCATAAGCGCTATGGCTATGTTGAGTGCTCCACTCCTATGATGATGAACCGCCAGCTTTGGGAGCGCAGCGGTCACTGGGGACACTATAAGAACAATATGTATACCACTGTTATCGACGATGTGGACTTCGCAATCAAGCCCATGAACTGCCCCGGCGGTATGCTTGTATATTCCTCCGAGCCCCATTCCTACCGCGACCTGCCCCTGCGCGTGGGCGAACTGGGTCTTGTACACCGTCATGAACTTTCCGGCGCTCTCCACGGTCTTTTCCGCGTTCGCTGCTTCACTCAGGATGACGCCCATATTTTCATGACTTGGGATCAGATGAAGGATGAGATCAAGAATGTTGTCCGCCTCTTTGACGAGGTTTACTCTGTCTTCGGCCTGAGCTACCAGATTGAGGTTTCCACCATGCCCGAGGATCACATGGGCGACGAAAAGGATTGGGATTTCGCCACCGAAACTCTCAAGGCCGCCGTTGAAGAGCTTGGCAAGAGCTATATCATCAACGAAGGCGACGGCGCATTCTATGGCCCCAAGCTGGACTTCCATCTTGAGGACTCCATCGGACGCACCTGGCAGTGCGGCACCATCCAGCTGGATATGCAGCTGCCCGAGCGCTTCGAGCTTGAATATGTTGGCGCTGACGGCGAGAAGCATCGCCCCGTTATGATTCACCGCGTTGTTTTCGGCTCCATCGAGCGTTTCATCGGCGTTATCACCGAGCATTTCGCAGGCGCATTCCCCACCTGGCTTGCTCCTGTTCAGGTTAAGATTATGCCCATCACCGACCGCACCGCCGAGTATGCAAAGTCCGTTGCAGAAAAGCTTGAGGCTCTGGGTATCCGCACCGAGACCGACCTGCGCAACGAGAAGATCGGTTATAAGATCCGCGAGGCTCAGCTGAAGAAAATTCCCTATATGCTGGTCGTTGGCGATAAGGAAGCTGAAGCAGGCGCAGTTGCTGTCCGCACCCGCGGCGGCGAGGACAAGGGCGCTGTGGCTCTTGATGAATTCATCGCTTCCATTAGCGAAGAGATCCGCAATCGTGCCAAATAAGTAATTTCCAAAAATAAAAAGCTGTGAGAACTTCTTCTCACAGCTTTTTTGCTTTTATAAACTGCCTATAAATTCGTCAAGGGCTTTGTCACATGCTTCGGGGTCAACGAGATAGCTTACGCCGTGGGCTGCACCGGGAACGGTGAGGATTTTTTTTGGAGCGGTGCAGGCTTCATAGGCGCGGATGCTGAAAACAGTGGGGACAAATTCATCCGCTTCACCATGGAGGAAAAGGATGGGAGTGCGGTTTGTCTTCATAGCCTCAATGGTGGAATATTCCTTCAGGCTGAAGCTGGCCATAATTCTTGCCCATAAATCCGTAACGTCGAGGAGGGGGTGGACAGGCAGGTGGTATTTGGCTTTCATGAGATGGGCAATCTGATCCCAAGGAGAGGTGAAGCCGCAATCGGCGATTATGCCGCGGACATTTTCGGGGAGGGCAAGTCCTGCTGCCATAAGAACGGTGGCGGCACCCATGGAAAGACCGTCGAGAATTATCTTGTGCTCGGGGCCAAAGCGGTCAGAGATATATAGACACCAATCGCGGCAGTCGAAGCGTTCTTTTATGCCGAAGGTGATGTAGTCTCCTTCGCTTTCCACGTGGGCGCGCTGAAAGACGTTGAGGAGGGAATATCCCAAATCATAATAGTGCTTATAGATGCAGGTGAAGTCTGTGTAGCCGTCCATGCGGTAACCGTGCATAAGAATTATAGTGCCCTTGGCTTCGGGATGACTTACGTAAAGACCGCGGAGCTTGAGTCCATCGTAGGAAACAATCTCCACCTTCTCCGGATGCTGAGATAAAAACCAGTTTCTTCCCGCGTCCATCTGCTCTTGATAGGGAGCGAGGTTGGGCGCGCCGGAGCCCATAACCTTGCCGACACGCCGCCAGCAGGCGATTGAAAAAACAACGTAACCTGCAAGAAGCAGAATTAGAACAAGGGTTAAAATGGCAATTACAGCAATTTTCATAAAATTACATAACCTTTCTGTAATACTGGACCGCGTCGTCAATATAATATGCAACAAGCAGGTCGACGCATTTTCCGTATGTTTTAAGGCCGTCTGTCTGGCCGTAGGAGTGGAGCATACCTGTGTATATGGCATCCGAAGCGGTGTTCACAACGCTGTCGCGATATTTATCCCAATAGCTGCTGTTTTGCCTGAGGTCGGCAACAACTTCGGGGCTGAGGGTCATATAGATGCTCAGCCATGTGTCATAGTCGGCGGCATAGAGGGCGTTGCCGAGGTATGTATATGCCATGAGGCATGAAGAATAGCAATAAACACTGTTGCCGTCGGCAAGTGATGCCAGCACGGCCACGAAGTTCGCCTCGTCCTCTTGAGCAACGCCGCGCTGGTGGGCAATTTCGTGGGCGATGGTGGAGGCGGTCATGCATGATGGGGAGTCAACGTTGATATTGGCCTCGCCGGTGAATGGGAAGAAAAAGCCTGTAAATGTCATATGACTGAGAGCTTTTGAGAATAGAAAAGGCTTGCTTTTCAGAGGCTTTCCGTCAAGGCAAGGGAATTCTTCGCTTATGGAATCGTAGAGGAGGGAGGAGTGGTCAAACACTGCATCCATATCCTCCGCGAAAAGCCTATTTTCGTCTCTGCATACATCGTCGGAATACTCGTTGAGAAGATGAGCGAAATAATAGGTGACTAGCTTGAGCTCGAGCGTGCTTATGGGCTGGGCGTGGATGCCGCTTTGCTCTTCAAAATCTGCGGTATAAAAGTAAATTCCCCAAAGGGCACAGAAACCTCCATAAAAAACGCAGAAAGCCATCAGGAAAGTGGCGACTATGCGGTAAAGCCTCTTCAAAGGCTGGCGGCGGCGAATTATGTGCGTAAGCTGGAACGCAATATAAACCAAAGCTCCGATGATTGCGGCGGCTATCAAAACTGCGCAAAGAGAAAAGGGGAATAAGGAGGATAATGTGCCGAGAGCTCGGTGCCAGGGACGGACAAAGCATCGGGAGATGGTGCTGAGCAGTTCCTCGTTTCTGCGCAGCAGGAAATAGCTTCCGATGATAAGGGAGAATATTATAATAAGTATATGCCGTATGGGGCATAGTTTAAACCATGCGGTGAATGATGATGCTTTTCTTTCTGTGGTGGCATTCATTGCTGTTCCTCGGTCAAAGTTAATTGATACAGGAATTATACAATATATAAATAATGTTGTCCAATGGTTTGCTCTTGGCAAAATTTTCTGTTTCAGAGATAAATAATATTTCCCAAAAGGTAAATAATATGTCTGTAACCTATTTACTGGAGGAATAAAAATGAAAAAAATAATCCTGAGTGTAATTATCGTCGCGCTGCTTGCAACTGCTCTTACGGGCTGTGGCAATAGAGACAGCAGACCCAATGCTGATGCAACTCCCACCCCTGAAATCGAAAATGATGCTGTTGTAAAGCCCGAAGACGAAAACGGCGTAGTGCAGGATGAAAACGGCATTATCGGCGATAAGGACACTGCGCAAAACGGTGTGCTCCCCGAAGTGGGCGGTGAAATCGAACAGGGCGCAAACGATGTTATCGATAGCGTAGGCGATGCTGTGAACGGAAATGATGCAAACGGAAACGATGCAAGCGGCGGAAGCAGAATGCGCGGACGCAAGACAATGAACTGAAAATATGCCCGCGGAGTGTTTGGCTCCACGGGACTACATATTGAATTTTATGGGGCGTGGGTTTATAATCTTCAAAAAAGGAGGTCTGAAAAATGTCGTACATACCAACTCCCGAAGAAGCTCTTGAAATAATTAAAAAATATAATAAGGAAGAGTTCCATATTGAACATGCCCAAACTGTGGGTAAGGTTCTGAAAGCTTTCGCTATGGAGCATGGTGGCGAGAGAACTGAGTTTTGGCATAGCGTTGGCATTCTTCATGATATAGATTTTGAACTCTATCCCGAGGAACATTGCGTGAAGGCAAGGGAAATGCTTGAGGGTATGGATATAGATCCTGAGATGGTTCGTGCGGTTATAAGCCATGGCTATGGAATGTGCATAGATGTTGCGCCTGAGAGTTATATGGAAAAGGTTCTCTTTGCGGTTGATGAGCTTACGGGGCTTATCGGAGCGGCTGCGCTGATGCGCCCGACAGGACTTGAAGGCATGGAGACAAAGAGCATAAAAAAGAAGTTCAAGGATAAGAAATTTGCAGCCGGCTGCTCCAGAGAAGTGATTGCAAAAGGAGCAGAAATGTTGGGAATGGAACTTGAAGAACTTTTTGAAAAAACTATAGCCGCAATGCAAAAATAATTGATGATTCGCAATCGTATCGGGATTATTTATGGGGAAACCTGTAGAAAATCCCGATATTTTGTGCTTTTAGACCATAAAAAAATCAAGATTTTGGGGTTAAAAAAATATTTAAAAAACTTCAAAAAAAGTTGAAAAAAAGTGTTGACAAAGTGATTGCGGTGTGTTATTCTAACAAAGCTGACGCCGCTGAGGCGACAGCGAGAGCTCAAAAAGCTCTCCGGTGTACCTTGAAAATTAAACATTGTAAGAACACAAAACATTATGTTTTGTAGCTTATGCAAATAAGCACCAGCAAAGAAAAGGGCTTTTACAAAGTTGTAAGAATAACAACTATAAAAGATTCTATTTGAGATTTGAAGCTATGAGATAGTTTTCAATGAATGATTTCAACAGCTTAG
>JAZQVC010000029.1:0-14918 GCA_045631645.1 Oscillospiraceae bacterium
GCCCAAGATTTGGGACCTCTCCATGCCCTGGGGCTGGGATACCCCCCTGTGGCCCTTCCCCGGCGCCCGCTCTGACCTGAACTTCCCCCGCGGCCAGTATCTCGAGCGTTTCCACAAGAGAACCTGCACCTACACCGGTACCCTCCATGCTGGTACCCACTGCGACGCTCCCAACCACACCCTCCACGAGGAAGAGGTTGATCGCGCACGTTACGGCTACACCCTCGCTGAGCTCCCCCTGGAGCACTGCATCGGTTCCGGCGTTATCGTAGACCTTCGCTGGATGGCTGAAGAGTTCGAGAAGGCTTTCAACGCTGCTGAAGGCGATCCCGCACGCATGGGCGAGTGGGCTGAGACTCCCGACAAGAAGGGCGTTATCTGGCACATCATCACTCCCGAAGATGTTCAGGCAGCTCTCGATAAGGACGGCCTTGAGATCCGCGAGAACGACTGGGTTATCCTCAACACCGGTTTCCATCACTACTGGAGAAAGAACAACGATAAGTACTACAACTACTATGCTGGTAACGGTCCCGAGCTGGCAAAGTGGCTGATGTTCGAAAAGAAGATCAAGGGTATCTCCGGTACCTACGGCGCATCCGACTCTGTCGTATGGCACTGCCCCGCTCGTGAGCAGATGCCCTGGCTCGCCAACAACTACAAGCTGGCTACCGGCCGTGACATCGACGTTGACTATCCCGACTATGAGCCCTGCCACAGACTCTATGGCCAGCACGGTGTTATCGCTGTTGAGAACGCCGGCGGTGACATCGATGAGATCACCGGCAAGCGCATGACCATCGCTGCATTCCCCTTCCGCTGCGAAGCTGCTGACGGCGGTTTCGTCCGTCTCGTTGCTTGGGAAGAGGGCACCCAGTGGTAAGTTAAGAAGCCAAAAGCTTCTGCCGAAAGTCGGTTTGATTTATGAATACATAAGCTGACCGCCTAACGGTTTAATTCAGTTTACTCAATCTTGCCTCACAAGCCTTTTGTGGGGCAAGATGCACGTAAAGATATTAAAAACCCACGGAATAAGGAGATAGTTTTAAATGAAAACTCTCGCTGATATCAAAAAGATTGCCGTTCTGGGCGCCGGCACCATGGGCCCCGGAATTGCTCAGACCTATGCAATGGGCGGCTACGAGGTCACCATGTGGACCCGCAGCGAATCCACCCGCGACAAGGCTCTCGTTTCTCTGAAGAGCCAGCTGGACACCTTTGAAGAGGAAGGCCTGCTCACCGAGAGCAAGGAGACTATCCTCAATCGTGTCAGCTTCGCACTCACCGTTGAAGAGGCCGTTGCAGGCGCCGACTTCATCCAGGAGACCATCGTTGAAAAGCGTGACGCTAAGGAAGTTCTCTATGCTCAGCTGGCAGCATGCGTTCCCTCCGATGTCATCATCGCTTCCAACACCTCTGCTCTGAACATCTTCGAAGTTGTTCCCGAGCAGCTCCTCCCCCAGATGATCATCTGCCACTGGTATGCTCCTCCTCATGTCATTCCTCTCGTTGAGGTTGTCAAGAGCGAGTCTGCTCCCCAGGAGTACGCTGACATCGCTGTCACCATGCTCAACAACTGCGGCAAGACCGCTGTTTTCATGAAGAAGTTCATCAAGGGCTACATCGTCAACCGTCTCCAGCAGTGCCTCAACCAGGAAGTTTTCTTCCTCCTCGATGGCGGCTACTGCGATGCTGAGGCTATTGACCTTGCTGCCAAGGCTTCCTTCATCCCCCGTGCATGCGTCCTCGGTCTCTGCAAGCGCATGGACTTCGGCGGCGTTGACATGACCTTCAATAACTTCAAGAACAAGTCCTACGCAGCTCCCCAGTGGGATAATCCTCCCACCACCCTTCAGACCCTCGTTGATGCCAACAAGCTTGGTATCAAGACCGGCGAAGGCTTCTACAGCTACGAAGGCGTTGACATGGAAGCTCTCAAGGCAAAGCGCGATAAGCAGCTCTTCGAGATCTTCAATGTAACTAAGAAGTTCATGGCTGACCCCGTGTGATGCCGGATCTTTTGCGCCGTACCCGCGTTGTGAACGCTTGAAATACAAGAAAGTATTCCTGCGCGCCCACGCCTTGGTGCGACACAAAATCTCTCGCCATCATGTATGGGCAAAATCTCTCGACCTTATGGTGTAGCCGTAGGGCGGGGGCTTGCTCCCGCCGACCATAAACCGAAGCAGTGTCCGAAATTCTTTCGGGCGCTGCTTCGGGACAACAAACATCCGTAGAAGACCATCGATGACCAAGGGGCAGCAGCCCCCTGACACACTATGCTGTCACTTGTTCGTCGATGGTACGAAATAAGAAAAAATAAAATATTGCGAAAAGAAAGAGGATTCGATTAAAAATGTCTACTCAGCTTATAGTCATTATTATCTACTTCGTCATCACCGTTCTCATCGGTGTTCTCTCCGGCCGCAAGAGCAAGGGCGCTGACTCCTTCGTTGGCGCACAGATGGGCCTTCTGGCTATCGTTTGCGCTTCCACCGGTGAGTGGCTCGGCGGCACCGCAACCACCGGTGTTTCCGAATACGGTTTCAACTACGGTCTCTCCGGCGCTTGGTACACCATTGCTAACGCAGTTGGTACCATGTTCCTGGGTCTCTGCTTTGCAAAGCTCTACCGTTGCGTTGACTCCGTTACCGTTCCCGGCATCATCCAGCAGTTCTTCGGCAGAAAGGCTCGCACCGTTTCTTCCGCTCTGCTGATCTTCGTTATGCTGGCTGTTGGTCTTTCCCAGATGGTCGCTGCAGGTAAGCTCGGCGTTGCCATTCTCGGCCTTGACTTCAACGTCACCTGCATCATCTTCGCAGTTATCTTCATCGTCTACACTCTCGCAGGCGGTATGAAGGCTGTTGCTGCTACCAACACCCTCCACCTCTTCGTCATGTACGCCGGCGCTATCCTCGGTGTTGTCATGGTCGTAAGCAAGCTGGGCGGCTGGAGCGAGTTCGTTTCCGGTATCCACGCTGTTGAGGCTGACGCTCTTGCCAACGGCGCAGAGCTGGGCGACAAGTGCACCAACTACTTCAACATGTTCACCATCGGTGGCTCCAAGGTTTCTTCCTGGATCATCGCTTCCCTCTTCGGTGCTTGCACCGCTCAGGCCGGTATCCAGCCCGTTCTCGCTTCCAAGGACGTTCCCACCGCAAAGAAGGCTTGCATCATCACCGCTTTCGTTGTTGCTCCCTTCGGCTTTGCTACCGCTCTCCTCGGTATGGGTGCTAAGGTTCTCTCCTTCAACGGCAACCTGCTGGGTCTTGACGGCGTAAACGTCACCGACGCAAAGCAGGCTCTCTTCACCCTCATGATGAACCTCCCCGGCTGGGCTGGCGGTCTCATCCTTGCATCCCTCCTGGCTGCAATTCTCTCCACCGTTTCCCCCATCATCCTCTCCGCTGGTACCATGTTCACCAAGGACATCTATCAGGGCGTTCTGAAGAAGGATGCTACCGACGCTCAGGTTCTCCGCATGGGTCGTCTCACCACCGCTCTCTCCGGCATCATCTGCTGCGTTGCAGCTATGGGCCTTGTTAATGCTTCCGCAGTTCTTGACCTTGTTTACGCTGCTTACTCTCTCCGCGGCGCTCTCTTCATCGTCATCCTCTTCGGTATCTACACCAAGATCGCTTCTCAGCGCGCTTCCATCTGGTCCATGTGGGCTACCGGTATCGTTGCTATCGGCTGGGTTGCTATCAAGCTCATCACCGGTTCTTACCTCATCGCAGGCGTAACCGAGACCTACGCAGCAGCTGCTGTTGCTGTTGTCGCTACCATCGTATTCTCCCTGATCTTCAAGCCCTCTGCTGAGGAAGCTGCTGAAAAGGCAGAAAAGATGGCTGCTCTCAAGGAAAAGATGGCTAAGGCCTAATTTCCCCAAAGCTTATAAGTACATAAAAAGGCTGTACCCAATTCGGGTACAGCCTTTTTTATATTCAAAGCCTTCCCCTTGGGGAAGGTGGCTGCCCGAAGGGCAGACGGATGAGGTGTTTGAAGGCTCCCTTGTGTAAAGGGAGCTGTCAGCGAAGCTGACTGAGGGATTGTCTTTTCGTATTGTCTCCGACGGCCATATTCTTTTCGTGTGGACGAAAAGAATATGGAAAGAAAAGTCCACCAAAGAGGGGGCGCAGAAAGCCCCCTCTTTGGAAACACCCCTCGGTGCAGAGGTGGAAATGGCATCGTGCCACATAATAAGCGCCTAAACCTTAGTGTGCTTCCCTCGTTTTCCGCTCAGGACGCTGCTGCCTTTTGGCGCCTGTTCGGCGCCACCGGGATTTCACCTCGTTATGATTGTAGGGGCGGACCGATGTGTCCGCCCACCAAAGCCTCCCCTATCAGGGGATGTGGCTTCGCAAAGCGAAGACGGAGAGGTTTCACCGCCTTCTCCTTGCCCGAAGGGCAGACGGATGAGGTGTTATTCTTTGGGGCGTCGGGGACGCCGACCCCTACGAAACCGGCTGACCATCGCGCCACCTATTTCCACCCTCCGTAGGGCGCGATGACTCGGCGCGCCGCCAAAGCCTTCCCCTTGGGGAAGGTAGCATTTGCACCGCAAAATAAGAAGGCGATGCTATGGCATCGCCTTCTTATTCAATATATAAGCTTTGCTATAAGCAGCATTATTGCTAGCAGGACAAAGTTTACGGGTAAGAAAAGCTTCAGGAATTTTCCGTTGCTGCCTTTTCCGCCGGAAGCGTAGATTTTCATGGAAATGAGGCTTGCAAGGCTTGCAATGGGAGTGCCGAGACCGCCGATATTCACGCCGATGAGCAAATCCCTGCCGTTTTCGGTGAAGCCGGAGAGCAGCACCGCGGCGGGAACATTGCTGATTACCTGACTGAGCAAGGCGCCGAGAACCATCTCTCTGCCTGCAATGGCCTCCGAAAGGAGGGCGCGGACGCTTTCGATGCGGCCAATGTTGCCAACGAAAATGAAGAAGCAGCAGAAAGTGAGCAAAAGCATGAAGTCCGCTTTTATGAGAAGACGGCGATCAAAGATAAGGCAAAGAACAATGAAAAGCGGCAGAAGAACAAACCATTCAATAACGCGGAAGACAACAAGCATACTCAAAAGGAAGAGCGCTGCGCTGAAGACGAGTCCGCGGATGCGCAAAATGGGAGTTTCACCGATGTTCACCTCAAGCTTTTCGCTTTTTAGGAAAAGGCACAGCAGGGCGATCAAAACTGCGCTTATCAGGCAGATTGGCGCGGTGGCGGCGAGGAAATCTCCCATTCCCATGGAATAATGGGAAAAGAGGTGGATGTTCTGGGGGTTGCCAGGGGGAGTGAGCATGCTGCCCAAGTTGGCAGCCAGAGTCTGGAGGACAACAACGGGGAGGATGAGCTTGGTTTTTCCCGCTGTGCCCAAAACCGCAATGGCAAAGGGAACGAAGGTCAAAAGAGCTACATCGTTTGTTATCAGCATGCTTGAGAAAAAGCAAAGTCCCACGAGAACGAAGGTCAATGCGCGGGCGCTTTTGGAGCGAATGCAAAGCTTATGGGCAAGAAATGCGAAAGTGCCCGCCCTGCCGAAGCCTGCGACCGCCGCCATAAGGCAGTAGAGAAGGGCGATGGTGCGCAGGTCGATGTATTCAAGATAGAGGGCGTCGGGCTTGACGAAAAAGCAGCTTACTGCCGCAGCAAGGGCGGAAACGCAGAGCACTGGCTCTTTTTTAATAAACTTTTTTATTTTATTCAAGGAAAAATCTCCTTTGTGATTTAATCTTATCCGAGGGCATATTCTACCACGGCGGAGAGCGCTTTTCCAGACTTTTTAACAATTTTTGACAGATTAAAAATGCTTGTGCTATACTGAGGGAAATCCAAGAGAGAAGGGATAAGAATATGAAAGAAAAATCCCCCATCAAAAGAATAGGTTTTATGGAAAAATTCGGCTTTGGAACATTTTCTACCGCCAGTAATGTTGTTTTCAACTTCAAAGACCTTTTCTATCTGTTTTTCCTGACCAACGTTATGGGCATTTCCGTTTTCCACGCAGGTCTTATAACCGGCGTTGGTATGGTATGGGATGCTATCAACGACCCTCTTGTGGGATACTGGGCAGTTAATCACCGCTTCAAAAACGGTGAGCAGTGCCGACCTTTCGCCATTTGGTGCGCTGTGCCCTGGGCGGTGACCACTGTGCTGATGTTCACCTGCTTCAATGTGGCCTATGCGCTGAAGCTGGCGATTGCTATGGTGATTTACTTCCTTTTCGAGCTTTTCAACACCTTTGTTGCAATTCCCTATAATTCCATGGGCAGCCTTGCAACAAATCTGGATACTGACCGCCGCGCAATCAATGTTGCCCGCAATCTGGGCGGATGCGTTGGTTCGGGCATAGGCGGCGTGGCTCTTTATCCTCTGCTGAGACTTTTTGGCGGTCTGGACGCAGCGGGCAACATCCTTGCCGGCGATCCCGGAAAGCGTGCATTTCTCTATGCGGCAATGGTGATGGGTCTTGTGTGCATAATCGGCAGCCTTGTTCACTATTTCACCACCCGTGAGAGAGTTAAGCAGATCAGCGAGGATGAAAGCAAGCTGAGCGTCAAAGAAGTTGCAAAAATGCTTCTTGGCAGCCGCAGCTGGGTTATGAACACCCTCTATATAGTCTGCTATAATATTCTCAACCTGCTCATTATGAGCACCCTTAACTATTATGCCACCTATATCATAGGCTCTTCCGCGGCTTCCACCCCCCTGATGGCCATGTATCTGGCGGCAAGCATTTTGTTCACCTTCCTGAGCATACCCATTGATAAGCGCCTTGGAAGACGCAAGACCATGATTTCCGCTGCGATAATTTATATTCTGGGCAAAATCTGGTTTATCATCAATCCTTACTCCATGGGTGCCATTTATATGAATGGCTTCACGGTTGCTTATTCTATGAGCATTGCCTTTGTTATGTTCAATACTAACCGCAACAATATTTCCGACCTGATCGAGTGGCAGAGCGGAAGACGCATAGACAGCCTTGTTTCCACCGGTGATAATCTGGCAGCAAAGCTGGCAAAGGCTGCCGCAAATCTGGCCATGACGGGCGCTCTTGCCCTTGCGGGCTTTGATGCGGAAATTGCAACCCAGCCCCCTGCCGCAATCAACACCATCTGCGCTCTGCTGGGATGGGTTCCTGCAATTCTTGCCGTTGCCATGCTGGCGGTTGTTATTTTCCATCCCATCGAAAAGGAAATGGCCGAGATGGATAAGTCAAGGGAGGCAGCATAATGATAGTTGCCTGCATCATAGTCGGAGCGCTTGTGCTTCTTGCCGCTGTGGTGCTTATCCGCACTGCGGCGCTGAAAGCCCCTCCGCGCCCCGAGAGAAGCTATGTTCCCAACGCGGAGCTTGAAAAAGCCTGCGCAGAAAAGCTGGGGGCAATGGTTCGAGTTCCCACCGTTTCCAAAAATGAGGACGAGGATCTCAGTGAGTTTTACCGTCTTCATGAGGAAATGGAGAGGATTTTCCCTCTCATTCATAAAAATCTTGAAAAAACCCTTCTCGGCGGCAACCTTATCTACCGATGGAAGGGAAAAGACAGCAGCGCAAAGCCCATTTTGCTGATGGGTCATCAGGATGTTGTCCCGGCCTCCGACGATGGCTGGAGCGTTGGCGCATTCAGCGGCACGGTTAAAGAGGATGGCTGCATCTATGGACGCGGCGCTATGGACTGCAAAAGCACCATGCTTGTGGAGCTGGAGGCGGTGGAGCGCCTTCTGGCCGAGGGCTTCGTGCCCCAATGCGATGTCTATCTTGAATATTCCATCAATGAGGAATCCAGCGGCGCAGGCGCAGCCATGGCGGTTGAATGGTTTAAGGAAAGAGGAATAACCTTTGCCATAGTGCTTGACGAGGGTGGCGCCGTTATGGAAGGAGCCGTTTCGGGAATGGATAGACCCTATGCGGTGATAGGATTCACCGAAAAGGGTTATATGGATGTTAAAATAAGCGCCCCGGGCAAGGGCGGCCATTCCAGCACTCC
Source organism: Oscillospiraceae bacterium (assembly GCA_045631645.1). Classification (GTDB taxonomy): domain Bacteria; phylum Bacillota; class Clostridia; order Oscillospirales; family Oscillospiraceae; genus SIG459. Next base: position 7,990 of record JAZQVC010000029.1, read on the forward strand.
CCCAAGAAACACCCCTTCGGCAAGGCTCTTTGCCTTCGCGGCGGAAGTTGAGCGCCGCAGAGGCTTCCGCAAAGCGCTTATACCCGAAACCGAAGCAATGTTTGCCGCAATGGCGCCTTCTTTCAACTTCGGCTTGAGAATGATTTTGGGAAATCTCTGGCTTTTCCGCGGCGTTCTCAAAAAGGTGATGCCCCGCATCTCCCCCTTTGGTGAGGCAATTTTGGCAACAACCTGCTGCTTCACCATGATGGAAGGCTCCGATGCCCCCAATGTTATCCCCAACGAGCCTTATCTTGTGGCGAATTTAAGACCGAGTGTTCATCAAAACTGCGAGGAAAGCCTCAAAGTTTTGAAAAAGTATGCGGATAAGTATGATCTGAAGCTTGAAGTTCTGACAAAAAGAGATGCTTCCCCTGTTTCGAACATCGCTTCGAAGGAATATGCGTATCTTTGCAAGTGCATCCGCCAGCATTATCCCGATTGCGGAGTTTCCCCCTATGTTATCATGGGTGGAACTGATTGCCGCCATTACCACGCCATAAGCGAAAACGCCCTGCGCTTCTCTCCCGTGAGAATGACCGATGTCCAGATGGCAAGCTGCCATGCTGTGGACGAAAATGTTTCTGTGGACTCTCTTGCTGAGGGCGTGGAGTTTTTCATCCGCTTCCTGAAAGGCTGGGAAATATAAATTCAGCAAAATAATAAGGACGCAGCATAATTTTTGCTGCGTCCTTATTTTATTTTAGATAAAAGTTTCGCGGCGATGTCGCGGCTTGTGTTTTTCAGGGAGAGAATTTTTTCCGTGGGGAATGCTGAAGCTTCGGGAAGAGCCTTTGCGGCAGAGTCTATCATTTCAAAAAGCTTCGTTTCCGTAAGGGCGTTGGCAGCTGCAAAATTGCCGCGGCCTATATATTTCAAAAATGCGGCAACTTTGGGGTCATAGCTTATGCCAACTGTGGGCACTGCATTTTTTGCTGCGAAAACAAGGGCGTGAAGGCGCACGCCTACGAGCATATTCATTTTGGAGATGAGCCCTGCGGTTTCCTTGGCGGAAAAGCGCTCTTTGATTATAACTGGAGAATATTTGCATAGCTCTGCCACTTTTGCGGCGAAAGCGGAATCCTCTTGGGCGTTCATGGGGAGAAACACGCTTTTGAGCCCATGTTTTTCATAAGCATAATCGCTGGCGCGGGAAAAAAGCTCTGCCTTTCGGGGAAAATCCCCCCAAGGTCTAAGGCAAAAGCAAATATAATTTTCCCCTTCTTCAAGGCCACACTTTTGCATAAGAGAGCGGAGATAAGATTGGTTTATATCCTCGATGAAAAGGGCGGGGTCGGTGGCGGAGACTATTTCGGGAGAGCTTATGCCGAGCGAGCGAAGGGTCTCGCGGGATTCTTCTTCCCGCAAAGTGATGGCGTCAACGGAGGAATTTATGATTCTCGCGGCCTTTTTGCGGTTAGCTTTCTTGCGGAGCGGGCCTATGCCGCAGCCGTACATCATAACTGAGCAGCCGCGCTTTTTCGCAAGGCGAAGACAGAAAAGATAGTAAAGAAGGCTTCGGGTGGAGCTAATGTCCTGAATAAGTGTGCCGCCGCCGCTGATGAAAAGGGCGCAGGAGCGAAGAGCTTTCCAAAGGGCGGGGAGGTTGAAGCTATGGAGAGATTCCACCGCGTGCTTTGCGGCGGTTTCTTTGGGATTGCGGCTCAGCACACAGATGGGCATGGAGGGGTCGAGACTCCTCAAATCGGACAAAATTCCGCTGAGAGCCGCTTCGTCGCCTATGTTGCCCATGCCGTGGGCACCGGAGATGATAACTCCGCGCCGAGGGAGAGGAGAGGGAAGTTTTGCTTTCAATGCCGCCTCCAAAATAACTTGTTAATTGAATAAAAATAAGATACAATCAAAATAGACTTTTATTATACTCCGCAGGCATTTTTTAGTCAACAGACCCCCTGCCTGCGCCTTGCAACGGAGAAATTTATGACACGAATTTATCTTATACGCCACGGTGAAGCGGAGGGAAATCTTTACCGCCGCGCACAGGGACATTATGAAGCAGATATAACCGCAAAAGGCCACCGTCAGATAGCTGCCCTTGCTGAGCGCTTTAAGGATGTTCATCTGGACGCCCTTTATTCAAGCGACCTGCGCCGCACGAGAATAACCGCAGGGGCTATAACCAAATATCATGACCTGAAGCTGAATCTTGAGCCCCAGCTTCGGGAAGTTTGCCTTGGCAAGTGGGAGGATGTTCCCTGGGGCAATCTCAGTTATGATTATCCCGAAGCAATGATCGCTTTCAATGATGATCCCGAAGCATGGAGCGCAGAGGGAGCGGAGAGCTTTGGCGGACTGAAAAAGCGCATGGTTTCCGCAATTTTGCGCCTTGCCGCCGCCCATGAGGGTCAGACTATTGCCTGCATCAGCCATGGCATGGCAATACGCACCCTTCTCAGCTATATTTTAAATATACCCTCAAACAATATTCGCAGCATTCCCCATGGAGACAATACCGCCGTCAGCCTTATCGAGGTTGAGGGCGAGGATATAAAGGTGGTTTTCTATAACGACGCAAGCCATCTTGAGGGCGAACTCAGCACCTTTGCGCGACAGAGTTGGTGGCGCAAGCCGGGGCTTCATGACGCGGACAATGTGAGATTTTGCCTTGTTGACCCCAAGAAAGACCCCGATACCTATCTGGAGTTTTATTCTGAGGCATGGATGGCAGTTCACGGCAGCCTTGAAGGCTTCTGTCCGGAGCTTTATCTGGAAAGCGCCTGCCGCCACTGCGAAGAAGACCCCCGCAGCCTTGCCGTTATAGTAAGAGGAGACGAGGTTGTCGGTCTCACAGAGCTTGATACCTGCCGCGGAAAAGCGGAGGGCTATGGCTGGATATGCCTTTGCTGCGTGAAGGAGGCTTACCGCCGCAGCCTACTGGGCGTTCAGCTTTTGGGTCACGCAGTGAGCGTGTTCCGCCGCATGGGCTATAAGAGCATCCGCCTCAGCGTTTTCCCTGAAAACACAGCTGCGGTAAAGTTCTATACGGAAAACGGCTTTAAGAAAATCGGCTCTTCCGAAGGCTGCTTCGGAGCGCTGGATGTAATGGAAAAGCTTATATAAAATGAAAGAGCGTATAAAACATCTGACTCTGCCAAAGGGCAGGCGGATAATCGCCATATCGGATATTCACGGCAATCTCCCCTATCTGGAGGGATTGCTTGAAAAGCTGCGCTTTAATGAGTCCGACATTCTCTTCATTCTGGGGGATTTTACGGAAAAAGGCCCTCGAAGTCTGGATACTCTCCGATATATCATGGCTCTCAGCGAAAAATACAGCGTTTATACCCTCTGCGGCAACTGCGATATTTGGGCTCCTCTTATTGACGGAGAAATTGGCGAAGGGGCAGCAAGCGTGCTGCCTTATATGGAGCGCAAAAAATATTCTCTGGGACGCCAGATGTGCGCCGAAATGGGAATAGAGTTTTCTCCCGATATGGACTATGAGGCTTTTCGCGAAAGGGTTCTCAGCGAGTATAGCCGAGAAATGGATTTTCTCCGCGCTCTCCCAACTGTGGTTGATACAGGGGACTATGTTTTTGTCCATGGCGGCATACCCGAAGAAAAGGGTGACGCGTGGAATTATATGAAATATGAGCGCTTTTCCCAGCTCGGAGAAGCGCAGGAGCGCTGGACAATTGTTGGCCACTGGCCTGTGATGCTCTATCATGAGGATACCGTTGAGGCAAATCCCGTATTTAACTTCGAAAAAAAGATAATTTCCATAGACGGAGGCTGCGTGCTTAAAGACGATGGTCAGCTCAATGCCCTGATAATTCCCGAAGCGGGCAGCTTCGATTTTTCCTTCCTTGCTTATGACAGCTTTCCCCTTGCCCGAGTGGAGGGAGATCAGTCATCTTCCGAAAAAAGCTGGTATATTCGCTGGGGCGATGCAATGGTGGAGGTGCTCCGGAGGGGAGAAGAGTTTTCCCACTGCCGCCATGTCCGCACGGGCTATGAAATGGATATTCTCACAAAATACCTCTATGGAGATGGTCGTTTCTGCGAGGTCAATGACTGCACCGACTATGTCCTGCCCCTGAAAAAAGGGGATATTGTGTCCGTTGTTGAAGAAACAAGCCGCGGCTACTTCGTAAAGCATAAAGGAGTAAGCGGCTGGTACTTCGGCGAAATCGAGCGGATGTGAAGCTTTAATGCCTCCCTTGCAAAGGGAGGTGGCCCGAATGGCCGGAGGGATTGGGTGAGGAGCCTTCCTCACAATGTCTCCGACGGCAATATTCTTTTTGTGCCAGCAAAAAGAATATTGAAAGAAAAACAGGCCAAAGAGGGGATGTACCCCCCCTCTTTGGAAACTCCCTCAGTGCGGAGGGAGAAACAGCAATGTGCCACATAATCGGCCTCCCAAAACTATGGATTTCCCCTCGATTTCCGCTCGGGACGCTGCTGCGCCAAGGCGCCTGTTCGGCGCCGCGGGCGGTGTACCTCGTACCCTTTTTGGATTCTACATAAAACCCAATCAAAAAATCCCTTGATATTTAAAAGGATGACGCACTTATGACAAATCTTGATTTTCTCCCTGTTTCAAAAGACGATATGATTTCTCGCGGCTGGTGGTGGTATGACTTCCTCATCGTCAGCGGTGACGCCTATGTGGATCACCCCACCTTTGGCAGCGCCCTTATAGCCCGCCTCCTTGAAAACGCAGGCTATCGCGTGGCGTTTCTTGCCCAGCCCGACTGGCACAGCGCCGAGGATTTTCTCGCCATGGGTAGACCCAAACTGGGCGTTATGATTTCCGCCGGCAATCTGGACAGCATGGTTGCCCACTACACCGCTGCCAAAAAGCGCCGCAGCGAGGATTTCTATTCCCCCGGAAAGAAAATGGGTCTGCGCCCCGACCGCGCAAGCATTGTCTATGCCAACAGAGCGAGGGAGGCTTTTCCCGACACCCCCATTATCATAGGTGGTCTGGAAGCAAGCCTGCGCCGCTTTGCCCATTATGACTATTGGGACGATAAGGTTCGCCGCAGCGTTCTTGTGGATAGCGGCGCTGACCTGCTCATATACGGCATGGCCGAGCGCGCAACACTGGAAGTTGCTGCCCTGCTGAAGAAAAAGACCCCCATTTCCGAGATTACGGGTGTTCGCGGCACCGCATATATGACCAAGACCCCCGAAGTTTGCCCCTTTGAGGCTCTTGAAGTGCCGGGCTTCGATGAATGCTGCGATTCTCCACGCTTCTATGCTCAGGCAACCAAGATAGAGTATGATGAACATGACCCCATAAGGGGCAGAGCCCTGCTCCAAAACCACGGAGACAGAACCTTGGTTGTCACGCCCCCTCAGCTGCCTTTGGACAGCAAGGGTTTGGACACCGTTGCCGAGTTCCCCTATGCACGCTGGTATCACCCCATGTATGAGGATATGGGCGGCGTTCCCGCCATTGAAGAGGTGCGCTTTTCCGTCACCCATAACCGAGGTTGTTTCGGTGGCTGCAACTTCTGCGCCCTTGCCTTCCATCAGGGCAGAATGGTAACAAGCCGCAGCATAGACTCCGTTGTCCGCGAGGTCGAAGCCTTCACATCTTGCCCCGACTTCAAGGGCTATGTCAGCGATGTTGGCGGCCCCACCGCAAACTTCCGCCATCCCAGCTGCCAAAAGCAGCTTAAAGACGGCATGTGCAAGAGAAACTGCCTCGCCCCCACCCCCTGTCCCAACCTTGACCCCGACCACAGCGAATACCTGAAGCTGCTGCGCCGCTTGCGCTCCATCCCCGGAGTGAAAAAGGTCTTCATCCGCTCCGGTATCCGCTATGACTATATGCTGCAGGAGGAAAACAGCGAGTTTTTCTCCGAACTTGTAAAATATCATATCTCCGGTCAGCTTCGCGTTGCTCCCGAGCACTGCGTGGATGGAGTGCTGGACTATATGGGCAAGCCCCATGTGGCAGTTTATGAAAAGTTCCTTGATAAATATCAGCGCCTCAACCAGCGCTATGAGCAGAAGCAGTTTGCTGTGCCCTATCTGATGAGCAGCCACCCCGGCTGCACATTGCAGGATGCGGTTGCGCTGGCTGAATATCTCAATAAGCGCCATCGTCAGCCCGAGCAGGTGCAGGATTTTTACCCCACCCCCGGCACTATCTCCACCTGCATGTATTATACGGGCATTGACCCCCGCACTATGAAAGAGGTTTATGTTGCAAAATCCTTCGGCGAGAAGGCCATGCAAAGAGCCCTTCTGCAGTGGAAGCGCCCCGAAAAGCGTCAGGCGGTTATCGCTGCCCTGAAGGCAGCAGGCAGAACAGACCTTATAGGCTTCGGACAGGAGTGCCTCATCCGCCCCGATTATTCCCCCAGAAAGAAAGCACCTGCCAAGAAGGTGGAGGAAAAAGTTCCCGAAAAGCCCAAAAAGCCCGAATATAAGGCAGGATGGGCAAAGCCCAAGGCCAAGAAAAATGCTCGCCCCCAGAAGAAGGGCGGACGCAGTAAATGATTTCCCTTATTAAGCAGCAGCCAGTTTTGATATTGCTTGCCTACCTTGTGATAATCAACGCCTGCCTCTTTTTCATGATGGGGGCAGATAAGCGCAAGGCAAAAAAAGGAAAGATGCGAATCCCGGAGGCAAAGCTATTCCTCTTCGCAATACTGGGCGGAAGTATAGGCGGAATTGCAGGCATTTACCTTTTCCGCCATAAGACCAAGCATAAAAGCTTCACTGTAGGCTTCCCTCTCATACTGCTTTTCCAGCTTGCCTTGGCGGCGGTCATAATGTTTATATGAAAAAAGAGCCAACCTTTGAAAGGTTGGCTCTTTGTCATTTTTGTTTAGCCCTCGCCACCGGGAACTTCAGTTACTGCGGGGGGAGGAGTGGGAGTGGGATCAACTGCAGGGGGAGGTGTGGGTGTGGTC
>JAZQVC010000030.1:0-36712 GCA_045631645.1 Oscillospiraceae bacterium
ATCCCCAGCCTCATCGAAGAATTCGGCGGCCAGATCACCTTCATGGGCGAAATCGAAACCCGCCTCCTCGACGTTCCCGGCTGGACTCCTGAACTCGTAAAGGCAGAAGTTGAGCGCGCATGCAGAAAGTGCGGCAAGCACAGCTTCATCCCCTGCCTCACCGCAGGTATGCCCATGACCGTTTTCGGCGCTTATGATGTGGTCAACGCAGAAATCGACCGCATGAGCAAGGAAATGTTCTAAAACTTACATAAGAAAAGAGCAGACGGAAAATCCGTCTGCTCTTTTCTTATGTCCCGCGGACACAAGTTGTGACCGGCGGAATATAGATTTAAAAATACAAAAGCCTTGCAATCTTACAATTGCAAGGTTTTGCTTGGCACGCCCTAAGAGATTCGAACTCCTGACCTTCTGGTCCGTAGCCAGACGCTCTATCCAGCTGAGCTAAGAGCGCATACCAATTCGTGCTAGAGAATAATAGCACACCACAAACCAAAAAGCAAGAGTTTTTTTAAACTTTTTTAAGTTTTTTTAAATTTTTTCTCACATTCCTACGGCGTCGGCCATTTTATCCATCATATTTTCCATATTTCGGACGGCGCGATAGACCATTTTCTTGCTGCGGCGCTTATCCATGGAAAGACCTGCGCCCACGCAGACGCCCAAAATCATGCCTGCGCCCATACCTTTAATAAATCCGCACATATTTTTTCCTCCTTTAAGCTTTATGGGTCAGATTTATTATACCCAAGCGGACGCGTATAATGATTGCGAAAAAATTACTGTTTATGGTAAAATAAGAAAAAATGGTGAAGGGCAGATGAGGATATGGAAATGGAGATGCGCCGAAGTGCCTGCGGAATATGCTCCAGACGCTGCGTTGTTGATTTGTGCATAGAAGACGGAGAGATAGTGGCCGTCCGCCCCGTGAAGGAGGAAGGCTTTGAAAATTGCAGCAATATGTGCGTGAAAGGTGCGCTGGGCGGTGCTTACCGCAATCGCGCCGACCGTATGACCACCCCTCTGCGCCGAGTGGGCGAAAAGGGCGAAGGCCGCTTCGAGGCAATAAGCTGGGAGGAAGCCTTCAAGGAAATTGCCGAAAAACTTCTCGCAATCCGCGATGAAAATGGGGCGGACAGTGTTGCCTTTTTCTCCGGATATACAAAATGGTATCGTCCCATGCTTCGCCGCCTTGCGACCCTATTCGGCAGCGTCAACTATGCCACGGAGTCCAGCTCCTGCCACCGCGCCGCCATAATAGGCAACATCTGCGACACAGGCATGCAGTCTTCCCCCGACTATACCAATGCGGGGGTTTTGCTTGCAACGGCAAGGGGCAGACTCCTCCCTCCTGCCAAGGCTGCCGCCAAAAGGGGCATGAAAATAGTAGCTATTGACCCCTACCTCAGCCCCGATATTGAAAAATATGCCGACATCCACCTGCGACTGCGCCCCGGTACGGACGTCGCTCTCGCCTATGGCCTCGCCCGGGAACTTATCCTTATGGGCAAAGCGGATGAGGAATATATTGAAGAACATGTTCATGGCTATGAGCATTATAAAGCTCGCGCCATGGAGTTCACTCCCGAAAAAGTTGAGGAGATTTGCGGCATTGAGGCGGAAAAACTGAAAAAGGCAGCAAGGTTCATCGCCGATAATCTGCCTATGAGCCTTCTTGAGGGCTTCACGGGACTCATTCACCACCGCAACGGCGTATCCGCCATAAGAGCATGGAGCGCTCTCTGCGCGATCTGCGGCTGCTACGGACGCAAGGGCGGCAATTTGCCCAAAGGTATTCTTCGCAGCAACGGACATATTGAAACTCCGTTCCGCAACTTCGAGATGGCGCACCCCGTGGAGCTGCCCACGGATAAGCGCATAGGCGCGGAGAAATTTCCTCTTTGGAATGCCTTGCTTGACGAATGCCAGGCGATGGAATTTCCCACAGCGGTGGAGAGAGGGGAACTGAAAGCAATTTTCGCTCTTGGCATGAATGCCCGTATGTTTCCCAATAGCGAGGGAATGTTTGAAACCCTCCGCAAGACGGAATTTTTCGTGGACTGCGATATATGGCTCAGCGACAGCGCAAAGTATGCGGACATAGTGCTGCCCGTCAGCGTCTCCTATGAGCGCGAGCAGCTGACGGAGGTTTGCATGGACTCCAAGCTACTTTGGGTGGATGCAGCCATCGCGAGCGTAGGGGAGAGCAAAAGCGACGAGGAGATCATACTTGGGCTTGCAAAGGCTCTGGGAATAGAGGATGAGCTTTTTAGAGGCGGTGCTGATGCGTGCCGAAGCTTCCTTCTTGAAGGTACGGGAATAAGCCTTGAGCAGCTGCGCAGGGAGAAAAAGCCCGCAGCAATTCCTCACTTCGCCCCGCCCAAGCCCTTGGAGAATGGTTTCCCCACACCCAGCGGCAAATATGAGCTTTGGTCTGAGACTATAGCCATCCACAGCGACCTCGACCCTCTGCCTGCCTACTTAGATCCGCTGGAGGGCTGCGACAGAGAGGCTTTCCCCCTCATCCTGCAGGCGGGAGTGCGCACTGACCGATATGCCCACGCCTTCCACAGCCGCACCCATACCGTGGAGGATATCCGCGCTCTGCGCAGCGTTGCTGCGGTGGATATGCATCCCGAGGATGCGGAGGCTCTCGGTCTTGAAAAGGGCGAGCGGGTGAAGTTGGAAACGGCTTTCGGCTCAATCACCGTGGCGGTGGATATCGATAGCCGCCTGCTTAAAGGCTGCGTGAATATGTACCATGGCTACAGTGAGGCGGATGTCAACAGCCTTTTCCCGAGTGACTGGTTGGACAGCTATTCGGGTTTCCCAGGCTACAAGGCCATTGCCTGCCGTGTGCTTAAAGGCTGAGCATTTGGCAATATTTATAATGTGATTGCGTAGAATACGCATTGTGTGATAAAATAACTAAACTATGCTCGGAATGAGGTAAGGATTTATGATAATGAAGGTTTTGGCGGTGGGAGATGTCTGCGGCAGAGTGGGTTTGGATTTTCTGAGAAGAAATCTCCGTAAAATTCAGCGTCAGTATGCTATAGATTTCACCGTTGTCAACGGAGAAAACGCAAATGTTGTGGGCGTTACCCCCCAGCAGTGCGAGGAGATATTCGACTGCGGAGCCGATGTTATCACTCTGGGCAACCATACGTGGATGCGCACGGAAATTCAGGATTATCTTGACCACACCAGCGCATGCCTCCGTCCTGCAAACTTTGCTCCCCAGTGCCCCGGTCAGGGCGTGGGAGTTTACCCCACCCGTTTCGGCAATGTCTGTGTTGCAAGCCTTATGGGCAGATACGGCCTTGATACCAATACGGATAACCCCTTCGTTGTTGCGGATAATATCATGGCTGATGTTGATGCCAAAATAATCCTCGTGGATTTCCACGCGGAGGCCACCAGCGAAAAGCTTGCAATGGGCTATTTCCTCGATGGACGCGCCAGCGCGGTTTGGGGAACTCATACCCATGTTCAGACAAGCGATTGCGGCGTTTTGCCCGAGGGAACGGGCTATATCACCGACCTTGGAATGACGGGACCTGTCAATTCCGTTATCGGTATTGCTCCTGAGCAGAGCATAGGAAAATTCCTTGGTGATCCTCCCCGACGCTATAGTCCTGCGGGCGGCGCGGGAAAAATGGAATGCGCCATTTTTGAGATAGACAGCGAAAGCGGCAAATGCCTGAAGGCAGAGGCTTTGAGAGTTTTATGAGTGAAAGCCTGAAAATTATCCACGCTGCGGATCTGCATCTGGATTCTCCCTTTGAGGCGCTGGGCGAAAAAGCGGCGCAAAGAAGGCGAGAGCAAAGGGAACTGCTTTTTGCAATCGCGGAGCTTGCCCGAGAAAAGGAAGCAGATATGGTGCTTCTTGCGGGAGACCTTCTGGATAGCTCGGGCGCTTATGCGGAAACCATAGAAGCTCTCTCCGCGGCTTTCGGCAGCGTAAGCTGCCCCGTTTTCATAGCCCCCGGCAACCATGACTGCCTGTGTCCCGGCTCGCCTTATCTGAGAGCCGATATGCCTGGCAATATTCACCTTTTTCGCGGCGGCTGGGAATGCGTGGAGCTTGAGGAAAAGGGCGTGAGGGTATACGGAGCGGGCTATACCGATATTTCCTGCCCCCCTCTTCTGCGCTCTTTCCGCGCGGAGAGAAAAGAAGGCGTTATAAACATCGGCGTTCTTCACGGAGACTTGGGCGCTGCGGAAAGTCGCTACTGCCCGATTTCTCCCGATGAGATAGCTGCAAGCGGTCTTGATTATCTTGCGCTGGGGCATAAACATACATATAGCGGTTTTCTCCGATTTGGAGAAACGGTTTGCGCTTATCCCGGCTGCCCCGAAGGCCGAGGCTTTGATGAATGCGGCGAAAAGGGCGTTTTGTTTGTGGAGCTTGCCTGCGGCAAGTTAAGCGGCGAATTTATCCCACTTGCTCGTCGCCATTATGAGATAATCGAGCTTGATATATCCGATGCTATTCCACCCTGTCCCACAGGGAGAGAAAATGATATTGTGCGCATAATATTTCGCGGAGAAAGCGAGAAAGCCCCGAATTTGGGCGCGATTGCGCGGGAATGGGAGAATAACTTTTTCGCCCTTCAGCTGCGAGACCGCAGCACCGCCCGTCGTGAGCTTTGGGAGCTCCGTTTTCAGGATAGCCTGAAAGGACTTTTCGTAAGAAAAATGCGTGAAAAATATGAAAACGCCCAAAGCGAGGGTGAAAAACAGAAAATAATACAGGCTCTGCGATGGGGTCTGGCAGCCCTTGAGGGCGGAGAGGCAGTTGAAGAGATATGATTATTAAAAAAATGAGGGCTAATTTCGGATGCCTTGAAAAAGCGGAGATAGAGCTTCACGAGGGTCTGAATGTTATAACCGCCCCCAATGAGAGCGGCAAAAGCACATGGTGCGCCTTCATTCGCTCCATGCTTTATGGCGTTGACAGCGCTCAGCGTGAAAAGAACGGAGTGAAGCCTGATAAGGTGAAGTATGCGCCATGGTCAGGCTCTGCAATGGAAGGCGAGATGGAGCTTGAGCATAATGGAAAGATGATAAGCATCAGCCGCGCCACCAAAACCCCCTCCATGCCTATGAAAGAGTTTTCTGCGGTTTATAGCGGAACTGCCGAGAGCGTTCAGGCTCTTGACGGAAGCAACGCGGGCGAAATTCTTACAGGAGTTCCCAAGGCGGTTTTTGAAAGCAGTGCCTTTGTGCGCCAGTCGGGAATATCCGTCAGCAACAGCGCAGAACTTGAAAAACGTATAAACGCAATAGTCTCTGGAGGAGATGAGGACGATGTGTCCTTCACCGATGCGGACAGTGTTTTGCGCGCATGGCTCAGAAAGCGCCGCTATAACCGCGGCGGAGCAATCCCTGCCGTGGAAAACGAGATTCTGGAAGTGAATGACAGTATAAATGCCGTTGAAGCTGCGGCGCAGGAGCGAGCGGAGCTTGAAAAGCAGCTTGAGGAGGCTAAAAAAGCCCAGAGCGCTGCGGAGGAAAGCGCCCGTCGTCATCTTAGCGATAAGCACAAGGGTATTTTGAGTTCCCTTGAGGCTATACGCGGAGATATAAGCGGCCTTGAAAGAGAAGCTGCAGAAGCCGAAGCCGATGCAAAGCGCCTGAGCGCTCTCACTGAGGAAGGTCCCTTCAGGGGCAGAAGTCCCGAAGAAGCCGTGCGTATTGCCACTTCCGACAGTGAAAGACTGGAGAATTTTATCGCAATGGTTCCCAATATAAAATCCTCCTTCATTTTCCTTGCACTGGGCATTGCCGCTTTTGCTGCAGGTCATTTTCTCGATATTGCCTTCCTGAAGATTTTGAGCTATCCCATATGCTTTGGCTTTGCCGTAAGTTTGGGTATTATCAAGGCTAACAAAAACCGAGTCAACAAATATAGCGCCAACCTGATAAGATATTATGAGGTTGAGTCTGCCGAGCCTGAACTTATAATCGCAAAGGCAAAAGCCTATGCCGCCGACTGCGTTGCAGCAGAGGAAGCCAAGGCTTGCTATGAGGCTCTTGCCGCAAAGCTTGACGCAAAGCGCGCCGAGCTGCGCCGCGCCGAAGAGGAGCTTCTTGCTGCGGGATCGGATGTTTCCGAAAACCCCGTGATCGCAAATGCCAAAGGCGAAACCGCCTTTGTGGAGCAGCAGCTTGCCCGCAAAGAGGGCGAGATTGCCGCTATGGGTGATCCCATGGTGATGGAAACTCGCCTTGAGGCGCTTGAAAGCCGCCGCACTGAGCTTTTGGAGCAGTTTGAAGCTCTTGAAATGGCTATTGCAACTCTTCGCGAAGCCAACGATGAGATGCAGCAGCGCTTTGCTCCCGCCCTCGGACGCCGTGCGAGCGAGATAATGGCTCGCCTCAGCGGAGGCAAGTATGCCGCGCTCAGTTTCTCCAAGGAACTTGACGCCACCGCAAGACGGGAAGGGGACACCATCGCCCATGAAAAGGCATTCCTTTCTGAAGGAACTGCTGACCAGCTTTACTTGGCTCTGCGCCTTGCTATCTGCGAACTGGCTCTCCCCGAAGGCAGTTCTTGCCCCATAATTCTGGACGATGCCCTTGTGAACTTTGATGATGAGCGCATGGGCTATGCTCTGGAGCTTCTTGAGGAAATGGCCGAAAAGCGCCAGATAATCCTCTTCTCCTGCCACGACAGAGAGGAAAATTTCTTGAAAAACCGCTAAAAACATAAAAAATTCCCGCAGGATATCTTGACAAATTTATCCTGCGGGATTATCATATATATGAAGTTAGCCAAGGCTAACTAATTATTGTTCCATGTGGTTAGCTTAGGCTAACGCAAATTCGGGTCAGAAAGCCCAGGTGATTTTTATGACTTTGCGCAGCGCGCAGGAAGGAAAAGAATATATCATCCGCGGAATGAACACCGGCGACGAAGAGCTGGATAGCTTTCTCTTCTCCCTCGGTTGCTATAGCGGCGAGCCTATCACTCTTGTTTCCCGCAAGAGAAGCAGCTGCACTGTTTTCATCAAAGATGCCAGATATTGCATAGATTCTCAGCTGGCCGACACCATTATGGTCTGATGACCAAAGGTAAAGGCCGGCTGCCTTTTTCTAAATTGGTTAGCTTGGGCTAACTAAACCCTGATCAGGAGGAAAACCAAAATGCGAATCGCCCTTGCAGGCAATCCAAATAGCGGCAAGACAACAATGTATAATGCGCTCACGGGACGCAACGAAAAAGTTGGCAACTGGGCAGGCGTAACCGTAGAGGCAAAGATGAGCCCCGTTAAAAAGAGTCTTTGTCCCGATAAGCGCACGCTCATCGCTGTTGACCTTCCCGGCGCTTACTCCATGTCTCCCTTCACAGGAGAGGAGAGCATTACAAGAGATTATATAATAGGCGAAGAGCCCGATGCGATAATAAACATTGTGGACAGCACCAATCTCAGCCGCAGCCTGTTTTTTACAACCCAGCTTCTTGAACTGGGCATACCCACCGTTCTTGCCCTGAACAAAACGGATCTCCATCAGGCGAAGGACACTAAAATTGATGCCTCCACCCTCTCCGCGCTGCTGGATTGCCCCGTGGTGGAAACTATCTCCACCGACGGTGCGGGTCTTGAAAAGCTTGTTGAAACTGCTGTTGCCCTTGCTGGAGGAGAGCAGCGCGCCCCCTATAAGCAGGGCGAAATCGACCTGCAGGACAAGGAAGCTGTGAAAGCTGCCGACCGCCGCCGCTTTGAATTTGTTAAGGAAATTGTAGCCACCGTTGAAAAGCGCGGCGAGAAGCGCCATATGCGCAATGTCCATGACAAGGTGGACGCGGTACTTACCCATAAGGTGGGTGGGCTTGTGATATTCGCAGCCGTTATGTGGCTGGTTTTCCAGCTTGCGCAGGTGTGGATAGGACCTCTTGCGGCTGACATACTGGTTGGCTGGATAGATAGCTTTATGGAGCTTGCCAATGGCTGGATGAGCGGCGCCGCACCTGTACTGCGCGCATTGCTGGTGGACGGCATTATAGGCGGCGTTGGCGCCGTTGTGGGATTCCTGCCCCTTGTTATGGTTATGTATTTCCTCATTGCCCTTCTGGAAGATTGCGGCTATATGGCTCGCGTCAGCGTTATGCTTGACCCCATCTTCAAGAAAGTTGGTCTCAGCGGAAGAAGCGTTATTCCCTTTGTTATGGGCGTGGGCTGCTCCATCCCCGGAGTTATGGCCTCCCGCACCGTTCGCAATGAGCGCGAGCGCCGCGCAACGGCAATGCTGACTCCCTTTATGCCCTGCGGAGCAAAAATCCCCGTAATCTCCCTTTTTGCTGGCGCCTTTTTCGGAAACAGCGCATGGATCAGCTTCTTTATGTATTTCTGCGGAATAATCCTTATTTTCCTCTGCGCCCTGCTCATCAATGCAATCACCGGCAACAGAGCGAAAAAGAGTTATTTCATCATCGAAATGCCTGACTATAAAGCTCCCTCTTTTAAGAGAGCATTCCTCTCCATGTGCTCTCAGGGCAAGGCATACATAGTTAAGGCTGCAACCGTTATTCTGGTTTGCAACACCGCAGTTCAGCTTATGCAGAGCTTCACATGGTCCTTCGCTGTGGCGGAAAGTGCCGAAGCATCTATCCTTGCTTCCATCGCATCTCCCTTCGCTTGGCTGCTTGTGCCTGTGGTGGGTGTTCTCAGCTGGCAGATGGCGGCAGCTGCCATCACCGGCTTCATTGCCAAGGAAAATGTTGTTGGCACTCTGGCGGTCTGCTTCGTGGGTCTTGAAAATCTCATCAATGTGGATGAGCTTGCCATGCTCGAAGGCGCAGGCGGCGAGGTGGCAGGCGTGATAGCTATCACCAAGGCAGCAGCTCTTGCATATCTTATGTTTAACCTCTATACGCCTCCCTGCTTTGCTGCAATCGGAGCTATGAACTCCGAGATGAAGAGCGCAAAGTGGCTTGCCGGCGGCATAGGTCTCCAGCTTGGCACCGGCTTCAGCATTGCCTTTTTGGTGCATCAGTTGGGCAGCCTTTTTGCCACGGGCAGCTTTGCTGCGGGCTTTGTGGGCGGACTTATCGCGGTTATTATCTTTGCCGCAATTCTGGTTTTCCTAATTGTTCGTACAAACAGTCTTATCAGAAAGGGAAAAATCAAAGTATGACCAATATAATAATCATCATCGTTGTTGCGGCCATTGTGGCCATCGCGCTGGGATATATAATCCGGGAGAAAAAGCGCGGGGCTAAGTGCGTTGGTTGTCCCCATTCCAAGTTTTGCGGAGACTGCAGTGACTGCAGCGAAAAATAAAAAAGACGGCGGAACTTCTTGTTCTGCCGTCTTTTTTTGTTTATCAGAATTTCTCTCTCACTCTGCCGGGCTGAGAAATCTCATAGCCGCCGAGAGCGCTTATGCGCTTTTTGAAATCCTCGCTTTGGAGAATTTCTATGAGGCGGCGGACAATGGGGCTGTCCCATGCGTAGTCGGGAATAAGCAGATCATACTGCTCTGTGCATACGGGCAGGAAGTCAAGGTCATAGAGCTTGGCTGCGGAATATATGCCCATGCCTGCGTCTGCAGTGCCGGAAACAATCTGGGCTGCAACGGAAGTGTGGGTGAATTCCTCTCGCTCATAGCCGTAAATTTTGGTAGTGTCTATGCCCTGAGTTTTGCAGAGATAGTCTATGAGAATTCTTGTGCCTGAGCCCTTCTGGCGGTTAACGTAGCGTAGACCTTCCTTTGTCAGGTCGGAAACGGAGCTTATGCCGAGGGGATTGCCCTTTTGCAGCATAAGACCCTGAGTGCGTCCCACGCATTCAACAAGGCGAACTCCGCCTTTGGGGAAATAGCGCTTTATGAAAGCGGTGTTGTAGCTGCCGTCGGCTTCATCAAGAAGATGGATGCCTGCTATATGAGTTTCCCCTCTGCGAACGGCCATAATGCCGCCCATGCTGCCAACATGGCTGGAGCTCATGAAGGTGTCGGGATAGGCCATATGAAGCATATCGCCCAGCTCGTCAAGAAGGGGGTCATGGCTGCCTATTGCAACGAGGGTGTTGTTAAGCTCCTGTCTGGGACGAAGAAGCTTGACTTTCACCTTGCTGCCTGCCTCATATCCCTCCAGGCCCTGAGGAATTTCCAGAATTCCGTCGGCCTTCATAAAGGAACTTACAACGCCGCTGCCTCGGCTGAGAGGAGTTGCCATCAGCTTGTCGCCAACGCATCCCATTCTCACGCGGACAAACTCGCGGTATTTAAGTCCGGATAAAATACTTCTGGATAATGTGGCCTCTGCGTATTCTTTTTCCTCGCTGCAGCGGCAGTACCAGCGGTCAATGAGGGGCTTCATAAGCTCTTCCATAACTATGATGCCGGAAACGGGATAGCCGGGAACACCTAAAATCGGCTTGCTGCCGCAGTAGCCCAAAATGGCAGGCTTGCCGGGGCGAATGGCAATGCCGTGATAAAGCACGCCGCCCAACTGGGCAATGACGGAGGCGGAGAAGTCCTCGCGACCTGCGGAAGAGCCTGCGTTGAGAACAACGGCATCGCATTTCTCGACCGCCTCACGCAAGGTGGCGGCAATAAGCTCTTTTTTATCGGGAACAATGGGGAAGCAGATGCTCTCCGCGCCCCATTCTTTGAGCATGGAGGCAAAAATGGAGGAGTTGAACTCTATAATGTCTCCCACTTTGGGATCAGCGGTGGGAGGAACTATCTCATCGCCTGTGGGAATAAGACCCACAACAATAGGGCGAAGAACCTCAACTTTGAGCACGCCGCCTGCCAGCATAGAACCGATTGCGGCGGGACTGATCTTGCTGTGGGAAGGAAGTATCATTTCGCCTGCGCATATATCCTCGCCAATCTGGCGGATATGCTGCCAGGGGGCGGCAGGAGCAAAAAGCTTCACCTTTCCGTCACTCTGGCGGACAACATCCTCTATCATGATAACTGCGTCGCAGCCCTCGGGAATGGGGTCGCCTGTGTCCACAACGGTGAACTGGGTTTCATCAAGGGTGACGGGGCTTGTCTCTCCTGCGCCGAAGGTGAGGGAGGCGGAAAGAGTGATGCCGTCCATGGCGCTTGCGGGATAGTGGGGAGCGCAGATTGCGGCGTAAACCGCCTTGGCGGTTATGCGTCCGCAGGATTGCTCAACGGGTATAACCTCTGTCTTTGCGGAAAAACCCCCGTCAAGCAGAAGCTGAATATATTCCTCTCTGGCTTTTTCCAGAGGTACATTTGTAAGATACTGAAAAGCCATTTTAAATCTCCTGATAAGTACTGTAGAGAATAAGCTCAATTTCTTCTCCCGCGGCGCAGCCTTCACTGTCTCTGGGGATGCAGAAAAATCCGTCAGCAGAGCAGAGGGAGCTTATAAGTCCGCTTTTGCTGCGGATAGGGGTGGCGTACCATTGTCCGTCCTGCTTGAAAAGGCTGGCTCCGCCATACTGTGCTCGGCCGTGGTTTGCGCTGACAGACTCGGTCAGCTTGGCGCGGAGAGTGAGAGGGCGGCACTGTCTGCCCATAAGAGCATCCAAAGCGGCGCGAACGAAGATTTGGCTTACAAACCATGCAGCGCCGGGATGACCGGGCAGACCGAAAATGGGCTTGCCCTCGCTTATGCCAAGTATGGTGGGTTTGCCGGGCTTAATTGCTATGCCGTGGAACAAAAGTTCGCCGCGGCGCTCTATTATTTTTCCTGTGGCATCCTTGGTGCCGACGGAGCTGCCGCCGGAAATAAGCACGCAGTCGCATTGAGCAAGAGCGTTTTCAAGGGCATCGGACAAAAGAGCCTCTTCGTCTTTCACTATGCCGAAAAGTCTGGACTCAGCACCAAGCTCCTCTGCAAGGGCGGAGAGCATAAGGGAGTTTATATCCCTGACCTGTCCTTCGGCAGGGGTTTCTTCCGCGCTGACAAGTTCATCTCCCGTGGAGATAATGCCGATTATGGGTTTTGCCATAACCTGAACCTTGCCAATTCCCATGGCGGCAAGAGAACCGATGTCCTTGGCAGAGAGCATTCTGCCGGCGCTGAGCACAAGAGCGCCGGGATATACATCGTCGCCTTTGAAAATGAGATTTTCTCCGGGGGCAACGGGCTTCGTTATGCCTATTGTGCCGTCACCGAAATCCTCGCAGTATTCTATCATGGCAACTGCGTTTGCGCCGGGAGGCAGGGCAGCGCCTGTGGGCACATATGCGCAGCAGCCTTCCTGAAGCTCAGCGCCGGCTTCCTCGCCCATTGCTATGCTGCGGCTGAGAGAGAGAAGGGCGGGGAGGGCCTCACTGCAGCCGAAGCAATCGGCGGCGCGAAGGGCGTAGCCGTCAACGGTGGAGCGGTCAAAGCCGGGAACATACTCACTTGCGGTGACGTCAGCCGCCAAAACCCGTCCCACGGCGTGGGAAAGACTTACCCACTCTTTTTTTGCCAGAGGACTGAACTTTTCTTTTATAAGACCGAGGGCTTCCTCGGGAGTTAATACCAAAAGCATAAAAGACTCCTTTGCGTGGATTCTAAATAATAATTATACATTTTGTGGGTGAAAAAAACAAGGCATCTCAGAGCTGCCAATGAAGGAAAGAAAAGAAATAAGCAAATTATGCTTGCGCAATATGTGCGTGAAGAGTATAATGTGACGGTAAATATTGTTTCTGCCCTCAGGCAAAGACGGTTGACGAGCCCCTTTCCCTTTGAGGCATATGGGATAGCTATACCCATTTGCCGATTTCAGGGAGAGGGGCTCGTTATATTTTTTTACGCATATAATTTTCAGGAGGAAAAACAATGAAAAAAGCACTGTCCCTTATTCTCGCCATCACCATGGTAATGGCACTTCTTGTCGGCTGCGGAAGCAGCCCTGCCGAACCTGCAGCACCTGCCGAGCCTGCAGCACCTGCCGAGCCTGCCGCTCCTGCAGAGCCCGCTGCTCCCGCAGAACCCGCCGAGTCTGCAGAGCCCGCTGCTCCCGCTGTTGACCTTGCTATTCTCTATGAGCAGGATAACAGCATGATCAACACTTATTCTCTGCTGGCTGTCAATCCCGAAGCTCCTTTCGTTGATGCTGATGACAAGCCCGTAGAAGGCGTTGCAGTGAACAGCGTTGGTGCTGCCGCTCTCATCAACTGGCTTCTCTCCGAGGAGACCAAGGCTCTTGCCGGCAACTTCGGTTTTGATAAGTATGGCGAATATCTTTTCTATGTCCTTGAAGACGGCGCTTCTTCCGCTGCCGAAATTCCTGCAGCCACCGAGGAAACCAAGTTCATCCGCCTTTCCACCACCACCTCTGTCAACGATGCAGGTCTTCTGGACTATCTCCTTCCCATCTTCGAAGATACCTATGGCTATGAAGTTGATGTTTATTCCGCAGGTACCGGCAAGAGCATTTCCAACGCCAAGATGGGCAATGCAGACCTGATTTTCGTCCACTCCAAGAGCCAGGAGACCGCCTTTATCGAGGCCGGCTTTGCTGCTCTTCTGGATGGTCAGGAGAGCGAGCGCATGAGCTTCCTTTATAACTTCTATGTTCTCTGCGGTCCTTCTGCAGACCCTGCCAATGTTAAGGCTTGCTCCAGCGTTAAGGATGCTTTCGCTGCAATCGCAGAAGGCGAATTCACCTTCGTTTCCCGTGGTGATGCTTCCGGCACCCACACCAAGGAAATCAGCCTCTGGCCCGAAAACCTCGGCATCACCACCGAGAGTGATTCCGTTGCTGCTTACACCGCGTGGTATAACTATTCCAACGCAGGTATGGGCATTTGCCTGACTATGGCCGAAGAAATGGGTGGCTACATTCTCTCCGATAAGGCCACTTACTTGACCTTCCGTGCAAACGGCGGTATTATGGGCTAAGCAAAGGCTTATCGCCAAATAACCTACAGGCGGCGAGATTCTCGCCGCCTTAAGCATAATAAAACTCAAGAAAAGGGGTGATATGCTTGTCATCTGCAATAAAAAAGGCAATCGATATGATTCTGAATATGGATCCTGAGCTTATGAACATTCTGGGCACAACGGCGAAGCTTTGTCTGACAAGCTCTGTTATCGCCCTTCTTATCGGTGTGCCGCTGGGTGTTTGGCTGGGCTCTGCCCGTTTCAAAGGCAGAGGAGCCCTTGTGGTGATAAACCGCACCCTTATGGGTATGCCCCCCGTTGTCTGCGGTCTTTTGTTTTATATGCTTTTCTCAGGAGTTGGACCATTTGGAAAGCTTAAGCTGCTTTTCACGGTGAGCCTTATGATAATAGCGCAGGTGGCGCTTATAACTCCCATCGTTATCGGCAATATGGAAAGCTTTGTGTCCGATATTTCCGATAACCTTCGCGAAAGTGCAAGGGGATTGGGAATCGGCAAGGTGAAAAGCTATCTCCTCTTGATGAACGAAAGCATTTATCATATTTTCTCCACCTATCTTCTGGCTTTTGCCCGAGCAATCGCGGAGGTGGGCGCTGTGAGCATGGTTGGCGGCGCTATAGCATGGAAGACCAATGTTATGACCACTGCCATAATGCAGTATACCAACAGAGGTAACTTCTCTCTCGGCATAGCCCTTGGTATAATCCTTATGACAATTTCCCTCATCGTGAATATTGTCATATCCCTTGCCCAAAGGAGGCTGAGCCGATGAAGATAAATGCTCTTTCAAAGACCTATGAAGACCGGAAAGTGCTCTCAACTCCTGCTTTTGAACTTAATGGCGGCGAAATATGCGTTCTTGTGGGTGCCAACGGCAGCGGCAAGAGCAGTCTTGCCAAAGCTATTGCAGGCGTAATAGCCGATGATTACGCCGCAAAGCCTCTTGAGGAAAAGCTGAATGTGGGCTATATGCCCCAGAAAAGCTATGCCTTCCGCATGAGCACCCTTCGCAATCTGACCCTCGCAGGCGGTAATGAAGCGGCGGCTATGGAAATGCTGAAAAAGCTGGGCATTGACCATCTGGCAAAAGCCCCTGCCAAGAAGCTTTCCGGCGGCGAGAGCGCGAGAATGGCACTGGGCAGAGTGCTTATGGAAAAGCACGAGCTTTTGATTCTTGATGAGCCCACCGCGTCCATGGATATGGAGTCCACCGCTTTAAGCGAGGAGCTTATCGTGGATTATTGCAAAAAAAGCGGAGCCGCTATACTGTGGGTCACCCACTCTCTGGCACAGGCAAGACGTGTGGCCGATAAAGCCATGTTCCTCCGCAAGGGAGAGATGATAGAGTTCGGCCTTGCCGAAAAAGTTCTCAATTCCCCCGAAAAAGAGGAAACAAAAGAATTTTTGAAATTTTATGAATAATAAAAAAAGGGAGGCACTGCCTCCCTTTTTGTTCTATGTCTTGCGTTGTGGTGTGGCTGACTATATAATAGAGAAAAATGGTGTGAAAGAGAGAAAAGACCATGAAAAGTCCTCATTACCGCAATTTTATAAGAATCCTTGAACATGAGCTTATCCCTGCGCTGGGCTGCACAGAGCCTATTGCAATTGCCTATGCCGCAGCTAAGGCAAGGGCTGTTTTGGGCTGCGAGCCTGAGCATATCGAAATTCGCTGCTCGGGAAATATTATCAAGAACGTTAAGGGTGTAACTGTGCCCAATTCCGGCGGTCTTGTTGGTATAGAAGCTGCGGCCATTCTTGGCGCGATATGCGGCAGCGCGGACAGCGAGCTGGAGGTTCTTGAAAGCGTAAAGGCGGAGGATATTGCACGCTGCAAAGCCCTGATGAATGAAAAGCTTTGCTCCGTCACTCTCGTAAAGGACGTGGATAACCTTTATGTGGTGGCTGTTCTTACCGCAGGGGAGCACTGCGCATCTGTAAGCGTAGTTAACCGCCACACCCTCATTACCTGCATTGAAAAGGACGGAGAGGTAATCTTCCGCAATAATATTGCAAAGGCGGAGGAGCGCGCCGAGGATTATTCGGGGCTGAATGTTAGAACCATTCTGGATTTTGCCAACGAGGTGGACATAGAGGATGTGCGCCATATAATAGCCCCCCAAATAGAACTCAACTCCGCAATTGCCAATGAGGGTCTGCGTGGCAACTATGGTGCCAGCGTGGGCTATACCATGCTGCAGGTTTTCGGCGATAATGTGCGCACACGCGCCTGCGCCATGGCGGCTGCGGGCTCGGATGCAAGAATGGGCGGCTGCGCTCTTCCCGTTATAATCAATTCCGGTTCGGGAAATCAGGGCATGACCGTCTGCCTGCCTGTAATAGAATACGCAAAGGATCTGAAGGTGAGCGAGGAGAAGCTTTATAAGGCTCTTATTCTCAGCAACCTTATTGCAATCCATCTTAAGAAATATATTGGCTCCCTTTCCGCGTTCTGCGGAGCGGTCAGCGCCGCAAGCGCCGCCGGAGCGGGCATAACCTATCTTTTCGGCGGAGACTATGATGAAATAGGCTACACCATAGTGAACACTTTGGGCAATGTTGGCGGCATAGTCTGCGACGGAGCCAAGGCCTCCTGCGCCGCTAAGATTGCCTCCGCTGTCCATGCTGCCATAATAAGCCATTATATGGGCAGCCACGAGAGAGTTTTCCGTGCTGGCGAGGGCTTTATCAAAGATGATTTGGAAGCCACAATCCGTTCCATGGGTTATATAGGCCGCGTGGGCATGAAGGAAACGGACGAAGAAATTTTGAACGTTATGACAGATCAGGTGGATCTGTGAATAAAAAGAAGAAGCACCGAAAGGTGCTTCTTCTTTTTTAACTTTGTTCAAGCTGCTGTTTGTTATACTGGAGAGTGTATAGATGATGGTAGCGGCCGTGAAGACGGAGCAGCTCCTGATGGTTGCCCTGTTCTATTATCTCGCCATGGCTCAGCAGAATGATGTTGTCCGCGTGCTGAATGGTGCTGAGGCGGTGGGCAACTATGAGCATTGTGCCGATATTGCGCATTTTCTCAAGGCTATCCTGAATGAGCAGCTCGGTCTCTGTATCAATATTTGCGGTGGCCTCGTCCAGAATCATAACGGAGGGGCGGTGGACAATGGTGCGGGCGAAGCTGAGGAGCTGACGCTGACCTGCGGAGAAGTTGTTGCCGCGTTCTCTGACAGGCTCATCAAGACCCTCGTCAAGGCGGGAGATGAATCTGTCCGCGTTCACATAGCGGCAGGCGTTCATAACGGTCTCGTCGTCAATATCCTCGCTGCGGAGGAGAATGTTGCTGCGAATTGTGCCTGAGAAGAGGAAAACATCCTGCAGCATCTGTCCGAAATGGCGGCGGAGGGAGGAAATTTTAATTTTCCTGATGTCTATGCCGTCTATAAGTATCTGACCTTTTTGTATGTCGTAGTTGCGGCAAATGAGGGACAAAATGGTGGATTTGCCGCTGCCTGTTGCGCCAACAAAGGCAACTGTCTGCCTAGGCTCAATGTGGAAGGATACTCCCTTGAGCACCCATTCGCCGCTTTTGTAGGCAAACCATACATCGCGAAATTCAATTTCGCCCTTTATCTCATCAAGCTCAATGGCGTCGCTCTCGTCGATGACCTGAGGCTCCATGTCAAAAACGGTAAAGATCTTCTCTGCTGAGGCAAAGGCGGACTGGAGCATATTGAACTGCTCCGCCAGAGTCTGAATGGGGTTGAAGAATTTGTTCACATACATGTAGAAGCTGACAACAACCCAGCTTTCTATGTGTTGCCCCAGAAATACGCTGTCTCTTATATAACCTCTGCCGCCAAGATAGAGAAGGCAGAGAACGGAGGAGATATAGAGCATATATACCATGGGGCGGAAAACACCGAAGACGAAAAGCTGATTTTGCTTGGCTTTTCTCAGCGCGGAGCTTTTTTCAAGAAATTCGGATAATTTTCTGTCCTCGCGGTTGAATATCTGAGTGATTTTAATTCCCGAAAGATTTTCGGAGAGATAGGTGTTTATATCGGTTGTACCGTCTTTCACCTTTCTGTGGGCTTTGCGGGAGAAAAGGCGGAAAATAACGGTGAAAAGAAGAACGAAGGGAACAAAACAAAGCACCATCAGCGTGAGGGCATAGTTCAGCGCCAGCATAGCCGCCAAAACGCCGAATATCACCATCACATTTTTCACCAGATTAACAAGTATGTTGGTGAACATCATGCTTATGGCGTTGGTGTCGTTGCAAACTCGGGTGACCAGTTTGCCCACGGGGATGCCGTTGAGCTGCTCGTGGGAGAGGCTTTGGATGTGGATGAATATATCCTGTCTCAGTTCCGAGAGTATTTTCTGTCCTGTTTTCTGGAGAATGATAGCTTGAAAATAAGTGCAGACCATGGAAACAACAAGCAAGCTGCCGTAAAGAGCCACCAAAATAAGGAGATAGCTCATTTCAAAACGCTCTTTGATAGTTTCCTCAATATGGCCGATTATCAGGGGAGAGATAATGTCGTATGCTATGCTGAAAAGCATAATGATAAGAGAGAGCAAAAACTGCTTCCAATGGGGCTTCGCATAACGGAGAAGGCGGACAACAATCTCGCCGTCAGGCATGTTGCGGTCAAAGCCCATGTCCTCTTTTTTGTTTTTTGCCATAGCAAAGGCTATGAGGAATACAAGGGAAAAGCAGCCGATTATGGCGCCGACTATCAATATGGGAAGGTATTCTTTCATCAGTCCAGACCTCCTTCCTCTTCAAGACGCTGGAGATCTACCATTTTTCGGTAAGATTCGCAGGAGTCATAAAGCTCGGTGTGGCTGCCCACTGCGGCTACGCAGCCATCATCTATGAAAATTATCTTGTCCATCTGCTCAATGGTGGACACTCGGTGGGCAATAAGTATGGTGCTGCGTCCGGCGCGGGTGCGGCGGAGGTTTTCAAGAATGGAGCGCTCTGTCTTGGTGTCAACAGCGGAGACGGAGTCATCCAGAATCAAAATGGCGGCATCGCGCATAAGGGCTCTTGCAATGCTGATGCGCTGCTTCTGTCCGCCGGAAACAGTGACGCCACGCTCGCCCAAAACGGTGGAGTAACCTTCGGTAAAATCGCGGATGTTGCTGTCCACGTCCGCAAGTATGGCGGCGGCGCGCACGCGGTCATTCTCCACCATGTCCACACCGAAAGAGATGTTGTTTTCAATAGTGTCGGAGAAAAGGAAGTTGTCCTGAGGCACATAGGCGCAGGCATCTCTCACCGAGCGGATGGACAAAGTGTTCACATCCTGTCCGTCGATGAATATACTTCCGTCGGGCACATTATAAGCGCGGAGGATAAGGTCAACGATGGTGGTTTTGCCGCTGCCTGTTCTTCCTGCAAGACCTACATTTTCGCCCTCTTTGATGGTGAAGGAAACATTTTTGAGAACATCCTGCTCGCCGTCGGGATAACGGAAGTTGAGGTTTTTAAATTCAATCCGTCCCTTGGGCTCGGTAAGGTCATGAACGCCCTCGGCGTCTTTTACATCCACAGTGGCATCCAGAAGCTCGCTTATGCGGGCAAGGCTGGCTTTGCCGCGGGCAGTCAGGTCTATAAGCTCGCTGACTGCCATAATGGGCCATACGATGGTGGTGAAATAGCCGATAAATTCCATCAGCTGACCGGCGTTGAATTCGCCCTTCCAGACGAGATAGCCGCCGTAGCCCAAAATGACGCAGATAACGCTTTCCACAAAGAGAATGACCATTACCCTCATAAGCATGGCGGTGCGGGTGAAGCTTATGTTGGTTTCCTCGTTTTCGGCGTTGAGCTTTTTGAAAGCGAGAAGTTCCTTGCTTTCCTTAACAAAGGCCTTGATAACGGCGATGCCGGAAAAGCTTTCCTGAGAAAAATCGGAAAGACGGGAGAAAGCGGCCTGTCTTGCTCTCCATTTTCTGCTCAGATGGTTTCCCACAATGGTGCTGCAGCATAAAAGCAGAGCCATGGGGATGAGGGCGAAAATGGTGAGAACGTGATCCATGTTCCACATTTTTACTATTGCCATGGCACCCAGAATTACAGCATCGAGAAGCATAAGAAATCCGCTGCCGAAACATTCGTGGATGGTTTCAAGGTCGTTGGTGAAAAGGCTCATAAGATTGCCCACTTTGTTCACCTGATAATACTGGGTGGAAAGATGGCGGGCGTGGTTGAACATGGCGTTTCTCAGGTCGGTTTCCACCTTGATGGCAGAGCCGAAAATGAAAATTCGCCAGAGGAAGCGTCCTATGACTATAATGATGATAATGAAAATCATGGGCAGGCAAATGCCGTCCAAAAGAAAGTTCATATCAAAAGTTTTGGTGACGCCATCATGGAGCACATAGCCGTCGTTCATGCCGTTGATGATAAGCTGATAGAAGTTGGGTATGAGCAGCTGGAAATAGTCAACGGCCAGCAGCGCAAGAAGACCGAGGAACAATCGAGGCGCGTATTTAAGATAATAGCGGTTTATGTATTTGCCGAATATCATTTCGGTAACTCCTTAAAAAACGATTGAATTCTGTCATTATATACCCAAAATAAGGGAAATGGAAGAGCAGAGAATATAAAAAACCCGCGGTGCCGTGGGGATCCATAATAACCTGCAGCATGTGCAGGTGGGTCGCCTCCTCACCGCTTCGCTGCTTCCAACGTCCGTTCCCGGTCAAAGCCGACAACGGGAGGCCTGCAATTCACGGCGAGAGCCCGGCATCCCTTATGAAAAATGTAGGTCCATACGGATCCTGATTCCACGAACACCGCAGGCAAAAAATCCTGCGATTAATTTAATTTTTTAGATAAGAAGATTACTCTTCGTCTTCCTCGGCATAAAGCTCTTCCATGTAAAGAGCATAAACCTTCTGCAGAATTTCCTCATCGTCCACGCTTGCATACTCGATGCCGTCTGCAGTCTGGATTTCCTGAAGGATAACAAAACCGTAATCAGGGTCATCCTCGTTCATATCGGCGGGCAGGAAAATGCCGTATACATTTGCGCCGAACTCAACTGCGTCAATAACTTCAAGGCGGAAAGTTGCGCCCTCGTCATCGGTAAGGCTGATGAAAATTCCCTCGTCCATAGTTGACCTCCGTTTAGTATCTGTGATGCTTTCATTGTAAACTATGGGCGAAGCAAAATCAATAATATTTTATGAACCAAGGTCTTCCAAAAGTTTTTGCAGGGAGTCCTCACCCGCAACAACTATTCCCGAAGATAACTTATTTTGGTCCGAGCCCGGAAGATTTTCAATTTCAATATCCGTTATCGCCAAGGGATTATCGTTGTCCGCTCCCGAAAAAACTGCCACGCGGCCATAATGTTCCCGAAGGACAAAGCTGCTTTCCCGTATTTCACGAAAATCGGCCGCTGTGAAAATCACCATAGTAAGGGCAATGGCAAACATTGCGATGCACGCTATTATTCTTATGCCGAATCGCACAGATATATTCCTCCTTTGTATTAATTCCTTTCAGGATATTATTTCCGAAAAAAAGGAAATCATACAAACATGAGAAAATTTACAAATTGGATGCACCTTATTGACAAAATGTGCTATACTATTTTGACATCATGTAGTATTATTACTGTGAACCGATATGCAGAAACGGAGGCGCGGCCTTTTTGGATAAGAAGAAAGTTAAAAAAATCGTAGGCACAACGGCGGACACCGCTGCCGGCGTTGTTGGCGGTGCTTTGCGCATCGGTCTTAAAGTGGCTGTCAGCGTGCTGCTGGTCGCCATAATCACCGGTCTGCTTTTCACCTGCATTTTTGCCTACTATATCAAGACAAGCGTCAACCCCACCTTGGAGACGGACCTTGAGGACTATAAGGTCAGCCTTTCCAGTACAATTTGGTTTACCGACTCCGACGGCGTGGATAAGGAACTTGTCCGCCTCAACACCACCAAAAACCGAGTTTGGGTTGATTATGAGAATATCCCCGAGGATATGGAGCATGCTCTTGTGGCCATCGAGGATAAGCGATTTTATGAGCATAAGGGCGTTGACTGGTACCGCAGCACAGGTGCGGTAATACAGATGTTCTTTGCCATGAGCAACGATTTTGGCGGCTCCACCATTACTCAGCAGCTTGTAAAGAACGTGACAGGCAAGGACGAAGGCCTTGTTATGCGAAAGCTGGTGGAGATTTTCCAGGCTCTTGAGCTGGAAAAAACCTATGATAAATCCGAGATAATAGAATGGTATCTTAACTTCGTATATTTCGGAAACGCCTGCTACGGAATACAGACTGCATCCCAGACCTATTTCGGCAAGGATGTATGGGATCTCTCTCTGGCAGAATGCGCCAGCATTGTGGGAATAACCAATAACCCCTCCAAGTATGACCCCTTCCGCGATCAGATGATATACGATGCTGATCTGGATGTGACCAAGACCTGCCGTCAGTGGAATAAGTACCGTCAGGAACTTATTCTTTTCGAAATGTACAGTCAGGGCTATATAAGCTATGACGAGTATCAGGATGCAGTCGCGGAAGAACTTGTTTTTGTGCGCGGCGAAAACGAAGGCTATAAGGACGCAATTTACAGCTGGTATGAGGAAGCTGTCATTGAAGCTGTCCATGCTGACCTTATGGATCGCCTTGACCTCAGCTCCGAAGCTGCCAATGACCTTCTCTATTTTGGCGGTCTGCAGATTTATAGCTGCATGGATCCCGATATTCAGGCAATCGTTGATTCCGTTTATGAGGATACGGATAGACTTCCCAAGGGATATTATTATTCAAGCCAGCAGCTCCAGTCTGCCATAGTGCTGATGGATCCCTATACCGGACAGGTAAAGGCTCTCTCCGGCGGTGTCGGCGAAAAAACCGAGCGTTTCGGCACAAACCGCGCCACCCAGTCCAAGAGATCCCCCGGTTCATCTTTCAAACCCGTAGCATCTTACGGACCCGCTTTTGAGTACGGACTCATTACTCAGTATACTCTCGTAAACGATTCTCCCGATATCCGTCTGAGAGGCACATGGTGGTATCCCAGCAACAGCCCCAACAGCTATGATTATATCATAACCATAAGACATGCCATCTCAGCTTCCAAGAACACAGTTGCTGCCCAGATAATCGATAAGCTCACTCCTCAGGCTTCCTATGATTTCCTTACCCAGAGACTGGGCTTCACCTCTCTTGTTCCCAATGATATTGCCTATTCCCCCATGGCTCTCGGTTCCCTCACCGAAGGTGTTACCGTCCTGGAAATGGCTCAGGCATACTGCGCCTTTGTAAATAACGGCATATTCACTAAGGCCAGACTTTATACAAAGGTTCTCGGCCCTGACGGAGAGGTTATTATAGATAACCAGCCCAAGACCAACATTGCATTCTCTCCCAACACTGCGGCCAATATCTGTGATATGCTGAAAAATGCTGTTGCAGCCGGTACAGGCGGCAATGCATGGTTCGGCGGTATGCCTGTTGCAGGTAAAACAGGTACTACCAGCGCAAACCATGACCGCTACTTCTGCGGCTTCACTCCATATTATGTGGCTGCGGTATGGACAGGTTATGATATGCCTGCTCCCATGTATGTATGGGGTAACCCTGCCGCCCAGATTTTCAAGAGAGTCATGGAGCCGGTTCACGCAGGACTTCCCTATAAGACCTTCCCCAGACCGATTCTCGGAGCTGACACCAACATCTTCGGTGACCTGACGGAAGAACTTGAAGAGCAGAAGGAAAAGGAAGAGGAGGAAAAGAAAAAGAAGGAAGAGGAAGAGAAGAAGAAACAGGAAGAAGAGGAAGCTGCAAAGCAGAGCCCCTCTCCCAGTCCCTCCCCCAGTCCTTCTCCCAGCCCCTCTCCCACACCCACACCTACACCTACTTCTACACCCACACCCACAACGGAGCCTACAACGACTCCCAGTGCAGATCCGGGCAGCGATGAAGGCGGCGACCCCGTTTTGACGGGCGGTGAAGAAACTCCCATGCCGGGAGAGCCTGTGGGCTGAAATTGATAAACAGGAAAGCTGCATCCGCAAGGGTGCAGCTTTTTGCATCTATCCACTTGCGAAAAAGCGGGGCATAGGATAAAATATCAGCAAGAAAACAGCCGAAAATTTGCGTGGAGTAATAAATGGAACTTTTTCTCATAAACAATGATTATAAATATGCTGTGGAACAGATTATGTTCATGCTTTTTCCCGAGGAGAGCGCAATTTATCCGCAGAAAGCCTCCGGCGCGCTGAAAGCCGAGGTGAAGCTCAGCCAGGGAGAAAAGCTTGTAACAGTCACCACCGTTATAAGCAATGCCGAGGGGCAAAGCTTCAAGGGCAAGGCAACCGTGAGCAAGAAGCTTTTTGAGGATGCTGTTACCGAACAGCGTTTTATTCAAAGAACAGTGAAGCTGAGCTTTTACAGAGCGGGTCTGAAGCTTTTGGGCAAAAAGCCTGTGTGGGGCGCCCTCAGCGGTATCCGTCCGGGAAAGCTGATGAGCGAGCTTTTGGAGAGCGGACTCAGCGATAAAGCGGCTCTCAGCAGATTCGTGAAGCTTTATGATGCCTCCCCCGAAAGAGCGGAGCTTTGTCTTCATACCGCCCATGCCTCTCACGCTGTTACGGAAAAGCTGGGCAAAAAGGATGTATGCCTCTATTTGGGTGTTCCCTTTTGTCCCACCCGCTGCGCGTACTGCTCATTTGTCAGCCAGTCGGTTGAAAAAAGCATGAAGCTCATTCCTCCTTTTGTTGAGGCTTTGATGAAGGATATTGAGGCCACCGCTGCCACAGTAAAAGAGCTTGGGCTTAATGTTATCGCCCTGTATCTGGGTGGAGGAACTCCGACAACTCTTTCCGCGGAGCAGCTGGACGCAGTGCTTTCTGCTTTGCATGAAAAGTTTGATTTATCCTCCTGCGCTGAGATAACGGTGGAAGCAGGCAGACCCGATACCATAAGCCGCGATAAGCTTCTTACCATGCGCCGTTGGGGAGTAAGCCGCGTCAGCGTAAATCCCCAGACCATGAGCGATGAAGTGCTGGAGATAATCGGCCGACGCCATAGCGCGGAGGACGTGCTGAAAGCGCTTGAGCTTGTTCGTGAGGTGGGCGGCTTTGAGGTGAATATGGACCTTATCGCAGGTCTTCCCGGAGATGACAGGGAAAGCTTTGAGCGCACTATGGAAAAGGTGCTTGCTCTCTCGCCTGAGAATATAACCGTTCATACCCTTTCTTTGAAAAAAGGCTCCCGCATAACTCTTGAAGGCACTCGAATCCCCTCTGCGGAGGAGGTTGAGGAAATGGTGGAAATCTCCCGAAAGGCTTTGAGCGAGGGGGGATATTCTCCCTATTATCTCTATCGTCAGAAGTTTATGTCCGGTGGACTTGAGAATGTGGGCTGGAGCAAGCCCGGCAGCGATAATCTCTATAATATCTGCATAATGGAGGAGCTATGCTCCATAATAGCCATGGGCGCCGGTGCGTCCACCAAGCTTGTCACCGGTACAGGAAGACTGGAGAGATTTTTTGCCCCCAAGTATCCGCAGGAATATATTGCGGATATAGAAAAAACCTGTGCTAAAAAATCTATAATTAAGGAGTTTTACGATGGCCTATCAGCTGAATGATATTAATTTTCGTACAGTTTCCGACCCCCAAAGCTTCGTTAAAGAATGCGATGAGCTTTATCGCGCAAAGGTAAGCAAGGCGGCCGACAAGATAATCGAGAAT
Source organism: Oscillospiraceae bacterium (assembly GCA_045631645.1). Lineage (GTDB taxonomy): Bacteria > Bacillota > Clostridia > Oscillospirales > Oscillospiraceae > SIG459. Next base: position 25,522 of record JAZQVC010000030.1, read on the forward strand.
ATGGATCGTAGCCCCATCGTGCTTCTTTCAGGCCCCAGCGGCAGCGGCAAGACCACAACCGCCATGAAAATTGCCGAGGAGCTTAATAAGCGCGGCATAGGCACCTATAGCGTGGGAATGGATGACTATTTCCGCACTGTTGACCCTGCCACCGCACCTCGCACCCCCGAGGGAGAGCTTGATCTGGAGTCCCCCCTCTGCCTTGATATGGAGCTTCTCAATGAGCATTTCACCAAGCTTTCCATGGGCGAGCGCATCTATGTGCCCAAGTATGAATTCTCTCGCCGCATGCGCATTCTTGAGCCCAGTAAGTCCATAAAGCTGAAGAAAAACGAGGTGGTTGTTTTCGAGGGTATCCACGCTCTCAACGACTCCATCACCGATGTCCACCCCGAGGCTTTCAAGCTTTATATCTCCGCCAGAAGCGATGTTGAGTTTGAGGGCAAGGTGGTTTTCAAGCGCACATGGTTCCGCCTGATGCGCCGCATGGTGCGCGACAGCAAGTTCCGCGGAACCGACCCCACCGAAACTCTGAAGATGTGGGCAAATGTCCGCCGCGGCGAAAAGCACTATATCTCACCCTTCAAGGATAAGGCGGATTTGCAGTTTGATACCTCCTTCGCCTATGAGCCCGCGGTTTTCAATGCTCAGGCAACCCGCCTCTTCAGAGCTATACCCGAGGGCATTGAGCGCTTTGACGAGCTGAGAGAGGTGCTCCCCGCCCTGCAGCTTTTCGGCGTTATCGATGAAGAGCTTGTTGCCCCCGATGCCCTTATCCGCGAATTTTTGGGCGGCGGCATCTACGAATATTAATTCAATTCACCCCGGAGAAAAATATGTTGAAGATAAAGAAAAGAGCGCTGTGCATAGCCCTTGCAATAGTCTGCGCTCTCACGGTTTGCGCCTGCGGCGCCGTGCCTGCAGCGGATAGCGCACCAGAAGCCCTCAGCGCCACCCCTGCGCCAACTCCGACTCCTGCGCCCACCCCAACTCCAACCCCCACACCCACCCCGAGCCCTACGCCCACACCTCTGCCTGAATATACAGGACCCGACCTTGCCGAGGGCGAGAGAATGGACGATGAGTTTTTCGCCGATGCCCTTTTCGTTGGCAACAGCCTTATCCACGGCCTTTGGGGCTACGGTGGTATAAACAGCGCCACCTACTGCGCCGCAACAAGCGCCAGCGTTGTCAACTTGGACAGAGTGAAAAACGAAGCTTTCTGGGGAGACAGAGCCTATGCCACAACCATTTCCTACGGCATAACTCAGGGTAGCTATAGTAAGATTTACCTGCTTTTGGGAATAAACGAAATAGGCTTTGAGACGGTGGACTTCATCGCCCTCTATTCCAATGTGTTGGATATGCTCACTGCTGCCCATCCCGATGCGGAAATCTACATAATGGGTCTCACTCCCATTACTGAGAAAAAGAATGCGGGAGGCTATCCCTTCACCATGGAGAGAGTCCTCAGCTATAACGAGGCGCTGCGCGCTCTGGCTGCGGAGCGGGAATACTGGTATGTGGATCTTGTGGAGCTTTTTGTCGATGAAAGCGGCTTTATGCCTGCGGAAATAAGCACTGACGGCATACACCTCATTCAGGAGGAATATGCCCGTTGGGGAGAATATCTGCGCACCCACTATGCCGACAGTAAAAAGAATGATTAAAATTGCAAATTGCCGCCGATACTATCAGTGACTACATAGTATCGGCGGTATTTTTTATGGGAAATCGAATAAAAATATGGGAACTGAGCCTGCTTATGGCGCTTTGCGTCTGCCTTTGTCAAACTGCGGTGGAAGCGGATAGAAGAGCGGAGTCGGCAGAAAAAATCATCAGACTCCATGTTGTTGCTTCCTCAGATGAGGAGGAAGACCAAATGCTCAAAATGCAGGTGAGGGACGCGGTGGTGGAGCAGCTTGAAAATCTTCTCTCCTCCGCCCAAAGCGCAGTTGAAGCGGAAAAGATAATATGTGAAAACAAGGATAAGATCCTCTCTGCAGCGTTTTCGGCATCGGAGGGGGAAAGCGTTGAGCTTCGTATGGGAACAGAACATTTTTCTTATAGGGAGGGAGATGGCTACGCTCTTCCTGCCGGGGAATATAAATGTCTGCGCCTTATTTTGGGTGAAGGTGAGGGGCATAACTGGTGGGGAGTGATTTTTCCTCAGCTTACCGTGGAAGGCGACTGCGCGGAGACCGCAGTTTATTATCCCGATGAAAAACTTCGGATTATCTATGATGAGGATGATGTGCTTCTTCGCTTTCGCTTTTTGGAAATTTTGGAAAAAGCGGGAAGACGGCTGGGGATTCTCCGGGAGAGCTTTCCCTCATGATGAAGCCTCCCTTGTGTAAAGGGAGGTGCCGAACGAATGTGAGGCGGAGGGATTGTTTTTATATGCCTCCGGCGGGTAACTTTCCGTATCGACGGAAAGTCACCAAAGGGCGACCGGGGGCTGCGGCCCCCTGGCCCCCGAGGGAATTTGAAGAACGCTCCGCTTTTATTGGAGCGCGCCGTCAAGCGGCGATGGTACGGCGGCTGGCTCCGCAACGCCGCCTGCTGCGGAAGAAAATTTTTTGAGACGTTTACCGAGCGCGTTGAATTACGAGGGAAAATCCCCGTGGCGCCGAACAGGCGCCTCGAGGCAGCAGCGTCCTGAGCGGAAAACGAGGGAAAATCTATAGATTTTGGATCTTGATTATGTGGCACACTATTGTTTCTCCCTCCGCACCGAGGGAGTTTCCAAAGAGGGGCTTTATGCGCCCCTCTTTGGTGGACTTTTCTTTCCATATTCTTTTCGGACATACGAAAAGAATATGGCCGCCCCGAGACATATCCCGCAGCCACCACATAGTCCGTCCCAAAACTTGACAAAGCCTCTGCGGGTATATAAAATCCCCTTATAAACAAATAAGAGGTGCGATATGAAAAAGAAAAATTCGCCCATCCCAGCCCTTGTGGCCTGCCTGCTTGTGCAGGTGTGCGTGGGTATAATTTACATATGGAGCGTTTTCAAAGCCCCTGCCATGGCTTTCCACGGTTGGGAGGAAGGCAGCGTTAATCTGGTGGCCAGCTTTATGCTGTTCGCTTTCTGCGCCGGCAACTTCGCAGGCGGCGCCGCTGCTGACCATTTCGGTCCCAAAAGAGTATGCCTTGTGGGCGTTATCCTTTTCGGAGCGGGAGTACTGGTTTCCCGATTTATTCCTGAAGGCAGCCCCATTATAATATTCTATCTTTCTTACTGCATTTTGGGTGGCTTCGGAAGCGGCGTAAGCTATGGCGCAAATCTCAGCTGCATCCAGCGCTGGTTGCCCCATCGCAGAGGTTTTGCAACCGGCATTGGCGCCGGCGCCTTCGGCCTTTCTACCGTTGTGTTTTCACCCGTTGCCGACAGCCTTATTAAGTCCATGGGTTTCAATAATGCACTGGGAGTTTTGGCAATAATATTCTTCATCGTAGGTCTTGCCGCCTGCATTTTCATTCGTCTGCCCAACGAAGAATATATAGCCTCGCTGCCCAAAACCGCTGCAAAGGCTGCGCCTGTTGGCAATGAGAGTATGCCTTTTTCAAAGGCGGTTAAAACTCTGCCTTTCTGGCTGCTGTTTTTGAATATTTTCCTTTTCAACGGCACATGGAATATGCTCAACCCCCTTATTAAAGGGCTTGGCTTGAGCAGAGGTTTGGGTGAAGCTGCCGCGGTTCTGGCGGTATCCTTGACGGGTGTTGCCAACACTGCAGGCAGAGTGCTTATTTCCAGCTTCTCGGATAGACTCGGACGCATAAACACCCTCTATCTGGTGTCCGGAGCAACAGTCATCTGCGCTCTTCTTCTGAGCTTTGTTGAAGGCTGGGGATACCTGGTCGTTGTGTTGTTCACAGCATTTGCTTTCGGCGGTCCTGCAGCGGTGAACCCTGCAGCCACCACCGATTTCTTCGGCACAAAGCATATGGGTGCAAACTACGGCGTTATTATGATGGCGCTGGGTATCAGTTCAATCGTATTCAACTCCGTGTCCAATGCCCTTTATGCCGCCACGGGAGCATATACTCTCACCTTTATAGTGGGCGCTATAACTGCGGCACTGAATATTCTCAACTGCTTCATTATCAGTCGCCAACTGAAAAAATTGAAATAAATCTTAAAAATTTATCAAAGCGGGAGATATTCTCCCGCTTTTTCCTGTTTTCATTTGCAAATAAAGATGATAAAATATAATTTAGATTATTGTGCGGAGGCATATGAGTGAAGATTCTGTACGCAGATAACTACATAGTGGTGTGCCTCAAGCCATGCGGAGTCCTCTCCACCGATGAGCCGGGTGGCTTGCCGGAACTGCTGCGAAAGCAGCTGGGCACGGAGAACATCCGCACTGTTCACCGTCTGGACAGAGTGGTGGGCGGAATGATGCTCCTTGCCAGAAGCCGCCATGCCGCCTCCGATTTGGGCAAACAGATAATGGAGGAGGGAATAGGCAAGGAATATCTTGCCGTTATTGAAGGTTGTCCCGAGGAAGCGAAGGGCAGCATGAGAGACCATCTCCGCAGAGATAAGGAAGAAAAAAAGACCTATGTAAGCGTGCAGGCGGGTGCGGACACCAAGGAAGCCCTTTTGGATTACGAGGTGTTGGAAACCAAAGACAGCCTCAGCGCTGTGCGCATACGCCTTCATACGGGGCGCACCCACCAGATAAGGGCACAGTTTTCCTCCCGGGGCTTGCCCTTGGTGAATGATAAAAAATATGGCTCAGGCGGAGAAGGGAATATAGCCCTTTGGTCTTATCGTCTGAATTTTGTCCACCCCAAGCTGGGAGATAGAATGGATTTGAGCCATATGCCCCCCGATGAATATCCATGGAATTTGTTTGAATGTTTTAAGCAGAGGTTAAGCGAATGAAAGAGCAAATTAAACAAGCTGAAAGAGAAGCCTGCCCCCACGCCAAAAAGTGCGGCGGCTGCCAGCTTCAGAATATGAGCTATGAGCGCCAGTTGGAGTGGAAGCAGGCCAAAGTGGTAAACCAGATAGGCCGCTACTGCAAGGTTGAAAAAATAATAGGCATGGATGATCCTTATAACTATCGAAATAAGGTGCAGGCTGCCTTCGGAAGAGACGGCAAAGGCAAAATTATCTCGGGCGTTTACCAGTCCTCCAGCCATCGCATTGTCAGCGTTGACAAGTGCATGATTGAGGATAAAACTGCCGACAGAATAATTGTCACCATCAGAAAGATGCTGCCGGAGTTCAAGCTCACCGCCTATGATGAGCGCACATGTCAGGGCTTTTTGCGCCATGTGCTTGTAAAGCGAGGCTTTGCAACCAACGAGGTCATGGTGGTACTGGTAACCTCTACATCCATATTCAAAAACCAGAAGCCTTTTTTGAAAAAGCTTCTTGAGCTTCACCCCGAAATTACCACCGTTGTACTGAATGTGAATGATAAATTCACCTCTCTTGTTCTCGGTAAGCAGGAAAAGGTGCTTTTCGGCAAGGGCTATATTGAGGATATCTGCTGCGGCTGCCGCTTCAGAATTTCTGCCAAGAGCTTTTATCAGATCAACCCCGTTCAGACGGAGAAGCTTTATTCCACTGCCGTGGATTATGCCCATCTCAGCGGCAGCGAGAGCGTGCTGGATGCTTATTGCGGAATAGGCACAATTGGCATGGTTGCCTCCAGAAAGGCGGGCAAGGTTGCCGGTGTTGAGCTTAATGCCGATGCAGTAAAGGATGCCATCTATAACGCGAAGCTCAACGGCATCAAAAATTGCTGGTTCACCTGCGCCGATGCAGGACAGTTTATGGAGCGCATGGCTGCCGAGGGTGAGAGCGCCGACGTTGTGTTTATGGATCCTCCCCGTGCCGGCAGCGACAATAAATTCCTCGGCTCGCTTATTCATATGGGTCCCAAGAGAGTGGTTTATATTTCCTGCAATCCCGAAACCCTCGCCCGTGACCTTGGCGTACTGACAAAAGGCGGATACAAGGCTCTGCGTGCCCAGCCCGTTGATATGTTCCCTCACACTAACCATATAGAGTGCGTGGTGGAGCTTATCAGGCAAAAACATTAATTTATGGAGGCTTTACCATGGATGAAAGAAACATCAACATTTCAAAAAGCGTTAATTTCGGCGGACTTGAAATTCAAACTGCGATTCCTCCGATAAAATTTAATTTAGTTAAATATTCTTATAAAATTGAAACCAATGAATACAAATGGGAGTATACATACAAAACCCACGGTATGTGGTTTATGATTCTCGGCGCAATTTTGCCCCTGATATTCAAGTCCATTCCCTTCGATTGGAAAGCAGGTCTTGGAATAGGTTTTGCAGCAGGAATGGTATTCAATCTCCTGAGCTGGCTGTTCTTTGTAATTAAAATGAAACTTTATACCAAAGCAATCGAAGAAAACTATTATTAAGAAAAAAGAAATTGTATATAAGGAGAAAGAGTATGGAAAATTATCTGGGCAAAGAAATCGGCAAGCTGGGCTTTGGCCTTATGCGTCTGCCTCAGAAGGATGACAAAATAGATATCGAGCAGCTTAAAACCATGGTGGATATGTTCATGGAAAAGGGCTTCACCTATTTTGACACCGCTTATGTTTACGGAAAAGACGGCGCCAGCGAGAAGGCCGCAAAAGAGGCGCTTGTTGATCGCTATCCCCGCGAGAGTTTCCTTCTTGCAACCAAGCTTCCCCTTTTCGATATGAACGTAACAGTTGAAGAGCTTCGCCAGCGTTTTTATACCTCCCTTGAGCGCACCGGAGCGGGCTATTTCGACTATTACCTCATTCATAATCTCGGACCCGGCCGCAAGGAGCTTGCAGAAAAGCATGACATATGGAACTGGCTTCTTGAGAGAAAGAAGGAAGGCCTTATCCGCCATCTGGGCTTCTCTATGCATGATACCGCTGAGTCTCTTGACGAGGTTCTCACTGCCCATCCCGAAGCCGAGTTCGTTCAGCTTCAGATAAACTACAAGGACTGGGAGGATGAGTCCGTTCAGTCCCGCGCCTGCTATGAAGTTGCCATGAAGCACGGCGTTCCCGTAATCATCATGGAGCCTGTAAAGGGCGGCACTCTCTCCTCTTTGCCTCTTGAGGCCGAGGCGCTTATGAAAGCGGCAAGACCCGATGATTCCATCTCCTCCTGGGCTGTCCGCTACTGCGCAAGCCTTCCCGGCGTTATCACCGTTCTTTCCGGCATGAGCAACATTGAGCAGATGGCAGATAACCTGAGCTACATGAGCGATTTCCGCCCCATCGATGATGAGGAAAAGGAGATTATCGCAAAGAGCCTTAAGATAATCGAGGCTGTCCCCACCATTCCCTGCACCAAGTGCAAGTACTGTGTGGAAGATTGCCCCATGAAGATAAACATCCCCGGCATTTTGAGCTGCGTCAACCTGAACACCATTTATCGCAATCCTGAAAGAGCAAGAGGCGAATATAAGTGGGTCTCAGGCGGCGAGCGCGGCTATGCAAAAGACTGCATAGGTTGCGGCGCATGCGAAGGTCTCTGCCCCCAGCATATCAAGATTGTTGAAGAGATGAAAAAGGCCAGCGAGCTGCTCGACTGATATTGAAAACAACAAAAAAAGAGTTCTTTGCCTTTGGGCAAAGAACTCTTTTTTATATCTTTTCTAGATCAACAACGGTCAGAATGCCATCGCTGACGCGGAATTTAACATTGTAGCCGCCGAAGTCCATACCGTAAACCCTCTCAGGGTCTTTGTGATAAGAGGGGCGTGGGTCATTTTCCAAAACGCCGCATAATGCAGCCAAAAGCTCCCCATCGGGGATTTTTGCGGCGAGGGGTTCGGGGAAATTAAGCTCCAACTGTCGCTCCCACTGGGCGGAGGCAAAACCGCTGCGGGCATCTGGGTGGCAGTCGGCGTAAACTGCGTAGGGCTTTATGTCATAAATAGGGGTGCCGTCCATAAGGTCGGCGCCTGCGACCACGATAACGGTGCCGTCCTCGCCCTGCTCTTCGATGCCCACAATCTCCACGCAGCTAAGTCCGATGGGGTTGGGACGGAAGGGGGAGCGGGTGGCGAAAACGCCCATGCGCACATTGCCTCCAAGTCTGGGGGGACGGACGGTGGGAGACCATTCATCTCTCGCTGCCTCAGAAAACTGCCAGATAAGCCAGAGGTGGGAAAAACCCTCCATGCCGCGAAGGGCATCGGGATTTCTGAACTCGGGCTCGAAGACAATGGTGGAGCGCAGCTCCTTTACAAGTCCGCTCTGTCTGGGGATTCCAAACTTGGTGGAAAATGGGCTGCGGATGCGGGCAATGACTTTCATGTTGTGCTCAATCAAAGTTCTTCAAGCTCCTTTCGCGCGGCGTCGGCAAGGATTGGGGAGATGGCCGCCATGTCTTCGGGAAGGGGAGAGGAAATGGATATCCTCTCGCCGCTAATGGGATGTTTCATGCTGAGGAAAGCGGAGTGGAGGGCGGGGCGCTCAATGGACTCGCAGTTTCCTCCGTAAAAGGCGTCCCCAAGAAGGGGAGAGCCGATGGCGGCGAAATGCACCCGTATCTGATGGGTGCGTCCCGTGTGGAGCCTTGCCCGTATAAGGGCAAGGTTGCCATCCTCGGCAAGGACATAGTATTCGGTGAGGGCGGGCGCGCCGTCGGTGGAGACGCAGCGCTTGAGGCTGCCCTCGCTTTCACGGGCTATGGGAAGAGAGATGCTGCCTTTTTTCTCTGCGGGGGGAGGCGAGCAGATGAGAAGATACTCGCGGCGGTAATCCTCGCTGTGGAGGGTGCGGATGAAAAGGCTGTGGGTATAGCCGTTGAGGGCAATGCAGATAAGACCGCTGGTGCCCTTGTCCAGTCGGCTGACGGGATGGAAAGCGGCATCCTTGCCCCAGCGGTGGGCGAAAGCCCCTATGAGAGTGGGCTCCTTTTTGCTGCCGGAGCCGTGGCAGAGCATGCCTGCGGGTTTGTCAATAACGGCGCAGTCAAGATCCTCGTGGAGCACATTGAGAGGATAGTCTATGGGCGCAATGCCCGCAACGGTATCGCGGTCGCTTATATCCACCTCAAGAAGCTGCCCGGCTTTCACCTTGTCAACGGTGCGGACATCCACTCCGTCAAGCTTTATGGCGCCTAACTTATATTTAAGGCGCACCACATAGCCCCTGTCCATGTTAAGTTGGTAGCGGAGGATGGAGCTGACGCGGCGAGCCTCCATTTCCGGAGTGATATATACGGAGAGAATTCTCAAAGGGGGAGCTCCTTTCCGTTGAGAGCGGCATAAACAAGCTTTTCCCCTTCGTAGGAGAGCTTCAGGGAGAAAAACTCGCTGTCCTCTGCCAAAAGGCGGAGGAAGATTTTGTCTCCCTCCCAAATGGGGAGGGATGAAACGGCGTCAATATCCACCCATGCAAGCTCGCCCTCGTCACAGTCGGCAATCTCGCCCTGCCAATCGTGAGCGGTGAAAAGATGCATGTATTCTCCTTCCCAGCGGTCGGAGACAAAGGTGACGATGCCGCGGTAGCGCCAATCGCTGAGGATAAGTCCTGTTTCCTCCTTGACTTCACGGAGCAAACATTCCTCAGGGCTTTCACCTTCGAGAAATTTTCCGCCTATGCCTATCCACTTGTCGCGGTTTGCGTCAAGTTCCTTTTTAACTCTGTGGAGCATCAAATATTGAGCGTTTTTTACGGGATAGCAAAGAGTTGTATGCAGCAAACTTATCACCTCGATTTTACATTATTTTATCACATCCGTCTGCAACAAGCAACGGGAGGCTTAAGGGTGTTAATATTGCGTGAAGGTGAAAATTATTTATGGAATAATTTAGGAAATTGAGACTTTCTCTGTTTTTTGATATTGAAATTCCAAAGGCGCTGCATTATAATGGACGGGCATTGAGCTCTCTTATAATTTTTGGCTTTTACGGCGTAAGCCGTTGAGCATATATTTACCAACAATTAATAGGAGGAAACAAAAATGAAAAAGCTTGTTGCTATTCTGCTGGTTCTGATTATTGTTCTTGGTATGGTTGGCTGCGGCGCTGAAAAGGATACCGCTTCCGTCTACTACCTGAACTTCAAGCCCGAGCAGGATGCCGCATGGCAGGAACTGGCTGCTGCTTACACCGCAGAGACCGGCGTTCCCGTCACCGTTCTTACCGCCGCTTCCGGCACCTATGAGGAGACCCTCATGGCCGAGATGGGCAAGTCCGAAGCTCCCACTCTGTTCCAGGTCAACGGCCCTGTAGGCCTTGCCAACTGGAAGGATTACTGCTACGACATGTCCGGCTCCGAGCTGTACGGTCACCTGACCTCTGACGGCTTTGCTCTCAAGGAGGGCGACGCTGTTCTTGGTATCGCTTATGTTATCGAGTCCTACGGCATCATTGCCAACAAGGCTCTCCTGGCTGAGGCTGGCTACGCTGTTGAGGACATCGCTTCCTTCGCAGATCTGAAGGCTGTTGCTGAAGACATCACCGCTCGCTCTGCTGAGCTCGGCTTCGCTGCATTCTCTTCTGCTGGTATGGACAGCTCCTCTGACTGGAGATTCAAGACCCACCTCGCCAACCTGCCCATCTACTTCGAGTATCAGGCAGACGGCATCGGCACCACCAAGGAAATCAAGGGCACCTATCTTGACAACTATCGTCAGATTTGGGACCTCTACATCAACAACTCCACCTGCGCTCCCGCAGACCTCTCTGCCAAGACCGGCGATGACTCCCGCAACGAGTTCCTCAACGGCGAGGCTGTCTTCTTCCAGAACGGTTCCTGGGAGTACGGTTCTCTCTCCGCTGTCTATGCTGACGAAGATCTGGCTATGATCCCCATCTATGTCGGCGCAGGCGACGAGGCTAACCAGGGTCTCTGCACCGGTACCGAGAACTATTGGTGCGTAAACAAGGATGCTTCCGAGGCTGACATCGAAGCTACCCTCGCATTCATGAACTGGTGCGTATCTTCCGAGACCGGCGCAGCTGCCATGGCTAACAACATGGGCTTCGTCATCCCCTTCGACACCGCTGTTGAGTCCCCCAACCTGTTCGTAAAGCAGGATCTGGCTTACCCCGCTGCTGGCAAGAACCCCGTTTCCTGGAACTTCCCCACCATGCCCTCTGAGGAGTGGAAGAACATGGTCGGTTCCGCTCTGACCGCTTACGCTGCTGACCAGACCGACGCCAACTGGGAAAAGGTCGTTGAGGCATTCG
>JAZQVC010000031.1:0-95927 GCA_045631645.1 Oscillospiraceae bacterium
TATCGCTCTGGACGAGATCAAGGACATTTTTGTCGGCATGGGTTTCACCGTTCTGGACGGCCCCGAGGTAGAGTTTGCCGAGCTGAACTTTGACCGTCTGAACGCAGAAGAGGGTCACCCCTCCCGTGACTGGTCTGACACCTTCTATTTTGACGAAGACAGCCGTGTGATGCTGCGCTCTCAGACTTCTCCCATGCAGGTCCGCGCCATGGACACCATGGAGCTGCCCATCCGCATCATTGCTCCCGGCCGCGTCTATCGTAAGGACGAAGTGGATGCAACCCACTCTCCCATGTTCCATCAGGTGGAAGGCATGGTCATCGACAAAAACGTCACCATGGCTGACCTGAAGGGCACTCTGAACACTGTTGTTGAAAAGCTGTACGGTGAGGGAACCAAGACCCGTTTCCGTCCCCACCACTTCCCCTTTACCGAGCCTTCCTGCGAGATGGACGTTCAGTGCCACAAGTGCGGCGGCGTTGGCTGCCCCACCTGCAAGGGCGAAGGCTGGATTGAGCTTCTCGGCGCAGGTATGATTCATCCCCGCGTTCTTGAGATGGCAGGCATTGACCCCAACGTATATTCCGGATGGGCATTTGGTATCGGTCTTGAGCGCACCGCTATGCGCCGCTTCAAGATTGCCGACCTCCGTCTCATCTTCGAAAACGATGTCCGTTTCCTGGAACAGTTCTAAAGAAAGGAGAGCGTGAAATATGAATCTCAGCAGAAAATGGCTTAACGAATTTGTCAGCATTGACGCAAATGATAAGGACTTTGCCGAGGCTATGACCCTCTCCGGCTCCAAGGTTGAGGGCACTACTTATGCCGGCGAAGAAATTATAAATGTTGTTGTAGGTAAGGTTGTTTCCATCACCCGCCACACCAACTCCGACCATATGTGGGTTTGCCAGATGGATCTGGGCGAAGAAGAGAGCGTTCAGATCGTCACCGGCGCTCAGAACGTAAAGGAAGGCGACCTTGTTCCCGTTGCAAAGCACAAGAGCCTCCTCCCCGGCGGCAAAAAGATTGAAAAGGGCAAGCTCCGCGGCGAAGTAAGCTACGGCATGCTCTGCTCCTTTGCCGAACTTGGTCTTGATCAGCGCGATTTCCCCAACGCCTGCGCAGACGGCATCTGGATCCTCTCCGAGGATAGCGACCTGGGCGAGCTTTATGTTGGCCAGGATATCCGCAGCGCTGTTGGCCTTGATGACCACACCGTTGAATTTGAAATCACTCCCAACCGCCCCGACTGCCTCTCCGTTATCGGTCTGGCACGCGAAGCAGCCGCAACCTACAATGTTCCCCTCACCCTCCACACTCCCGTGGTCAAGGGCGGCGCAGAAGGAGATCTCAATGCTCTTCTGAAGGTTGAAACTCCTGCTTCCGATCTTTGCCCCCGTTACACCGCACGCATGGTTCGCAATGTCAAGATTGCTCCCTCTCCCCTGTGGATGCGTGAGAGACTTCGCAGCATGGGCGTTCGCCCCATCAACAACATTGTTGATATTACCAATTACGTAATGCTCGAGTATGGCCAGCCCATGCACGCATTTGACTACCGCTATGTTAAGGGCGGCAAGATTGTTGTCCGCCGCGCAAGCGAAGGCGAAGAGCTCACCACTCTCGACGGCATTGTCCGCAAGCTCACCGCTGACCAACTTGTAATTGCTGACGACACCCGCGCCGTTGGTCTTGCAGGTATTATGGGCGGCGAAAACAGTGAAATCGTTGACGACACTGTTGACGTTGTTTTCGAAAGCGCAAACTTCAACGGCACGACCATCCGCAAGGGCGCTCTTGCTCTCGGTATGCGCACCGAAGCTTCCGCAAAGTTCGAAAAGGGTCTTGACGTTTGCAACACTCTTCCCGCTGTTGAACGCGCTTGCGAGCTTGTTGAGCTTCTCGGCGCCGGCGAGGTTGTTGACGGAGTTATTGATATCGTTAACGATATGCCTTCTCCCACTGTTCTTGAGCTTGAGTGCGACAAGATAAACGCCCTCCTTGGCACCGATGTTTCCGAAGAGGAAATGGTTCGCATTCTCCGCAAGCTGGACTTCACCGTTGAGGGCAACATGGTCACCGTTCCCTCTTGGCGCGGCGATGTTCTCCGTATGGCTGACCTTGCAGAAGAGGTTGCCCGTTTCTACGGCTATAACAATATTCCCATCACCCTCCTTCGCGGCGACACCACCTGCGGCGGTTGGTCCGATGTTCAGAAGTGCGAAAACACCCTCGGCAACTGCTGCCGCGCAATGGGTTATGACGAAATCATCACCTATTCCTTCATCAGCCCCACCTACTACGACAAGATAGGCTGGAGCGCAGATGATTCCCGCCGCGACAGTCTCCGTATTCTCAACCCCCTGGGCGAGGACACCTCCATCATGCGCACCACCATTCTCCCCTCCATGCTGGAAATTCTCACCCGCAACTATAACTACCGCAACAAGTCCGTTCGTCTTTATGAGCTTGGCAAGATATATTTCAAGCGCGAAGACGGTCTTGCCGATGAGCCCAAAATTCTCGCTCTCGGCGCTTACGGCGGCGGCATGGACTTCTACGGCATCAAGGGTGCTGTTGAAGAAATTCTCGACACTCTCCGCATCAAGGGTGCACGCTTCGTTCCCTGCAAGGATAACACTTCCTATCATCCCGGCCGCTGCGCAAGCCTTTATATAGGCGAGAAGTATCTTGGCGTTCTCGGCCAGATACATCCTGCGGTTGCAGCCAACTACGGCGTTGAGGACGCTCTTTACTGCGCAGAGCTCAGCTTTGACGCTCTCTACGAGTCTCAGGGCGAAACTCCTGTATATGTTCCCCTGCCCCGCTTCCCCGCAACCACCCGCGACCTGAGCGTTGTTTGCGCCGCAGAAAAGACCGTTGCCGAGCTCAGCGACACCATACTCGCCTCCGGCGGCAAGTATCTCAAGGGCTGCAGCTTCGTTGACATTTACACCGGCTCTCCCATCCCCGAGGGACACAAGTCCGTCACCTTCGCTCTCACTCTCCGCGCCGACGATGAAACCCTCACCGCCGAGCACGCAGAAGAAACCATGAAGAGCATTCTCGCCGCACTTGAAAAAGTTCACGGCGCAGTTATTCGCTAAAAAAGGCAAAAAGGGCGTGGTTCATCACGCCCTTTTTATTTTCAAAGGAGTTTATTTATGGGTCACATTCCCTCCGCCGCCACCGCGGATATTGAGCTTCTCTCTTTTGACGAAGCCCTCTCCTCCGCCCTTCTTCCCAACGAGGAATACGATGTTTCAAAATGGCTCTATGTCCCCAACCGCTACTCTGAATACCGTTACATACTGGGCACAAGAGGCACAAATCCCCTTATCTGCGTTGGCATAAACCCCTCCACCGCAGCCCCCGGCGATTTGGACAACACCCTTAAAAGTGTTGAGCGCGTTGCCCTACATAATGGCTATGACAGTTTCATCATGTTCAATGTCTATGCCCAGCGGGCCACCAACCCCGACGACATGGAACAGGAATTAAATTCACTTCTCCATAAAGAGAATATGAAGGCATTCGAGTATGCCCTTGCTCTTTCTGAAAATGGCGCTCCCGCCGTATGGGCTGCCTGGGGTACGATAATTGAAAAGCGCTGCTATCTTTCAGACTGTGTCAGAGATATGATCGCTCTTGGTGAGAAATACGGAGCGAGCTGGTACAGCGCAGGAAAACGAAGCAAAAAGGGACATCCCCATCATCCTCTTTATCTGAAAAAAGACAGCTTGTTGGAAAGTTTTCCCATATGCGAATATCTAGACAGCCTGTAAATATTTGTATTCTGACGAATTTTGTCATCGTGAAAAACTAAACACAATTTTTACATAATTGTCGCAATAAAACACTTTACACCTAAAAAATATTTGCTATAATGTAGGTGTAGAGGATTAAAAAGCGCAAAAAATACTATTGTGTCTGCATGAAAATTCCGAAAAAGGAGGAGTAAAAAACATGGAAGACATTACCAGAAGATTCACTGCAATTGACAACAAGACCGAGATAAAAGAGATACTGTCTTCTGTTTACGACTCTCTTCTTATCAAGGGCTATAACCCCATCAACCAGATAGTTGGCTATATTCTCTCCGAGGACCCCACCTACATCACCAACTACAATAAAGCCCGTGCACTTATCACCCGTATTGACCGCGATGAGCTCCTGCAGGAGCTTGTTCTCAGCTATCTGGGTAAGTAAACATTACAAATTAAAAATGCCGCAACAGTTCAAGACTGTTGCGGCATTTTTTTACTTTTTAACAGAAAGCTTCTTTATATCGTCCGCTTTTCCAAGAACGATCAGATGCTCATCGGCAGAAATAACATGATCGGCATAGGGCATCGGATCCACTTTTCCGTCTTTTTTCACTGCAAGAACATTGAGGTGGTAGTTTACGCGAAGATTGAGTTCACGGAAGTTCTTACCTATCCACTTGGAATAGGGAGAAATTTCATATATGAAATGATCCTCGGTAAGTGGGATGCAGTCGAAAATATTATCGCTGCTTTCGCTGATTGCCAGAGTACGGGCAGTATCGCGGTCGGGATAGATGACAGCATCTGCTCCATTGCGGAGAAGGAACTTGCTGTGGATATCATTGGAGGCTTTGCTTATAACCTTCTTTGCGCCAAGTTCTTTAAGGAGGCTGGTGACCTGAATGCTGTTCTGGAAGCTTCCGCCAATACAGACGAAGCAGCAGTCAAAGTTTCCGATACCGAAAGAACGCAGTACATCCTCTTCACTGCAATCGCCGACTTTTGCACTGATTGAATATTTGAGAGCATCTTCAAGGCGGCTTTCCTCTATATCAGCAATCATTATTTCTCCGCCCTGCTCATAGAGCTCGCGGCAAAGATGATGGCCAAAGCTGTTAAGACCGATTATGAGAAATGACTTCATAAATTCTTCTCCTAACCTATAGTAATTTTTTCAACGGGATATTGAACTTTGTGAGCTGCACGTTTTTCAAGAAGGGCAAGGGCAAAGGATACGCTTCCCAATCTTCCAAGGAACATAAGGCACATCATAAAATACAAAGCTGTGGGGCAAAGTTCGCCCACAAGCCCTGTGCTTATACCTGCGGTTCCTATTCCGGAAACAACCTCGAACAAAACTCTTGTAAGCTCAAGCTCAGGCTGAAGGGCACAAATCAAAAAGCTGCCTATAAAAACAAGACCAAGATTGCAGCAGATAATGGCAACGGCTTTGTTTATGGCATCGCCTTCTATACGTCTTCCAAAAACATTGGCATTGCGCTCATGGCGCATTCCGCAAAATGCATGGATGAGAATAACGGTTATAGTTGTTGTTTTAACACCGCCCGCGGTTGAACCGGGAGAGCCACCAATGAACATCAGGAAGATAAGAAGCAGCATTCCTCCCGAAGAAAGCGAGGAGGCGGGAATTGTAACAAAGCCTGCGTTGCGGCTGGTGACGGAGGTAAAGACTGCGGTGAGAATTCTCTCCCCCGCTGGCATTCCGCTTTGGGAAGCTCCGTTTTCAAAAATCATAAACAGCGCTGCGCCGCCAACTATAAGTATACCGCTGACGCTGAGAACAAGCTTTGTCTGGAGGCTGAAGGCTCTGAAGCGGAAGCCCTTCTGATGAATATCCGCCAGAACAAGGAAACCCAAACCACCCAGAATGATTAGAGCCATCAATATTATGTTAACATACCAATCATTAATAAAGAGGTTCAGGCTGCCATGGTTACCGGTGCCTCCCATAAGGTCGAAGCCCGCGTTGCAGAATGCGGAAACGGAGTGGAAAAGTCCGTACCAAAGACCCTTAGCAAATCCGAACATTGGAATAAAACGGACAGAGAGCAAAAGCGCACCAGCAATTTCGGCAACTGCGGTTATTCTCAAAAGCTCGTTAATGAGCCTCATAATACCGCCAACCTGAGTGCTGTTAAGACTTTCCACCATAACTTCACGCTGTTTCAGACCCACACGGCGGCGCATAAGCATAAAGAACATGGTTGCTATGGTCATAACACCAAGTCCGCCTATCTGGAAGAGCAGAAAAATCACCATGTGTCCGAAAGAAGACCAGTAACTTGCCGTATCAACAAGGGTGAAGCCCGTTACCGTAGAGGCGGAAACGGAGGTGAAAAAGGCCGTTGTAAAATCAGCCGCCTCCCTGGTGCGTACCGAAGCAGGGAGAGAAAGCAACACCGTGCCAAGAGCTATCAATATTAAATATCCAAGTGCAATAATCTGCA
This sequence comes from Oscillospiraceae bacterium, assembly GCA_045631645.1. GTDB lineage: Bacteria > Bacillota > Clostridia > Oscillospirales > Oscillospiraceae > SIG459. The sequence goes on from JAZQVC010000031.1 coordinate 6,236, forward strand.
CATGACTGAGTCTCAGCCTACGTTTCTTCATATTATGTCAACCTTATTTCTTCCACACCTGAGGAATAATCATAACAAGAATTGGGTATATCTCAAGTCTGCCTATGAGCATAACTATGCTGAGGATAATTTTGGAAAACGCACTGTATGCACCGTAGTTCATAACGGCGCCCACCGCATCCATACCGGGTCCCACATTATTGAGGCAGGAAACAACTGCGGTAAAGTTTGTCTCCATTGAAAAGCCATCCACAGTTACCAGCATTACAGCTGCCGCGAGGCTTATAAAGTAGATAAGGTAATAGCTTGCAACGGACTCAACTGTATCATCATCAAGTATCTCTCCGTCCAGATAAATGTGTTTAACAGCTCTGGGATGGAAGGCCTTATAAAGTGCGCGGCGAGCACTTTTCATCAAAACCACCACACGGACAACCTTGCTGCCACCGCCTGTGCTGCCTGCGCAGGCGCCGATGAACATCATAAGCACAAGCAGAGTTCTTGAAATCTGTGGCCATTTATCGAAGTCCACGGTGCAAAAACCACTGGTGCTTATTATGGAAGCAACCTGGAAAGCACTGTGGCGCAAAGTCTCGCCAAAGGAATTAAAGAGAGAGAATGTGTTTGCTGCAATAATGGCAATTGCCGCAATAACGATGACAAAAAACCATCTCAGTTCCTCGTCTTTTAAAACCTTTTTGATCTGCTTCAGAAGCACAAGGAAGTAAATATTGAAGTTAACAGAGAAAACAATCATAAACACCGTGGTAACCCACTGTGCATATGCGCTGTAAGATGCCAGAGAATCATTTTTGATGGCAAATCCTCCGGTTCCGGCAGTGCCGAAGGCAATGGTGACAGAATCGAAAAGAGGCACTCTGCCAAGGAGAAGCAAGACAATCTGGAGCAGTGTCAGGAAAACATAGATGGCATAGAGAATGGATGCTGAACGCTTCATTCTCGGAACAAGCTTGCTGATCTTTATGCCGGGGCTTTCAGCCCTGAGAAGATGCATGCTCTCTCCGCCGTCCTTGCCAGTGAGAGGGCTCAGCACCATCATAAACACCAGTACGCCCATACCGCCAAGCCAATGGGTGAAGCTTCGCCAGTAGAGCATTGACATAGGAAGAGCTTCTATGTCGCCAAGAATTGTGGCGCCCGTGGTTGTAAAGCCCGATACCGTTTCAAAAAAGCAATCTATATAATTTGGGATGGCGCCGCTTATACGAAAAGGCAAAGCACCGAAAGCAGAAACCAAAATCCAGCCTATGCCAACGGTAAGAAGGCCTTCACGGGCAAAGAAATTTTTGTTTCCGCCCTTGCGCAGTGCAAAGGGAAGAGCAAGCGCCAGCATAAGAATAATTACCAGGGCAAAAGCTGTGACGGAGCCTGACTCCCCCTTTGCGAGAGCAATGGCAAGGGCGGGCAGCATGAAAAGTGCCTCAACCGCCAAAAGCTTTGCGATGATATTTATAATCATCCTGTAATTCATAGCTTAATCCTCAGCAACAAAAACATCATTCAGGTCAAGAATAACTCTGTCAGCGGAGTTGATAACAATAACAGTGTCCCCCTCCTCGAAGCTGTCAAAGCCTCCGGGAACAATGGTGGCGCCCATTCTGTTTATGCAGGCGATAAGTATATTGGGCTTGAATTTAATGTCCTTGAGCATTACCCCGAGGTATCTGCAGGAAGCAGTAACATTGAACTCGAGGGCATCAACCCTTCCGTCCACCAGATGATGGAGAGTCAATACAGAGCTATCTCCCCTATTCTGCATGGCGCGGACATAACCCACGATTGCATCGGCGCAGAGCTTCTTGGGGCTGACAAGGCTGCTGACACCCTTATCGGAGATAAGAGAGCCAAACTCGCTTCGGTTTAACTTTGTAATAACCTGCGGCACTCCGATGTTATTAAGGTACATTGAGAGAATAATATTCTCCTCATCGACATTGGTAAGAGCGGCAACGGCGTCCATTTTCGCGGCATGCTCGCTGTTGAGAGTTTCCGCAGCAGAACCATCGGCACACACCACAAGAGCCTCAGGATATTTTCCGGCAAGCATCGCGGCCTTGGCAGGAGTTTTCTCCAGAAGCTTTACACGAACGCCCGATTTAAGCAGAAGAAATGTGAGATAATCAGCAATCTTACTGCCGCCTATAATCATTACATCCTTCGCAGCCTTCAACTTCAGACCTGAGGCGTTGAGCATCTTCACAATTTCGGTGACGGATGAGCAGACGGATACCTTATCCCCCGCCTTAAGCACAAAGCTTCCGTCAGGAACAATTACCTCGCTGCCTCTTCTCACAGCGCAGACGAGGGCTTTGCAGCGAAGCTTGCGGTTAAAGTCCATCAGCTTCATACCGTCCATCAGACTGCCTTCCTTGGGAATAACTTCAACAATGTCAACGCGGCTTTTAGGAAAGCTGTCGCGGCGGAGAACTCCGGGAAATTCAAGGAGGGAGAATATCTCGCGGGCTGCATTGAGTTCGGGATTGATGGTCATAGAAAGACCAAGCTCGTCCTTAATATAATACATCTGTTCGGAATATTCGGGGCTTCTTACGCGAGCTATGGTATTCCCGCAGCCAAGCTTGCGGGCAAAAATGCAGCAGAGGATATTCAGCTCGTCCTGTGCTGTGCAGGCAATAAGAAGATCGGCATTACCGGCATTGGCAGCCTTAAGGACGTCAAGATTTGCTCCATTGCCGCAGATTGCCATAACATCAAGAGTGTTGTTTATTTCCTCAACAACGCTCCTGCTGTTATCAATAACAACGATATCGTGGCCTTCGCGGGTCAACTGGCGGACTATGGCATAGCCAACCTTTCCTCCGCCTACCAGAATAATCTTCATATTGAGTCCCTCCGGATACAATAATTCAATTTATTTTACACCTTCTTAACACCGATTACAATGGTATTGTATTTGTTTGGCCAATAATTTCACCATATATTCTCTTAATTTAGTAATTAATCCACCAGCTATTGTAATTTTGATACATTTTTGTTATATTATTAGATTGTTGAATTATGTATTGAAAGGAGGCACCGGAATGGAGGCGCTTTCTCAGTTTCTTCTAAATATCTCTAAATGGATACTGCCTTTATTGTCCTTATGGCTGCTTCTCCGATGCGTCCGAAGCATGCTTCAGCAGAAATATAAGCCCGAAATTTGGGCCTATCTTGAAGACGCCAAGGGCAAGATTTATCCCCTCTCCCACTGGGAATGCCTTATAGGCCGCAGCAGAAGCTGCGATATAGTTCTTCACTCCCCCGCCACCGCCAGAACCCACGCAAGCCTTATCCGCTCCGGAAACGGAAAATGGAAGCTTTATGACCTTGACTCCAAGGTTGGCAGCCTCGCAAACAGCGTCGAGGACAGCGGTGAGGGTATATCTGTACATGACGGGGATATTCTCTCTTTCGGCGATGTATCCTTCGTTTTCCACGACCTCACAGAGGCGCAGCTTGCAGCAGTTGAATCCCAGCGCAACGCCCCCGGACGTGTAAGCCCTGCCCTGAGCATGCTCATCCTCACCACCATTCAGGGTCTCCTCGCTTTGCAGTTTTGCTTTGCGGACAATAAGGAATTTATTTTTGAAATTGTTCTCGGCTTTGCCGCCATTGCTGCGGTTGGCTGGTTTTACTATCTCATTATGAGAGCTTTCGACCGCGTTGGCTTCGAGGTTGAGACCATCGCTCTTTTCCTTTCCACTCTCGGCATTGCGGTTGTTGCCACTTCTTCCCCCGAATATATGCTCAAGCAGCTCATTTTGCTCCTTGCCGGCATTGTTTTCTATCTGATACTGGGCTTCTGGCTCCGAGATATCAGAAGAGCCAAAATCATGCGCTGGCCCGTTGCCGTTCTTGCACTGGGTCTTCTTGCTGTAAACCTTGTTGCGGGCGAGACAAGCTATGGCGCAACAAACTGGCTCAGCTTCGGCGGCTTCACTCTCCAGCCCTCCGAATTTGTCAAGATTGCTTATATCTATACCGGCACCGCCACCCTCGACCGCCTTTTCCGCGGACGAAACCTCTTTATGTTTATAGCATTCTCCGCAGTTTGCGTTGGTGCACTTGCACTCATGGGTGACTTCGGCACCGCACTTATATTCTTCTGCACATTCCTTGTTATATCTTTCCTTCGAAGCGGAAGCTTCGCCACCATTTTCCTCGCCCTTGCAGGCGCCGCTCTTGCGGTTATGCTTGTCCTCACCGTTAAGCCCTATGTTGCCCAGCGTTTCGCAACCTGGGGACACATCTGGGACGATCCCTATGGCGCAGGCTGGCAGCAGACCCAAGGTCTTTCCGCTGCTGCTGAAGGCGGACTTTTCGGCGTAGGCGCAGGTCAGGGCTGGTGCAGAAACCTCTTTGCCGCTAACACGGACATGATTTTCTGCCTTCTCAGCGAGGAATTGGGTCTTATCATGACCCTCATTGCCATGCTGGGTGTTGTCGCTCTCGGTTTCTTTGCCGTTAGAAGCGCAAGCAGCGGACGCAGCAGCTTTTATGTTATCGCAGCATGCGCCGCCGCAAGCATGATGATGGTGCAGCTGGCTCTTAACTGCTTCGGCTGCGTTGATCTTCTCCCCTTCACCGGTGTCACCTTCCCCTTCGTCAGTAAGGGTGGCTCCAGCCTTATTTCCTGCTGGGCTTTGATTGCCTTTATAAAGGCCTCCGACACCCGTATGAACGCAAGCTTCTCCGTTAAACGCTCCTATAGCAAAAAGTATGCCCCTGTTGTTGCTCACTACGAAATGCTCTCTCAGCGCTCAGCAGAAGAGGAGTACTATGAGGAAGAGACAGAGGAGGATTGGGACGAATGAAAAAAGTTAAAAACAGATCCTTCTCCGCCCTCATCATAGCTTTCGCAGTTATATTCGGCATGGTTTTCTACACTGTGCGCTACGCCTCCGACGGCGAGGATTGGGCAACCTTCACCGCAGACAGTCAGATTGTTACCAGCGAGGGCAAACTCATTTCCGGTACTGTTTTGGACAGAAACGGCGTTTTGCTTGCAAAAGCGGATAACAGCAAGCAGGATTATTCTATCGACCTTCTCACACGTGTTTCCACTCTCCACGCAGTTGGTGATTTCCCCGGAAATATCGGCACGGGCGCACTCAGCGTTTTTGCCGACCATCTTTCCGGATATAACCCAATCACGGGCATCACCGGCGAGGGCGGAACAGTTAAACTCAGCATAGATTCCCGCATCAATGCCATTGCCTATGAAGCTCTGGCCGGAAGAAAAGGCGCTGTGCTGATAAGCAACTATGAAACCGGCGAGATTCTCTGCATGGTCTCCGCCCCCTCCTATGACCCCCTTGTGGGTTTTGACAGCGCAGATCCCTCCTACTCAGGCGCTTATCTCAACCGCTGCATTTCCTCCGCATTCACTCCCGGCTCTGTTTTCAAGCTCGTTACCACCGCAGCAGCGCTTGAACAGATTGACGATATTTATTCCCGCCGCTTTAACTGCGAGGGACAAAGCTATGTTGACGGCTCTATAATCAACTGCACGGGCATCCACGGCGAACAGACCATTGAGCAGGCTCTTGCAAACAGCTGCAACTGCGCCTTTGCGGAGCTGAGCCTTCTCCTCGGCGGCGACACCCTTGAAAAATACGCTTCCGACTACGGCTTCACCTCCTCCCATTCCCTCAGCGGCATTGACACCAAGAAAGGCCGCTTTGAGGCTTTTGACAGGGGCACTCCCGGTCTTGCATGGTCAGGAATCGGTCAGGCAACGGATCTTGTTTGCCCTTACAGCATGCTTCGCTTCACCTCAGCCATCGCTAACGGAGGAACCGCCATTGAAGGCAGCCTCATCTACGGCGAGACAGGCAAAATGAGCACTCTTATAGCTCCCGACACCGCTCAGACTCTTGCGGAAATGATGAGCTATAATGTACATACCGCCTACGGCTCCTGGCTTTTCCCCGGTCTTGACATGTGCGCAAAATCCGGCACTGCCGAAGTTGGCGACGGAAGCAGCCATTCCTGGTTCACTGGATTTATCACAAACGAAGGTCACCCCTACGCATTTACCGTTATCATTGAAAATGCAGGCGGCGGTCTCCGCAATGCCGGCGCCCTTGCAAACACTGTGCTTCAGGCACTTGTTACGGAGTAACTTAAAATGATAGACATTTCCATCAAGGAACTGAAAAAAGCATATGACGACGGAGTGAATATTCTCGACGGTCTTAGCTTCGATGTGCAGGCCGGAGAGCATATAGGCATTCTGGGCAGAAACGGCTGCGGAAAAACTACCCTTTTCCGCATTCTCTCCGGGGAAATCCACCACGATGACGGTGAGATTTTCATGGCCAAGGGCAAGAGAATAGGCCTTATTTCCCAGATACCCGTCTACCCTGCTCATTACACCACCGAGGATGTTCTCAAAACCGCCCATGACAGAGTTTATGCCATAGGCAGACGCATTGATGAGCTCACTCATCTTATGGAAAAAGATCCTTCCGAGGATGTTTTTCGCGAATATGACCGCCTAACTGCTGACTTTGAGCGTCTCGGAGGCTACGACACAGAGTTTGAGCGCAGCCGCGTTGCCAATGGTCTCGACATTCCTCCCTCTATGCGCGAGCGACTTTTCAGCCAGCTTTCAGGCGGCGAAAAAACAAGAGTTAACCTTGCCCGTCTTATCCTTGAGGACACGGACATCCTCCTTCTTGACGAGCCCACCAACCATCTTGATCTCCACGCTACTGAATGGCTCGAAGATTATGTAAACCATTTCAAGGGTACTGTTCTTGCAATAAGTCATGACCGATGGTTTCTCGACACCGTTGCTCAGCGCTGCATTGAGATAGTGGACGGCAAGGCGGAGTTTTATTCCGGCAACTATAGCTTCTTCGTTGAAGAAAAGCAGCGCCGCTTCGACGAGATGATGAAAAAATACGAAAAGGACCAGGCGAAGATAAAGCAGCTGACCAAGGCTGCAGAACAGATGCACCTTTGGGCCTTTATGGGCATGGACAAGCTTCATAAGCGCGCTTTCTCCATGGAAAAGCGCATTGAAAAGCTTCAAAGTTCTCCCAAGCCCAAAACTTCGAAGAAGCTCAATGCCAAATTCTCCTCCAAGGAGTTTTATGGCGACGAGGTTCTCCTCATTGACGGCGTCAGCAAGGCATTTGGCGAGAAAACACTTTTTACCGACCTTGAGCTTCTGATTGAAGGTCAGGAACGAATTGCCCTTATAGGCGACAACGGCACTGGCAAATCCACCTTTATAAAGCTTATTATGGGTGAAGAATTTGCAGATAAAGGCTTCATCCGCAAAGGCCCCACCGTCAAGTCCGCTTATCTCCCCCAGATAATTCATTTTGACCACCCTCAGCGCACGCTCTATGACACCATGATTTATGACTGCGGATGCTCTCCTCAGGAAGCACGCGACAGACTGGGGCATTTCCTCTTTTCCGGAGAGGACGTTTTCAAGAGCGTAGGCACCCTATCCGGCGGTGAGCAGAGCCGTCTGCGCCTTTGCATGCTTATGCGGGGAGACATTAACTTCCTCATCCTGGACGAGCCTACCAACCATCTTGATATCGCCTCCCGCGAATGGATTGAATCCGCCATACTGGACTATGAAGAGGCTCTGCTTTTTGTAAGCCACGACCGTTGGTTTATTGAAAAGTTTGCCACAAGAATATGGGAGCTTCGTGACGGAAAGATCACCGACTACAGAGGCACTTTTTCTCAATTCCGCGAATTCAAGGCCCGTCAGCAATCCATTCAGTATGCGCAGGCCAAAAAAGAGCCCACAAAAAAAGAAACTCCCCCTAAAAAGACCAGCCAGAACACGGAAAAGCGCATAGCACGCATCGAAAAGGACATTGCAAAGCTTGAAGAGCAGATTGCCGAAAAGGATGCACTCTGCGAGGAGTTTGCCAGCGACTATCAGAAGCTTATGGAAATAGGCGAAGAAAAGGCGCTTCTCGAGCAGCAGCTTGAAGAGCTTTACCTGCTTTGGGAGGAGCTTAACTCATGAAAAAAGGCTTTTACATCGCAGCGGGTATAATTTTGCTCATTGCGGCATTTCTTCGCTTTGCTCTTATCGGCTACTCTTTCCTTGCCTACTGCCTTATGTGTGCAGCTGCAGTTGTGCTTATTTACGGCTTTTTGATAAGACACAGAAAAAAGGCTCTGCTGATAATTCTCTCCGCCCTTCTCTTCCTCGGCTTTTGCCTTTTTGCCTACATGGAAATCCCCGTAATTCTCGATGCCCGCGGTGACAAAAATGTTGACGCGGACTATGTAATAGTCCTCGGTGCCGGAGTCAACGGAAGCAAACCTTCCCTTTCTATGATAAACAGAATGACCCCCACCATTGAATATATGTCAAAGCACCCCGACTGCATCGCCATACTCACAGGCGGCAAGGGTGAGGGCGAAAACCTCAGCGAAGCGCAGGCAATGTTTGATTATCTTACAGCCCACGGAGTTGATCCCGATAGACTCATCAAGGAGGATAAGGCCACTTCCACCGAAGAAAACCTTAAATTTTCCTTCGAGATTATAGGTGAAGAACTTGAGGAAAGCACTGTTGCCGTTATAAGCAGCGAGTACCATCTCCACCGCGCCAAAACCATGGGAAAAATGCTGGGCAAAGAGCTTTACGGCATTCCCGGACGCACAAGCTATCCCGTTTTAAGGCTCAACTATTTCATTCGCGAAGCCTTCGGCATGGTGCATCTCCGGGTATACGGAATTTAATATTAACCCACAAATATGGTTTTAGTCCCGACAGGTAACCCTGTCGGGACTATTCTTGTATGTGGTACAATTTTATGATAAACTGGATATAACAATCGTACAAACTTGAATTTGGCGAAAGGAGTTAGTTGGTATGAAAAAGTTGATAGCATTAGTTTTAGCGTTGGTTTGTGTTCTCTCTTTAGTCGGTTGCAACAAAAAGTCTGAAACTGGGCTTATTATGGTCGACGGTGTGTTGTATGAAGCACAATATCCGATGCCTGCAGAAATTGACTCAAGCGCAATCGCTGGGCACATTGAGTTCTACACCGAAGCAATTCCAACTAAAGATAATGAAACAAGCATTAGCGAAGATTTGGTAGGTGAGCCTTATGCAAAAGTGGATGGAGGAATTGCTCTGCTATACCAAAATGAATGGTGGCTATGTACAGAGAAATCAGCAAGCTAAATTCCAATTTGTCGAATAGATTTAAGTGCGCGGTTTTGCGTCGCACCAAAGCCTCCCTTGTGTAAAGGGAGGTGGCACGGCGAAGCCGTGACGGAGGGATTGTGCGGTAGGCACTTGTTCTATTGCGGGTCTTCTGCGAAATCGTACTGCGGTAACAATCCCTCAGTCAAAAATCAGAAGATTTTTGACAGCTCCCTTTACACAAGGGAGCCTTGGGCGCTGTAAGCGCCATTGAAACAAACTTGAATTTGACGAGGAGGTATTGTATGGGAAAAATTCTTGGTTCCTGGAGTGGAATGAGAAAGTATCTTGAGCAAGAAATGCTTGCCCCCACCCTTCAAGGTAGACTCCGCTATGGCTGTACAGCTTATGTTGGAATGGATGGATGTCATATTTTTGAGGTTTGTATAGATGGAACACAAGTAAAACGTTTCTCTTGGGAAACAGTCAATACATACTTTATCAATAATGGATATACCACAAACCCTAATCCAAATGGCATTGGTGAATATTGGGCAGATTTTTGGCATTTAATGGACAAGTACCCTCTTGATAAACGAACAGAATATACGGACGACGAATTTTGCCAAGCATTAGAAGTATATCGTAACCAAGACATACAAGACAGTATTAACTCACAACACCCGCTTGTTAGAATGTTTGCTGTTTTAGACAGAAGAATTGGAAAAAGAACACTTATTAAACTGCACAAGACCATAGAAGAACAACCTGAATGGCTACGTCAGTTTTATTTATTGAGATTGCATTCAGAGAATATCTGTTAATCAAATTCCAATTTGTCTAACTGAATAATACCGCGATATCAAAAACTAAAATCCTCCCCACGAAAATCTCATGGGGAGGATTTTTCTAATTTACCCTACATCTATACTATGGGTTTTTATCTTATTTCCATTGATGTTTACATAAAAGTATGCTATTCTAAAGGGTAGAACAAATATGAGGAGAGTAATCCTATGAGAATGAGAAAAAAGCCCAATCTTCTTCCCAGAATGGAGAAGGCCGGCTCTGCACTTATAAACCAGCCCGAAACCATGCCCGGCAAGTGGAAAGAGAGTTTCCCCGGCTACAAGGAGCTTTGGCTCGAGCTTGGCTGCGGAAAAGGTCGCTTCACTGCGGATACCGCTGAGGCAAATCCCGAAATATTCCTCGTAGCCGTTGAAAAAGTTCCCGACGCCATGGTTGTTGGCATGGAGCGCGTTGTATCCCGCGGCATTGAAAATGTCCGCTTTATGGACAGAGATGTTGTTCTTCTTCCCGAAATTTTCGCTATGGGCGAGGTTGACAGAGTTTTCGTGAACTTCTGCGATCCCTGGCCCAAGAGCCGCGACGCAAAGCACCGCCTCACCGCCCCCGGCTTCCAGCGCCTTTACGCGGATGTTCTCCCTATCGGCGGCGAGATACATTTCAAGACCGATAATCTCCCTCTCTTCCAGTGGAGCCTTGAGCAGTTTGCGCTTGAGGGTTGGGATCTCAAGGAAGTCACAAATGACCTCCATGAAAATGGCATCTGCGGCATTATGACCGACTATGAGGCAAAGTTCCATGCAGAAGGAATTAAGATAAACCGTCTTGTTGCCATCAAAACCGCAAACACCAAAACCACCGCCGACGGCGAGGTTGAGAGACTTCGCAACGCAAGTCTTTCCGATGCCAGAGGCAGACAGGAGAATCAGGAATGAAGTTTATTTCCTGGAATGTAAACGGTCTCCGCGCCGTTGTTAAAAAGGGTTTTGAAGATATTTTTGCCTCCTTTGACGCAGACTTTGTCTGTCTTCAGGAGACCAAGCTTCAGGAGGGTCAGATTGACCTGGCTTTCCCCGGATATGAGAGCCACTGGGACTATGCGGAGAAGAAGGGATATTCAGGTACCGCCATTTATACCCGCCATACTCCCCTCTCCGTCTCCCGGGGAATAGGTATAACTGAGCACGACACCGAGGGCAGAGTTGTCACCCTTGAGTATGAAAGCTTTTATCTGGTGTGCGTATACACCCCCAACTCTCAGGACGGGCTCAAGCGTCTTGACTACCGCATGAAGTGGGAGGATGCTTTCAGAGCATATCTTCAGGAGCTGGACAGCAGAAAGACCGTAATAGTCTGCGGAGACATGAACGTTGCTCACAACGAAATTGACCTCAAAAACCCCTCCACCAACCATTTCAGCGCAGGCTTTTCCGACGAAGAGCGCGCAAAATTCACCGAGCTTCTCTCCGCTGGCTTCACGGATTCCTTCCGCTATCTCCATCCCGACACCCGCGATGCTTACAGCTGGTGGAGCTACCGCGCAGCCGCAAGAGAGAGAAATGTAGGTTGGCGCATAGACTATTTCCTTTGTTCCGATCGCGCAAAAGATAAGATTAAAGATGCTTATATACTCCCCGAGGTTATGGGCAGCGACCATTGCCCCGTTGGACTTGAGATTGAATTATGATGCAAATTGGCAATATAAAACTTGAAGGAAAGCTTCTTCTTGCCCCCATGGCAGGAGTCAGCGACCTTGCCTTTCGCCATATATGCCGCGAAATGGGTGCGGCAATGGTCTACACCGAAATGGTAAGCGCAAAGGCTCTCACCTATGGCGACAAAAAGACCCGCACTCTCCTTGCCTCTATCCCTGAGGACAGACCTCTTGCCGCCCAGATTTTCGGACACGAGCCCGAAGTTATGGCAGAAGCCGCGCCTATGGCTGTTGAATACTCGGGAGCTGATATCCTCGACATCAACATGGGCTGTCCTGTGGGAAAAATCGCAGGCAACGGCGACGGATGCGGACTTATGAAGGATATTGAGCTTGCCCGCAAAATTATCGAAGCTGTTGTGAAAACAGCAGGCGTGCCCGTAACCGTTAAATTCCGCAAGGGTTGGGACAAGGGCAGCGTGAATGCCGTTGAGTTCGGCAAAATGTGTCAGGAAGCCGGCGCCGCCGCAATAACCGTCCACGGAAGGACAAGAGTGCAGATGTACGAAGGTCAGGCCGATTGGGACATAATAAGAGAAGTTAAAAACGCGGTTTCCATTCCCGTCATTGCAAACGGCGATGTTTTCTCAGGGGAGGATGCGGAGCACATCCTCCGTTATACCGGTTGTGACGGGGCTATGATAGGCCGCGGCAGTTTCGGCGATCCCTGGATATTCCGCGACGGAAACGCAGCAATTGCGGGAGAGACTATTCCTCCTCGCCCAAGTGTTGCAGAGAGAATGGACACAGTTTTATCTCAGATAGAGCTTTCCGCCGAAATGCGGGGCGAGCGTCTTGCCTGCCTTGAAGCACGCCGCCACATGGCATGGTATCTCCGCGGTGTTCCCTATTCGGGCGCATATAAAAGTGACATTGTAAAAATCGAAACCCTTGAGGATATGAGAAAGATAGCCAAGCGCATCAAAAGCGAATTGAGGTGAGGCTTTGTGAATCGCGATGAGGAAAAAAATATAATACTCAAAGCGCAGAAAGGCGATATTGCCGCTTTTGAAAAGCTGGTAAGCGCCAACGAGGCTTTTGTCTATAACCTCGCCATGCGCACCCTCGGCAACGAGCAGGATGCGCAGGATGCTGCTCAGGAGGTTTTCATCAAAGTATGGACTTCCCTTTCCTCATTCAGAGGCGAAAGCAAACTTTCCGTCTGGCTCTACCGCATCACAAGCAACGTATGCACAGATATTCTCCGCCGCAGAAGAAATGACACAGTAAGTCTCGTTACAGAAAACGATGAAGGCGGCGAAAATCAGTTTGATATCCCTGACACTGCTCCAACTCCACAGGAAGCGCTGGAGAAAAAAGAGCGCCAAAGCGCCCTTGCAGCAGCGTTGGAGACTCTTCCCGAGGATTACCGCAAAGCGCTGCTTCTGCGCGAAAGCGGCGGTATGAGCTACGCGGAGATAGCTTCCCTGCTTCATACCGATTTGGGAACAGTTAAATCCCGAATTTTCAGAGCAAGAAAAAAACTTTGCGAAATTCTTTCCAAAGACGGGAACTTTTTTGAAAGTAATCCGTCTAAAGCACGGAAAGGAGGTGAGCAGGTATGATAAGCTGCGAAAAAATTCAGGAAATGATAAGCTCTATGCTGGACAACGAGCTCAATGATGAAGAGCGCGCCGCGGTTGAAGAGCATATTGCACTGTGTCCGGAATGCGCAGCCATGTATGAGGATTTTTCCGCCCTCAGCATTTCAATGAAGGAAGAATTTTCTACAGTTCCTGCCGCTCTCCACGATAAGATTATGAGCGGAGTTAAGGCTAAGCGAAAAAAAGCAATAATAACTCCCCTTCGTGCTTATCTCAGCGCAGCCGCCTGTGTTGTTTTGGTTGTTGGCGCCGTACTGGCCGTTGGTAACGGCAGAGGCTACGATATGGCCAAGCCCGCCGCGCCTGCCGCCCCTCCCGATCCGGGCGCTCCCGCCGCTGCCGCAGAAGACTTCGTTGCGTACGGTTTCAAAAATGCCGATGATTCGTATGAGCTTTATGCTCCTGACGAAGCTGCTGCTCCGGCCGAAGCTGCTGCTCCTGCTGAGCCCGCTGCACCGGCTGAGCCTGCTGAGCTTTTCTGGGAAATGGAGCTTGCAACTGCAGCGTATATCCCGGGTGCAGAAATAAACTCTGCAATATACGAGCGCAGCATCGACGGAGCTATCGGAAGCGGATACACCGATGGCGCTGCACTTGCCGCATTGCTTGGCGAGGCTGATATTTACTCCGACGGATACACTCTTCACGAAAGAGCTGACGCATGGCTTCAGCTTGATTGCGGAGGAACTATTTGTGAAATAAGGCTTTATTTCATCGGCGAATCGGTCATCGTTGAAACAAGCGAGGGACTTTACACCGCCGTCGGCACTACCACACAGTTTATTGAAATTTTTCAATAATTTATAAAATCAATTTTAATCACATATTAAGGAGAAACAAACTAATGAAAAAAATTCTTGCACTTATTCTTGCTCTTGTTATGATTATGAGCCTTGCCGCCTGCGGCAAGACCCCTGCTGAAGATCCCAGCGTTGTCGATCCCGGCAACGAGCCTGCCGCTCCCGGTGAAGGCCCCGAGATGGATATGCCCGCAGTTATGCCCGAAGTAAGCGACACCGACCTTCCCGAGGTTGATCTGCCTGCAACCAGCACCGACATTGCTGACACCGACAGCAAGCCCCTCTCCATCCTCAACACCGTTTGGGCCACCTACGGCGAAGATGAGAAGTTTGCAGCTATGGGCGGTGACTACACCACCAATGTTATGGACGCTCCCGGCGCATGCACTCTTTCCGACGCAGAAGCTCTTGACGCTCTCTTCGGTCTGCCCACTTCTGCCGTTTCTTCCGTCAACGCCGCTGCATCTCTCATGCACATGATGAACGCCAACACCTTCACCTCTGCCTGCTATGAGCTCGCCGAAGGCGCTGACAGCGCTGCTTTCGCTCAGAGCGTTAAGGAGAATATTCTTGCCCGTCAGTGGATGTGCGGCTTCCCCGAAATTCTCATCATTGTTGAAGTTGACGGCTGCATTGTTTCCGCATTCGGCAACGGTGAAATCGTAAATCTTTTCAAGGATAAGCTTGCTTCTTCCTTCACCTGCACCACTCTTGTTGAAGAGCCCATCGCATAATTTATACAAATAGCACCTTTCTTTTCTCCGACTGTTAATAACGGTCGGAGAAAAGTTTTGTTTATTCATTCATTTGGAGAAAAAAATATGCTTTTTTCAAGTATTCCTTTTCTTTATTATTTTCTTCCATGCGTGCTGATCCTTTATCTGATCGCGCCCAAAAAACTGAAAAATGCTGTGCTGCTTATCTCCAGCCTTTTCTTCTACGCCTGGGGTGAGCCTAAGTATGTCCTTCTTATGGCCGCAAGCATCCTTGTTGGCTATGCTGCTGGACTGCTTATCAACGCAAGCAAAAGCCAACAAGGCAAAAAAAGCTGGCTCATCGTCAGCCTTGTTATCTGCCTCGGCTTTCTTGCCTACTTCAAGTATGCGGACTTCTTCATTGAATCTTTCAATGCCATCACAGGAATGGGCATTCCTGCCCTGAGAATTGCTTTGCCCATAGGCATAAGCTTCTATACCTTCCAGATAATAAGCTACATCATAGATGTTTACAGAGGCGATACTCCCGTTCAGCGCAACATTATCTCCTTTGCCGCCTATGTAAGCATGTTCCCCCAGCTTATAGCCGGTCCTATTGTCCGCTACAGCGATATTGTCAAAGAAATCGACAATCGCCGCGTTACCCTCCAGTCAGTTTTTGAAGGTATACGCCGCTTTGTTCTCGGCCTTGGCAAAAAGATAATAATCGCAAACGTTCTCGGCGAGCTTTGCGATGCTTTTCTTGCCTCTGCAGACCGCAGTGCTGCATTTTGCTGGCTTTACGCCCTTGCCTTCACCCTCCACATCTATTTCGATTTCTCCGCTTACAGCGATATGGCCATCGGTCTTGGCAGAATTCTTGGCTTTTCTTTCCCCGAAAACTTCAACTATCCTTTCATCTCCCGTTCCATTACCGAATTCTGGCGCCGCTGGCATATGAGCCTCGGCAGTTGGTTCCGCGACTATGTATATATCCCTCTCGGCGGCAACCGCTGCAGCAAAGCCCGCCAGATGCTGAACATTTTCATCGTGTGGATGCTGACAGGTCTTTGGCATGGTGCGGCCTGGAACTTTGTTGTATGGGGTGTGTTCTTCGGAATTCTCCTGCTTGTTGAAAAGCTTTGGCTGCTTAATAAGCTTGAAAAACTTACAGGACTTCTCCATATCTATGTAATGATAATGGTCATGCTTTCCTTCGTTATGTTCAATGCCTCCGGTGTGGGCGATGGCTTCAAAGTTATCGGCGGCATGTTCGGAACCGGTGAAGGATTCGTCAGCGGTGAATTTTTCTACTATCTTCGCAGCTATGCCCTCACCCTTGTAATCGCAATTATCGGAGCAACTCCCATTGTGAAAAAGGCTGTTTTGGCTTTGCGGGAGCGCAAATGGGCAGAGAATATTATCAGCGTTGCAGAACCGGTTGTTTTGGCAGCAATTCTTCTCGTCTCCACCGCTTATCTCGTGGATGGGTCATTTAACCCCTTCCTCTATTTCAGATTTTAAGGAGGCCGATATATGAAAAGCAAAGCTAAAATTCTTTATTCGGTCATCTTTATGGCAGCCGTTTTCTTCGGCCTGAGCATTTTCGCTATATTCAAACCCTCCGATGAGTATTCCATATCGGAGCGCCGCAAGCTTGAACAGATGCCCGAAATAAGTATCAAGACAATTCTCAACGGCCGTTTCACGGAAGATTTTGAGGATTATAGCCTTGATCAGTTTCCCCTTCGTGATTCCTTCCGCTCTGTAAAAGCCTTTACAGCCCTTAAAATAATGGGTCAGACGGATAGCAACGGATTATACATCCATAATGGCTTTGTTGCAAAAAAGGAATATCCTCTCAACTATGATTCTCTGGATCATGCCTCCAATGTATTCTCCGGACTTTATGAGAAATTCCTTGCAGGTAAGGCAGATAAAATCGGCTTGGTAATAGTCCCCGACAAGAATTTCTATCTCGCGGAAGATGCGGGAATGCTCCGCATGGACTATGATGAATTTTACTCCACCTTTGAGAGTTCCACCTCTCATTTCGCAGAGCATATAGATATTCGCGGCCTTTTGGATATCAACGATTATTATCTCACCGATACCCACTGGAGACAGGAATGCATCCTCCCCGCCGCACAGGAAATAGCAGCATCTTTCGGCAACACTCTCCCCGAGAAATACGAAGAGGTTCTTGTTGACGAGCCCTTTAAGGGAGTTTATTTCAGCCAGCTCGGTTTGAAGCTTGATACCGAGGAGCTTTACTACCTCACAAACGATATAATTGAAAACTACAGCGTTTTCAATTTCGAAAGCAGCAAATCTATCCCCGTTTATGACACTTCTCTCGCAGCGGGAGCAGACCCCTATGAGATGTTCCTCAGCGGTCCTCTCAGTCTTATAACCATTGAAAATCCCTCTGTGAACACCCAAAAGGAGCTTATCATCTTCCGCGACAGCTTCGGAAGCGCAATCGCTCCCCTGCTTGCTCAAAACTACGCGAAAACCACGATTATAGACGTTCGATATATTCAGCCTATGATTCTCGGTAATTTCGTAAACTTTGAAAATGCGGATGTTCTCTTCCTCTACAGCAGCATGGTTTTGAATAATTCCACCACACTGAAAGCTGTTAACTGAAAGATATAAAAAAATAACCCTTCACATTGTGAAGGGTTATTTTTTTAATCATTTTTACTTGAGCAACTCTGCAAAGGTTGCGAAAGCATTTTCGCTGTCCTCTGCGCTAAGGATGCAGTACATAACATAGTCGCCGATAACTTCATAGGAAGCATCTTCAACCTTATACTTCTCTTCGGGCATGTACTCATCCATCCAGCTCTGGAGCTTGAGATCCAGATATGCCTGAACGGTGGCCTCAACATCCTTAACGCTCATATTTTCGCCGGCCTTGAAAACGCCAAACTCGTCAACATTGGCGCCATAGGTGTTGAGCATAACAGTGTAATCACCGAAGGCAGCTGCGTCGGTCTTCATCCAGCCCTTGATCCAGTTGGCTTCAACAGCAGAGAGGGAATCGGTCTTGCCGATTTTATCGGCAACAGCTGCTGCGATATCTGCAGCGGGAACATTCTTGGTCTCGGTCATGCCGCCGCAAGCGCAGAGGGCGGTTGCAAGCAGGGCAACAATGATTATAAGAGCAACAATCTTTTTCATCTTTATCTCACTTTCGTTAATCAATTATATGCATGGGTGCGGATATACTGCATAACAATGCCGAAGGTTTCGCCGCTGAGGTGGATACCGTCGCCATTATGGCTTGCCTCGGGAAGGGTGCCATCGGCGCTTACCAGCACCTCATAGGTGTTCAGGAACTTGCAGCCTGTCTGGTCTGCAATCTTCTTAATCCAGCTGTTTGCGGTTGCAATCTTCTCGTTGCTGATGGAGCCGATATGCTGATAGCTGCTTGCAACGGGATAGATGGAGTTAAGAATTATCTTGGTGTTGGGGCTTACTTCCTTAACGGAGTTGATAAGAGCGGTGTACTCATCAACGAACCACTGCTCATCCATGAAGGATACGCCGTTTACGCCCAGAGTCATAAGCAGTATCTCGGGCTGGGAGAGGCGGGCGGCTTCCTTGATGGTGATTTCTCCACCGGATTCGGGATAAACGATAGTTGCGGTGCTCTGGTTAGAAAGGGTCAGAGTGCCGCTGGCAGGAGTCCAAATCTGGCTGGGGGGGCAGAGATCGCTGTAGCCCTGTCTGTAATAATAGCCTATGCCGTAGGTGGTGGAGTCGCCGAGGAAGATGATCTTATCCAGATACTCTCTGCCTGCATCCGCAGTCTCACCAAGCATGAAAGAAGGAACACTGGGGTCAGGAGTGGTTACAGGTGCTTCGGAAATCTGGGGGTCTTCTCCCTCGCTGGGATCACCCACAGGAATCAGAGGATCGGTGAGACCTTCAGTGGGATCCTCACCCTGCTGATTATCTTTATCCTTGTCCTTGTCTTTATCCTTATCTTTATCCTTATCCTTGTTCTCGTCTTTATCCTTGTTATTTTCCTTGTCCTTACCGAAATCATCGTTCATTTCAGTTGTGAACTCATCGGGTCCTTTATATTTGGTGCAGGAAGTGAAAAACACTGCAAAAATGCTGAGAATGATGCAAAGGATGATAGCACCCTTCCACGCAGCATTGGCTCTTGCCTTTCTTTTTTTCATATCAATACTCCTATATTTATTATGCGTATTTTCATTATTAAATTAAGATTACAACTACATATAATAACAGTTTATGTATCAAATTTCCATAGCTTTTTTCAAATAATCTTAAAAAAGCAAAAAAAGTTCGCATCAAATTGATGCGAACTTTTTTAATTATTGAATTATTCCTCGGCAGCAGCCTTGGCCTCTTCGATGACCTTCTGCTGAACGTTGCCGGGAGCCTCTTCATAGCGGATGAACTTGCAGGAGAAGCTGCCGCGTCCCTGAGTCATGGAACGGAGGTCGATGGTGTAGGAACCCATCTCAGCCATGGGAACTTCAGCTTCAACGATCTGCATGCCATCTTCAGCGTTCATACCGAGAACGGTACCGCGACGCTTGGAGGAAATGTCAGCCATGATGTCACCCAGGTTTGCATCGGGAATGGTAACCTTCAGCAGGCCGATGGGCTCCATGATGGTGGGCTTTGCCTTGGGAATACCATCCTGGTATGCAAGGCGGGCAGCGGTCTGGAATGCCATATCGTTGGAGTCAACGGGATGGTAAGAACCATCATAGAGGGTAGCCTTCAGACCGACAAGGGGATAGCCGGCGAGAACGCCCTTCTGAACTGCGTTGCGCAGACCCTTTTCAACAGAGGGGAAGAAGTTTCTGGGAACAGAGCCACCGAAAACTTCCTCAGCGAAGATGAGGTCATCCTGCTCATCCTGGGGCTCGAAGCGAACCCAAACGTCACCGAACTGACCGGAACCACCGGACTGCTTCTTATGACGACCGTGAGCCTCAACGCGACCCTTAATCTTCTCGCGGTAAGCAACACGTGCGGGATGGAGCTCAGTGTCAACACCGAAGCGGGACTTCAGCTTTGCGCAGAGAACATCAACCTGAATATCACCGGCGCCGGAGATAACCATCTGATGGGTCTCAGCATTGTTAACGAGAGTGAAGGAAATGTCTTCCTCGTTCAGTCTTGCAAGACCGCCGGCGACCTTATCGTCCTGACCCTTGGTCTTGGGAGCAATAGCCATGGAGTAGCAGGGCTCTGCCAGCTCGATAGCGGGATACTCAACCTCGTGCTTGGGATCGCAAACGGTATCACCGGTCTTCCACTCCATCTTGCCAATGGCAACGATGTCACCGCAGCATGCATCCTTAACTTCAACGCTCTTCTTACCGGTCATGGTGTAGAGACGACCGAGCTTATCGGTGGAAGAAGTGCGGACATTGCGGAGGGAGAGGTCAGCGGTGATCTTGCCGCTCATAACCTTAACGAAAGAGTACTTACCGAACTGGTCGGAAACGGTCTTGAATACAAAACCGGAAACAGGTGCGGAAGGATCGATACCCTCAACATCGGAGGGAGCGGGAACATAGTCAACGATAGCCTGGAGGGCAGCCTGAGTGCCAACGCAATCAAGAGCATTGGAAGCGATAACGGGAACAACAGTGCGATCCTTCAGACCGGCCTTGAGACCGCGAACGATCTGCTCGTCAGAGAGCATCATCTCTTCGAAGTAAACTTCCATCAGCTCTTCGTCAGCGCCGGCGGCAGCTTCCATGAGAGCCTCACGGAGGGACTCAACCATGTCAGCATCAGCAGCAGGAACAGCAATCTTAGTGGTCTTGCCGCCCTTGGTCTGATATGCAACATTGTGTACGATGTCGATAACGCCGGTGCCGTCGCTCATGGGAGCGGTTACAGCGCAGACGATGGAACCATACTTTTCCTGCAGAGCAGAGAGAACACCGGCATAGTCGCCGTTTTCTTCACCGGTCTTGGAAATGCAGAAAATGGTGGGCATGTTGGCAGCCTTGAGAAGCTTCCAGTTACGCTCAGCACCGACAGAAATGCCGTCCTTAGCGGTGACAAGAATGATACCGGCTTCAACAGCGCGAACAGCGGCAGCAACGTCGCCAGCGAAGTCGAGGTAACCGGGGCAGTCCAGAACATTGATCTTGCAGCCGCCGAACTCAACGGGAGCGACGGAGGTAGCGATGGTTATCTGGCGCTTGATCTCTTCGGGATCATAGTCGCAAACAGTGTTGCCATCGGTGACCTTGCCCTGACGGTCAACTGCACCGGTGACAAAAAGCATGCTCTCTGCAAGAGTGGTTTTACCGCTGTTGCCATGGCCGAGAAGGCAGACATTGCGGATTTTGTTGGTTTCATAGCTCATTTGGATTTCTCTCCTTGTGTCGGAAATTTGTTGCATCTATTAAAAAATGTTTTTTCGTCACAACAAACAGATTATACACCAGATTTATGGCATTGGCAATATCATTTTACCAAAAAATAACGATTATCTTTGCAGCCAAAGACCAATTACGGCATTAGGTATGAGCCAAAGAAGCATTACAAGAGCGGCAAGCGCAGCGTTTGCAGGTCCAAACGCGCCAAGCCAAGAAGCGAAAAACATTCCCAAAAGACCGATCACACTGCCTGCAGCAGCGATGATAACAGAGACCAGTACGCCATAATAAAGGTTCTTTCCTCTTTTGCTGAGCTCTGCAACAGGAACCATACCTTCCTTTGAGATAACTGCGGAAACAGGCAGTTCTGCAGAGGCCTCGATGCCGGAAATGCGAAATCTCTCAGGATAGGAAGGAAGATTGAAGCCCTCCCCGTTTACATGGAATTTATTTCGCAGTGCGTCAGGAGTCATATTAAAGTCTCTCAGTGCGAAGATAACATCGCATTTTGAGCGCAGAAGAACACCCAGCGCATCCTGAACGGAAGGCAAAGGCTTGTAATCAATGTCAAAAAGTCCCGAAAGCTGACCGCTTATTGCAGTGAAAACAGTGTTGCGGTTTGCAAGTCTTTGAGGAACGCGAATTCCCATAAGATTCATAAAGCCGGCATTGCCCACCATTACATTTTCACCGTTGACAACGGCGGTAAGACCGCCTCCGTCATGGGGAGTGAAATTCTCCACACGGCAGAGAACATAGCCATTTCTCTTTATAAGCTCGGTGAAAGGAGCGGAAAGTCCGCTTGCGGAAGCGGCAATAACGCTTCCTGTATAGGAAATGACCTTGTCGGGGTCGCAGTTTTGCAAAACACGTATACCGCTGACGCTGACACTGTCATCAGGGAATATATCCTTATCGCTTATAACAACGCCGCAGCTTTTGCCAACATCGCGTATGCCGGGCCAGCCGGAAAGTGCGGCGCCCACGCCAAAGAGCTTGTTGGCAACAATGCAGAAGGGCTGGGCAAAGCATATAGCACCGGAAAATGCAGCAGAGCAAGCAAGCATTGTGGAAAGGCTATGGACAAAGGTAGAGGAACCATTTCTTGCAAAGGCTGTGAGGGCACTGAAAACAACGGCCGCAATGATGAGGAGGGGGCTGAGAATGCCATATACATACTCTCCCAGATCAGCCTGCTCGCTGCGTCTTACAAAGCCCTTTATTCCGCCCTGCTTCTTGCAAAGAGCCGTTCCCTTTCCGCTTACGCCGTCCTCCGCTCCAACGCCCACAGCAGTTTTATTACGGGCAACACGGAAGCCATCGCGCATGCCTTTGCATGTTAAATAACTGCCCCATATTGCAAAGCACATGGAGGTTGCAGCAACTGCGCAGAAAGGAAGTCCCATAGCTGCGCTGCCGCTTGAATACATAATAGCGGCATCGGCCAAGGCAGCCACGCAGGAAAGAGAAACCAAAGTTTCATATCCGGGGTGACCTCTGAAAAGGTTGATAATGCCCGCGGTGAAAACATCAATTCCGCATACCATAACTGTAATAAGCATTATCATAAGGGTCAGCGATGCACCAACGGGTCCCTTCATAGCTCCAAAAAGGGGCAGGAAGGAATAAGCCGCGAAGGTGAAATAAAGCATCACAACGCATACTGCAGTGGCAGCTCTGGCTCTGAAGCGAATATTCTTCACCTGTTCGGAATAATGCTTTGCAGCATCAGCGGCGCTCATTTCAGGCGCAGTGAAGTCCTCGTCCGCAACAGTGGGTATCTGACCGTCCGCCTTAACTCTGCGGCTGCGCTTATCTGTCATCAATGCCAAAAGCGCAACAACAGGAGACATCGAGGATTTCTTTCCTCCATGTCTGCCCTTTCCGCTTTTCTTGCCCCGCTTTTTTTCCTTGGGAACAACGGGAAGCTCATCTCCTGAATAATCTTCCCCAAGTTCAAAGTCTATATCGGCAGAAGCATAGATTTCGCGCTCATCACTATCCACAAGTTTGCGAATCTCGAATTCGGAAAGGCTTTCTTCCTCCAATCCGAAGTTTTCAGAGTCAAGCTCTTCGGTGGCTTCATATTCGCCTTCTTCGGAAAAAACTTCCTGCTCCTTTGCAGAACTTTCTTCCTTTTCGGGGAAAATTCCGTCCATGCTTTCCTCTATCAACTCTTCGATGGAGCTTATAGAGCTATGACCCACATTTTCCTCAAAGGCATCAAGAACTATGCGCTTGCTGCGATCTGCAACATTTTCCTCGCCAAGATATCTGGGAGAAGCTCCGGTTCGGAACTCATCCAGAATATCATCCAGGGAAAAGTTATTGGCCATAGCAGCATTGTCTATGTTGTTAATATAGTTTTTTTCTTCCATATTATCTCCGGCAGAAAAATTTCTAAATAAAGCCTGAGCGATATAATCCGAACACGCTCCGCGAGGCGGATTTTAGCGCCAGACTTCATTTCATTCTTTGGTGGGTTACCACCCACCTGCATCACTCAATTTTGCCTGACACAAAAATCCGCTCTCGGGGAGTCGAAGATTTTTGAGGTCATATGCTAAGGCAGTGCAAGGCGTCGGATTGCAGATGGGCTTTCGCCCTTCAAAAGCCGACAACGCAGCAATGGCAACGGATATGACCTCAAAAACGCGTTTGGACTATATCGGTCAGGCTTAGCCTCTCTGGCGAAGCACCTCATACATAAGAATGCTTGCTGCAGCGGATGCATTGAGAGAATTAACTCTTCCATGCATAGGAATGCTTACAAGCACATCGCAGTTTTCGGTGACAAGGCGTCCCATACCGTCGCCCTCAGAACCGATAACAATGCAAATGGGGCCTGTGAGGTTTGTTTCCCACATACCGGCGGGAGCATCTGCAGCAGTACCATAGACCCAAAGTCCACGCTCTTTAAGCTCCTTGATAGCAGCGGTCAGGTTGGAAACTCTTGCAACCGCCATATGCTCAACTGCACCTGCGCTGGTCTTGCCAACAATGGAGGTGAGTCCTGCGCTGCGGCGCTTGGGAATAATGATTCCGTGGACACCTACGCACTCTGCGGTACGGATAATTGCACCAAGGTTATGAGGGTCAGAGATTTCATCGCATACGATGACGAAGGGAGCTTCGCCCCTCTCCTCAGCAATGCGGAGAATATCATCAATGCTGGAATATTCTCTGACAGCTGCAAGAGCAACAACGCCCTGATGAGCGTGGGTAACGCTCATGGAGTCCAGCTTTCTGCGGTCAGCCTCAACAACAACAATACCCATCTCGCGGGCACGGGATGCTATATGACCGAGAGTTTTATCAACCTCGCCCTTGGCGATATAAATCTTGTCAATATTGCGGCCTGCTCTGAGAGCTTCGGTAACCGCATTGCGACCTTCAATAAGGTCCTCTCTATCGTTTTCAAATGCCATTTCTTACTTCTCCAGATATTTTTTCAGTGCGTCAACGCGATCAAGCTGCTCCCAGGGAAGCTGAACATCGCTGCGGCCGAAGTGACCGTAAGCAGCGGTCTGACGGTAAATGGGACGACGCAGACCCAGGTCACGGATGATAGCTGCGGGACGCAGATCGAAAACTGCCTCAACTGCATCTTCAAGCTCAACATCGGAATACTTTGCAGTGCCGAAAGTGTCAACGCGGACGCTGACAGGCTTTGCAACACCGATTGCATATGCAAGCTGAATCTGGCACTTCTCTGCAAGACCTGCAGCAACAATGTTCTTGGCTACCCAGCGGGCTGCGTATGCTGCGCTGCGGTCAACCTTGGTGGGATCCTTGCCGGAGAATGCGCCGCCGCCGTGGGGAGCGCTGCCGCCATAGGTATCAACAATGATCTTGCGTCCGGTGAGGCCGCTGTCACCCTGAGGACCGCCAACTACGAAGCGACCGGTGGGGTTTACATAAAACTTGGTGTTCTCATCGATAAGTTCAGCAGGAAGAGTGGGCTTTATAACAAGCTCGATCATATCGCGGCGGATCTGCTCAAGCTCTGCCTCGGGACCATGCTGGGTGGAGAGAACAACGGTATCGATGCGTACGGGCTTATCGTTCTCGTCATACTCAACGGTGACCTGAGTCTTGCCGTCGGGACGGAGATAGCTTACAACACCTTCCTTGCGGACGCGGGTGAGTTTAAGAGCAAGCTTGTGAGCCAGAGATATGGGCAGAGGCATAAGTTCCTCGGTCTCGGTGCAGGCATAACCGAACATCATGCCCTGGTCACCTGCGCCGTGGTCCAGCTCATCGCTGCCGGATTCCTTAGCCTCAAGGCTCTTGTCAACGCCCATTGCAATGTCGGGAGACTGCTCGTCAATGGAGGTGATGACAGCGCAGGTATCGCAGTCAAAGCCATACTTTGCGCGGTCATAGCCAATATTGCGGACTACCTCGCGGACAAGCTTGGGGATATCTACATAGCAGGAAGTGGTGATTTCGCCCATGATGTGGACAAGGCCGGTGGTAACGGTGGTCTCGCAGGCTACGCGGGCTGCGGGATCTTCTGCAAGTATTGCGTCAAGGACAGCGTCGGAGATCTGGTCGCAGATCTTATCGGGATGTCCCTCGGTTACGGATTCAGAAGTGAATACTCTGTTCTTTCTTTTTTCGTTCATAAAAATTACCTCTTCATATATATCTTTTTTTATTTCTAAACAACAATACACACATAAAGCATAATTTTCCCCTCATCGGGCAAAAATCGGCAGTATGTGAAAACATAAAAAAAGCACCCTCTGCGGTGCGAGAGAGCTTGCTAAAGCTTAGGCATATCATCTCACCCCTTTATCGCTATCAGCAGGACCACCTTACAGAAAAGCTGCAGGTTGGCACGGGGTCGCAGAGCTGATCCTCTCGCCCGTTCTTGATAAATGAAGATATCATTACGCTGAAAAAGCCCTTTTATGGCAAGTTTTCAGCCGATACATTATATATGGAAATTAATTTACTGTCAACCAAAAAACCTTGATTTTTTAGCCGTTTTTTATTATTTATAATTTATTCATAGACATTCCCCGTCAAAAAGGTTATCATTACCATACCAGTTATTTTCAGGAGTTGATATCAATTGAAATGGTTCAGCAGAAAAGTTGATCTGTTTTGCTATAAGCACCCCCGATTCGGCATAAGCAATCTTATGCTCTATATCGTCATCGGCAATGTTGTCGTATGGCTTTTCTCCATGATGGACACTTCCGGCACCCTTGTTAATCTTTTGAGCTTCTCCCCCGCCCACATTCTCCGCGGTCAGGTATGGAGACTCTTCACCTTCGCCCTCATTCCCAGTTCCTGGGGGCTTTGGGCGCTTCTCTTCTTTTATTTTTACTACCTCATAGGAAAAACCTTAGAAGACAGATGGGGTATCGCCAGATTTAATATCTACTTCTTTACAGGTATACTTCTGACCCTTATCTACGGCTTTATCCTTTACTTCATTACCGGAGTAAGCTATTCTATCACCGCCTATTACATCTATCTTTCAATGTTTTTCTCCTTCGCCGCACTTTTCCCCGATCTGAAGGTTCTGCTCTTTTTCATTATCCCCATCAAGATGAAATGGCTTGCCATTGTGGACGCTGTCATCTTTGTTGTTGACATCGTGCAGCTCCCCTTCCCCGTCAATCTCCTTCCCATTGTTGCTGTTCTCAACTTCCTCATCTTCTGCGGCGACGAGCTTTTATCTTATATCCGCCCCCGCAGACGCAGCCAGCGTAAGGCCGCCGTCAACTTCAAGCGGGAGGTTCAGCGCATAAACTACGAGAAAAAGACCCAGTCCTATACCCGTCGCTGCGAGGTATGCGGCCGCACGGATGCCAGCCATCCCGATCTTGAATTCCGCTATTGCTCCCGATGCGCAGGCTACCATTGCTTCTGCATTGACCATATAAATGCCCATCAGCATTTCAGTGAATAATAAAAAATCCCGAACAGTCCGTTCGGGATTTTTTATTATTTTCTCTTGAGATTGGAGCTTATTTCCGCAAGGGCTTCGGCAGCTTCCATATCGCAGTTGCAGTTTCTTGCCATATCGCAAAGGCTTAGCATCCCCACAATACGCCCCGAATCAAGGACAGGAATTCTGCGCACCTGATCCCGGCTCATTATTCGCACAGCATGCTCGAGCTCCTCAAACGGGCTTGTTGCAACAACTCCCCTGCTCATAATATCCTCCACCTTCACTTTTGAAGGGTCACTGTCCAAAGCAACGCAGCGAATCACAATATCTCTGTCCGTGAGCATACCTTTAAGAGCACCCTTTTCATCGCATACAGGAAGCGCACCGATATTGCAGCGCTTAAGGAGCTTCGCAGCAGCGGAAACGGGTTCTCCGGGAGCAATGGACACAACATTATCTGTCATTACATCGCATATTTTCATAAAATTCCTCCCGAAACGTTATAACACTATTATCGTCGGAAAGAATGACTTTTTATTCATAAACCGAAAAGCTTTTTAAAACATCTCCGGCTGCATCTCCAAAAAATCTTATGGCGGTTATTGCTTCGGCAAGAGTGTTTCCGTTTGTGCCAACCTCCACTATCATAGCGCCACGACTCAAATGCTGATTATATCTCTCACTTTTCACCGCAAGAGGTCGGGCAAGGCTCGGATAGCGCTGCTCCATTGCCTGCTGAATGTAAAGAGCAAGCCGCATATTTTCCTTCCAATCAGGGTGGTATAGTCCGTTATCCCCTGTGCCTATCAACAGCATGATCTGGGCACACGAGCCGAGAGATGGCTCCGCCTTTGTTTTATACGCCTTATCTCCACTCCCTATAGCATCTCTGTGCAAATCGATAACCACAGATATAGATGGATATTTCTTCAGATATTTTTCTATTGCCTCTCCCGAGCGTGTATATGAGCCCGTATAGCTGGGGCTGTCATAAAGCTCTCTGTCATGAATAACGCCTATCCCTTTCTCTTCCAGCACCTGCGCAAGAACATCCCCCACTTTTATAACATTGTGGTCCTTATCCTCCGTTCTGTAAGGGTCGGATTCAATATAATCATCCCCCACCGTCGGAGTATATGCCTCGCTGCCATGGGTATGTATTATAAGCACCTGCGCAGTGCCTTTGGCCAAACGAAACATTGGTTCTTCATTCATCAGATAATCCACATCTATCTCTGTTGCGCTGTCATTTCTTATATCAATTCTTATATCAGAAGGACTTTTTTTCCCTTCTTCGGAAAATATCTCTCCCAGACTGTGAGCCGACTCGAAAGAATTGGGCGAAGCAAGCAAGTTATAAATTTCCATTGGCGCTTTTTCACCTTCGCTATGTACCGCTTGTTCACTGGCGCTTACATTTTGAAATTCCCCGATTAAACCGACTAATTGATCCGAGACTTTTGCAATTATATCGTATTCAGCCACCGCACTTCCTAAGTGAAGGACAAGCATACACAAAAGCAAAAAGATCAAAAACTTTTTCACCCGCAAGTCCTCCTTCACCCAGTATCGTTCAAGCATATTTTTAAGATAAAAAAAATATGCAGCTGCTCTTTATTTTTTACGAAAAATAAAGTATAATTCTCGCAGATAAATTTTTATGAGGTGTTATATGGAATATATTTTCAACCCCAGAGGTGTCTGCGCCAGACAGTACATATTTGAAATTGACGGCGATACGGTTACAAAGGTAAGAATTGTCGGCGGCTGCCCCGGCAACCTCCTCGGTATTTCCTCCCTTATTAAGGGTATGAAAGTTGACGATATTATTGAACGCATGCAGGGCATCAGATGTGGTCTTAAACCCACCAGCTGTCCCGATCAGATAGCAAAAGCTCTTATAAGCTATAAAAACCAGCTTTAATTCAGCTTTTTCTCCCCACTTGGAGAAAAAGCGTTGACATAATAAATATTATTTCAACCAAAATATAACAATTGCGACAAAGCTCGACTCATTTTGCGCTTTGTCGCAATTTTTTGTTTATTTACACAACACAATATATAGTTTTCGTCATTCTATTTATCTCACCAATCGCAATATATGGTATGGTTATTTATTTTATAAAAATTATAGTTGTGCATTTTGTGCAAAATGCAGCTTGATTTAATTCCATTGGGTAAAATATAATTATGAAGGTAGGATAAACGCTTTTTTTATTTCAGGAGTTTTGTAATGAATATTAAACGAAAATGCTTATGCGTCTTCATATGCGTTATAATTCTTTCTCTTTCTTTTTGCATAAACGCTTCTGCCGCCTTTGTGGGCACTTATGAGATACCTGCACTAAATAGCGAAAAGTGCAACAGCGTTCCAATGTACTGGAACGGAGAATATATTGGCGACGCCCTTGAACGCAACAACATCTTCTACGTTCACGTTCTTGACTTTATGGAGCTGCTTCTCGGAAAGCCATACCACCTTTACTATGATTTCACCCATTCCGCCATATGCCTCAGTTCTGAAAACAACAAGATTTATTGCGATCCTGTTTCCGGATATATTTCCTTCAATGACAGATATATCCCTCTTGAAATAACTCCAAGAAGAATCGACGGCAGTGTCTGGTTCCCCATTTCTTCCATCGCTCAGCTCATAGGCGCAGATTTGAAAATAATCAACTCTCCTTCTTCCATTCGCATAAGTTATGAAGCTGGAAGTCCAATCCCCACCGCAGCCGATGTATACAACGCAAACGACCTTTACTGGCTCAGCCGTGTCATTTTCTCCGAATCCGGCACGCAGCCTTTTGATGGTATGATAGGAGTTGGAAACGTTGTTCTGAACCGCGTGGAAAGTCCTCGCTTTCCCAACAGTGTTTATGATGTAATTTTCCAGAAAAATCAGTTTTCCGTTGTTGACTGCGGCATGATTCACCGCGAGCCCGACCAGCGCAGCATTATTGCCGCAAAGCTCTGCCTTGAAGGAGCTGACAGCGTTGGTGAAAGCCTTTATTTCATAAACCCCGCCCTTTGCAACGGCAGTTGGTTCAGAAATAATCTTACATTTACACAGCGTATCGGAGAACACGATTTCTTTGTTTGATATAGCTTGATTTGCGCAAATATTATGTGATACAATATAGGGTAGGAAATTATTTCCTACCCTATATTTCATTTTATGGAGAGCACTATGCTGGAAAAAATACTTTCCGAAGGCTTTGAGGCCATGGGACTTATCCCCCACGAAAAATCCATAGAACAATTCCGCTGTTATTATGAGCTTTTGGAGCAGCGCAACAAAGTTATGAATCTTACTGCAATTTCAGGCGAGGAGGATTGCGCAAGGCTGCATTTTCTCGATTCCTCCGCAGCGCTGCTTGCGGCAGATTTGAAGGGCAAACGCGTAATAGATGTAGGCACAGGCGCAGGTTTCCCGGGTCTTCCTCTCAAGATTATGCAGCCCGATATTTCCCTTACCCTTCTTGACAGTCTTGATAAACGCATCAAATTTCTTGCCGAAGTTTGCAGCGAGGCTGCCATAGAAGGCGTTGATTTTGTTCACGGCCGCGCCGAAGAGCCCGGTGAAATGCGGGAGAGCTTTGACTTTGCCGTCAGCCGCGCTGTGGCAAGACTCAGCATGCTCTGCGAATTCTGCCTTCCCTATGTTAAGCCCGGCGGAAGCTTTCTTGCCCTGAAAGGTCCTGCTGCGCTCGAGGAAATAGACGAGGCAAAAAAGGCAATATCTCTTCTCGGCGGCAAGCTTGAAAAAGTTTTTGAGTATTCCGTTCCCGGCACAGAACTTAAGCATAATATCGTAATAATCAAAAAGGTCTCTTCCACTCCTGCAAAGTACCCCCGCCGCTTTGCGCTTATGAAAAAAAATCCTCTTTGACTAAGGGTGAAAACATGAAAAACATTACAGAAATTTTCGGCTCAATGGCCTTTAACGAAAAAGCTATGGCACAGTATCTCTCCCCCGAGGTATTTGCCGAGCTTAAGCGCGCAATAGTATCTGATGCCCCCTTGAATATAAATATCGCCAACGCGGTTGCCAACGGAATGAAGGAATGGGCTGTGGCTCATGGCGCCACTCACTATGCCCACTGGTTCCAGCCCCACACAGGCTACACCTCCGAAAAGCACGATAGCTTCATCAGCCCCGATGGCAACGGCGGAGTTTTGATGGAGTTCTCCGGCAAGGAGCTTATAAAGGGAGAAGCTGACGGTTCTTCCTTCCCCTCCGGAGGTCTGCGTGCTACCTTTGAAGCCCGCGGTTACACCGCATGGGATCCCACCAGCTACGCCTTTATTAAAGACGGCGTTCTCTGCATCCCCACCGCATTTTGTTCCTATGGCGGTCACGCGCTGGACAAGAAGACTCCTCTTCTCCGCAGTATGGACGCATTGAACACTCAGGCCATGCGCCTTCTCCGTCTTTTTGGCACACAGTGTGAGCGCGTTATCCCCACTGTCGGACTTGAGCAGGAATATTTCCTCATCGACCATGACAGATACGATAAACGCAAGGACCTTATCTATACAGGCCGCACCCTTCTCGGTGCCCGTCCTCCCAAGGGTCAGGAGCTTGACGACCATTACTACGGATCTATAAAAATCCGCATTGCAGCATTTATGAAGGAGCTTAATGAAGAGCTCTGGAAACTGGGCATACTGGCAAAGACAGAACACAACGAAGCCGCTCCCGCCCAGCACGAACTTGCACCCATTTTCTGCAAATGCAACATTGCTGTTGACCACAACCAGATAACCATGGAGGTTATGAAAAAGGTTGCCCGTCGCCATAACCTCACCTGCCTTCTCCATGAGAAGCCATTTGACGGCGTTAACGGCTCCGGTAAGCACAACAACTGGGGTCTGGGCACAGATACGGGAATCAACCTCTTCTCCCCCGGCTCCACCCCTCTGGAGAACGCCCGTTTTCTCACAATGATATGCGCTGTTATTAAAGCGGTTGACGAATATCAGGATCTTCTTCGCTTCTCCGTTGCAGGTCCCGGAAACGATTACCGTCTCGGCGGCTACGAGGCACCTCCGGCAATAATCAGCATGTGCCTTGGCGAGGATCTCGAGAAAATTCTTGCACGCTTTGCCGCAGGAAAAGGCTACGGCAAGCACAAGCAGGAAACCCTGCAAATAGGTGCCGACGCCCTCCCCGGAATTCCCAAGGATACCACCGACCGCAACCGCACCAGCCCCTTTGCTTTCACAGGAAATAAATTTGAGTTTCGTTCTCTGGGCAGCAGCATGTCCGCATCCGACTGCAACACCATTCTCAACACCACCGTTGCGGAAAGCTTCAGAGTTTTCGCCGATATTCTTGAAAATGCCTCCGATTTCCAGACCGCACTTCAGGAGCTTATCGGCCAGACCATTCGCCGCCACGGCAGAATCATATTCTCCGGAAACGGTTACTCCGCAGAATGGGTGGAAGAGGCCGAAAGACGCGGCTTGAGCAACTATCCCTCCTCCGCCGAAGCCATTCCACATGCTCTTGACGAAAAGAACGTTGAACTTTTGGAGCGCCACGGTGTTCTCAGCCGCACAGAGGTTGCTGCAGTTGTTGAAATTTTGCTTGAAAACTATTGCAAGCAGATAAACATTGAAGCAAATGTTATGAGCGAAATGGTGCGTAGAGACATTATCCCTGCCGTTATTGAGTATTCCGGAAAAATTGCCTCCACCATTGCCGCAAAAAACAGCATCGGCGGCTATCACAAATTCTGCCACCGCACGGAAACCGAGCTCCTTGACAAGGTTTCCACTCTCTGCGACCAGCTTTATGATCGCTGCGAAAAGCTCGAATGCGCCACCGCCGCAACAGCGGATGTTTCCGATATGGCTCAGCGCGCCCTCAGCTTCCGCAACAAGGTTCTTCCTGCCATGGCTCTTGTCCGCGAAAGCTCCGACACCCTTGAGAGCATGGTCAGCAAAAATGTATGGCCTTATCCCAGCTATGGCAGCCTGATCTACAGAGTCTGATTTTATAACCTTAAAAGGATTTTATTATGCCCATTGTATTGATAGGAAACATCATATCTCTCCTTGGATGCACACTCATGGTGCTCATTGGATTCATCAGAGAAAAAAGAAAAATTCTTTATACCCAGTGCATTCAATTTACTCTTCAGGGTGCTGCCAACCTTATCCTTGGCGGCACTTCCGGCTTTATTGCAAACATCGTAAGCATTGTAAGAAACATCTGCTTTTCCAAATGGAAGTGCACCATCTGGCTCAAGATTGGTTTTATTGTTCTGCAGATTCTTCTTTCAATAAGCTCGATTATGAACGAAGGCGCGCTCGCCATTTTGCCCATAGCAGCCGCCGTTCTTTTCACTTGGTTTATCGACACAAAAAGCGAGGTAACACTCAAGATTGTCATTATATCCACCCAGATTTTCTGGCTTATATATGACTTCATTCATCTTAACTATGTTGCCGTTTGCTTTGACTGCTTCACAATGGTTTCCAACATTATCGGTATCTTTATGATTATCGGAATCATCGGCAAAAAGAAATAAGATGCAAATTGCATGCACTTTATTTCAAAATTGTTCATTGTTTTTTCATTACGCCTTCATATTCCCGATTTAATATAAAGATGCAAACAGGAAAGCCTATCCATGTTTGCAAAATCTCCTCTCTTCTCTTTTCTTTATTACACACTCCAAAGCTGACGGAAAACTGCCCGCCGTAAAAATTAAGGGGCAGACAAAAAAAGACCGGATAATTTATCCGGTCTTTTTTTATTTGTTTCTCCAGGGTTTGGGAGGGATATAAGTTCCCCGCTTCACAAAGCAGGAATTGCAGAGTCTTCCTTTATGGTGCAGTGGCAGCGCCGCTCCGCAGCGAGAACAAAAGCTTATATTATTTTTAAGATTATGGAGCAGTATACCATTTATAAGCTCCGCAGTACGCTCGCGCTCCTCATGAAGCTCATCACTATCCACTCTGCAGGAAAATGCCTTGCAGAAAGAGAAATATAGGTCAAGCTTCCTGTAATACAGTTCCAGTTCAGGAAGAGTATAGCTTTTTTCACTTTTTTCTGGAAGGGTGGGTCTTTCCGGCTCATCTCCTCTATAAAACTGCCTGAGAAAGCTTTTGAAAAGCTCCATCAGATCACTGTCAGTCTCATCAAAGGGAATGTTGGCGGCTCGAAGTTCCTGCTCTCTATCCATGGAAAATCCAAACTCACGCATTTTCCCTATGATATGGATATAGCGGCTTACATCGAGTTTTATATAGGGGTCTACAGTGGGAATGGAGTTCCACACCTGCAGGACCTCAAGAATATCGAAATCCACATTGAGTATCAAGTCGGAAAAGCCGACTACCGCATGCTCAATGGGGGCAACTTCGCTTTCAAGCCCACGTCTTATGGTGCTGAGATTTTCTGTTGCACCGACAAAACCTTTGTCATACATTCCGTAGCGCCCTGCTCTGCCGGCTATCTGCTGTATTTCTTCCGGTTTAAGCTCCCTGCGCTCCACACCGTCAAACTTCTCCGTATCGGTGAAAATAACGCGACGGATGGGAAGATTCAGACCCATACCTATAGCATCGGTGCTGACTACATATTCCATATCGCCCTTGAGGAAGCCTTCAACCTGTCTTCGTCGGGTTGAATAAGGAAGCGCGCCATAGATTATTGCGGGATTCTTGCCCTTTTGCCGCATATCTTCCGCTATACTCAAAACTCCGATTTTGGAGAATGTAATGAGAGCATCTCCCGGTCGAATATCCTCCCATGAAGTCTGGCGCTTCATGCAGATAAGAGGAGTCTTTCTCTTGTGCTCTATGACCTCGAAACTATCGCCGCAGCTTTTGATAAGACGCAGAAGAATATTTTTTGCATGGGGGGCTCCGCAGAGATGGACTTCCGAGGCCTGCACGCCCAAAATAGCTCTTGTCCACGCATAACCTCTCTCCCTGTCGGATATCATCTGGCACTCATCAATTACGGCAACATCAAATTTCCGCTTCAGGTCAAGCTTTTCCGCAGTTGCGGAAACATGAGTATCCCCGGGCATTACATCCTCTTCCTCGCCGGTGGTAAGAGAGCATTTAACTCCGTAATCCAGCAATGTTTCCTGCCCTTCAAGGGCAAGAAGGCGCAAGGGAGAGAGATAAACTCCGCTTTTCACCTCCGCAAGACGGCGGAAGCCTGCATAAGTTTTACCGGTATTCGTACCGCCCAGATGCAGAATAAAATGACGGTTCATTGCACGGGCCTCGGGATATTCATCCTTTGGATTCAGCTCCGCCATAATTTTAAGGCTGGAGCGAATTGCCCGCGGAACATAAATTACCGAGTAGATATAAGAAAGAGGATGGCTTAAAAGTTCCTGAGCAGGGAAATTTTCCATTCCGAGAAATTGCGTTATGTCAACCTCAGGCTGGCTTTGTATAAAGCTTTCCACCATATAACTGCTGACAGAAGTGAGAACTTCAGCATAGTTGGCTTTAAGCTTGTCCCCAAATCCTCCGCTATAATTTCGTCCCAGCCAGGGAGCAGCCGTAATGAAACGCTTTATTGCGCCTGTGATATTCTCGCTGCGTCCTCCGGGCTTGAGGTTAAGGAAGTTGGATATATAACCCATAACTTTTCCCGCAGGAATACCGTCCGCCCAGCTGCAGGTAAGCATCATTTTGGTAATTGCGTTGTGATAATGGCAGGCAAGCATCTCACCAGCGGAGGCATTTTCTCCGGGCATAGGTCTGCAGGAATCGAAAAACTCCACCGCAGCTCTAACAGCTGCCTCTCCATCTGCATAGTTAAGTTCCTGCTGCTGCTTTTCCATCTCGCGCCTCAGTCTTAAATCCCGCCTGAAGCGCTCTGTCTGTTCCGCGGCGATAACATCGGATTTTATCCAGCAGCGAACACGCTTGCCGCGAAAGTTCATATAACGGCATTGGGGCAAAAGCTCATCTATGAGAGCTTCCGTCCATCCTCTGCTCTTGAGAAGGCCGGAACCCCAGTATTTATTTTTGTTGTTTCCGGCCATAATTTTCCTCCGAATTATTTTTCACCGACTATAAGCAGGTGATTTGTCATCCCCAGCATTTCCGGTTTTTCACAAATATAAAAATGATATCTGAGATATTGCTCATAGCCCTCATCATCAAGGGCGTTTATTTTGTCTTCCAAAAGCTCACTGACGCCGTCCACTGCCACCTGTCGAAGCATCCTCACATTGGCATCATCAAGCATTTTGCGGCACCTATCAACGGTTGCAAAGACAAAGGGGAAATCATTAAGACGAAATGTCGCTTTATCGTAGTCTCCGTCAGTGAAATAACGATTATTATAGTTAAACTCTGTGAGTATTACCATATCGTTGGTAATAAAGGCGAAAAACAGCTTGCCGCTTTTTTTGCAGACACGTTTCGCCTCTTCAATGGCTTTAAGTCTGTCTTCAGGAGATTCGAGGTGATACAAAGGACCGAACAACAGCACTATATCGAAGCTCTCATCGCCGTAAGCGCTCAGGTCAAGGGCGTTGCCCTGTATAAGTTCTAAGGAGTGAGAGGGTAAAATCTTGCGTCTGAATGCGGCTATATTGGCGTCGGAAAGTTCGACAGCGTGGACATCATAACCTTTTTCCGCAAAATAGAGGCTATATTCTCCCGCACCTGCGCCTATGTCCAATATTTTATCACCGGGTCGAAGATATTCCTCAATGATGCGCACAGTGGTTATAAACTCAACGCTTGCGGCCTTTGAACGATTAAGTCTATTATCCTCATTAAAAAGTTCGTAAATTTTATTTACGCGCTCGCTTTCATTGCCGATTTTTCTTATTTCCTCAAAGGTCAAACTTCTCACCTCTTTTTATAATTATATCACATATTGTCATTTAAGAGAAATAAAAAAACGAGGGATAAAAATCCCTCGTTTTTTATGTAAGAAGCAATTTCTTAGCCGATAGCAGTGAGACCGCCGTCGGGATAGAGAATGTTGCCGGTCAGGAAGTCGGAAGCGGGAGCGGAGAGGAACAGTGCGGTGCCGACGCAGTCATCGGGATCGCTCATGCGGCGCATGGGCAGACCTGCACCCTGCATCTCCAGATACTTCTCAACGGTAACACCGGCTTCAGCAGCGCGCATCTCGAAGATCTTGGTCATCATGGGGGTCTTCATGATGTTGGGACCGAAAGCGTTGACGGTGATGCCGTAGGGGCCGAGCTCGGAAGCGAGCTGCTTGGTGAGCATATCAACAGCACCCTTGGAAGCGCAGTAAGCTGCGTTGCCGGGGCCCTTGGTAGCGATCTTGCCGCGAACGGAGGTAACGTTGACGATCTTGCCGTACTTGCGCTCAGCCATGTACTTGCCGAAGTGCTTGCAGGTGATCATGAGGGAGGTGATGTCATCCTGCAGAACCTTGTTGAACTCGGATACGGGGAAATCGAAAAGGGGCTTCTTGACGTTGGTGCCCTGAGAGTTGATGAGGATGTCGATGTGACCCATCTCTTCGTTGGACTGCTTTGCGATAGCTGCAACAACTTCTTCGTCGTTAGCATCGCAAACATAATACTTGAACTCCTTGCCGGTGAGAGCCTTCAGCTCTTCGCAAGCTGCCTGGAGCTTGCTCTCGGTGCGGGAAGCGATAGCAACATTAGCGCCGCACTCTGCGAGACCCTGAGCGACGAGCTTGCCGAGGCCGCCTGCGCCGCCGATGATCATAGCGTTCTTACCGGTCAGATCAAAAAGCTTGCTGAAATCCATAGTGAAATTTCTCCTTTGAATTATATTTTTGTTTAACCTTATCTATTTTATTCCCGAAAGCTTACATTGTCAAGTAAGTACGGGAGTATAGACCATAAATAACGAAGTCTGTCTTATTCCGCGATCAAAACAGCGCGAACGGGAGCACCGTCGCAGCCGCCGTACTTCACGGGAAATGCAAAGAGAAGATAGTCGCCATCTTCAACATCATCAAGACACACATTTTCAATCACAGCAACACCGCCGTTGAAAAGAAGCTCATGAATGTTCTTTTCATTATCATCGGGGGCAACGCTGATGGCATCGGTGAGAAGTGCCTTTATGCCGCAGGCGGCAAGATAATCAGCAGCCTGCTCGCAAAGGAAGCTGTCTCCTCCGGATCTGAGAGCAAGGCGTTCGCAGCCGGAAAGGCGACCTTTGATGTCACTGACCTTTATCAGGGAGTTTTCGGGAACAGTGATAACGCGGCAATTTCCGCAGTAATGCTCCAGCGGCATCTGGTCAATGGTGGTGCCGTCAGCAATAAAGTGGCTGAATGCGTCTGCATGAGTTCCGAGATGCACTCCCGATGTAATAACACTGGAATTGCACTCATCACCGTTTTCAATGCTCTGACTGAGGGTAAAGCTTGCAGGCTCATCCTTGTAATAAACAGGAGCCTCCTGCAGAGTGCGGCTAATATCGATTATTTTCATAAACAATTCTCCTTCTCTTTCGCTGTCTTGCTTTTGAAAACAAAAACTCTTCCCGCTTATCAGTCTCTTCTTCTGCGGGAGCTCTTGCGGGGATGGTCATAAAGCTTATTGCCGGACATTCTGCTGTCAGATTCCTGCATAAACTGTTTAAGCTTGTCTTCAAAATTCTGATCCGCAGATTTTGCGGGAACATATACCTCTCTCGCAGGCGCAGCAGAGTTCTGAGGTCTTGCCGCTGCGGGCTTAGGGTTCTGGGGGCGGAACTTATCCTCACTCTTACGAGGAGGACGATTCTCGGAAGGCGGATTCTCCATAGCCTTTTTAATGGAAAGATTAATCTTTCCATCGGGGCTTATGGCCACTATTTTAACCTTAACTTCCTGTCCATTTGTCAGATGCTCGTTGATATCGCTGACATAGGCATTGGCCACCTCGGAAATATGTACAAGTCCGCTCTTGCCTCCGGGAAGAGCAACAAAAGCTCCAAACTTGGTTATTCCGGTAACCTTGCCGTCAAGAATCAATCCCACTTCCAATTCCTGCATGTGCAAACCTCTCAGTTAATTTATAAATTTATCTTTGGATCCTCCCTTAATTCGAAGGACCGTAAAACACAATTTCATCGGGCATTACAAGCCCAAACCGCTTTCTGGCAATAGAAGCAATAAGCTCCTCGTCTCCGGCAGAGGATATCTCCTCCGATAAGCGCTCATTTTCCTTTTCAAGACTTTCTGCTTTAATGCGAAGCTCTTCCAAAAGAGCGTCTGATCGCTCTCTTTCCTCTTTCAGTTCGTATATGTTCAGAAGAGCATATATCAAAACGGCAGGGATAATAAACTTCAGCAGTGTATGCACTCCGGGAATTTTCATCATCGTAACCTCTTTGCCGCGCTTTCCGCGCTTTGAAATTACTCATACCAATTCCCAGTTTATCATCTTTACTATATTTAGTTATTCTAAACCTTTTTTTGGCACTTGAAAAGATATTTTTTAAATTTTTAATCATTTTTTTGCCCTGTTTTTTCAAAGCTTTCAGACATTTTTGAAGAACACTTTCCAATTTATCGAAAATCGGTCTCAGAACCCTTCCGAATGTAAGGCAATAAGCCGCTCCTCCCGCTGCGCAGGCAAAAGGCATATAAAATCTCAGATTGCCTCCGCAGCACATTCCAAGGACAAAAATACAGCCCGCCGCGAACACACAAAAGATAACATCAAAAACAACAACAAAAAACGGCAGCAGCCCCTTTGGCACCCGGAGAATATCATAAATAAACCCCAGACAAACTCCCAGCGCCAATGAAGCTGCTATTTCTGCAAATTGCAGAAAGATACTACTTTCCAATATTTTTCACCGGAAAAGTTTTTTCCATAATCCTTCGGAAGCGTTCCTCTCCTCATAACGAAGCTCTGCAATATGTCCCGTTACAACCGCCTCCCCTGCAACAAGGTCCAACTTACCCATATGAAGTCCCTCGCCGCAAATTATCAAGCTGCCCGCTGAGGTTGACATAATTATTTCCTGCTCATCAAAGCTTTCCACCCGTTCAACTCCGTTTATGCTTAAATTTTTTCTCTCGTCAAGATTAATGCTATGAGGTTTAGCAGCGCTAATCCTCCGCTCTTCATAAGCCATTGCAGCACCTCCATATAATAATTCTTATAAAACTTATGCTCAGTATAAGAAAAAAAGAAGCACACAAACGTGTGCTTCTTTTTATACACTTATAAGTTATCAGCCAAGCTTTGCGCCTGCAGGGATGGAATCATCCAGCATAAGAAGATTGAGCTTTTCTTCGCCGCGCTCGGTATGGACGGCGGAGATGAGCATACCGCAGGACATCTGACCCATCATCTTTCTGGGAGGAAGGTTGATAATTGCAACCAAGGTTTTTCCGATGAGTTCTTCGCTCTTATAAAACTTTGCAATGCCGCTGAGAATCTGGCGAGGCTGACCGCTGCCGTCATCAAGAGTGAACTTCAAAAGCTTATCGCTCTTTTTCACATTTTCGCAGGCAAGAACCTTAACAACACGGAAATCGCTCTTGCAGAAGGTTTCAAAATCAACACTTTCCTCAGCAAAGGGTTCAACTTCGAGAGGAGGCAGGGCTGCCTTGCGTGCTGCTTCTGCAGCTTCTTCAAGCTCTGCGAGAGCCTTTTCAACATCGATTCTGGGGAAGAGAGGTGCAGCAGTGGAGCTGTTCCAGCTGCATTCGCAGTTGCAGCGGAAAGAAAGGCTTTCCCACTTGCGAAGTTCTTCGGCAACGCCCAGCTGGTTGAGAATTGCTTCGGAAGAAGCGGGCATGAAGGGACTTACAAGAATTGCGGAAATGCGGATAGCCTCGCAGAGGTTCTTCATAACGCTGAGGAGACGTGCTTTGCTTTCTTCGCTCTTTGCAAGAACCCAGGGTGCGGTCTCGTCAATATACTTATTGGCGCGTCCGATGAGTCGGAATGCCTCTGCAAGGGCAAGATGGAGCTGATAAGCCTCCATGTGCTTGGTATAGTTTGCAACAACATCGGCAGCAAGAGCCTTGATCTCACCGTCAAGCGCTGCCCACTCGCCACCCTCAGCAAGAGTGCTTTCGAAGTACTTCTGGCTCATAGCGGTGGTGCGGCTGACCAGATTGCCAAGGTCATTGGCAAGGTCGGTGTTGATGGTCTTGATAAGAAGCTCGTTGGAGAAGTTGCCGTCGGAGCCGAAGGGGAAGGTGCGCAGCAGGAAGAAGCGGAGAGCGTCCACGCCGAACTTTTCTGCAAGGATATAAGGATCAACAACATTGCCCTTGCTCTTGCTCATCTTGCCGCCATCCAGAAGCAGCCAGCCATGGCCGTAAACCTTCTTGGGCAGGCTCTCGCCCATGCTCATGAGCATTGCGGGCCAGATGATGGAATGGAAGCGGACAATCTCCTTGCCAACGATGTGAACATCGGCAGGCCAGAACTCCTTATAATCATCATACTTATCGTTTTCGTAACCGAGAGCGGTTATATAGTTGCTGAGAGCATCGATCCATACATAGACAACATGACCGGGATCAAAGTCCACAGGCACACCCCAGGTAAAGGAAGTGCGGGAGACACAAAGATCCTCAAGACCGGGCTTGATGAAGTTATTCACCATTTCATTCACGCGGCTGCGAGGCTCAAGGAAATCGGTGTTTTCCAGAAGATCGCGGATGCGGTCAGCATACTTGCTGAGACGGAAGAAATATGCCTCCTCCTCAGCGTCCTGAACCTCGCGTCCGCAGTCGGGGCACTTGCCGTCAACCAGCTGGCTTTCGGTCCAGAAGCTTTCACAGGGCTTGCAGTATTTTCCCGTATACTTGCCCTTATAAATATCACCGTTTTCATACATCTTCTTGAAGATCTTCTGAATTGCGGCAACATGGTAATCATCGGTGGTGCGGATAAAGCGGTCGTTGGAGATGTTCATCAGCTTCCAAAGATCCTTAACGCCGCGCTCGCCCAGAACGATGTTATCAACAAACTGCTGAGGAGTTACGCCGGCTTCGGTGGCTTTATCCTCGATTTTCTGGCCGTGCTCATCGGTTCCGGTGAGGAACATCACATCACAACCCTGCAGGCGCTTATAGCGGGCAATTGCATCAGTTGCAACGGTGCAATAGGTGTGGCCGATATGGAGCTTATCGCTGGGGTAATAAATAGGAGTGGTAATATAGAATTTCTTGTTTTCCATTGTGTTTTCACCCTTAAAAAATATCATTATGCAGACATAATCCGCATATTATCATAACTTTGAAAGTATATCATTGCCCCAAAGCGTTGTCAAGGCAAGCAAAAGGTGCATCCTGCTCCTCCCCTTGGGAGTATGCATCAGGATGCGCCTTAATTTTAGTTTCAGCCTACAGGCTCACTGGGTTCCGGAGGAGGCTCCGGTGCAGGTGTGGGTGTAGCTGCGGGAGTAGGTGTAGGTGTAGGCTCAGCACTGGGCGTGGGGGTAGGCGTAGGCGTAGGCTCAGTACTGGGACTGGGGGTTGGGGTTGGTGTGGGTTCAGTGCTGGGGCTGGGAGATGCGGAAGGAGAAGGACTTGGAGACTCGCTGGGAGAGGGGCTGGGGGATTCACTGGGAGAGGGACTGGGCCACTCAATGTCCTCTTCATGGTAGTGATAATAGCTGGATGCTTCCCAATCACTGCTGCGCAGTGTTCCGTCTGCATTAAACACATAGCGTGTGCTGGCAGCCTTCATTCCTATAGCAACATCTTCATATTCATCATCGAAAACTTCCCATGAACCAACAGACATTTTTACATAGCTGCCATCTATATCGCTGCCGATGATTCTCATTTCAACGTTCT
Organism: Oscillospiraceae bacterium; assembly: GCA_045631645.1. Classification (GTDB taxonomy): domain Bacteria; phylum Bacillota; class Clostridia; order Oscillospirales; family Oscillospiraceae; genus SIG459. Next base: position 49,070 of record JAZQVC010000031.1, read on the forward strand.
TATTATCGTCGGAAACACTGGCCTCTATCTTTATGGGAAAATCTCTGTTGTTCACAAAGCGGAACTCAGGGCCTCCCCAGGATACCGTTGCATCCAGTCCTATAGGCAAATAAAGAACTCTGAAATAATGGCATGTGCGGCTAGAAATTTCAAGGTTTGCGTAGAGAGAGCAATAATAAACCATTGAAGAAATCTGGCAAATACCTCCGCCATATTCCTGAACGGTCTGTCCACCTGAATAAGCGCCGGCCATAAGATATCCGTTTTCGGGAGTGCGCTTTCCAAGGGTGGTGTTATAGTCAAATTCCTCACCGGGGAGAAGGATAACTCCGTTAACGGAATCAACCGCCTTGCGAACATTGTTTAGGCGGTTATAGGAGCTTCCGCGGAGGGAGGTGGTGCACTCGCTGAGAACATCACGGAAAAGGAGCTCATTAAACTCATCGGTGGTAATTTCGGGGTCGGTGAATATTATGGGTATCTCAACAGTTTCGCCGTATTCCGCCGCATTCCAAAGCTTCACAGCTTCTTCCTTGTCGAAATCAATACCGACTATATGCTCAACGGTCTTGCATTCCTTCTTGTCATAGCGTGCATCCTCCGGCTCGCAGAATACGCTTTCATGGATGCCGTCTATATCCAGTTCCTGATCGGTGTCTATTTCCGCCTCATAAACAATATCTTCATACTTTTCGTTTTCAAGAGCATCTATAACAAGAGCAGATATCTCTTCGGCGTCAATGTCAATTCCCTTGGCGCCCTTAAGAACCAGAATGTTCTCTTCACCGATTTTAACCTCGGAAGCCATAAGAGCAAGCTTTACTTCGCGAACCATATTTTCCACAGTTGCACTGACAGCCTCTTTATCGGCACTTATAACTGTCTCACTCTCAAAGGCCATGCCTGCAACACAGCAGCGCACATAGTTCAGCGCAGCAGCAATTGGGTTGCCGCCTTTGCATCCGTCATATACGCGCTGAACATGCTCAGCCACTCCGGTTATTGAGCAAACATCCTCGGATATAACCGTAAGACTCATATCCAGAGGCATAAGAACAGTTACCTGCTTACCTTCCAAAGAAGAATATCCGTTTTCGGTAAGCAGTGCCATTGCCTCGGTGAGGCTCATATTTCCAAGATATATTCCGTCAAGCGTTACATTGGGATAAATTTCATCAATGGTAGACACATAGATAACGCCGGCAGCAGCACAGGCAAGAACAAGGGCAACAACCACGATTGCAATAATTATGCATATCTTTGTTTTGCCGACAGACTTCTTTTCCTTTGGCTGCTTGGGAGCCTTGGGTGTTTTAGGAGGCTTGGGCTCTTTGGGAGCCTTAGTGGCCTTGGACTCCTTGGTGGCTTTAGGGGCCTTGGGCTCTTTGGGAGCCTTAGGGGTCTTTGGCTCCTTGGCGGGCTTTTCAGCCTTGGAAGCCTTTACCTTTTTATTATCCTTATCCTCACTAAATTTCATTTGCTTCTCCTTAGCCTGACCAATATAATCCGAACACGCTCCGCGAGGCGGATTTTAGCGCCAGTCTTCATTTCACTCTTTGGTGGGTTACCACCCACCTGCATCATTCAATTTTGCCTACCGACAAAAATCCGCTCTCGGGGAGTCAAAGATTTTTGAGGTCATATACTAAGACAGTGCAAGGCGGCGGCTTGTAGATGGGCTTTGCGCCCTTCAAAAGCCGACAACGCAGCAATGTCAACGGATATGACATCAAAAACGCACTTCGGACTATATCGGTCAGGCTAGCTCCTGTAGAAAATCTCATCGCCCTCGGGCAATGCATTTTTTCCAAGTGTACTGTCAACACTATCCGTCCACGGGTTGCCGCTATGTTTAAGCTCAGCTTGTTTTTCAAGCATAAGACCTATAAGCAGGTTGGAAAGAAGGAAACCGCTTGCGGTGAAACGCCAGCGTCCCTTGGCAGTTACAACCCAACCCTTGCGTTCAAATTCTTTAAGAAGCTGCTCCATCGGCGCAAAATTGCAGCGATAGATTTTATAATATTCTTTTTCGGATATACCCTTTGTTGTTCGCATACCCAGCATAATATATTCGGCAGCTCTGTCCAGAAGACCTATCTTTTCATACTCATCGACAATAGTCTCATTCTCGTTGATGTTATTTATGTATTTGACAAGATCGCGAACATAGCTATATCTCAAACCGCCAACGCAGGAATGGGCACCGGGTCCGAAGCCCATATAGTCTTTGAGCAGCCAATACTTGAGATTATGCTTGGAATACTTTTTCTTGCGGCAGAAATTGCTGATCTCATACTGCTTGTAGCCATGATTTGCAAGAGTTTCAACTGTATAGAGGTACATATCGGCCTGCTCATCATCATCGGGAAGGAATGGGGAATCCTTATATGCATACATAGCAGTTCCCTCTTCAAGCTTCAGACCGTAGCATGAAATATGGTCAACCTTGAGGGCAATGGCCTTGCGGAGAGTCTCCGCCCAGTCGCTTTTTGTCTGGCTGGGAAGACCATAGATAAGGTCAATACTTATATTGCGGAATCCGCTTCTGCGGGCATCTTTTACACACTGTTCAACCTGCGCCCAGTTATGTCTGCGTCCCACAAGCTTAAGAATATCATCGTTGGCAGACTGCGCGCCTATGCTGACTCTGTTAAAGCCTTCGCTGCGAAGCATCTTCAAATCCGCCTTAGTTATGCTATCCGGATTTACCTCTATTGTAACTTCGGCGCTGCGATAAACAAGGGCATTCATTTTAAGGGCATTGAATATCTCGCAAATTCGCTTTGCCCCGTAATAACTGGGAGTGCCGCCTCCAAAATAGACGGTATCCACATAATAGCGCTGAAGCTGAGGTCCTGCCTCTTTGATATGATCTATTATTGCATTGTGATATTTGGGCATCAGGCTATCGCAGTTTGCGTGGGAATAAAAATCGCAATACGCGCATTTTGATGCACAAAAAGGTATATGAATATATATTCCGAGATTTTTGCTCATTGCTTTTCTCCGAAATTCGTTATGTATGATATGCGGAGTACGTACAGCACCCCACATATCAGCATACAGCACATAACAAATTATGTCAACTTAAAATCAAAAAAGTCCGCAAACAAGTTCGGTATATGCCGCAGGATCGTCAAGGGGAATATCTGCCACAAGCTTTGCCTGGCAAAGAAGGATTTTAGCAAGCTTTGCAGCTTTTTCCTTATCCTCCCCGTAGCTTCTCTTCAAAGCTTCAAATGCGCTATGGGAAGCATTCAGCTCAAGCACCTTGCGAGCCTTGAGGTTTTCGGTGTTTGCACCGGGGAGAGAGCGGAAATATCTTTCAACCTCGAGGGTTATTTCACCCTCGGTTGTGATACATACAGGGAAGCTTTTAAGCTTGTGGGAAATTCTGACGTCCACAACCTCTTCATCAAGGCTCTCCTTGATAAACTCCAGCATTTCGCGGTTTTCATCGGCAATACGCTGGTTATCTGCTTTCTGCAAATCGGTTTCAAGTCCCAGATCGTCGGAGCTTACATTGCAGAATTTCTTGCCTTCATATTCACCCAGTATCTGGATAACGAACTCATCAACATCCTCTGTCATATAAAGAAGACCGTAGCCCGCATCCTTGACCTGCTCGGTCTGGGGAAGCTTTTCTGCACGAGATACGCTTTCAGCTGCGGCATAATATATATATTTCTGCCCTGCAGGCATCTTATTTGCATACTCTTCAAGAGAAACAAGCTTTTCTTCTCCAGCGGCTGCAAAAACAAGGAGATCCTTGAGCATATCCTTTTTTCTGCCGTAATCGCCCACGATGCCGTATTTGATCTGTGTGCCAAAAGCCTTCCAGAAACGCTCATAGGCTTCGCGGTCATTGGTGAGGAGCTTTTTAAGCTCGGTTTTGACTTTCTTTTCGATATTGCTGGCTATTACTTTCAGCTGGCGGTCATGCTGGAGCATCTCGCGGGAAATGTTCAGGCTGAGATCCTGACTGTCAACAATACCGCGAACAAAACGGAAACAGTCGCTGAGAAGGTCAGAGCACTTATCCATGATAACAACGCCGCTGGAATAAAGCTGAAGACCGGGCTGGAAATCGCGGGAATAATAATCATAGGGCACATTTGCGGGAATAAAGAGCATTGCCTTATAGCTGACTGCGCCTTCTGCGTTGATTCTTATAACCGCAAGAGGCTCATCTGCATCATGGAACTTTTCTTTATAAAAAGCCTTGCAGTCATCATCGCTGACCTCGCTCTTGGATCTGTGCCAGATGGGTACCATACTGTTGACGGTCTGTTCCTGCCAAACCTCGATAAACTCCCTCTTGGGCTCGCCGTTTTCATCCACTTCTCCTGTTTCACGGGATTCATAGCCCTCCACATCCATAATGATGGGCCAGCGGACATAGTCGGAATACTTCTTTACGAGCTCCTTAAGGCGGAAGGAGTCCAGATACTCGCTGTATTTTTCGTCCTGAGTATCCTCTTTTATGTGCATTATAATGTCGGTGCCGACGCTTTCTTTCTCTGCCTCGCTTATGGTATAGCCATCTGCGCCGCTGCTTTCCCATTTATAAGCGCTCTCACTGCCGTAGGCGCGGGAAATGACGGTAACTTTATCGCTGACCATAAATGCGGAATAAAAGCCCACGCCAAACTGTCCGATAATATCAATATCAGCCTTCTCAGCCTCTTCTTCACTGAGCTCGCTCTTGAATTTAAGAGAGCCGCTGCGGGCAATAACACCCAGATTGCTCTCCATATCCTCGCGGTTCATACCAATGCCGTTATCGGAAACGCAGACGGTGCCCTCATCCTCATCCACCTTGATGCGAATGCGGAAATCCTCTCTGCCAAGTCCGACAGCTTCATCCGTAAGGGAGATATAGCAAAGCTTATCTATTGCATCGGAAGCATTGGATATTATCTCACGAAGAAAAATTTCCTTGTGGGTATATATAGAATTGATCATAAGGTCCAGAAGACGCTTGGACTCTGCCTTAAACTGCTTTTTTGCCATTTTCGGTTCCTCCGAGTATAATTATTTAATCAAGTTATTATAACATCTTTGGCCATATTTTCAATGTATATTTGAAACATTGCCTCTTGCATCTTTCCCTCCCTGTGCTAAAATTAACATAGCCCAAAGGAAGGAGACGCTCATATGACTCTCGAAAACCTGAAAAAAGAATGCCTCAGCTGCCGCAGATGCGGTCTTTGCGAAAGCCGCAGCAACGTTGTTTTCGGCGTTGGCAAGGAAAATGCCGAGGTAATGTTCATCGGAGAAGGTCCCGGCGAGCAGGAGGACATCCAGGGCGAGCCTTTCGTTGGAAGAGCCGGCAAGCTTCTTGACGATATGCTGGAAATGATAGATCTGGATCGCAGCAAGATATATATCGCAAACATCGTAAAATGCCGCCCTCCCAAAAACCGCGACCCTCTGAATATAGAGCAGGACGCCTGCTCTCAATGGCTGCAGGAACAGCTTAAAATCATCAATCCCAAAATTGTTGTCTGTCTCGGACGCATATCTGCCGCCCGTTTTATTAAAGAGGACTTCAAGATAACAAGAGAACACGGACAGTGGTTCATAAAAGACGGGCTTATGGTCATGGCAATGTACCACCCCGCCGCACTGCTGCGCGACAGTTCAAAGCGCCCTGAAACCTTTGAAGATCTTGTTAAGCTCCGTCAGGCTATCAGAGACTATTGCACCGATACTTACTAAGATATTAACACCAGAGAGGTAAATTCAAATGCTTTCCTTTCACCCCCTGCTTCTCGGGGATAAAAAAGCCGTTGATGATATTTGCAAGGTGGAAAACTCCCGCTCGGCAGACTTCGTCTTCGGCAATATGTTCCTATGGAATGATAAATACCGCCAAAGCATATGCTTTTCCGACGGAAGACTTTTTGTTCGCGTTGAGGGCGAGCATGTGCCCATTTTCCCCTTCCCCATCGGAAGCGGTGACCTTGGCGAGGCAATAGAAAAGTTGCTTTCCTACACACGGGCGCAGGGCTATAACCTTGTTCTCCGCGGTGTTGAGCTTCATCACAAGGAGCAGCTTGAAAAGCTTTTCCCGGGGCATTTCAGCTTTGTCCACGACAGAGACTATGATGACTATATTTATTCCGCCGAAAAGCTTGCAAGCCTTTCCGGAAAAAAGCTCCACGGAAAAAGAAATCACATAAATCGCTTTGAAGCCACTTATCCCGATTGGCGCTTCGAACCACTCAGGAAAGAACATTTCCCCCTTTGCAGAATGCTTCTCGACCGGTGGGAGACAGGAGTTTCCGACGGGGAATATCTTGTCGGAAACGAGAGACAGGCCATCGAGCTTGCCTTTGAACATTTCGAAGAGCTTTCTCTTATGGGCGGCACTCTTTTTATTGGAGATAGACTTGTTGCCTTCACCCTCGGCGAAGTTATCTCATCCGACTGCTTCAATGTGCATTTTGAAAAGGCAGACTCCGAAACGGATGGAGCCTACCCCATGATAAACAGAGAGTTTGTGCGGTATATATGCAAAGAACTTCCGCAAATTTGTTATGTAAACCGCGAAGATGATATGGGGCTTGAAAATCTCCGCAAAAGCAAGCTGAGCTACCGTCCCGAAATCATTCTTGAAAAATATTCCGCCCATTGGACTGACTGACTATGAACAATTTTTTCCTCCGCCCCACAGCGGAAGACGATATTGAACAAATCGTGAAAATATGGAGCGAGGCCTTCGGGGACAGCGAAGAATTCATCCTTGCCCTTGTGGAAAACTGCCTGCTTATCCAAAACGGAGTGTGCGCCGAAAGCGACGGCAAGGGCCGAGCCTTCATGTTCTCCTTTGACGGACTGTTGCTTGGCGGCAAAAAGGCATCCTATATTTACGGACTTTGCACACAAAGGGAATATAGACGAAAAGGTATGGGAAAAGCCCTTGCTCTTTATGCCGCTCAACAGGCGGCTACCAGAGGCGCTGAGCTTGTATTCTTACGCCCTGCTGACAAAAATCTTGAGGCCTGGTATGCCTCCACTCTTAACGCCCGTCCCTTTGCTCCAACAGCAACAAAAAAGCTTTTTCCTTCCCTTCCCTCTGAGTTAAAGGCTACCGAAATCTCTATGGATGAATATCTTCAAAAACGCTTCAACGCTCCATGGAGTCTGAGCGCCGAGATAATTTGCGCCGAAAGTATTGTCCACCGTTTTTACGGCGGCGCTTTTCTCCGCTGCGGTGATTGCTATATATGCGCCGAAAAATGCGGTGACGGGCTTTATCTCAGAGAAATCATAGGCGATGACAGCCTTCTTGCCATCTCCGCAGCTGCAGAAAAATTTGGCGTGGAGGAAGTATATGTTCCGTACCCCTCGGCAGACGGAATTCCCCTTATGTTCATACCTCCATTTTCTCAGGAAAATATTTCCACAATTCCCCTTATGCCCTTCACACTTGATTGACATAATATCTTTTCGAGATATGGGAACATAGGTGTAAAACCCAATATTTTGCGTAAAACCATCAACGAAAAGCGTAAAATCCTGTTTCATGCAAGATTTACATAATTATTTTTTATAAAAATTTTTAAATTTAATATTTATGTAACATTTTCTATATTTATTTTGTAACATTTAATCTTTAATATAGTCATTGCAAGAGACAGTTTCATCTTTTTCATTTTGTCCTCATCCCATATATAATAAGCTCAACGGAATGTCGCGCCGTTGAGCTTATTAATTTTTTGTCGAGAAATTAATTTATTCGTTGATTAAGCTCGCAGGAATGTATTATAATCAAGTGGCACGCAGCATATAATATCCGCAGTCCTTTCTGGAGGTCGACGATGGAAAAGAATATTAAAGCTCTCCTTGAGCTTGGTCGCGCAGCCATTATTGCAATTGAAAATAATCAAATTATTCATATGAACAGCGCTGCCATTGCCCTTTTGGGCGGTGACTACTGCGGCAAAAGTCCCTACTTCCTTCTGCCCGATCATCTTTTTGATGAATTTTCGGACTGCTATACCTGCAGCGCCACTTTGAAAGGACACAAGTGCTGCGCCCAGATAAGGCTCATAGACGGAACAAGATATATCTCCCTTGAGGAAGATAAGGACACAAACTCCTCTTCCGGCATTCTCAGCAAGGCCATGCTTGCGGATATGCTCTCAACGCTTTTTAACATCGGCATGGCCATTGACAGGCTCAGCGACATAAGTCAGCCCAAAACCAAAAAGCAGACTGAATATCTCGCAATAATGAACCACAACTATTATTCTCTTCGTCACGCTCTTTCAAATCTCAGCACAAGCATCTCTTTAAGAGAGGGCACTCTCCCCTTCCAATTCTCTGTTATTGATCTGACCCAGATTTGTTCCGACCTTGTTTCCACCGTTTCCCTTATGTGCGGAGAAAAAGGCATAAACATTGAATTTTCAAGCCGCCACAGCCAACTTTTTGCCTACGCTGACGTAGAAAAAATCGAACGTATAATACTTAACCTTCTGTCCAACTCCATTGCTCACACTCCCAAAGGCGGATGCATAAGTATTTCCCTTGAAAAAAGCGGTGACACAGCGTATATTTCCGTGAATGATAACGGATGCGGAATCCCCACCCACAACATGTCCCGCCTTTTCACTGCCTACGAAAGAAAGGCTGACCTTTCCTCCCCCGACAGTTTCAAGGGTGGTCTTGGACTTGGGGTTGCAAGAGGGCTTGCCGAAGGTCATGACGGCGCCCTTATTATCGAAAGCCGCGAGGGTGAAGGCTGCAATGTACGCTTTATACTCCCCCTCAACAGCCGGAAATTTACTGTTTTCGAATCTCCTTGTTATAATTATGTAAACTCGGGTATGCATCTTATTCTTACCGAGCTTTCCACCGTCCTCGGTAGCGAAAGCTATGGGGAGAAATATCTCGACTGAAAACAAAATTAAATGCGCGGCGGAAAAGTTTCCACCGCGCATTTAATTTTTAGAGAACATAAAAGTAAATTGACAAAAATTGCAGAACACTGCCCAAAACTACAAAAATATGGAAGACGCTGTGAACCCATCGTTTCTTTTTTCCCACGCCGTAAAGCAGGGCGCCGATTGTGTAAGCTATGCCGCCGCCAAGAAGCAAATAAAAGCCTGCAGTCGACATTATTTCCATTGTTTGAGGCACAAAGCAAATTACACTCCATCCCATTCCCACATAGCATATCATGGAAAATGCGTTATATTTTTTCAGATCAATGGCTGTAAGAGTAATTGCCAGAGCCGCAAGAGCCCACTGCCAAAGCAAAAGCCCCCAGCCTATCAGCGGATATACAGGCAAAAACGCAGTCAGACAAATGATTGAATATGTGCCGGCAATGAGGGCATATATCGTGCAATGATCCAATATCTGCAGAACCTTTTTCCCCGTACCCTTTCTCAGTCCGTGATAAATACTTGAAAGGGTGTAAAGAGAAACCATACTCAGTCCGTATATGATCGCGCCCGCCATATCCGCTCCACTTCCGTCTGCCGCTTTCAGCAGACACAGCACCAGTACAAGGAGTCCGAAAGCTCCTCCCACTATGTGCGTTACCATATTCATAATCTCCTCGCCCTTTGTATAGTCGGGCAGTATTCTCATGCTCAGTTTTGTGCGTTTCAAATCTGTCGCCACCTTTCTTCCGAAAGTGTATTCCCGGCAGTGCAAAAAGGAAAGCTAAAAGCCGGATAAGAAGGTAGCGACACTGTTGAGAGATAAAAAGATCCGGTAGAATGCCACTCTACTGCTGGTAGGATGGCTATTCTACCGGATTTTTTGCGTTTATATTTGCAATTAAGCCCTTATTCTATGCCAAAAAAGTGCTTTCCGTTTTCCATTGTGAGGCGCGCAACTTCCTCCGAACCTATGCCCTTGATTTCAGCAATCTTGTCCACAACAAAGCAGAGCTCTCTGCTATCGTTGCGCTTGCCTCTGTGAGGCACGGGAGCAAGATAGGGGCTATCTGTTTCTATCATAATTTTATCCATAGGGCATATCTCTATAGTTTCAAGAGCCTTGCGGGCATTTTTGAAGGTTATTGCGCCTGTAAAGGAGAGATACCAGCCCATATCAAGTATCTGTCGCGCCATTTCCGCACTGCCGCTATAGCAATGGAAGACTCCCTTAACATCGGGATATTCACGGATAATTTCCATACACTCGCCATGGGCATCTCTATCATGGATTATAACGGGCATATTAAGCTCTCGAGCCAAGTCCATCTGAGCGCGGAAAACTTCTCTCTGGCGCTCCCTTGGGGAAAAATCGTAGTAATAATCAAGTCCTATCTCCCCGATTGCCTTCACCCTTGGGTTTTGGCACCACTGCCTTATAAGGTTTCCGCTCTCCTCATTGTAGTTTTCAGCCTCGTGAGGGTGCCAGCCCACTGCAGCATAAACATGGGAATAAGTGTTGGCATATTCAACTGCTTTGGCGCTTGTTTCTCCATCGCAGCCGGGATTGAGCACAAGGTCAACTCCTTCCTCAGGAAGAGATGCCAGAAGATCATAACGGTCGGGATCGAAACGTTCGTCATCATAATGAGCGTGGGTATCAAAATACATAATTATTCTCCGTTTAGCTATATAAGTGGTGATTATGTTCCTATTTTTCGCTTAATTTATCAACAAAGTGGGTGATATCCTTTTTTCTTTGCATATCACTACGCTTATGCTATAATGATTTCCATGAGACGAAAGGGTTCATAATTTATGATTTGTATCAAAAAGGCGGACTCGCTCCGCACTATCATTACAAATATATATATTAGCATAATGCTTTTGCTTTTTCCACTGTTTGCAGGATTTTCCGGCTATTCAAACATAACTTTTTCAAAGTTTATGTTTTTCGTCCTTTGCACAGGAGCATGGCTCATAGCCCTGATTATCGCATGCATTGTGGAAAAAGAGCCTTTGCCACGCCTTTCCCTATACCATTTCGCGGCGATCGCGTTTGCTTTTGCCTGCATTTTATCCTTCATCCTTTCCCCCTACAAAAAAGAAAGCCTGATAGGCGCAAGCCGCTATGACGGTCTTATTACCCAGCTTGTATATATCCTGATTTTCCTTGGGGTATCCTTATTCGGCAAAGCCAGACCCTATCATTATATTGCACTTGCCCTCTCAGTTTTCGTATGCTCCATCGTTGCTATCTTCCAGCTTTTCAACATAAATATTTTCTCCCTCTTCCCCAATGATCTAAGCTTTTATGATTGGGGTATAAAGTATTCAAGCGCCTTTCTCGGCACTATAGGAAATACAAATGTTCTCTCTGCGTTTTTCTGCCTTGCGCTGCCTGCGCTGTTTGTTATATCCGTTGTAAGCGAAAGAAAGCTTTACCGCCTTGGAATCATCGCATTGCTACCTGCAGTCTTTGTTTTGCTTCGCGCCCGGGTTGCAGGAGGCTTTGTTGGTCTTGGAGTATGTACGCTGGTTGCTATCCCCCTCGTTCTCACGGATATGAAGAAGCTGCGCCGCGCCTTTTTCTTCGCCGCGCCTTTGCTTATATCCGCTTCCATTGCCCTTGCGTTTCGCCCTGAGTATTCTTCACCCGATTTTTCATTCTCATTCAGTTTTGACATTCTTCCTCTACTCGCTCTTTGCGGCGCTGCAATTTTTATCATTGCAGGCATAATCATTGGGAAAATAAAATCTTTCTCTCCTTCTGCAAAGGCAATGCGGACATTTTTCATAATCATATGCCTGCTTGCTGTAATCATCGGACTTCTTTTCGTATATTTCTTCGCTCCGGCAGATGGCACGCTTTACGAGTTTTCTCAGGTGCTTCACGGAAATATTGATGATAGATTCGGCTCAGCCCGTATAAAAATATGGCGCGGCTGCCTTGAGCTTTTCAAGGAGCATCCTATATTCGGTAGCGGCCCCGACACCCTCGCCCTGAGAGTTGACATACAGTTTGCCCGCTTTGTTCCCGAAACGGGAAAGATTCTCCAGACGAGCGTGGATAACGCCCACAACGAATATATAGGCCATCTCATAAACATCGGAATTTTCGGTCTTGCAGCGTATCTCTTCCTTCTCCTGCTGGGACTTGCCCGCTTGCTCAAAAGCCACTCAAAGCCCCATATTTGCGCCATAGGCCTTGCCAGCCTTTGCTACTGCGTGCAAAGCTTTTTCGCCCTTGGGCTGCCACTTGTTGCCCCTTTGTTCTGGATCACCCTTGCCTTGCTTTTCTCCGAGGACAACGCTCAAGACTCTTGTATTATGTAAACTCAAAGTATAAAAAAGAAACAGCCGTATATTTCGGCTGTTTCTTTTTTTATGAAGGAAGTCTGTCTCTGCGGTATTGCCGCTCGCCCTTTGCAAAGAGCAGGTAGGCATAAGCCATAAGCACCTGCACCACGCTGGCAAGGGGGAGGGACATGCCGATGTGATAAAGAGTGGCTCCGGGTATTGTGCTGAACAAATATACCAAAGGCAGACGGACAATAACGGCGCTGACGATGTTGACAAGTAAAGTATATCGGGTATGCCCCATTCCGTTTATGTAGCCAAGCAGCGGGAAGGCAAAGGCAAAGAGCAAAAAGTCGAACTTAAAGAAAGTCATATACTCAACGCCTGCGGCTATGACCTGCTTATCGGGAGTGAATACGGATATAACTGTGGCGGGAATAATGGCCATAACAATCCAGAGAAGAACTCCTATTCCGCCGGAAACGAGTATACCTACACGCATGCACTTATGGCTGCGGTCAGGTCTTCCCGCGCCCTGATTCTGAGCAACCATCGCCGCAACAGAGCCAAAGAATGCACCTGCAGGGATAACCGCCATACCGAAAATTCTGTCAGCAACGCCGGCAGCAGCGGTGGAGACATAGCCAAGCTTGTTGACAACGGATTCAAGCACGATGAATGAAAGATTGACAAGCAGCTCCTGACCTGCGGCGGGAAGACCCAGTCCCAGAATACGTGAAGCTCTTTCCTTATAAATACGGAAGCTGGAGGGGCGGAAGTCGAAGGGGAAATTCTTGCTGCGCTTGATATAAATATAGCCGATAAGAACACTGACAGCCTGGCTGACGGTGGTTGCAAGAGCGGCGCCCGCAGCGCCCATATCCAGCACCGCAACGCACAAAATATCGCCGATAATATTGAGACAGCAGGAAATTCCAACGAATATCATGGGAGTTTTGCTCTCGCCTATGCCGCGATAAACGCTGGCGATTGCGTTATAAAAACCGGAGAAAACCATGCCCACGAGACAGATGGTCACATAGGCCTTAGCACCGGAAAAAGCTTCCGCAGGGGTGTTGATAAGCACCAGCAGAGGCTCACGCAGGAACATAAGCACAACCATTATGATAATGGCTGCGAGGGGCAGAATGCAGAAAACGGTGGATACCGTTTCGCGCAGTTCCTTCTCCTTTTTCGCGCCTGCAAAGTTGCCTACAATAACAGTGCCGCCTGTTGCCAGACCCATAAGAATGAAGTTTATCATCATCATGGTCATTGCGCCAATGCTGACTGCGCTGAGCTCCATGGAGGAGGCAAAGCGTCCCACAATAAACATATCCACAATACCGTAGAGGGTGTTCAGCAGGTTGGCTATAAGATAAGGGGTGGCGAAACGCAGAAGAGTTTTCGCAACAGGTCCCCGTGTCAGGTCATTTCCCATTTTCATTTATATTATTTTCCTTTCGTTCTTACATACGGAGTGGGCTCCCAGCCCTCAAGAGGAAGGCGCTGCATAGAGCCGAAAACCTTGCTTCGAAGGTCGGGGAAATCCTTTTCCAGATTTCGGATGAGCTGCTTTATCTCATATCTCTTGCTTCCTGTATCGGCAGGGCAGGGATTTTCAACAATGGGGAGCTCAAGGGCAGCCGCCACCGCAGCAACCTTGTCCTCAGTGGCATAGATCATCGGCCGTATCTGCCATACATCGGCACGGGACATATATGTTACGGGCTTGAAGCAGCTTATGCGTCCTTCAAACATAAGGCTCATAAGGAAAGTCTCTACCGCGTCATCAAAATGATGTCCCAGAGCAAGCTTGTTGCATCGATGCTCCTTCATAGCGTTATTGATTGCGCCGCGGCGCATCTTACTGCAAAGGGAGCAGGGATTTTCCTCCTGACGCACATCGAAGACAACTTCCTTTATATCAGTCTTGATGCGGACATACTCAACCCCTATTTCATCGCACATTTTCTGCACGCAGTCAAAGTCCATTCCCTCAAAGCCCATCTCAATGGTAAGGGCTACAAGTTCAAAGGGCTTGGGATAATAAATCTGCAGATGTCTGAGGGCGCGGAGGAGCAGCATACTGTCCTTTCCGCCCGAAACACCAACGGCGATGCGGTCTCCCGCTTCTATCATGGAGTACTCGTCCACACCCTTGCGGACGATACTGGTAAATCTGTTCAATATATCACTCATAAATTTGTAAGCCTCATAGAAAAATTTTAAAAAATCGAAATCGAGCAATCGGGAGCAAATCGGCGAAAAACGGCGTAAAACGGAGTTCGCATTATTCTAAATTAAAATATCAAAAATATGTGTTGACAACAAAATTTGCATGTGTTATAAAAATAAGGCGCGCTTACGGTCATTAGTATTGTAATGTAGCGCATTTCAATTGTCAAAAAATTTTTTATACATTATTAATGGAGGAATCTCAAATGTCCACTACCCTGGCCAAGAAGGAGACCATCGAGCGCAAGTGGTATATCCTTGATGCAGCTGGCAAGCCCATGGGCAAGACCGCTGTTCTCGCCGCTAACATTCTCCGCGGCAAGCTCAACCCCATGTACACCCCCAACGTTGACTGCGGTGACTTCGTCATCATCATCAACGCTGAAAAGGCAGTTCTGACCGGCAAGAAGCTGGAGCAGAAGCACTACTATCATCATTCCGGTTGGATTGGCGGCCTCAAGGACGTCAAGTACAAGGAACTGATGGCAAAGAAGCCCGAGTTCGCAATGACCCTCGCAGTTAAGGGCATGCTGCAGAAGAACAAGCTGGCTGCTGACCAGCTCACCCGTCTGAAGGTTTACCGTGGCTCCGAGCACAAGCACGCAGCCCAGAAGCCCGAAGTTTGGGATCGCTAAAGAAGGAGGTAACATATAATGGCAACTTACGTATCCAAGAGACCCTATATGTACGGCACCGGCCGTCGCAAGTCCTCTGTCGCCAGAGTTCACCTCATTCCCGGCGGCACCGGCGTCATCACCATCAATGGCCGTGACATCGACGATTATTTCGGCCTTGACACCCTGAAGCTCATCGTTCGTCAGCCCCTGGTCACCGTTGGCCTCACCGATAAGGTTGACATCGAGTGCACCGTCGCAGGCGGCGGCGTTTCCGGTCAGGCCGGCGCTATCCGTCACGGCATCTCCCGCGCTCTTCTCCTCGTTGACGAGAGCTACCGCTCCGCTCTGAAGGCTGCTGGTTTCCTGACCCGCGACCCCAGAATGAAGGAACGCAAGAAGTACGGTCTGAAGGCTGCACGTCGTGCACCCCAGTTCTCCAAGAGATAATCTATCTCTCATTACGAACTTCAAAAACCCAGAAACCGCAATGGTTTCTGGGTTTTCTTTATGCCCTGTACTCTCCTGTTTGGTGCAAATTTGGTGCAAAAACGCTGTAAAACGATATCAAACGATATCCAATGATATGCGGTGAGTATGAATTTCCTATTCTTCTTAGCAAATCCCTACATCGAGCCATATCTTTTTGATACTTATATTTGTTTATGTATCAAAACACTTGACATTGGCTATTTTCTCTGTTATCATACAGTTATGATACTTAACGCCATTTTCGTATCATAACTAAATGAAAGGAGATTTTTTATGAGTAACAATAAATCAAATGATCATGAGTACATTCTAAAGTGCCTCCCTTGCAGTTTTGCAACCGTTGTAGGTAACAAATGTTTTCCTCTAATCTGTGATAAAAACTCTTGCGGTATTCCCTGCCTATTATACAGAGAGGACTACCTGTTTTGTGAGGAAAATCTAGGGCATCATGAACCTGCTGCATATGGCGAATGGGATAAATTGAACGAGGATCATGTAAAAAAGGTGCTTCGTGGCTTTTTTGACATCTGCGTAAAATAAAGAATAGCCACTGGCAAAATGTCAGTGACCATACAAAATATTCTTAAACACTGATATTGTTATTGAATCCAACCAAATAAACAGCACTTACTACTTGAGTGGTAGGTGCTGTTTTATTATAGGTAATTATTCTTTACTATTAACAGAAAAAGCTTCCATGACTTTACACAGAACATCATTGGCAATGGCAAACTGTTCGGGTGTCAGTCTTTCCAACCGTTCTGTAATAGCTTGTACATCATTCTTAGGAGACTCTTCAAACAGGAGCGAGTTACTAGAAATAGACAGTACCTTGCAGATCCGCAGCAGCGTAGCCAAGGAAACACCAACGGTACCTCTTTCGATGGCAGAAAGAGATTTCGTTCCTATGCCGATCAATTCAGAGAACTTCTCTTGCGTATATCCTGCCTTGATCCGTTCTCTCTTGATATTATTGCCAACCAGCAGATCAATTTCTTTCTTCTCGCTCATGCCGAACACCACCATAGAAATTATTACCATTAGTTTATGTAATGCTGGCATTGACTTGAACCCACTAACTGCATTATAATTATCGTGTTATTAGAACGACTACAATAATGCAGACAGGTGGATTCTAATGCAGAAGTCATGTTTTCTATTCGGTCACGCTGATACACCACAGTCCGTTTTACCAATTCTAGAGCAAGCCATCGAAGAGGAAGTAGCCAACGGTATATCGGTGTTCTATGTTGGCTATCATGGCAATTTTGATCGTATGGCTGCATCCGCCCTAAGGTCTGTGAAACACCGACACGCCGAGATCCTGCTAATGCTAGTACTTGCCTATCACCCAGCAGAACAGCCAGCAGAAGCCCCCCAAGGCTTTGATGGAACGTATTATCCCCCTTTAGAAGGCATCCCACGCAGATACGCTATTGTCCGAGCGAATCAATACATGGTAAAAACAGCAGACAGCTTGATTTGCTATGTTCGGCATCATGGAAATACAAGGAGCTTGCTTGATCTGGCTGTACGACAAGCAAGAGATCTGAAAATAAATAATCTTTCCGATGCCCCTCGGAACTTGTCAAAATATGATGATGTGCTATAATGAAAATAATAATCAAAACTAGGAGGAACATATCATGGCAGAAACAAAAACTACCCGTAAAGCTAGTATTTGGAGCATTTTATCTGGTTGCTCCTTAGGCTGCAGCTTCTTTACCCTTTATAAGGGCATTGATAAAATGACCAACTATTACAACAGCGAAAATTACCCCTCCCTTAATGTAAATGCGTATGTGGGTGGTGATGCTTACAACTACATCATCAATGGTACCTACGCAACGGCTTTCTTCGTACTTACCGCTATGTTTGTCCTTGCGGCAATCGGTTTGATGATCCTGCATTATGTTTCCCAAGAGAAGCCTGTTATCGCTCCCCAGGCTGTTCAGAAAAATGTGATTGAGGATATCGAATCTAATCTTCCCGAAATGTAAGGAGAATCGCTATGGCTGATCGTTTTGAACGGCTATTTGAATTGCCGAACAATCTATACTCTACTGGTTCACCTGTCATTGTAACTGCTGGTGCATTGCTAAAAGATACTCAAACAGGGAGTGTCATTGTTCAGCTTAAATATCAAAGTGTTTCTTCTGTTCTGATCAAGGCTTTGCGTGTCGATATTGTTGCATACGATATTGCTGGTGGAGAAATTCAAGGAAAGAATAATTTTCAATATCTTGATCTTGCTGTTCAAAACGGTCAAACATTTGGTAGTAACAAAGCTATCGTTATGCCCGATGTAACCACCCGTTCCTTTGCGATTGGAAGTTTAAGCGTTGTCCTATCTGATGGAACAACACAAAATTCCCCTTTGCCTTTATCTGAATTGCCACAGGGAATTACTCTACAGCAAAAGTTGGGAAATTCAGAATTGATCAAACAGTATCTTCTAGCAACAAATCAGTATGCTCAGCAAATCCCCTGTGAATCTATGGGTCTATGGAATTGTGCTTGCGGTGAATGGAACTCCCATCATGCTTGCACAAAATGTAACTTATCAAAAGATGTTGCGTTTGAAGCATATAATATTGATAACCTTTCACAGGCAATGAATTCTCGGCTTAAAGCAGAAGAACGAGCAAAGAAAGAACAGTCTGAACGCAATGCCGCCTTGGCACAGCAGAGAAAAATCCGAAGCAAAAGAATTATACTCGGAATTATTGCGATCTCGCTTATTGTGGCACTTGCTTCCGTTTTTGCTTTTTGGATATACCCTAATGTAATCAAGCCAAGCATGATTTATAATGATGCCCAGCAGCTACTTGTTGACGGTAAGTATGATGATGCAGCAACAGCGTTTCGTTCGTTGGGTGATTATAAAGATGCAGAGGACATGGAAAAAGAAGCAATCTTTCAAAAGGGTTGTATGCGCTTAGACGCACAAGATTTTGATGAAGCAATTAGAATTTTTCAATCGCTGGATAACTATAGCAATGCCGCTGAAAAAGAGACCCATGCATACTATCAAAAAGCAATGTTCTTGAAAGATACGGGAGATGTTGAAGGAGCTATTTCTATTCTCACGAATTTAACAGGCTACCTAGACAGTGACTCTGTATGTATGCAGTTGCAATATGATGTAGCTACCGAATATCTAGCTAATGGTCAATACGATGCAGCAAAGTCCATTTTTGAAAGCATTATTCCTTACAAGGACAGTACAAACTTGGTTAAGGAATGTGATTATCAAAAAGGCTGCTACTATTTTGAAAATGCCCAATACATCGATGCTATTGAAATCTTCGAAAGCATTGCAGGCTATTTAGACACTGAAACCCAAATAGATTCTGCATATTCTCTATATTACCTTGAACAAGGTAATATACTCTATCATGAAGCTAAATTCTATTTGGCAATAGAAGCTTTGCAAAAATCTAATGAGCCAACTGCTGCAGAAATAATTAGCAACGCAGAAAATGAGATTGCATATATCAATAGTGTTTGCGGCGAGTACCGACTGGTCGAAGAATATTGGTATGGCAGTAAAGTAACCATCGGACCAGCCAACAGAGATAATTGTATTGTTTCTTTCGATTTTGAAAACGGTCGCTTTATCTTTGATAACAACAAATATGTAGCAGAACACTCTTTTGCATACAATTTTGATAGAAATGAAAAGTTCCATTATGATAATCATTATCAGGGTGGAAAAGATTATGATTATCAATTTGTGAATGGTCGGCTGCTATGGGACGAAGGAAATAACACCTACGAATACTATGAGAAGCGATAAACTAAGGAGAGATTGTAGTGGCTGAACGATTTGAACGGCTTTATGAATTGCCGAGAAATCTATATATCGAAGGATCACCAGTTATCATTTCTGCTGGTGTTCTATTAAAGGACACTCAGTCGGGCAATGTGATTGCACAAATTAAATTCCAGAGTGTTGCAGAAAAGACCATTAGGGCATTAAAGCTGTCACTAGCAGCCTATGATGTTTCTGGAAAGGCATTGTGGGGTGTTCCTGACTATCAATATTTGGAACTTAATATTGCTGTCGGAGAAGATTTCGGATCAAACAAAGCGATTGTGATGCCCATTGCGGTAACACGATCCTTTAAGGTAGAAACCGTAACTGTAATATTCAAAGACGGCACGATTTGGGAAACTACCGTTCCATTCGAACCTTTACCAAAGCCGCTGCCCCTTAATTTCGAAAATGCAGAATTAGAAAAGCAATATCGAATTGCCACAAGCGAAAATACCATGTATATCCCCTGCGAGAATATAGCGATTTGGCAATGCGCCTGTGGTAACTGGAATGGTGGCTCATGCTGTTCTAGATGTAGGATTAGCAAAGATACTATATTTTCAGCATTAAACATCGATAGTTTAACTGAGAAAATGGTTTTGCGTCTGGAAGAAGAAGATAAACAGCGTAAACAACAGTTATTAGAGAAAGCTGCATTACAAGAAGAAAAACGCAAACGCAATAGCATTGTAAAAAAAGCGTCTTTTATCGTTGTTCCTATTATTGCTGCAATACTATTGTTTGCTTTTTGGTTTTATCCTAGCATTCTGAAACCCCAAAGAGAATATGCAGAAGCCATAACTCTTATTGGCGAAGGTAATACCACAGAAGCAATTGCCATTTTGGAAAGGCTCGGCGATTATAAGGATAGCTCGGACCAAATCCTAGAAATCCAATATCAGGAAGCCAAGAACCTTCTATCTCAGAATGACTATATCAATGCTGCAAGAGCATTTGAGGAATTAGGAACCTATAAGGATTCCGCTCAATCTGCAATCGATGCGTGGTATATCGGTCAATTACGTACCAGCATCTCAACAGGCTATGCACATACACTTGGATTGAAAAAAGATGGTACAGTTGTAGCAACAGGTAGTACAAAGTTTGGTCGTTGTGATGTAACTGATTGGACAAACATTGTATCTGTTGCTGCTGGAGGTTACCACTCTGTCGGACTAAAGGCAGATGGTACGGTTGTTGCTGTTGGCGGTATGGGATACGGTGAATGTGATGTCCAACACTGGTCCAATATTGTGTCAATTGCTGCTTGTGAGAGAATTACCGTTGGTCTAAAGGAAGATGGAACAATTGTTTTTACTGGTGATATTGATGATTACGAGTTGAATAGACTCCGTAAATTAACCAATGTTGCTGCTATCTATGCTAATTCTAGTACAATATTTGTTCTTACCAAAGATGGTACGATCACTTGGACAAGTGGCAGCCAGGTCTGGGAAGGAGAACATAATTTTATCTCCTTTGCAAATGATGGTTATGATAATTATGCTGGACTTCGTTCCGATGGAACGGTTCTTGTAGGCGGACGGAATCCTATTGATGTCACTGGATTTGATCAGATTGCTCATCTTGCCTGTGGTCACAATTTCACGGTGGGAGTACGCAGAGATGGAAGCGTAGTTTTTGCTGGTACCAATCAAAACGTAAGCGATTGCCAAAACTGGAATGATGTAGTGCTTATTGATGCCGAAGGAATAAATGATGGTCATGTAGTAGCGTTACGGTCAGATGGGACAGTGGTCGCTACTGGCGATAACAAATATGGAGAATGTAATGTGAGCGATTGGACTGATATTGTTGTTCCTAGACAGATCCTGTCTGGACAGTAACATCTTTTGTACATTTTTCTGAAACCTGAGCAAAAAGGAGAAATAATGCAGTTGTATGAAGAATATATGGTTGGTGGTACACCAGTTATAGTTTTTTCGGATCATAATCACGCTCTGCCCGTGTGGGGAAAGTACAGTGACAAGAACGGATCTCCATATCAGCTAATTACCTTTGACTACCATGCAGATACCCATTCGCCACTTACACACTTTGCATCCTGTAGTCAAATATTTGCAGAATATGGTCCCAAGCATCCTGCAATTCGGAAACTTCTGAAAGGTCGTAAATACAAAAGAGAAGATTTTTGTTTTGAAGATGTAATTCAAATTGCAGAATATGTAAAGAATGATGAACACATCCAAACTGCTGACTGGTTTGGGTACATCAATGCTTATACTGTAATTTGCCACTTGAGCGAATATGAAGCAAGATGTTATCAAGAACAAGATATACGGAACTATAATGCTGCAGCTTATTATAATAAAGACTGCTTTAACAGGCTTCCTGTTAGCAATATAGAGGAAATGTCATCAAAGCCATTTATCCTTGATTTTGATTTAGACTTCTTTACTTCTCCATCATGCTTTAGTGAAGTATTTACTGAGCGAGTTGCAATTTTAATAAAAAAAGCATCCCTGATCACCATTGCTAAAGAACCAACATTCTGTCCATCTAGAGCAGATTGGAATTGCGAAATGGCATTAAACCGACTGATGGATCTGATTAAACATAGCATTACTTAATACGAAAAAGACACCTGATAGAATTTCTTTCAGGTGTCTTTTATTGAAAATGCCGCTGGCTTTTTTTGCCAGCGACTTGAAGTAAAGGTAAGTTCGTTAAGACTATACTTTTGACTGGGAGACCCCCAGACCTAATCACTGATCTTATTTTACCACGAACGAGGACACCAATGCAAGGGATCAAAAATACCGCCAGCAATCCTGCCAGCGGTTATATGAAAAAGGAAATTTTCTATGGGTGAAGCATCCCATACCCACCATTAGAATTATACCCTTTTATTGATCCGAAAGCAATAGATCGCTTATTTTGCAAGGTAGTTTTGAACCAACACTCCGCTGCGGAAGTGGGATTCCAAACTGACCATCATAACAGCGGTTCGGTCAAAGGCATATGGTAGCCCCTGTTCGATTAAGTGTTGCCTATGGGAGCCACGGCAATAGTAAGGCTTGTCCAGATCCTCACGAAGTTCCTTTCCTTTGGCGGCAAAGGTATCACGGATGATCTGCTGATACTCGGCTCTGGCTTCTGGACGGTTTTCCATATCTTCCACGATCCTGTTGTATCGGGATTGAAAGGCTTCTGCCCTTGTTTGGTGGAAGTCAGCATCATTCTTGAATAAATCACGGTCAAAGACATAATCGTTTGGCTCTTTGCCGTCTAACATATCTCGGATCTTTTCTATTTCCTCTGGATCTCGGAAAACGGTGGTATTGTGCTTGCCGCCCTTTCCGATTGTGTTCATTTCAATCTCATTCCCTCGATCCTCAAAATTGCTTACACGCAAACGCTGTAATTCTGATCGGCGCAGACCTAATGTACGGTTAGCTTCCAGAGCTTCCCCTGCACGATCCTCATTATACTTGTCGTGTTGCCTGTCTCCACGGCTCCTGGTAATGTCAGCGAGCCTTCTTTCGGGAATATCATAGTCCTGCATCTTGGTTTGGAAAACCTTGCAGAGAGCCGCACAGGTGGTATGGACGGAATAGGCAGACAGACCACGATCACGCTGATAATCCAGATAGTGTTGCATCTGATCTCTGGCTTGCTCCATGGTGCATTTTTTGTAGCCATTTTCCGAAAGCCAGTCAGCGTATCGGTTGATTTCTGCTTGGTATGTTTTCATCGTACCGTAGGAAAACACCTTATCGGCAGTATGGTCAACCCTCATGTATTCCTCACGTGGAACACCTTGCGCCTTTAGCTGTTGGCGATCCTGATAAGTTCGCACCTGATCATCGTGCTTACTATGACCGTAATATGCCATCTGATTGAGTGCGGATTTCATTTGAAACTTGATGTTTTGTATTCTTGCCATGCTTTTTCTCCTTTCTTCGGTGTGTTTTTTAGGAGCTTCCTGCTCCCCATTGTTTAGTTCGGCGGTCGGCTTTGATTCAAAGCACAAAGCCTAAAGCGTGGGTAATCGCCTTTGCCACGGCGAAAACCTTGGAGAATGTACCCGTTAAGTGGTTATACCTGACGGTATAACCCTTAACGAGCCGCCGATCCTCTGTGTATGGATTAACAATCCACCACTTTCAGATCGGTTAGACTGGTGACCCAATCTAAGATCGCACGGGCGCACTTTTCAATACGGCTAACCGATTGCAAAAGCTCCCGTGTTGTTCTGCTTTCCGACCATCCTGCTAAATACCCCGTTGAATAGCAGATGGTTTGGGGAAACCCCAAAGCAGAACAGCAAAGGTAACTGGCGGCTTCGGCCTCAATTTCCTTGATGCCACGCTCCAATTCCTTTGCATCATCTTCCCCGTGCAGGAGCGAGTGCGCCTGTTCGTGTAAGATGCAGCGGAAGGTCTGTAAATCGGACATACCTTCCTTGATGTGGATTTCTCCCGTCACAGGGGAGAAAAATCCATTGGCAGAACTGCCAGTCAGATCGGGATCATACATGATTCGATCTTCGGAATCCATAAGCTGCTGTACCGCCCTGTGCAATTCCTCTGAATTGTCGGTTGGCACTTTCACTATGGAATCCAGTTCCCCGTCGCATTGGGAAATGTCAAACACATTGCCCAAGCGAAACCGAACGCCATTGATGGTGATGATTTCTTTCTCAATCTCTCCATCTTCGTTGGTTCGGTTTCTCTCTGCATGATACTTGTAGGGTATCGGGCAGAGAATCTTGATCGCCTTTTCGCCTTTGCGAACCTGCATTTTCTGCTTCTTCCATGTTTGGTAGCTTGCCAAACGGGAAATGTTCGGATTCTGGCACCATGCGAGCAAGATGTTGTTGAAGCTGTAATTATGGAATCTACTGAGCATCGTCAGGTATTCGTGGAACCGTCCGCTTTCAAACATTTCTCGGACAGCAGTTTCCAACTGTTCCATGGCAGCGTGAAGCTGATCTTTCCGTACAGCATCGGAAGTGGTTGTTTTCATAATCGTTTCCTCTCTTTCGTCGTTGTTCTCATGGAACATGGTTTCTGAATTTTAGGTAACAAAAAACGAGCAGCCGCCTATAGCGATTGCCCGAACTTCGGTACTCCTTGTACCCCTTTACTTCAATTTTTCCTTTACTTGTTGCCTGTGAAAACAGGATTAAATAACTTACACTTATATTTTACCATGAGCAATTCGTGATATGCAATAGAACCCAAAAGCCGCCGATCTACACCAAATTGTAGGTCGGCGGCTATATATCTAAAACTCCCGAAAATGTGCTTAATTTTTCCTCGTCATTTTGCACTAGAAAAGCACTGGAAAATTCGATTTTATAACACTATGAGTGTTGTGAACTATGAAAACAACACAAAAAGTTGTGCATTTTAACGATCAATTCGGCAGAATTGGTTTTAATTGCTTCGGAGGTAGAATTGGTCGTTGGAGGAAATAAAAATCATTACAGAGAAAACTGATACATTCCATCGGGTAGCTTGGGGTAAATATCAATACTCATAGTATCAATGAAGTATCTATCTTCCATGATCTCGTCAGCATCACCCTCGTAATCATCCCAAATATCCATCATCGTAATCTCGTTGAAGCGGATAGTAATTTCGTCAACAATCAGGGCATTGTATTCACGGGAACGCTTTTGAACTTTTTTCTGTTCGCTGGGAGAAAGGGTTCTAATATTGCGAATATAATCAACCAACTCATAGGACATGAGCATGCTGTTGACAGTGCCATAGTCGTTATCAAAAATACCTATGGCTTCAATTGTGGTGATCGCTTCATTGTCACTCTGTTCTCTAGGGTTGACACCAAGACTCAGAACAAAACCGTCAAGAATATCGTCCTCAGTGTCGTACTCATCGTCAAAGTCGAAGCAACTATGGAACCACTCGACTTCCCATCTGTCAAATTCGGTTTCCTGTTGAATCAGATTACCAACGGAAATCTGGCAGATATCCTTAAAGGTTGTTGCATCACATACATCAATAAGCAGGTCGGTACGCTCATTTCTAATTAGCTTCTTTAGTCCGTTTACATTCATATATAAAACCTCCTGTGAGTTGATAATTTGTTTTGATACTTTACTTGCGTTCTGTATCATAATTGCATTATAGCACAGGATTCTTATTTGTCAATATATTTTGAGAAATATTTTTCAATATGTATCAAAATAGAAATAGCGGAGGAATACCCTCCGCTATGGATCAATGATAGACAATGCAGGTGATACGAACATCGGAATAATCAGGATCGTCCTGATCAAGGTTTTCAATACCGAAGCTCAATTCAACTTCTGTGTTGTTTCGATCAAAAAGGAACACACTTCCTCCGAATACCCATTCCTTAAATTCATTGAAAGAAACATGATTGGGCCAGGCCTTCCCTAAAGCATCGTAGAGATCGGACAGACACCATGTTTGGTTTTCTTCCAGAATCAGACCGTTATGTAGCTTTACAATTTTATCATAAGGTTTCTTCATTGTGTTTTTCTCCTTTCTTCGGGTTATAGTTCAGTTTCCAGATCATCCCAAAAGCGTTTCAAATCAGCAAACTTGGGATCATCCAATAGATCCTCGCAGCCAGCTTCCAATATTGCTTGAAAAGCCCTGTAATCAGATACAGTGTAGGCTTTGTATTCGACCCCGTCACTGTCTATCAAAACATATTCGCCAGAACGGAGCCTTGTAATGCCCCTGTGATAGGGGCTATTGCCGTGATCCAGAATATCATTGTATGATACGATACCAACAATGCGACCAAAATCGTCATGTACATATAGCTTCATGGTTACATTCCTCCTTCCTGATGGTATACTTCAGATTCCATTGCAGCCATGGCTTGCATTTCGTCATCGGAAGGAATGTCATCCATGCAAGGTGGAACTTCTTCGCAGGATGCTTGGTTTTCCTTGTTTTTCTTATTTTTGCGGCTATTGTTACTCTTAATATTATTCACTAATTTGGTGTGTTCTCTTAACTCCCAATTATAGATCTGATTATAGGTGGTAACGACTTGTGTACCATTTACACTATCAATGATAACTAGGAATTTATTTTCCAATAGGATGTTGTACCATTCCTCTATCTTTGCGATTGGAATATTGGAATCAGCACTAATATCTCTGATTGTTTTGCGTAAATCACGACCTAGCTTAATGCCATAGCCAATTCCGATTGTCATGTATAGGCGAAGCACACAAAGGAAGCCAAGCATTTCAAATCCATACTTCGCCACAAAATCCCATTCTTCATCAGTTGACATAAAATTCTGTTGAACCGTAAAGTATTCCAATGGGTTGCCTATATATTCTTCTCCAGCCTTTGTTTTAGCTGGTTTGTATTTCTCAAGCATTATATCGATGTAGTGATCAGGCAAATGCTTTTGTTGTCTAGGTTCTTCTATTTCTATTGTTTTCTTCATAGTCTTATTATCTCCTTTACTTTTTATTCTTAGCTCTAGGTGATCTATTCTTAGGAATACACCCTGACAAGGACAACCACAGTTGCAAACACAACGGCAAAAACATTTGCAGCAGCCTATACAACGAAAACTGCAAACACATAGCCATATTCATATAAAGATAGAAATACAACTGCAGATTCATAGTCATATTCATATTACAAATACAAGCATCACCGATATGTTACCGTAACATCACCGTAACATAACCGTTTTGCTTCATATCAGGCAAAAAGAAAAGCTCTACTACCCCATAGCGAGGTAATAGAGCTTGTTTTCTTTGCTTATCTTGCTTTTCGTCTACGCTCAGTCAGTGCCAACTTAACACGCTTAATATCCAGAACGGAAAGCAGATCATACTTCTTGCAAACATCATTCTCTGTGATCTGCCCCTGTTCCAGAGCATCCATATCACGGAGATATTCTTCCTTATCGGGGAGGGGGCCTCTTTTCGCCACCTCTGCGATCTGGAAGTAGAAAATCTTGAGATGTTCGCAGTAGTACAATGTGCTTTCATAAGCTTGCGAATATTTGTAGAAAGTTCTGTGGGTAACACCAAGATCCTGCTTGCAGACATCGACAGCAACTTCGGCACGCTGCCATTTCCAATAGATTTCCAAGAAACGGTCAATGGGCTGGGGTTCGGGCCTGTGAATCAGACGGTCTAGTTCCGATACGACCTTGCCAATAGCGGATTGAGTAGCTATGTGCATGGCAAGCTGCTTTGCTTCGGTTTCCAGATTGGAGAAGTCAAGATCTCCTGTAATGTTCTTGAAAGAGAAATACTCGTTGTCCAAGAATACATAGTTCTTGTTGTTCTCCGCAAGGGTGGTAATTGCATGGATCAGATGCTCCATGCCCTCTGCTGCCACAATATCGTGGATGGATCGGATGTAGATCGTTCCCTGATAGGGAGCCTGACACAGAAGCTCCAATGTCTTGTTGACGGCAACTTTGCCGCTGAGAGGATCAGGAGCATTGCGCCACAGGATGATGATATTGATATTGTCATTGAACTCCATGGGGAACTCTTGTCCATTGTTCTGGCAATAGGTTCTCATGGCACTTCTAAATTCTTCGCAAACATGATCGCTGATCTCCTCGTAAGACAAGGATGGATCAAAGCTGGTATAGTCAGCGCTGGTCACACCAAAGGTGCGAACGAACGGATTGAATATAAACATAGTAATCACCTCGCTTGATCATATTTTATCCCACAAAATCATTTTTGTCAATATTCCTACCAAAATATTTTCAATAATGATACTCTGTGATATTTTCTTACAAAAACTATTGACAAATCAGAAAAATGCGTTATACTTGATTTATGATACTAAATAAGTTATTCGTATCAAAACTGCACAATACAAGGAGGACAAAAAATGACTACCAAATCTGACCTAGGAGGTTCTGACCTACATGACCTAACCATTCATACACCTGATATTCCACTAAATAATGTGGGATGCCATGATCAAAACGAACTTTTATATGAAGCCTTGTTTGAGTTAACTTCCATACTCGGAGAACTCTACGCCCTAGAGCTTTATATTGACATATTAAGAATCGTTGATCGTCTTGGAAACGCTGAGAAGCGAGATCGTGAGGTGTAACATGACAAAAGATACTGCCTCTGAGCTAAATGCTCCTCTACCTCGTATTCCAAGAATGATGACCATTCGCCAAGTTGCCAGCACTGGAATTCTTCCCGAAACAGCACTCAGAACCATGGTAAAAGATGGAACCATTCCTGCTGTATTTGCTGGCTGTAAAGCATTTATCAACTTTGATCAACTATGTATTATGCTGAACCGTCTAGGGGAAGCATCTTGAAAGGAGAGATAGATATGGATATTAAAGGTGTTGTTCAGCGTGGAGAATACACATACCGTTTTACTGTTTCCTGCGGTTTTGACGGTAGCGGAAAGCACACACGCAAAACCATGACCTACAAGGTTCCTGCTGGCACCGCCCAAGGTAAGGCAGAAAAGATGGTAATGCAAGCCTATCTGGATTTTGAAGCGAAATGTAAGGGTACTCCCCGTTACAGTTCCAATATGCGTTTCAAAGAGCTTGCAAAAATCTATCTGGACGAGTATGGAACCTATAAGCTGAAACCCGTCACCAAGTACAACTACGAGCGAGATCTTGAATTACACATTCTCCCCGTTTTTGGAAACAAACGAGTAAACAGCATTACCACTGCCGACTTAACCAATTTCTTTACGACAATGAATAAGGCATCCGAAACCACAAGGAAGCTGAGAACTGTAATGTCCAGCGTATTCAGCTATGGTAAATCACAGGGATATATTAAGGAGAATCCTTGTTCTGGTGCCTTATACAAAACCCAAGTCAAGCAGCCCCAAAAGGTTAAGTACCTTGATAAGGAGCAATGTCAGAAGCTCATGTCACTCACCAGTAATTATAGCATCGTGAACACAATTATTCAGTTCATCCTCTTTACTGGTCTGCGTATCGGAGAATGTCTCGGCCTTACATGGGATTGTATTGACTTCGTAAATAATACCGTTACCATTCGCAACAACCTTTCTTTTGCCTATGATGAATGGTATCTTTCCACCCCAAAAACAGAAGGAAGTCAACGAGTTATCAAGCTCAGCGACTATACGAGAAATCTTCTTCTGGTTCACAAAGCACAGCAAGACAAATCCAAAGCCCTAGTTGGCAGAGCATGGACACATCCCAATGTTGTGTTTGCTTCTTCTATTGGAAATTTCTTTGACCGTACCTATGTGAACAAGTATCTGAAAAATCTGTGCCAAGAAAATGGTTTGCCTCCTGTTTCTATCCATAAACTCCGACATAGTAATGCCAGCCTGCTAATCAATAGCGGTGCAGCGCTAAAAGCCGTTTCCGATCGATTAGGACACTGTAATATTGCAATCACCGCTGATATATACGGACACATCTTCGATAGCTATGAAGCCCGCATGGCTCAATCACTGGAAGCCGATCTGTTATAAGTATAATAGCACAGCATAACGTTTTTATGCTGTGCTATTTATTTTTGCCGAATCTATGATATACTAATTTCAAAACTGAAGATATGATAAAGTAACTTGCCACATTACTAAGGAGTACATATATGGATTTAAGAGCTTTTTATTTTGATAATATTAAAAGCGATGAATATCATTATCGTTTCCATGATGCAATAAGGGATGTTAATAAAGTATATAACTTCTTCACGGGGTATGAGGAAATCAACGATTATTCATTTGAAGTATACGATGCAGAAGAAGCAATCCTAAAGTTTAGGGAATTGTGCCAACCCGAGGTGAGTTTTTCTAATAACGAGAACTCTTGTTGGTTCTATCTTATCACATATTATCTGCATAAAATGGGATATGAAATCAAAGAATTTCCTAGAGCATTAGCTAGACCTCCCAAAGATCCCAGTGATTTTACCTATGGTGAAATAAGAAACAGGATCATTTCTCAGGGTGGAGCCGACAACGGAACTGTACGCTATGCAACTAGACGAGCTTTTATTGCTGATCTTCACTTTGAACTTAAATCCAGCCACATAGAGATTTCAGATTCCATAAATCAAAAATTCATAGAAATATCAAATCGGCAATCATCGTTTACAAATATGAGTACCGATGAAAAGCTTGCAGAAATAGCCAATCTAATTGAAAATATGCTGAAGAAAAACGGAAAGTTTCTTACGGTAGACTATTCCTCAGTATGTTTTGATTATGTAACGGAAGAAACTGTTAAGAATTATCGTCATAGACTTCAATGCTTTAGACATTCATCAGATGAGTCGATTAAAGAAAGAGCATCATTTTCTAATGAACAAAAGTCGTTCCTCATTGATTATGGTTTAGCGATAATCAAAGCGATTCATGATATATTAAATAAAAGTTAATTTCCTTCAAGCGACAAATTCATAACATATCGCATCTATAATCATTCTGAATTAAGCTGTTTAAGGAGAAAAATATGGAAGAGTTAAAAACTAATGTAGCTGTGTATGTTGATTACGAAAACATACATAAAACTTTAATCAAAAGAAATACCAATATTTTAAGAGAGGGCTTCTTCGAAAAGCTTCGTGCTTGGTGTGCAAGCAACAAAAAAAGAATTGTGCAAACTCAAGTGTATTGTAATTTTGATAACGAAGATTTGTATCAGTCTCATCACCAGACAACATTACAAAATTATGGTGTTGAAACAATTCATACCTCAAATCAGGGAAAGAACTATGCAGATTTAAAAATAAGCATTGATGTTCTAACAAGCATGTATTCCAACAATAATATTGACGAATTCATTATTGTCTCTAACGATAAAGACATGATACCTTTGCTAAATGCAATACGAGCAAACAAAAGAAATGTTTGTGTAATTACTGCAGGAGACGATTACAACCGAGCAATATGTGAATTTGTAGATCAACATATTACTTTAGAAGATGTATGTAAAACTGAAGCTGGGCACCTAATTATTTCTGATATAAAGGATAGATTTTGGGATAACTTCGTTAAATACATAGATGAGAAGGTTGCAATGCATCAAGCTGGTAATGATTATTCGCATTATGCGCTTGATTATAATATCAAAAAATCTGTCGGCTTCTTCAAACTGATGACTTACGAATTACTTACGATCATCAAAGATCTATATCAAGAAGATAAAATCATTTTTTACACTTACGATTACAGAGGTCAAACTTTTGTTGCTCTTCTTCCTACCGATAAAAAACAGGATTTCATAAACAAGTCACTCATTGACGAAAAAAGGATCATTGAAAATTACGATATAGATAAAGAAATCCAAGCAGAGTACAGCAAATATGCAAAATGACATTGACAACACAAACGTGAAAGTGTATTATTAGGGCAAACAAGAATATAATTATATTAAGAGTTGATTTTTGAATGATGACCATAAGGCGACATCAAACAAGAAGCACAACTCACGAAAAGACACCATTCGAAAATGGTGTCTTTTTGCATTAAGAATTGGTGCAAATTTGGTGCAAAACGATTTCAAACACCATAAACGATCCCCCACGATCTCCAACGAAATCCGATTCTTTCTCTCACGATATCCAACGATATCTACGATTTCAAACGAGATCAGACAAGACAAACGCTAGAGCTATAACTCCAAGCGCTAACCGTATATTTCAGCTTTTTCAAAGAGCACTCACTTTATGTGGGTGCTCTTTTTTATTGCACGGCGTGCAGGTGCGCGTTAAATCGGTCCCCCCCTTGCGGCGTAGCCGCTTCTGGTCGGAGCGCAAAAACCCCGGAAACTATAATGCTTCCGGGGTTGCGTTTTTTATATTCTTAAGTGGCTTCTGTACACAAAACAGTGT
Organism: Oscillospiraceae bacterium; assembly: GCA_045631645.1. Taxonomy (GTDB): domain Bacteria; phylum Bacillota; class Clostridia; order Oscillospirales; family Oscillospiraceae; genus SIG459. The sequence goes on from JAZQVC010000031.1 coordinate 81,248, forward strand.
TAACGGAAAGAACTCATGCCGATATAGTCTCTGTCCTGCAAATATTTTTTGGTAATGTAGCCTTCGCGGTCAAACTCATGTTGAATGATATAATCTTCAGTTACATACATTTTTCTCTCCGCCGTATAATCGCCGGTATCGGTCAACAATTTCCAATCCTCCTTGAGAACTTTGACGCCATTGTTAGTATAGATATATTCACCATCGATATTGAAAGAAGAATTCGACAGAGGCAGCTCACTGCATTCAACGGTAAATTCATATGGATTGCTCATATCGGCGCGGCACAGTGAAAGTACATCATCCACCCGGCGTGAAAAGTAGAGGTAATGTCCGTCCATAGTCGGACAATAAGAGACATCATAGTTTATATTAAGGTCAGTACCGTAGGTAGTATTATAAAGATGCAGCGACTCATTATCTGCATCATCCTGGAAAACAAGCCAATCCGAGCTTATAAAGTAGGGATAATATATCTCCTTATCCACCACCATCTGCAGATCGCCACCGTTCATATCCATGGATACAAAGCGGCCGTTTTCATCAGTAAAGTACATGCGTCCCTCATGAATCTGCAAATAGTCACAGGCGCCTTCATACAGAACCTGCGCATCGGAACCATCTGTATTTATCCGACAGATTTTTTCGTCTCCAATGATATAGTAAAGAGTATTGCCAATTTTGGTAATACAGCTTGCAGGGCCGCTATCATCAAGAATGACCGTTGTTTCGAACTCAGGGTAATCCCCCTTCATGTGGAAAGGTGTTGCACCCAGCATACCCTTACTGCTTTTAGTATGGGTAAGTCCGTAGAGAACGCCGTCCTCAACCACATAGTATCCCCAGCACATTTGGTTGCTCATGGCAATGGTCTGCGCTATATCAAATTCAGGCTCATAGGTCTTCCATGGATTGTTGGCAAGCACTTCAGGCACATTGTCCTGTCGCTTAAGGGTAAAGGGACTTCCATCCACGTCCGCAACCATCTTATCACCGGTGCAGGAAGCATTAATGATCTTTCCGGAGAAATCCAGCACCAGAGCATCGGGGCTACCGCTGTAGCTTCCCTTCAGAAATTCATCGAACACTATGGCAATAACGCTTCCGTCATCACCAAACTCAAGGGTCATAACGGATTCCGCAGGTCCGAAAAGGCCGATCATTTCCTCGCCGTAAAATTCGGTTCCCTCCATCTCGAATTTTTCAACCACCCAGCAGCCTTCGCTCACAGCTTTTTCCTGTGTTACGCTGCTGTCCGGGCCTTTTGTTGGCTTCTTTTCAGGTGCTTGCTCTCCGCCGCAGCCGGTGAAAAGGCAAAGAGTCATAATAAGCGCAAGAATCAGTGCTATCCATTTTTTCATCTCCGGGTCTCCTCCTCTTTTATATTTTTATTAGCTTGCTTATCATTGAGCGTAACATGGCCAAGGTTAAAATAGTCGCTTTTATAATTTCAGTATATGACCGTTTCTTCGCTGATTCAAGATTTTTTCGGCGTTTATGCGGTATATTATTGCCTCTTCCAAGTTCTTTGGGAGCTTTCTTATTTCCAACTAATGTTGGGGAACAGCGTCATAAAGTTTTCTCTCTCAGCGGCAGTTTCTTCCACCTTTTCACCGCTCAATGGCTCATAGAAATACTGATAGCAAAATACGGCAACGCCGCGGCAGGAGTCCAAATCAAGGGTGCTTTGCAGGCAGCGAAGGAGAATATCATCGTTTTGTTTCCATTCGTCCTTGCCGCTTCCTGCCCACTGATCCTCCTTGGAATATGCCTTGCCGAAGGTCATACCTATTATAAGGTCAACACTGTCGGTTTTTATCATATCCTGAAACTCACGGGTGACACGCAAAAAATCATGGGTTTCATGCTCAAGTCCCCAGTAAATCTGGGGGCAGATATAGTCCACATAGCCCGCCTTAGAGCACCATGTATATATGTCAGCATACTGGCTACCATAGGCGGTATTGGAATTTCCTCCCGGACTTATGCCGAAAAGCCGTCCCTCTCCGCTGAGGTGGGTTATGGAATAAAGCTCCTCCACAAGTATATTAATATTGTTTCTGCGAAAATCAGCAAGGCTCATTGTGCCGCCAGAATTTTCATATTCCAAATAGGCAGCTGCGTCAAAGGCTTCGTCCGTTGTGGGATAAAAATAATCGTCCATGTGCAGGCCGTCAAAATCATAGACGGTAAGCGCTTCCTCAGCCCCAGCAAGAATAAGTTCCCGAACCTCCTCATAGGCTGGGTTGAGATACCATCTGCCTCCAACAGCAACAATATACTTGCCACGAAGCTCAGGGTCATCATACCATTGGCGCATAGGGTAGCGGGCACCCACGCTCTCCATTTCTGTTTCATACATGCCGCGGAGAGGATTTATCCATGCGTGAATGGAAAGCTCTCTTGCATGGGCAAGCTCAAGGGTGATTGCTATGGGGTCATAGCTTGGCTCCGCACCTATCTTTCCCGTAACGAAAGAGGACATCGGATAATACTCAGAGGGATACATACTGTCGGCAAAGGGGCGAAGCTGCAAGATGACAGTATTAAAGCCTTCCGCCTTCACATTATCAAGCACCTGCTCCATTCTGGCAGTGAAATCCTCCGAAGAGCGCTGGGTACCGCCCGAAGCGTATATATCTGCCAGATCATACTGTGAAAGCCACATTGCCTTCATATCCTCATATTGGAGAGAATATATATCTGCTCTGTCTTCATGAGAACTATCATTGGGAGTATTTTGTGGCAAGGGTAAAACCGTTGTTTGCGCGGGAGTTTCAGTGAGCTCGGATAAATGCTGCTCCTCAACTATTGAGTTTCCGCAGGCGCATAAAAATAGCCCAAAGGAAATAATCGCGGCAGCGAGAACTTTTTTCATCACTTTTATCCCTCCCTGATACAAATTATGCTTTCATTATCCCACCGAAAGCGCATCAAGTCAATTAAATGCGCCTCCCCATTTTCTTCTATTTTAACAGATAGATGAATAAAAAAAGCACAGAAAATGGCTTTCATTTTCTGTGCTTTTTTCGTTTTTACATAAGAGGATTTGCAATATTATTGGGGTCAAGACTCTCCTTGATTTTGCGCAGCCAAACATTGGCATTGCAATAGAGGGGGCCTATCTGCTCCATGCCTGCGTTGAGGCTTCCCGGGGTTTCCGCGTGGAAGTGCTTTTCAATATCGTTATTGCGGGATCTCATGCGGTATTCGCCCACTCCCCTGCCAGCGGCAGGATTAGTTCTATCCCACATAATCAGGACTTCGATATGGGCAAAGTGGCCGTATTCCATGGGAATTATCTGATAGCTTTCGGGAGCATCAAAAAGCTTTCCGCTTTCGGTAAACTCGCTCAAAAGCTCATTGACGGTGGCACCCACCTCACAAATATGGGAAACGGAGTCGGAAGCCAGCTTGTTGGGCATCCATCCGCCGCCAAGTCGGAGTACGCTTTGGAGACGGCCGACTACCATAAAGAAGTCCATATGCTCATCCCACCACTGCTCGATCTCTCTTGGGATGCGCTTTCCGCCCGTCTCTTCAACTATCTCAAAGAGGATTTTTTCTTCGTAAGCCATCTCCGCTTCGCTCTGTGTGGCAAGGTGGACAACAAGGGGCATGCTAAGTGCTTCCTTATAGCCGCTCTCCCACTTTTCCCAGAATTCATCGGCGGAATTTGTCATCATCAGTATGGCGGGAAGATAAAAATATTTCAGAACTGTGGCAGCAATTTCCGCCTCGCCAATCTTCAGCATTGCATCTCGGACATTGTAAATGTGCTCATAGTTAAACACATAAACTTTGGAGCAAGGGCTGTTCATCCGAACCTTATGATAGGGGCTTATTCCCTCCTGCTCAATTTCCGCAGGCCCATTGCAGGGCAGAAGACCAATGGCAATTCGGGTTATTACACCGAACTGGCCGTGGTTGCCGAAATAGCCCTTCATCAGCGCTCTCAATCCGGGACCGGGACCATCGGGACAAAACCATCCGGCACCATTTGCGAGAGAACCTGTGCGGACTATTTCACCCTCAGGAGTTACAAACTCCGCACCCAAAAGGTATCGGTTGGATCGGGATGCATTGTGCTGATTATGATGGTCGCCGGAAGAGGATGTGAAGTTAGCAAGAACGCTTCCTCCCGGACCGACGGCAGCTGCGGTATAGCTAAAGCCGCGGCGGCGAAGCTCGGGATAAAGCTGCACATGGCGCACACCGGGCTCTATGACGGCATAACGATCCGTTTCATTTATCTCCACTATCTTGTTCATTCGGCTCATCTGTATGAGAACCGTTCCGGGGCGGTTTGCAAAAGCCTCGGCGCTGACTCCCGACACAAGGGGAACAAAGCAGACTCCGTGCTTATTGCATATACGCACAATTTCCTGCACCTGCTCGGTAGTTTCCGGCAGGATAATTGCGTCGGCGCTATGATAAGTGAAGGGCACTTCGGGGGTCTTGACGCGATTGCCTGCAAGAACAAATTCGTCCTCGCTTATCCATCTCTTGCCTACAACGGCTTCGAGAGCTTCATAAACTTCTCTTGCAAGACTCATTTTGCCCCTCCTTCCTCCAGCTGCGCTGCCAAAAGGACGCAAAGGTCAATTGCTTTGCCCTCTTTGCCCAGCGAATCGATGCAGAAGCTGCAGCAGCTGACGAGAGCTTCCGCGCCCACAGACGCAGCCTCCCGCATACGCTCAGCAGCGGTATCCGCGCTCATATCGGGGTCGGTTTCCCTCGAAGCATGGCCGCAGCAAAGGGCATTTTCATAGTTGCGGGGCATCTCGCAAAGCTCAATGCCGGGGACAGCCTTCAGCGCTGCTCTTGGCTCATGATAGACTCCTTCAAAACCGCGGCGCCACTTCTTTTCGGGCACATGGCGGCCAAAGGGTTTAATCTCTCCTTCCCATTTCTGCCAGGGCTCGGAAAGTCTTCCAAGCATGCAGGGGTCGTGATAGGTGACCTTCATTGGCTGCGCCAAAGGCGCAAAGCGCAGCTTGCCCTCCTCTATAAGAGCGGCAATAACCTGACTCATATGGAGAACTTCCACATCCATATCAACAAAGCGGGGATAAATTGCACGGAAAGCGCCGAAGCATTCAGCGCAGGGGGTAATTATGCGCTTTATGCCTCTTTCGCGAAGCTTTTCCGCATTTGCCTTTATTAGCTTTTCAGCTTTATCGGCATAGCCGCTGCGCCAAAGTGCAGCGCCGCAGCAGCTTTCATCTCTAAAAATGCGGAAACGGACTCCGCCCGCATTGAGAAGCTTTATTGCTGCAAGGGCGATTTCAGGATGGGTATAAACGCTGCAGCCCAGAAACAGGAGGGTTTCACTCTGCTCATCCTCGCAGTAATCCTCCGGCAGGAAATCAAAGCGCTTTTCGGCAGCATAGCCATAAATATTGGCATTTTTCTCAATATTGTCGCAGAGAGACTTCACGCTTTCGGGGGCACTACCCTCCCGCGCGCAAACTTCGCGGAGGCTATGTATGGTTTCCAGCACCTCTATATCGCGGACGTTTTTGCAGTTCACATCGCAGGCACCGCACATGGTGCAGGAATAAAGAACATTTTCAAGTCCCTGGCCTATTTTCAGCTTACCGGTGAGAACTTCTTTGGAGATATTGAGAATTCCCTGACCGGAATAGGCGTCAAAGCGATGATAACGATGGATGGGGCATATCTCTGCAAAATCCCAGCCGCTCATTTTGGGCGGCAGTATCCATTTGCACTGTCCGCAGTGATTGCAGGAGTCCATAGAGTATTCAAATTTTTTCAGTTTTTCCACTCAGACTCCTCCTTAAAAGCAAAGTTTTCCCTGATTGAGTATACCGTCAGGGTCAAAGAGTTTTTTCATTTTTCGCATTATGTCAACCTCTGTGCTGCCCTCGGGATACACAAGCTCGCTAAGTTTTCCATAGGGTCTATCGAAAAACGCGCCTGCGGCAAAGAGGCTCTTTTCAGCCTCCCATGCTCTTTCGGACACAGCTTCATTGCCATCATGCATAAGCTCAAATTCAATGCGGAAAGCCCGTCCCTGAACCTGAGGCTGAATAATTACACCAAGGTCTTCTTCCTTATGCTCGCCGAGAGCTTCAAGTCCCAGTTTTGTGAGAAAAGCGGCCTTGCTTGGCGGCGCAAGGAACAGTATTTCATCCACTTTTCCCCTGCGCATTTTCCAATAGGTCTCGCGGCTGTCGCACTCCCCAAGCATGGAATCTATTTTCTTCGCAAAAGCCTCTCCCAGTGTGGGTGCGCTTTTGCACTCCAAGTCAAACTCACCGCAGCAATCACGAAGATAGCCTTCATAGATACTAAGCCGCTCCTCGCCATAGCGCTCATATCCGCATACACGGCAGACAAGAGTCCACTTTGCCGCAGAAGCGGCAGCAATCCGCTCTTCCTCGCCGCCATCTGTGAATGCTGCAGCAAGGCTCACATTGTTGAGGATAATGCAGTCATCGGGAATACGCCTGAAAAGAAGCTTTGCTGCAAGAGCAGTCAGCTTTTCAAGCTCATCAGATTCAACAAAGAACAGTCGGCTTACAGAGGGAGCGACCTCAGCTTTCAGAGTTGCCCAGCCCACAAAACCCATGGTGCCTTGGGCTCCCATAAGAAAACGCATATAGTCCACCGTGCCGGGTCCCCACGGAGATACCATATCGGCGCGGCTTTCCTCCATGGGAACAGGTCCTGCTGCAGAGCCCGTTCTCATTTCCTCTCCGCCGCCATAGATAACACCCACATTCAGGAGAGGATCTGTGTAGTCAAACTGGTATTTGGGAAGCAAAACTCCCTCCCTCTCCAAAGCGGAGGCCACAACACTCTTGCCGCTTCGGGGCAGAAAAGGCAAATTCAGCCTGAGCCCGGCCTCCTTAACCTTCGGCAGAAGTTCGGCGAAGTTGACGCCCGCTTCCACGCGGACATAGCGGTCATGGCGGTTTATTGCCATTATATTTTTCATTTTCTCAAAGGAAATGGTTTCCGCCTTTTCATTAACGCTGCCGCCATGAATATGGGGAGGCATAGAGCTGACAGGCACAAGGCATGCGCCCCTCTCGCGGGCGGAATTTATTATTTCCCTGAGTTCATTCATATTTTCAGGATAATGCACAGAGCATATCCCCCTTTCGGATGTTTGAAATAAAGAAGAGCCCCTTATGAGATTTGTTATTCCATAAGGGGCTTTAATATCAAGAATTGATTTTATTCGGGAAGAATTGCTCCGCCCTCAAGGAGCTTTGCCTTAAGCTCGGCATAGGGCACTTCTCTAACATTGATGCCCTTTTCCACTGCGATTGCAGCAGCAGCGCCTGCAGCCTGACCGAAGCAGATGCAATGGGGAATCAGGTTGAAATAGGTGTTGGCAACATCGTCGGAAGAGAAGGCGCGACAAGCAACCAGAAGTCCGTCGACGTCCTGAGGAACGAGAGCGCGGTAAGGCACATAAATTCTGTTGAATTCATAGCTTTCTGCACCACGGTCATTATTTGCGAAGATTGCGATGGTATCCTCAAAAGGCTCGCTTCTGCGCAGGTCAGCCTCGCGGAGAGAGTATTCTCCAACAAGTCTGCGTCCGCCGGTGGTACCAAGCTGAGGACCTGTGAGCATAATATAGCTCTTCTCAAAGCCAGGAGCGCGATCGCGGAGCATTTCCCATGTACGGACAGCCTTCTCGCGGCCTGCAACATCCATACGGGTCATCTCTTCAACATCGGTCTGGCACTTGGTTTTGAAGTGGGGGTGGAGCCATGCCATATTCTCCTGATTCTTCAGCATACCGCGGAAGAAGCTGACATAGAGACCGTTATCATAGAGGTCATTCTGGAGCTGAACATAGTCATTGGGCTTGGAGGACATGAACTTATCAAAAGCTCTGAACTCAACACCGCCAATCCAGAAACCGAAGCAAAGATGGCTGATACGGAAATCGGGATCGATATAATCCTCGGACTTTGCGCCGGAGATGTTGATAAGGTCACCGTCACCGGTGCAGTCGATAACAACCTTGCCGAGAATTGCCTGACGGCCGGACTTGCTCTGGAATATAACGCCCTTAACAGTGCGGTCCTCAACGATGGTATCGGTTACCCAAGAATGGAGAAGCAGCTTTACGCCTGCTTCGGTGCACATGCGGTTGAGCTCATTCTTGCCGATTTCGGGGTCAAGAATTGCGGAATAAACAAGCGCATCCTTACCCTCTGCGTTTTTGCGTACAAAGAAATGATGGAAGCTTGCATCCTTATAATACTTAAGGCAGTTTTCATCGGTGGTGCCCCACTGAGCCTCATCGGGAGCAAAAGCAGCGTCCTGAGCCTTCAGACGCTGGACAAACTCATGGCAGATACCGCCTATAAAATGATCGCCCTTTATATCACTCATATGCGGAATTATGTTAACCATGCCGCCGGTTGCCATACCGCCGAGATGGCCGTAGCGTTCCAGAAGAATGGTGCGTGCGCCGTTTCTTGCAGCGGAAATCGCAGCAGCAAAGCCACCGGGGCCGCCGCCAACAACGATAACATCAGCCTCGTTGAGGACATTAACCTCACGCTGAGCTTCAGTTACGCTCTTTATACCGGGACGAAATTTCTTGTCGCTTTCAGGTGCTTCAGGAATATCATAACGAGCCATTCCGCGAGGGCCGTGGTAACCAAGCTTCTTTTCTTCTTTCTTCATAAAGGGCATCCTCCTTGGTTTTTATCATGTGAAATAAGTTTAGCATAGTACAATCTTTTTCGCAAGACGGGCAACTATTTTTTGTAAATTTATTCATTTTTGTATTTTGTCATTGTATATTTTTGCATCCATGCTATACTGTAGCCATCTAAAGTGAAAAAGAAAGGTGCAGATATGGCTTATTCAAATTTTCTCTCTTCAAGGCTTGACGACGCCGAAAAGCTTGTGGCGCTTCTCTCTGATGATTTTGATTATGTCAGCATACTGGGAGCCGACACCAAAAGCCTGAACATTCGCGCAGATAAAAAAAGCTGCTCCATCACCGAAGGGAACGATTTTGACAGCGGCTTTGTTATAAAGTTAAGCCGAGACGGAATTTTCTTCGAATATTCCCTTGATGATATTGCGGGAGACAAAAATGCTCTTGCAAAGCTTATCACCGACGCTTTCCCCCTCAGCCAGTTTGAGGGAATGAAGCACTTTGACCGAGCTATGCTCAGCGACGAGCCCCTTATAAAAGATTTTCGCCGCGAGAGCGACATTGACTCTATCAGCGAGGAAGCCCTCCTCTCCTTCTGCTCCGGATTGAAAGACTCCCTTCTTGAGCGCTGCGATAAGCTTCTCAACGCCCTTGTCGGTCTCAGTTACATAGACACTCACAAGTTCTTTGTTTCCAAAAACCGCCGCCTCACCCAGCACTACACATGGTGCAACGGCGTTTTGCTGGGCATATACTCTGAACTTGGCAAGGTTGTGCAGCCCCGCGAGATTGCTTACGGCTGCACTATGGCAGAAGTTTTGGACTCTCTTTCCAATCTGCAGGATGCTCTTATACGCAAAGGCGGCATTCTGGCAAGAGCCAAACCCATAGTCCCCGGCGTTTACGATGTTATCACCGATCCTTCCATCACCGGTCTTATCGCCCACGAGGCCTTCGGTCACGGCGTTGAGATGGACCAGTTTGTGAAAGACCGAGCCCTTGCAAAGGAATTTGTGGGCAAATATGTTGCATCCCCCATTTGCAACATGCGCGATGGCGCCGCATCCGCCCTCAGCGCCGCATCTTATTTCTTTGATGACGACGGCGTTCTTGCGGGAGATACGCAGATAATCAAGGACGGAATACTTATAACCGGCATTTCCGACCTCTCTTCCGCCACACAGCTTGGAACAGTCCCCACAGGAAACGGCAGACGCGAAAGCATACGCCGCAAGGCCTATGCCAGAATGACCAACACATTCTTCGAGGCGGGCAAGGATAAGCTTGAAGACATGATAGCCTCCATCGACCACGGTTACATGCTTTTTGAGACCAATAACGGCATGGAAGACCCCAAAAACTGGGCAATCCAGTGCGTTGCCGAATACGGCATAGAGATCATAAACGGCGCTCTTACAGAAAACTATGTTGCCCCCGTTGTTATGAGCGGATATGTTCCCGATTTGCTGGGAAGCATTTCCATGGTGTCCGACGACTTCCGCATTATCGGCTCAGGCTCCTGCGGCAAGGGTTATAAAGAATGGGTGCGAGTAAGCGACGGCGGAAGTGCCCTGAAAGTGAAGGTGAAGCTGGGATGAAAAAGCTTATTGATATGCTCAATGCAGAAAGCCGCATAAGCGACTGGAAAATCAATATCCACCGCAGAGAAAGCTGCGAGCTTTTCTACATAAAGGAAAATCTTGACTGCGCAAGACGCACCGACACCACAAATAACCGCGTTACCGTATATGTGGATAAAGACGGCTGGCGCGGAGACGCTGTATTCTATGCCTATCCCTCCTCGGACGAAGAGGAACTTCGTCAGCTTATAGACAGCGCAATTTTCAGAGCCTCCCTTGTTAAAAACGCCCATTACACTCTTCCCGAAAAAGCAAAGGGAGAGTATGTAATAGACAGCAATTTTGCACAGCATGAGTCTCTCGACCTTGCGAAAAACATTGCTGCGGATGTGTTTGCCGCAAACACTGTGGAAAACGCAAGCATCAATGCTCTTGAAGTTTTTGTTACGAAGCATTTTGAATCCGTCACCACGGGCTCGGGCATAAACAAAAGCCAGATTCGATATGACGCAATGGTTGAGGCAATCCCCACCTATAACGGAAGCAGCAGCGTTGAGCTTTATGAGCAGTGTAATTTTGCTTCCTACGATGCTGACGCCCTCAAAAAAGAAATTGCGGAAAAGATGCTTGAGGTTAAATTCCGCTATGAGGCCGTCACTCCCGACGCCCCTCCCTCATGCCCTGTGATACTGAACAAGGCCGAGCTTTCTCAGCTTTTCCGCACTATGGTCTCCGATCTTGACTATGCAAGCGTTTATTCCTCCTCCAATCTGCACAAAAAGGGCGAGCTTATTCAGCCCGAGGGCAACGGAGACAGAATAGGCATTACTCTCAAGGGTGAGCTTGCGGGCAGCTTCCGCTCCTCCCGCTTCGACGTTGACGGCGTTGAATTTAGCTCTCTCCGCGTTATAGATAAAGGACAAGTTCTTGCCTACCACGGCAGCAACCGTTTCGGACAATACATAGGAGAAAAGCCCAGTGGACTTCTTCCCTGTCTAGAGGTTGATCCCGGCAGCGCAAAACCCGGGGACTTCTCCAAGGGGCCTTACCTTGAAATTATCTCCATGTCAGGCCTGCAGGTGGATTTTTACAGTGACTATATAGGCGGCGAAATTCGCCTTGCCTATTATAACGACGGTGATACAATTACTCCTCTCACAGGCATTTCCGTTTCAGGAAAGCTCAGCGAGGTTCTTGCAGAAATCCGTCTTTCTTCCGAAAGAGCTCTCTCCGGCGGCTGTCTTTGCCCCGAAAAGGCACTTATAAGCAATATGAAGATATTCTGAGTAAAACTAAAAATCCCGACAGATTTAACTGTCGGGATTTTTTTATTCGCTTTTTGCCTTTATAAGACTCTTGTCTTTTTCAAATATTCCCTTGAGCTTATTGCCCCAGGCGCGGGAATAAACGCCGACCATTGTTCCAAGCATTATTGCGATTATAACCGTTCCTATTCCTACGCTTCCGAGAGAGCGTATAAATATCAGGCAGCAGCTTCCCGCAATAACAACGCTGCTTACATCAAAAAATATCTTGATTATATGGAAGGGCTTACCAAGTTTCTCCGCAATAACAACAACTATTCCCTCGCTGGGCATATTGATAACATCAGAGCTTGAGTAAAGCCACACACCGAAGCCGCCCACCACGAAGCCTATGCAGGTGAACAAAAGTCGCATCACTATGCTTTGTGGTGCAGGGAAAAGACCAAAGACCCAGCAGGCAAAGGTGTTGCAGTAGCCGAAAAGGAATCCCGTTATAAGCTGAAGGAGAATCCACGGCTTAAAATCGCGGCGAAGAAGAATAAATTGCAGCAAAACTAAAAAACTCTGCCACATAATAGTCGCCAAGCCCATTTCAAGACCTGTTGTAAGATTGAACATAAAGGGCACAGAGGCAACGGGAGATGAGCCGAGATTGGATTGCATTGAAGCTGCAATGCCGAAAGCGAGAAGCATCAGTCCCGCAACATATGCCACAAGACGGCTGGGCTTCAGTTTTTCTTTCACCATTCGTACCTCCGTTGACTAATTTTAGATAAATAATAGCCTCCATTACATATAAAGTCAACAACAGTACGGAAAGTTTTGGCTTTGAGCTTTCCTCAAAATATTCCATCATCTTCCGAAATAACAAATAATTCTCGCCATATAATGTATTCCCGTATTGACTTTGGTATAGTTCCAAGGTTTAGAATTATCATCGAACTATAATGTCCGATCAGTATGTCAAGGAGATTGCAATGGAAGACACTAACAAGCGTCCCGAGCGGGAAGAAAAAATTGAAATCGGCCCCCTCGGCAAGGACGGCGAAAAGATGATGAAATCCGTTGAGTCAGGCAACATGGTTGCCGTTCTCTCCGGAAATGAAATAATGTACTGCTTCGAATACAGGAACAAGTACCAGTGCTTCATCCACCCCATCGGTGAGGAAGAAGGCCGTTACCGTTCCTGGGATAAGAATGCCAAGAACCGCGCAATGCTGAAAAATCTGGACAGCACCGCGGATCAGCTTTTTGAAATCAAGTATGACAAAAAGCTCAACTACATGGGTGTTATGGTCACCGCAGAGCGCGGCATCTATAACTTCCTGTGCACCATCGGTCAGAAGCCCGGTGAGGATGTTGACTTCATGGACGCCATTGAAGAAAGCCCCACCAAAGGTCAGGCCAACTGATTACTTTGTTAGCAAAAATCTCTCTCCTTACGGAGGGAGGACCCCTTTTCAAATACATTTTTTCCTAAAAGGAGGAACAGCATGAAATATCTCGTCCATGTCCCCGAGGGGAACCTGTTTCTTACCAAAGAGGAGATCTTCGAAAAGGTCGCAGAAGTTCTGAAAAAGTGCCCCAGCGAGTTCACTTGTGTGTACCGCGTGTGGTATGAAGGCTTCGAAGGCTGCGGAAGACCCTCCAACGAGGTAAAGAACATCATGAATGAAGCCATCGCAGCTGCCGGTTGGGAAGACATCGGTGCAATGCGTTGGGAGAAGTTTGGTCCCATTAAGCCCAGCTTCAAGAACCCCAACTATGCCGAAGCTCTCAAAGAACGCGGCGGCAAGCCCATGGTTCTTCACAAATTCCATCAGGGCAAGCACTATCAGGGTCCCGACGGCAAAATCTACTGGCTCCCCGTTATCGAAGTTTTCGATATGCGCGGTTTCGAGTGGCAGGATGGCAAGTATGTCGGCCACATGGTAGAAATCGACCCCAACTCTGAGTATGCCGCTCAGATGGTCGAAGTTCAGGTTTGAGGAGGTACCCAAATGGCTAAGGAAAGAATAACTCATTCCGTCTCCGTTGCCGGCCCCATGGCCGTGCACACCGTTGACGGTGTTATCCGCCGTGTACGCCCCATCATCCTCACCGAGGAAGATACCAAGGGCTGGGTCATCAAGGCTCGCGGCAAAGAGTATACCCCCCAGAGAAAGACCACCATGTCCCTCCTGGGCTATACCGAGAAGGACAAGACCTATTCTTATGACCGTATCAAGTATCCTATGATCCGCGAGGACTTCGTAGAGACTGCTGACGGTCAGAACCGTAACACTCAGAACCGTGGTAAGAGCGGCTATCGCCGTGCTTCCTGGGACGAGGCTCTCTCCCTTGTCGTTCGTGAGATCAAGCGTCTCCACGAAACCTACGGCAAGGAGACCATCTTCGCCTGCACTTCTTCCCACCACACCTGGGGTCTCGCAGGTTACAAGATCTCCCTGTTCAAGCGCTTCTTCAACATGATGGGCTACACCAGAGTCATCGATAACCCTGACTCTTGGGAAGGCTTCCACTGGGGCGCACCCCACACCTATGGCTACTACTGGCGTCTCGGCGGTCCCGAACCCTTCGATATGCTGGAAGAGGCTATGCAGAATGTTGAGACCATGATCATGTGGTCCACCGACCCCGACACCACCCGCGGTGGCTACTCCGCTCAGGAGTCTGCTCTCTGGCGTTGGTGGATGAAGGAGATGGGCATTCAGTTCATCTATGTTGACCCCTTCAACAACTTCTCCTCTGTCAAGCACGCTGACAAGTGGATCGGCCCCCGCATGGGCACTGACTCCGCTATCCTCGAAGCTATTGCTTACGTTTGGATCACTGAAGGCACCTATGACAAGGAATACATAGCAAAGCACGGTCACCGCTTCGACGAGTGGGCACAGCACATCCTGGGCCTCGGCGTAGACGGCACCGCAAAGACCCCCAAGTGGGCAGAAGAAATCTCCGGCATCAAGGCTGCTGACATCAAGGCCATCGCTCGTCGTTGGGCTTCCACCGTCACCACCGGCGGTTCCGGTATGCGCGGCGGCTTCGGCGGCGCTTGCCGTACCATCGGCGGCTGCGACTATGCACGTCTTATCGTCTCCCTCCTTGCTATGCAGGGTATGGGCAAGACTGGTTACAACATGTGGACCGGCGCATGCGGCGCTCCCATGAACTAC
>JAZQVC010000032.1:0-6772 GCA_045631645.1 Oscillospiraceae bacterium
AGGCCGCCCCCGTTGGTGCTGTCTCTTTTGTTTTTTGGATAGACGCTTTATGCGGCGCGCTGAGGTCATCGCGCCCTACGGAGGGTGCATTATCCAAAATTTGCCGTAGTGGCGGACCAATGTGTCCGCCCAACAATGCCTCCCCTATCAGGGGAGGTGGCACGGCGTAAGCCGTGACGGAGAGGTTTTTGTCTCCGACGTCGGGGCGTTAAGAAAATGTGCCGGTGGCACATTTTTAGCCCCCGACCGCAGCGGCTATGGCGCGAGGAGGGAAGTTGTTTGACACGAAAAGAAAAGTCCACCAAAGAGGGGCGCATAAAGCCCCTCTTTGGAAACTCCCCAAGTGCGGAGATGGGAAACATATTGTGCCACATAATCAAAATCCAAGTCTATGGATTTCCCCTCGTTTTCCGCTCGGGACGCTGCTGCCTCGAGGCGCCTGTTCGACGCCACGGGGATTTCACCTCGTTATATTTGGCGGAACGGTCAAAACCGTTCCCTACAAAAGTCAGCCCCCCCATTCATTACAAGCGGAATTTATCCACAAAATCGGGTCTTGGTGTTGATATAAATATAAAATAATGTTATACTAACTGGATAATAAACATAAGGAAACCAAGGTATGAGCTATACTGACTGGAAAATTCCATATAATCCCACCTATGTGCCCCAAGAGCTTCTTGACGCAGGCTACAGCGCACTTCTTGCCGCGGTGCTGAATGTCCGCGGTTTGGCCGACGGAGATGCCGCCCGCGCCTTCCTTGAGTGCGACGACGCACTTCTGGGCAACCCCCTTTTGATGACAGATATGCCTCAGGCCGTTATGCGCATAACAAGAGCCATCGCTCTGGGCGAGACCGTTGCCGTTTATGGCGACTATGACGTTGACGGCATTACCTCCACTTGCATGATGACGGACTATCTCCGCAAAAAGGGTCTGCAGTGCGAATATTACATACCCGACCGCATGGAGGAGGGCTACGGCATCAACACCGCCGCCATCGAATCCCTCCACGACAAGGGCGTAAGCCTCATCATCACCGTTGACTGCGGCGTTACCACCGTTGAGGAGGCCGCTTTTGCAGCAAGTCTGGGCATTGACATGATAGTCACCGACCATCACGAATGCCGCGAGGAGCTGCCCCACGTCATCGCCGTTGTTGACCCCAAGCGCCCCGACTGCAACTATCCCAGTCGCGACCTTGCAGGCGTCGGCGTGGCTTTCAAGCTTCTCTGCGCTCTGGAGGGCAACCCTGCCCCCATCCTTGAAGCTTATTCCGACCTTGTTGCCGTTGGTACCATTGCGGACGTTATGCCTCTTGTGGGCGAAAACCGCTATATTATCAAGCACGGTCTGCGCAAGCTTATGACCGCTCCCCGTCCCGGTCTCCGTGCCCTCATCGAGGAGGCAGGTCTTGGCGATAAGCGCATAACCGCCACCAATATAGGCTTCACTCTGGCTCCCAGACTCAACGCCTCCGGCCGTCTGGGTCAGGCAAGTATGGCAGCAGAGCTCCTTTTGACCGATTGCCCCCGCACAGCCGCCTCCCGCGCAGCTGACCTTTGCCAGCTCAACCGCGACAGACAGATGCTGGAGACGGATATATGGAAGCAGGCTCAGGAGATGATTGGGGACGCCCATCCCGACAGACCCATTGTCCTCTCCTGCGAAACATGGCATCAGGGCGTTATCGGCATTGCCGCAAGCCGCCTTACCGAGGCTTACAATGTGCCTGCAATTATGATTTGCCTTGACGGAGACAAGGGTAAGGGCTCCTGCCGCAGCTGCGGAGGCTTCAACCTTTTCGAAGCACTCTCCGCCTGCAGCGAATATCTTGAGGGCTTTGGCGGTCACGCACTGGCCGCAGGTCTCACCATCACCCGCGAAAACATCCCTGCCTTCACCGAGGCAATAGGCGAATACTATCTCGCCAACCCCGGTCAGGGCGAAAAGAGTCTTGATATCGACCTTTGCGCCGACTCTCCCGAGCTTCTCACCATGCCCTGCGTTGAAGACCTTGAGCTTATGGAGCCTTGCGGCACAGGCAACGCAAGACCCACTCTCTGCATGACGAGAGCCTATCTCAGCTCCATGAGCCCCATCGGCGGAGGACGCCACCTGCGTCTGCTTGTGGAAAAATTCGGACACAGCTACGAATGCGTTTTCTTCTCCCGCACCGCCGCCGAGCTTGGCGTGCAGGTGGGCAGTTGGGTGGACATCGCATTCTTCCCCCAGATAAACGAATTCCGCTCCCGCCGCAGCGTTCAGCTGCTTCTCAGCGACCTGCGCCCCCATCACAGCGGACTTTCCGACTCTATTCTTGAGGGCAATTTCCCCGTCTGCCCCGAAACCGCTGCCCCCTCCCGAGATGACCTTGGTCAGCTTTGGCGCAGCATCATCCATTGGGGAAGCAGACTCACCATGAACAAAACCGCCCTCTTCGAGCGCCTTGCCCCCTCCATGTGGGACAGCCGCATTGCCATCGGCCTGAAGGTTTTCGAGGAGCTTGGTCTTATCTCCCTGAGCTTTGACGGGGAGAATATATCCATAAGCTGCCTTCCCGACTGCGGAAAGGTCAATCTTGAGGATTCCACCATTCTGGCAAGCCTTTAATCACTAGCCTGACCGATAAAAGGAGATAAACCATGCCTTACGAATTCGACAGCGCTGTTGAACAGTGTTTTGAGCAGCTTAAAAACAGAATAGATGAGGCCGGCATGACCGTTGACCACGGCCGCATCCGCGCAGCCTTTGAGCTGGCAGCAGGCAGCCATGTTGGACAAAAGCGCAAAGACGGCTCTCCTTACATCACCCACCCCATCGCCGCCGCCATTATAGTGGTGGATATGGGTCTTGATGAGGACTCCATCGTTTCCGCCCTGCTCCACGACGTTGTTGAGGATACCTCCGTTTCCTGCGAAGAGGTCTCCCACCTTTTCGGCAGAAATGTTGCGGAGATAGTTGACGGCGTTACCAAACTGACGCGAGTCAATTTCTCCAACAAAGAAGACGAGCAGATGGAGAATATGCGCAAGATGCTGATGGCCATGAGCCGCGACATCCGCGTTATCCTTATCAAGCTTGCTGACCGTCTCCATAACATGCGCACCATGGACTACCAGACCCCTGCAAAGCAGAAGAGCAAGTCCATGGAGACCATGCAGATTTATGCCCCTATAGCCCACCGACTGGGCATGCAGGCGGTGAAGTGGGAGCTTGAGGACCTTTCCCTCCTCTATCTTGACCCTGCCGCCTACAAGGCCATTATGACCACCATAGATAACCGCCGCCCCGTCCTTGAAAAATTCATGCAGGACATGTGCGACAAAATCACCGCCCGACTGCGTGAATGGGGCATCGAGAGCACCATCAACTATCGCCTCAAGCACGTCCACAGCATCTACCGAAAGATGTATACCCAGAAGCTTGAGCTGAAGGAAATTTTCGACCTTTGCGCCCTCCGCGTCATCGTCAACGATCTGGGCGAGTGCTACAACGTTCTCGGTCAGATTCACGATATGTTCAAGCCCATCCCCGGACGCTTCAAGGACTATGTTTCCACCCCCAAGCCCAACGGCTACCAGAGCGTTCACACCACCGTTATCGGCAACGAAGGTATCCCCTTCGAAGTGCAGATACGCACATGGGATATGCACCGCGCCGCCGAATACGGTGTTGCCGCCCACTGGAAGTATAAGTCCGGCGAAAGCGGCGTCAAGGAAGGTGACGAAGAGAAATTTGCATGGGTGCGCCGACTTCTGGAAAACCAGCAGTCCAGCGAAGCCAGCGACTTTTTCACCGACCTGCAGATAGACATGTTTGCCGACGAGGTTTTCGTTTTCTCCCCCAGAGGCGACGTTATAAACCTCCCTGCCAAAGCAACCCCCATAGATTTTGCTTATAACATCCATTCCGCCGTTGGTAACCGCATGGTTGGCGCCAAGGTCAACGGACGAATTGTCCCCTTTGACCATAAGCTCCAAAACGGCGATATTGTTGAAATTCTCACCTCCAAGGCTTCCTCCGGACCCAGCCGCGACTGGCTTAACATCGCCCGCTCCGGTTCCGCCCGCACCAAGATCAAGCAGTGGTTCAAAAAAGAGCGCAGAGAGGAAAACGTCACCCGCGGCAAGGAAATGTTCGACGCAGAAATGCGCCGCAACGGCATCACCCTCGCCGAGGCCAACGAAGCAGATGTGGTTGCTCCTCTCCTGAAGAAGCTCTCCTTCGCCTCCATTGAGGATCTCTATGCCGCCATAGGCTACGGCGGCGTCACCGCCACAAAGACCGTCAACCGCATACGCGATGACTGCATAAAAGCCCAGAAGGCCAGCGAAAGCAAAACCGCCATCGATAAGCTCAACGATGCTGCGGAGCGACGCAACAAGCATTCCAAGCCCCAGAAGGCCATTCAAGGCATCATCGTGGCAGGTATTGATAACTGCCTTGTGAAGTTCGCTCGCTGCTGCACCCCCGTTCCCGGCGACGATATCGTAGGCTTCATCACCAGAGGTTACGGCGTCAGCATCCACCGCAGCGACTGCAAAAACCATATTGCCGACCGCCTCAACCCCGATTCCGAGGTTGGCCGCTGGATAGATGTCAGCTGGGCAGAGGATATCTCCGAAAGCTATGTGACCAGTCTCCAGATTGCCGCTCACGACCGCAGCGGTCTCCTTATGGACCTAGCCACCGCGCTGACCTCCCTCAACGCCAAGGTGCGCTCCCTCAACGCCCGCGATCTGGGCGACGGTATGGCAAGTGCAAACCTCACCGTGGAGGTCAAGAACCTCGCGGAATTGAAAACCATCATCAGCCGACTCAGCGCCGTAAGAAGCGTTACCGGCGTTACAAGAAGCAACAACTGAAAGGATTCTTAAAATTATGCGTGCTGTTCTCACCCGCGTTGACTCCGCCTCTGTCACCATTGACGGAAAGGTCAACGGTGCGATAGGAAAGGGCTTCCTTGTTCTTTTGGGCGTCCATGTTGACGACACGGAAGCTGAGGCCAAGAAAATTGCCGACAAAATATGCGGACTTCGCATTTTTGAAGACGAGGCAGGCAAAATGAATGTGAACCCCACCGACGCAGGTGCGGAGATTCTGATAATCAGCCAGTTCACCCTTTTTGCCGACTGCCGCTCCCGCCGCCCCGGCTTCACCGAGGCTGCAAGACCCGAAAAGGCCATCCCCCTCTATGAAATGGTAATAGAGCTTTGCCGCGAAAGAGGTTTCAAGGTGGAAACCGGCATTTTCGGCGCTGAAATGAAAGTTGAATCCATAAACGACGGCCCTGTGACAATTTTGTTTGACACCTCGGGCAAGTACGGCATCTGAAAGGAGATTTATATATGCTTATCAAGACTATCGAAGTAGGTCCTATCGAGACCAATTGCTACATTGTTTCCGACGAAAAGAGCCTCCACTGCGCCGTTATCGACCCCGGCGCCGATGCTGTTATCATTCTGGATTATCTGGAGCAGAACCGCCTTGTCTGCGACTGCATTCTCCTGACCCATGCCCATTTTGACCATGTGGGCGCTGTTGAAGAGCTTATGGAGGAGACCGGCGCTCCCCTTTATATCTGTGAAAAGGACTGCGGCGTTCCCATTGGAAGCTGGGGCGATATTTACACCGCTCCCGAAGGCGCCAAGTTCTATAAGGAAGGCGATATTGTCTCCGTTGCAGACATCTATTTTGCCGTTATCGAAACTCCCGGCCACACCCCCGGCTCCGTCACTTTGATGTGCACTCAGGAGGGTGAGGAAGATAAGGTTCTTTTCACCGGTGATACCCTCTTCCGCGATAGCTGCGGACGCACCGACTTTGCCTCCAGCGACCCCAACAAGATGCTGGCCTCCCTCCGCCGTCTGGCAGACCTGCCTGATGACTACGAGGTTTATCCCGGCCATATGTTCACCACCACTATGGACAGAGAGCGCCGCTGCAACTACTTTATCCAGATGGCCAAGCGCGGCTAAAAAAGGGGGATTTTCATGAAAGTCACCGTAAAGCGCCGCGAAACTTATCAGTATCCCGTTGAGCTTGTCTGGCGCGGCATAGGCGTTGGCAGCAACAGCACCACCGTTGACCCTCTCAGCGAGGAGCAGTATGAAAAATATGAGCCCGCCCGCAACACCGTTTTCACCCGTGCGGTGGAGGTTAAGCAGAACGAGCTTTTTGCCTTCCAGATGAAGACTTGGATGAGTTATAGCGATTGGCGCATCGAGCTTACTCCCGTGGGTCCCTGCGAAACCAAGGTAAGCTTTGTCAACAAAATCAAGTATAGATCCGCTCAGGGCTATATTCTTTCTGTTTTCGGTCTTCTTGCCCGCGTTGAAATGAAGCGCTTTGTGGCTCAGCTTGGCAAAAAGATAGATATGGATTTCCAGAAAAACCGTCCCTCCAGAGAGGAATGAGGATAAAAACCGCCGTTATTTAATACGGCGGTTTTGCTGTATCGGCTGATGTGGGCATTGCCCCTTACGAGGGAGTGCGGTGTATTACGAGGTAAAATCCCCGTGGCGCCGAACAGGCGGCTCTACGCAGCAGCGTCCTGAGCGGCATACGAGGGGAAATCCATAGACTTTGGGGGCCGATTATGTGGCACAATGGTTTTCTATTTGCCGCACTTGGGGTTTTTCCAAGGAGGGTCTTTCTGCGCCCCTCTTTTCCCTGTTTTTTTTTCCATATTCTTTTTGCTGGCACAAAAAGAATATGTCCGTCGGAGACCAAAACACCTCATCCGTCATTTGCTACGCAAATGCCACC
>JAZQVC010000033.1:0-21253 GCA_045631645.1 Oscillospiraceae bacterium
TCTTGTCTTCCTAAGTCCGCTTGGCCTCCGACTTCCTGATGGTCGGCGGCTCTGTTTATCTTGGCGAGAAAAAACTTAAGCGGGTCTATGTAGACGAGTTTAGTCATTTATTAAACAGGGATTGCCAACAAATTCACCAGCAGTATTTATAACCGCAACATAGGTTTTTTCGTCCACGCCTACCAATTTAATTTCTGCTTGGCCATCCTTAAAACATCCAAGTTCATAAACTTTATACGGTGTTTCAGTATGCGACAGGTTAATTACTTGTTCACCTTTTTCGTTGTAGTAAAAAAGATAATGATCCCATCCGCGTACATAGTGAACACCCATTAATCCCTCACTCATGTAACCTATAGACATGCCGTCTTCACGAGAATCAACAGGCAAACTCGCAATTTCGCCATATGTCATCGGTGTATCTGGCCATGGTGATGTATCTCGTTTGAAATACCATTCTTGAGAACTTCCATCTGGAAACAAAAAATAAAGGGTATTATGGCCTTTACTTACATAAGATATCAAATATGTCTCATCATCTAACACTACCAAATCATGAATAGGGCCAATTAAATCAAGCTTTTTTATAAATGTTCCACCTTCAGAAAACAATTCGAAGCCAACGATATAGTTGCCGAAGAATTCACGAGTGTAGGGTGCAGTATGTAAATAATCACCATTAAATTCCACTGGGGCATACTCTCTAATAATCTCTCCATCTGTTGTAACTAAAAAGGTTTTCTTTGTTTCACTGTCGAAAGTTGTGATGGTTTGATGAATTAGCACCATTTTTTTACTTACTGCTTTAGATGGCTTAGCGCTCATTTCCGCTGCCATATTAACGACATCTGCAAGCTCTTTCGGAGACAAATAATCATCATAACTACCATAATTGAACTTAAAGTATTCATCAATTTCAACGCCATCCCAAATATCTGATATCGATGTTGGCTCAGGTATAGTCTCATCTTTCGTCGAAATAGATGGTTGTTTGTTTGTTGAATTTGTTATATCATCCTTAATTGTTTCTATTAACTCACCCCTAGTTCCATCTTGGATATCCGAATTCATTGTGGTCGGAGCATTCTCGCCCTCTCCACACGCACAGAAAGAAACTATAATTGCAAACACTATCAACAAGCTAACAATACGTTTCATTATATCGCCCTCCCGCTAGGTTCCTATTGTTCTAAACACATTATAGGAAGCATTATGTTTTTAGTCAAGTAGAGGCCCAGTTCACGACTTTTTCTCCTAAAAGGGATATTTTGTCATCTACTTTAGGTGCGAAACACTTGCCGATGGGACGGTGAGCCATTGGTTGCAATCGGTGTTTCGTTATGCTACAATGCTCCCAACGAAAGTGAGGTTTTTCGTATGATTAAGGTGCTGTTCGTATGCCATGGCAATATCTGCAGAAGTCCCATGGCGGAATTTATAATGAAGGATATGGTGAAGAAGGCGGGGATTGCCGAAGATTTCGAGATTGCCTCTGCCGCCGTCAGCACGGAGGAAATAGGCAACAGCGTTTATCCTCCCGCCCGACGCAAGCTCGCCGAGCACGGCATAAGCTGCGCCGGCAAAACCGCAAGGCAGATGAGCATCGCCGACTACCGCCATTATGACCTTCTCATCTGTATGGACGGCAGCAACCTGCGCCGCATGCAGCGCATATGCGGCGGCGACAGCCAGAGCAAAATGCACCTGCTTATGGATTTCACCTCCCGCCCCGGAGATGTTGCCGACCCCTGGTACACCGGAGATTTTCAGGAGACATGGGACGATGTTTCCGAAGGCTGCAGCGGCCTTTTGAATTATTTAGGTTATTAAAAAACAATCCCCACACCTTTCGGTGCGGGGATTATCTTTATGTTTATACTCCGTAGAATATCCAGATATAAATGTATGCCGGAATTATGGCCGCAAGAGTGAAGGGGATGCCGATGCGCATAAAGTCGCTGTTTTTCACCTCATAGCCCTCCTTGCGGAGAATGCCTATGCCGGTGATATTGGCGCTTGCACCCACGGGGGTCAGGTTGCCGCCCAAAGTTGCGCCGGAGAGAAGACCGAAGTACAAAACGGTGGGGTCAACGCCGAGAGCTGCGGCTATGCCCTGCACCACAGGCAGCATGGTTGCAACATAGGGAATATTATCTATGAAGGCAGAGATTATAACGCTGGCCCAGACGATAATAGTATAGATAAGGAAGAGGTTTCCTCCGCCCACCTTGGTGAAGAGCTGTGCGACCGCATCCACAACGCCCATTTCGGAGATGCCGCCAACAACGATGAAGAGACCGAAGAGCAGCAGCACGGTCTGGTAGTCGATTTCCTTTATGGGAGAGATGAATCCCTTGAAACTCTTTTTGCGGATTGCGTTATACACTGCGCCGATGAGCATAAGGGCGGTGCAGATAATACCGTTGGTGAGAGCGGGGCGGGAGGGGAAGAGGGATGCAACAATGAGCAGCACAACGGTTGCAAGCAGAAGCACGGTGGGGACATAGTCCTCAACAACGGTTCTCTTTCCCGATTCAACGGGGGCTGTTTCCTTGCGGAAGAGGATGAGCAGGATGATTGCAGAGATAACTGCGCCGAGCTCAACGGCAAAGAAAATACTGGGCTTGCCCTGATACACGAAGAAGTCATTGAAGCTCATGTTGGCGTAGCCGCCCAGAAGGATGCTGGTGGTATCGCCCACCAAAGTTGCTGCGCCCTGCAGGTTTGAGGACACGGCAATGGAGATAATCATGGGCACGGGATTGAGATTCAATCTTTTTGCCATAGCCATAGCAATGGGGGCTATCATAAGCACGGTTGCCACGTTGTCGATGAATGCAGACACGATTCCGGCAAAAAGGGAGAGAATTACGATTGCCCATTTGACATTGCTGACTCTTTCAACAATGATGTCGGAAAGCAGGAAGGGCATTTTGGACTCGATTACCAGCGCAACGGTACCCATAGTGCCCGCAATCATAAGCAGTACGTTGAAGTCGATATACTCCATCAGTTTGCCAAAGGGCATCATGCCGCTGACAACAAAAATAACAGCGGAGCCGATGGCAATAACAGGTCTCCACTTCTGGAATGTCAGCATAAGAATATAGGTGAGCGCAAACAGTATAATAGCAAAAAGCATTTTTTCCTCCAAGAATAAAAATTACATATAAATTAGACTATATTTTATTCTCCCATGCAAGTTAAGCATTCCTGTAAACCCGTTAAAAAAGCGTTAAGTTTATTCCTCTTGAAAAGAATGACGAAGCGGTTATAATGAAATACAGAAATTATGTGCTCAGGAGGCCGCCATGCCCGAATTCAAGGTTAAAAGTGAATACTCCCCCTCCGGCGACCAGCCCGAAGCCATCGCTTCCCTTGCCGACGGCATCAAAAGCGGTCTGAAAGAGCAGGTGCTTCTGGGCGTTACAGGCTCCGGCAAGACCTATACTATGGCAAAAGTCATTGAGGCCGTGCAGCGCCCCACTCTGGTGCTGGCTCACAACAAGACCCTTGCCGCCCAGCTTTGCAGCGAGTTTCGTGAATTTTTCCCCGATAATGCCGTTGAATACTTTGTGTCTTACTACGATTACTATCAGCCCGAGGCCTATATACCCAGCACAGACACCTTTATTGAGAAAGATGCCAGCATAAACGAGGAAATAGACCGTCTCCGCCTTGCCGCCACCGCCTCTTTGCTGGAGCGTCGGGATGTTATTGTCGTTGCCTCTGTCAGCTGCATCTACGGTCTGGGCGAGCCCGATGATTTTGAAAAAATGATGGTGACCCTCCGCGTGGGCGCTGAATTGCCCATGGATGAGCTTTTCCACCGCCTCATAGACATACGCTATGAGCGCAACGACATTGCCTTCGAGCGCAATATGTTCCGCGTTCGCGGCGACACTGTTGAGCTTTGGCCCGCCTATTGGGCGGAAAGCGCTCTCCGCGTTGAATATTTCGGAGACGAGATCGAGCGCATCAGCGAGATAAATCCCGTCACGGGTAAGGCCATCCGCTATCTCCAGACTATCCCCGTATGGCCCGCAAGCCACTATGTCACCACCCACGAAAAAATGGAGCGCGCCGCCCGTGAAATTCGCAAAGAGTGTGAGGAGCGGGTTGAATATTTCAAAAGTCAAGGCAAGCTCATAGAGGCTCAGCGCATTGCAGAGCGCACCAACTATGACCTTGAGATGATGACAGAACTTGGCTACTGCTCCGGCATTGAAAACTACAGCCGCATAATTTCCGGAAGAGCGGAGGGCTCTCCCCCCATGACTCTGCTGGATTACTTCCCCGATGACTTCATAATGTTCATCGACGAAAGCCACGTGACCCTTCCTCAGGTTCGCGCCATGTATAACGGCGACAGGGCAAGAAAAGAAGCCCTTGTTAATTTCGGCTTCCGCCTCCCCTCCGCTTTCGATAACCGCCCTCTGAAATTCCCCGAATTTCAGCAGCGCCTCAATCAGGTGACCTATGTCTCCGCAACCCCCGGCGACTTTGAAAAAGAACGTGCTCAGCGTATTGCGGAGCAGATTATCCGCCCCACAGGTCTCACAGATCCGGAAATCTCCGTCCGTCCCACGGAAAACCAGATCGACGACCTCATCGCGGAAATTCACGAGCGCACTTCCCGCTCCCAGCGCACACTGGTCACCACCCTCACCAAACGCATGGCGGAGGATCTCAGCAGCTATCTCACCAACGCGGGTATACGCTGCCGCTATATGCACCACGATATTGACGCTATGCAGCGCATGGAGATAATTCGCGACCTGCGTTTGGGAGAATTCGATGTGCTTATAGGTATAAACCTCCTCCGCGAGGGTCTTGACCTGCCCGAGGTCAGCCTTGTTGCCATTCTGGACGCGGACAAGGAAGGCTTCCTCCGCAGCGAGACCAGCCTTATCCAGACTATTGGCCGCGCCGCAAGAAACGCAGAAGGTCTTGTTATCATGTATGCGGACTCGGTTACCGGCAGCATGCGCCGCGCCATAGGCGAAACCGAGCGCCGCCGCAAGAAGCAAACCGAGTATAACGCCCTCCACGGCATAACTCCCCAAACCGTTATCAAAGGTGTCCGCGAACTTATGGACATCTCCGCTCCCCCCTCTGCCAAAGGCAAAAGCGGCGTGAAGATGACGGAAAAAGAGCGCAAGGCCGAGATAGAGCGGCTTGAAAAGAAGATGAAAGAAGCGGCAAAAATGCTGGAATTCGAAATCGCCGCCCAGCTTCGCGACCGCATAATCACCCTGAAAGGCGAAAAATGAAAGAGATAAAAAACGACTTCACAAAGGGCGAGGTATGGCACATTATAATGCGCATGGCGGCGCCTGCTTCATAACCATGTATTATACGGTCTATAAAAAGCTGCCCAAGGATTTCCCTTGACTTTTCCCCCTTTTCACCTTATATTGAATACAACAGAATATTTGGTGCTTTCGAGTCGTTTTGCCTAAGGATTTCGGTCTATGGCATGCGACCGGGGTCATACCGGAAACAGTATGGCCTTCACATTTTGAGAAGGAAGCGGTTTTTTCTCCCCATTGGGGAATAACAAAACCAACAGCAACGGGTGCTTTCTCTCAGAAAGCACCCGTTTTTTCATAGGAGTCAGTTATGAAAAAGGAAAAAAAGCATTTATCATATTCCGCGGTGATTGCAATATTATCCGCAGCCCTTATTGCGGCAATAATAGGCAGCGTTGTTCTGGGACGCTATCCCATAGGCTTTAAGGAGCTTTGCGGCATTTTGTGGAGCAGAGTTTTCCCCCTTGAAAGCTTCTGGTCTCCCACTCAGGAGGCTCTTCTTCTGAGCCACCGTCTGCCCAGAATTGCCCTCGCCTGCCTTGTGGGCTGCGCCCTCAGCGCCGCAGGCGCCAGCTATCAGGGCACTTTCCAGAATCCCATGGCCGCACCTGACATTCTGGGTGCATCCGCAGGCGCATCCTTTGGCGCAGCTCTCGCCATAGTGCTCGGTCTGGGCAACGCTATGGTCACCGTCTTTGCCTTCGCCTCCGGTCTTCTCTGCGTGGGTCTTGTCATCTTCGTTGGTGGAAGAGCCAAGGGCAAAAGGGTCATAGGCCTTATTCTTGCAGGTATTATGATAGGTTCTCTCTTCTCCTCGGGCACAAGTTTCATCAAGCTTATGGCCGACCCTGCCCAGCAGCTTCCTGCCATTACCTACTGGCTTATGGGCTCTCTCAACGGTGCCGATGGAAAAGATGTTATCTTCGCTCTTATCCCCATGCTTATCGGTATTGTGCCTCTTTTCGTTCTGCGCTGGCGTATCAACATCCTCACTCTTGGTGACGAGGAAGCCCGCACAATGGGCGTGAATGCCCCCCGCCTTCGCACCCTTGTCATCCTTTGCGCCACTCTTGTAACCGCCGCCGCCGTATCCGTCAGCGGTGTTATAGGTTGGGTGGGTCTCGTCATCCCCCATCTTGCACGCCGCCTCGTTGGCAATAACTACCGCCACCTGATGCCCGCAAGCATGCTCTTCGGCGCTCTTTTCCTTCTCCTTGTGGACGACCTCGCCCGCAACGCCATGACAACGGAAATTCCCATAGGCATCCTCACCAGCTTCATCGGTGCGCCTTTCTTCATTTATCTTATAACAAGGGACGGTGAGAGAATATGAGTCTTGAAATACGCGACCTGCACTTTTCCTACGGCGAGAGAGAGGTTTTGAAGGGACTCAACTTCTCCGCCGAATACGGTGAACTTCTCAGCGTTCTCGGCCCCAACGGTGTAGGAAAAAGCACCCTTTTCCGCTGCATTTTGAGTCTGCTGAAGCCCGATAGCGGCCAATGCCTTATAGATGGAAAGTCCACTGCCGGTTTCAGCGCCAAAGAGCTTGCCGCCCATATTGCCTATATCCCCCAATCCCACTACCCCACATTCAACTACTCCGTTATGGACATGGTGCTTATGGGCACAACCGCTCAGGTGAACGCAATGTCCGTTCCCGGCAAGCGTCAGGTTTCCCTTGCTAAGGAAGCTCTTGAGCGCCTTGGCATTGGAGAGCTTGCCAATCGCGGCTACACCAATATCTCTGGCGGCGAAAGGCAGCTTGTTCTTATAGCCCGTGCCATCGCCCAGCAGGCAAAAATCCTCATTATGGACGAGCCCAGCGCCAACCTTGACTACGGCAACCGCACCCGCGTTATGCGCACCGTTAAAAATCTTGCCGCCGAGGGTTATGCCATAATCCAGTCCACCCATGACCCCGACCAGGCTTTCCTCTATTCCCACAAGGTGCTTGCTATCCATGATGGCAAGGTGTTAGCCTGGGGCAAGCCCGAGGACACCATAAACAGCAGCCTCATAAGCACCCTCTACGGTGTTGATGTGGAGGTCTGCTCCCTTAAGGAGGACAAAGTCCGCGTCTGCGTTCCCGCCGATTTATAAACGTCCGAAAGGAAACTCCCTATGAAAAAAGCAATCACTTCAATTCTTATTACAAGCCTTGTCCTCAGCCTTTTCAGTGGCTGCGGAAGCGTAGTCCCCCCTGCAGATCCTGTAAAGACCGTAGAATTTACCGATGACTGCGGACGAAGCGTGGCCGTCCCCGAGGAAGTAAGCCGCATTGTGCCTACGGGACCTCTCTCCCAGATAGTGCTCTTCGCCCTCTGCCCCGAGATGTTTGTGGGTCTTGCAAGCAAATGGGACACTAACAGCCTTGGCATCATCCCCGAGGAATACCGCTCCCTCCCCTATTTCGGTCAGCTTTACGGCTCTGCCGATCTGAACGTTGAGTCCCTCGCCCTTGCCGCCCCTCAGCTGATAATCGACATAGGCGAAGTCAAGAAAAGCACCGCTGAAGATGTTGAAGCTCTGCAGAAGCAGCTTGGTATCCCCTGCGTTTTCATCGAGTCCACTCTGGAGTCCCTCCCCGAGACCTACCGCAAGCTTGGCGCACTCCTTGGTCTTGAAGAGCGGGCGGAAGTTCTTGCCTCCTTCTGCGAGAAAAGCTATGACCGCACCCTCTCCATCATGGAGCAGCTTGGGGAAAACAAAGCTCAGGTAATATATATCCCCGGCTATGAGGAGCTGAGCGTTATCGCAAAGGGCAGCTACCATGCGGAGATAATCGACCTTCTCTGCGATAATGCCGCAGTTGTGGAAGAGCCCGTAAGCCGCGGCACGGGCAATCCCGTTGGCATGGAGCAGGTGGCACTCTGGGATAGCGAGTATGTCATTTTCGGCACTGCCGAAAGCTACGCAAGCCTTGAAACCGATCCTGCGTGGGCGGAGCTTCGGGCGGTTAAGGAGGGCAAGTGCCTTCTCGTTCCCTGCGCACCTCTCAACTGGCTTGGAAGCCCTCCGGGCGCCCAGCGCATCCTTGGTCTCATCTGGCTCACTGCAGTTCTTTACCCCGAATATTGCGATTTCGATGTAAAGGAAGAGGTCAAGGAGTTTTATGAACTTTTCTTCCATTGCACCCTCAGCGATGAGCAGTTCGATGCCATCACCCAAAACGCCTTTTTGAAATAAATAAAATCCTTTTCCGCAATCCAAAGCCTCCCTTGTGTGAAGGGAGGCTTTTTCTCTCCCTCCGTCTTCGCCTTCGGCGAATCCACCTCCCTCGGCAGAGGGAGGCTTATGCGGGCGGACACATTGGTCCGCACCTACAAATAGTACGAGGAAAAATCCCCGTGGCGCCGAGCAGGTGCCATGGCGCAGCAGCGTCCCGAGCGGAAAACGAGGTGCGCACGCTAAAATTTAGGATTTGATTATGTGGCACAATGCATTTTCCACCTCCGCACCGAGGGTGTTTCCAAAGAGGGGCATTCCACGCCCCTCTTTGCTGGACTTTTCTTTCCATATTCTTTTCGGCCACACGAAAAGAATATGGCCGTCGGAGACCTATACAAACCAATCCCCCAGTCTGCTTCGCAGACAGCCCCCTTTGCAAGGGAGCCTTTAACTGACCACATCACGCCGCTAAAAAAACTCCCTGCGCTTTACCGCGCAGGGGGTTTTTTGTTATTCACGTTATTGTTTTTTTTCTGTTGCGGTTTTTTTCCTCGTCCGCCTTCAGGTCTGACATGGTGCCGCCGGCCTTTGCAGCAGAGCGGCGAACAAGGCGCTCCAGACCCAGAACGAAGCAGCCGCCTCCTATAAGGCCGAGAAATGCCAGGCCGGTGATAGCTCCTCCGGCAATAAGCAGTGCACCCAGCACGAAGAATCCAACTGCGCTTGTGAGATGCTCATCGCCGTTGATGCAGCATTTCAAGCCTTTTCCGCTTTTATTGTTCTTCATATCTTTTTACCCCTTTGTGCTCATTCAGCGCTGATAATTACCTTCTCGCCATCGCTTCCGAGAGTGATAGCTCTTGCATTGCCGCGAAGCTCGTCAACGATTTTTGCGGCAACAACATCTTCAATTTCCTTCTGAATAGTGCGGCGAAGATTGCGCGCGCCATAGGTCTGGCTGAAGCTGCGCTTCACAAGATAATCCACCAAAGCCTCATCATAGCCAAAAGCAATGCCCTTGGCAGCCATAACTTCCCCAAGCTCTGCAAGCATAAGCTTTGCAATCGCGCGGAAGTTTTCTTCGGTGAGGTGGTTGAAATAAACAATCTCATCCACGCGGTTTATAAACTCAGGACGGAGGAATTCGTTGAGCGCCTTCAGCGCCTTGTCGCGGCTGAGCTCATTGATGCTCTGTCCGAAGCCAAGACCGCCGCCGCGGCTATTGCTGCCGGCATTGGTGGTCATTATTATAACAGTGTTTTCAAAATTTACGGTGCGTCCCTGTGCATCGGTTATGCGTCCGTCATCAAGAATCTGGAGCAGAATGTTCAGCACATCGGGATGAGCCTTCTCAAGTTCATCGAAAAGCACCACGGAATAGGGTCTGCGGCGGATCTTCTCGGTGAGCTGACCTGCCTCATCATAGCCAACATAGCCGGGAGGAGAACCTATAAGACGTGAAACGGTGTGCTTTTCCATGAATTCGGACATATCCAGACGAATGAGAGATTCGGGAGAATCGAAAAGTTCATCAGCAAGACGCTTAACAAGCTCCGTTTTGCCGATGCCGGTGCTGCCAACAAAGATAAAGCTTACAGGCTTGCGCTTTGCCTGCAGACCAACGCGGCTGCGCTTTATTGCGGCGCATACGCTCTCCACAGCCTCATCCTGACCAACCACATGGCTCTTCAGGCGCTGAGCAAGGGAGCTGAGACGCTCATACTCATCGGCGCGGATGGAGGAAGCGGGGATTTTTGTCCAAAGTTCAATAATACGGGCAAGATTTTCCTCGCTGAGAACGGGACGGCCTTTGGTGCGAAGCTCCAAAAGCTCATTTTCAAGGCGCAGGTTTTCAGCGCGAAGCTGAGCAAGGCGCTCATAATGCTCGTTTTCCGTATCCGCCATAAGAAGCTCGCGCTCTTTGTCAAGATCGGCAATATCCTTGCCGATGGCGTCCATACGGGCAAGATCGGTGTTTTTCAGATTAACATCGGAGCAGGCCTCGTCAATAAGGTCAATGGCCTTATCGGGGAGGAAACGGTCGCTTATATATCTCTCGCTGAGAGTTACAGCCAGTCGGCACATCTCCTTGGGGATAGTGACACCGTGATACTGCTCATAGTAGTGGGCTATGCCCTCCAATATTTTAACGCTGTCGGAAATGCTGGGCTCAGCCACGGTGACAGGCTGGAATCTTCTCTCAAGGGCAGCGTCCTTTTCAATGTGCTTGCGGTATTCGGCAAAAGTGGTTGCGCCGATAACCTGAATTTCACCTCGGCTGAGGGCGGGCTTGAGGATGTTGGCGGCATTCATGCTGCCTTCCGCGTCGCCTGCGCCCACGATGTTATGAACCTCGTCAATGACAAGGATAACATTTCCCTCGCGGGTGATCTCCTGAATGAGCCCCTTCATGCGGCTTTCAAACTGTCCGCGGAACTGAGTTCCTGCCACAAGGGCGGTGAGGTCAAGAAGATAAACCTCTTTATCCTTCAGCTTATAGGGCACGCTGCCAGCGGCTATGCGCTGGGCAAGACCCTCAGCGATGGCGGTTTTACCAACGCCGGGCTCACCTATAAGGCAGGGATTGTTCTTCTGGCGGCGGTTGAGAATCTGGATAACACGCTCCAGCTCCTCGGCGCGGCCAATCATGGAATCCAGCTTGCCAGATCTGGCTCTTTCGGTAAGGTTTATGCAGTAGCTATCCAAAAACTTTTTCTTGCCTTTGCTCTCTTTGCCGCCTGCCTTGGCTCCTTCGTTTCCGTTGGGGTTACCAGCCTGATTGGCAGGGGGATTTTGTCCGCCCATAAGGCGGCTGAGGAAGGGGAAGGTTGCGGTTTTGCCCTCGTCATCGCCCTCTGCGTCATCGCCTTCGCTCATGGCATCCTGCAATGCAGCAAGACCCTCTCCGTTCATAAGAGAGGACATATCGTTGGTGAGAGCCTCAAGATCGTCATCGCTGAGCCCCATTTTGCCAATCATATCGTCGATGGGCTTTATATGCAGCTCTCTGGCGCACTTAAGGCAAAGACCTTCGTTTTTGCTTTCGCCATTTTCTATTTTCGTAATGAATATTACCGCCACGTTCTTTTTGCAGCGGGAACAGAGAGTGGGTCTATCCATTGATTATCTCCAAATTATGCACCAAGAATTTTTGCAATCAGGTCGTGCTTGAGGAACCATCCGCCAAGAATGGTATCGCTGAGAGTTTCGCCGCCGATGATTATTCCCATGAACTTCAAAGCCCATACGAAAATTGCGCAATAGTAAACCGCGGTGAGAAAACCTATAACTGTTCCCGCGATATCGTTCACAAGGTCAAAATGGGGTATCTTGTAACTCAGGTTGGGCAGATTAATAACCACAGTAAGTATAATGGCTATGATCAGGAAGGCTATCACGAAGCATCCCATATAGCTTATGCGGGCGCATAGCTCGTGAACAATGGCGTCCACAAGGTTTTCATTATGCTCCTCGGAATAGTTCACGGCA
Organism: Oscillospiraceae bacterium; assembly: GCA_045631645.1. Classification (GTDB taxonomy): domain Bacteria; phylum Bacillota; class Clostridia; order Oscillospirales; family Oscillospiraceae; genus SIG459. The sequence goes on from JAZQVC010000033.1 coordinate 11,973, forward strand.
GACTCTGCCATAACGTCGGCTGCGGAGGGAGTGATGCCCAGACGGCGGAAGCACTCGGCAGCGAACTCATCATGCTCATCGGTGTACTGAGAGAGCAGGTCGTTGAGGGAATAGTTATGGTCATTTTCCCAGTCCATGGACTGGAGAACGCCGTCATCGCCATCCACCATCTTCTCGATATAGCCACCTGCAAAGGGTTTGAGCGCAGGCACAACATCATAGGAGAAGGCATTGCTGAGAAGGTTTGCGCCATAAATGGACACGACAAGCACAAGCACGCCGGCAAGACCCATAATAAGTCCTCTCTTATAACCGGTCCATGTGCCGTATACCAGTATTACCAAAAGCAGAATGTCTATTGCAGTTTTCATTCCAATCCCTCTTTTTCTTAACAGTAGTTGATAAGCTTTTATTCCATCATTTTTCCCACTTCGCCCTCATACCATATCCGGTTGAGATAAAGTCCCTGAGGGGGCATTGTGGGTCCTGTGAGCCGTCTGTCTCCCTTTTCAAGGAGAGCTGGAATATCCTCCGGCTCAATTTTTCCGTAGGATGCATACACCATTGTTCCTACAATGGCGCGCACCATATTATAAAGAAATCCGTCGGCGCACACCGCGATGGTTATAAGGTCGCCCTCTCGCTTTGTGCGGCACCAATAAACGGTGCGCACCGTGGTTTTCGTGGGTGTGCCTACACTTCTCACCGCCGCGAAATCGTGAGTTCCCTCAAAGGCTCTGCCCGCCCTCTCCATCTTGTCTATGTCCAAAGCGGAGGGGTAAAAGCAGGCGCGCTTTTCAAGGAAGGGGTCGCGGATGCGGCTTGCGTGGATTTTATAGATATATTCTTTTTTTATGCAAGAGCCAATGGCATTGAATTCCCATGGCGCTTCAACCGCGTCCGTAACCGCTATATCGGCGGGCAGACGGGAATTCACTGCAAGAGGCAGTCTGTCTATAGGTATGCGGGAAGTTGTGCGGAAATTGGCGCAGTAGCGCAGAGCGTGAACTCCCGCATCCGTCCGTCCGCAGCCAACAACCTTAACTTTGTGTCCGCAGACCTTGGAAAGGGCAATTTCCAAAGTTTCCGCAACGCTTATCTCGGTCTTCTGAACCTGCCAGCCGTGATAAGCGGAACCATCATACATAAGTCTCAGCGCAATATTGCGCTCACCGGGCTGTCTCTCCATCAGAAAATCCAGTGGTAGAAGCTGATGCCTATGGCGAAAAGACCCACTATGATATATATCCATTCCATAACGGGGCCTTCTTTTTTTCTCTTAAACATAGTAATTCAACCTTTCTTTATAGGGAGCTTACAGTCCGAAATGTCTGAGAACGCACACCGCTGCAATTATTATTGCGCAGCAAAGCAACGCAATTGCATCACGGGTGGCAAAATGGAGCTGTTTCATTCTTGTTCTGCCCTCTCCACCCTGATAGCAGCGGCATTCCATTGCCGTTGCAAGCTCATCGGCGCGGCGAAAAGCGCTTACGAAAAGGGGAACAAGCATGGGGATAAGAGCCTTTGCTCTTTCCGTAAGCTTGCCTGTGTCAAAGCCCGCTCCTCTCGCCTTTTGGGCGGACATTATTTTGTCCGTCTCCTCAATAAGGGTGGGGATAAAGCGAAGGGCAATGCTCATCATCATGCTCAGCTCATGAACGGGTATTTTGATTTTTTTCAGGGGACTTAAAAGCCGCTCCAAACCGTCGGTAAGCTGCAGAGGTGAGGTGGTGTAGGTCAAAAGGAATGTTCCGCAGACCAGAAGCATTATGCGCAAAACCATGTAAATGGCGGTTTTTATGCCGTTGAGAGTGATTTTGAATATCCAAAACTGGACAATGGGTTCTCCGCTTCCATAGAAAAGATTTATTATTCCTGTGAAAACAACGATAAAAACAAGGGGCTTGAGACCCTTCAGCATAGCTTTTGCCCCTATGTGGGCAATGGCGGCGAAGGCGATAAGGGTGGCAATCATAAGCAGGTAACCTGCCCAGCCCTTCACAAGGAAGAGAGCCACAATATAGCCCACAAGCCAGATTATTTTTGCTCTGGGGTCGAGGCGGTGGATTATGCTGCTGCCGGGAAAATACTGGCCGAGAGTTACGTCCTTCAGCATTGCTCATCCCCCTCTCTCAGGTTTATGAGCATTTTGCGAAGATAATTCGTGGTATAAATGCTCTGGGGAATGTCAATTCCTCTGCGGCGGAGCGCAAGGGCAATCTCCGTTGCCTTGGGCACCGTGAGACCCATAGCGGTGAGCTCCTCCGCTCTTTCAAAAACCTCGGCAGGAGTTCCGTCCATGGCTATGCGTCCTTCGTTGAAGACCACAAGGCGGCTTGCTATGCGGGCAACATCGTCCATACTGTGGCTGATAAGCAGCACCGTTGCTCCCGTTGTGCGCTGATAGTAGCCTATATTGCCCAGAATGCTCTCTCTGCCTGCGGGGTCAAGACCTGCAGTGGGCTCATCGAGAATGAGCACTTTGGGCTCCATTGCTATAACACCCGCAATGGCAACGCGGCGCTTCTGACCTCCGCTCAGCTCAAGGGGAGAAACCTCAAAAAGCTCCTCGCTTACTCCAACGAAGCCTGCGGCGGCGCGGACTCTTCTGTCAATTTCCTCGCTGCTGAGACCCATATTCTTAGGTCCGAAGGCGATATCCTTGTAGACAGTCTCCTCGAAAAGCTGATATTCGGGATACTGGAAAACAAGTCCCACCTTGAAGCGGACATCTCTTGTGGCCGCTTTGGAGGAAGCGATATCCACATCATCGACTATAACCTTTCCCTTACTTGGAGGGAGAAGGCCGTTGAGATGCTGGATAAAGGTGCTTTTTCCGCTGCCTGTATGGCCTATGATGCCGACAAATTCGCCGGAAGCAATATCGATATTTATATTGTCAATGGCAAGTTTTTCGAATGGAGTGCCCCGGCTGTAAATATGGGACAATCCCTCCGTACGGATAACAGGCATATTACTTGTCCTTCTTGAAAAATTCTGCTATTGCGTCTGCGCATTCCTCGATGCTGAGAGCCTCAAGAGGCACTTCCCAGCCTGCGGCACGCAGACCGTAGATAAGTTCTGTGGTCTCGGGTACTGCAAGACCCTCGGCGCACATGGTTTCAACCTGAGTGAAAACCTCTTTGGGCTTTCCGTCGGCAACTATTCTTCCGCCGCTCATAACGATAAGTCTGTCGGCGTCTATGCATTCGTCCATATGGTGGGTTATGAGGATAACCGTCATGCCCTTCTTGCTGCGAAGGCGCTCTATGGCGGCAAGAACCTCTCTGCGTCCTATGGGGTCAAGCATGGCGGTGGGCTCATCCAGCACTATGCACTCGGGCTCCATTGCAAGAACGCCCGCGATTGCAACGCGCTGCTTCTGTCCGCCGCTGAGACGATGGGGTGCGTGGAGGCGGTAGTCATACATGCCCACGCTTTTCAGCGCCTCATCGACGCGAAGCCTTATTTCCTCGCTGGGCACTCCCAGATTTTCAGGAGCGAAGGCAACATCGTCCTCAACAACGCTGGCAACTATCTGGTTGTCGGGATTCTGAAAAACCATGCCCACGCTGCGGCGTATGTCTATGGTATGCTCCTCAAGAGAGGTGTCCATTCCCTTCACATACACCTTTCCCTCTGTGGGGAGCAAAATGGCGTTGAGATGCTTGGCAAAGGTGCTCTTTCCGCTGCCGTTATGACCCAGCACTGCCACAAACGAACCTCGCTCTATCTCCAGCGAAAGATTCTTTACGGCCGGCGCTTCCCCCTCGCCGTAGGCAAATGTTAAGTTTTCTATCCTGATGATGGAATCCATTTACTTATCTTTCCCAGCGGCAGCTTGCCCCGCAAGGCAGTGCAAGGCCGGTGTCCGTAACTCTCAGACCCAGCTCCTGACTCTCGCTGTGACCGCCGAATTTTTTGGTGAAGATGCTGTCGGCAATATAGCCGATGGTGGATGCGCTGAGACCGGTGGTGTAAGAATTGATGATGACGAAAAGAGGATCGTCGCTGAGAACGCGGCTTGTAAGCTCAACGAAATCCCAGATGTTGTCCTCAAGTCTCCAAACCTCGCCGCCGGGGCCTCTGCCATAGGAGGGAGGATCCATAATGATAGCGTCATAGCGTCTGCCGCGGCGAATCTCGCGCTCAACAAACTTTGCGCAGTCATCAACTATCCAGCGGATGGGTGCTTCGCGCACACCGCTTGCCTCGGCATTTTCCTTGCCCCAGGCTACCATACCCTTTGCGGCGTCAACATGGCATACGCTTGCTCCCGCTTTTGCGGCGGCAACAGTGGCTGCACCGGTGTAGCCGAAGAGGTTAAGGACGCTGACGGGTCTGCCCGCTCCGCGTATTTTCTCCATGATATAGTCCCAGTTGCTTGCCTGCTCGGGGAAAAGACCGGTGTGCTTGAAGTTCATGGGCTTCACGTTGAAGGTCAGCTCGCCGTAATTGATTTTCCAGGACTCGGGAACAGAGGATTTATCCCAATGTCCGCCGCCAGTGCTTGAGCGGCTGTAGCGAGCGGAGGGCTTGCGCCAAAGGGGGTTATCGCGAGGGGTCTGCCATATTGCCTGAGGGTCGGGGCGGATGAGAATCTGGTTTCCCCAACGCTCCAGCTTTTCTCCACGGGAACAGTCTATAAGTTCAAAATCCTGCCATTTATCAGCTATCCACATAAGCATTTTCTCCAGTTTGTTACAATAATGTATATTAGAACACTGTATTATATCACGCCATATTTCAAAGGTCAATTATCGGAGGGATATAATTAATCGACTGATTTTGCGTGAGGGCAGTTGCTTTTCCTTTTAATGCCTCCCTTGCAAAGGGAGGTGGCATTTGCGAAGCAAATGACGAAGGGATTGTTTAAAGCCTTCCCCTTGAGGGGAAGGTGGCTGCCGAAGGCAGACGGATGAGGTGTTTGTCTCCGGCACATTTTCTTAACGCCCCGACGTTTTCCGCTCGGGACGCTGCTGCCTCGAGGCGACTGTTCGTCGCCACCGAGATTTCACCTCGTACTGTTTTACAGCGCACCTTTAAAGCCTCCCTTGTGTAAAGGGAGGTGCCGAGCAACGCGAGGCGGAGGGATTGTTCCTCATAATATGTTCCCCCCCCGTAGGGCGGGGGTTTACTCCCGCCGCCAAAGCCTACTGCTGCGAAAAAACAGACCTGCTCACGCAGGTCTGTTTCGCTTTATCAATATTCGTATTTACCCCAATCGTAGGAGTTTTCGCCGGTGAGGCCTCTCTCCTCGCCCACGGTGTGCAAAATGACGCCGTGGTCAAGAAGCCATGCCTCGGTGCGGCTGCCAACGGTGGGCACGGTGTAGAAGCTCATATACTTTATATCACCGGTGATGGGTCTGGGCTCAGAAGTGGGAGCTATCGCCGCAGACATTGTATAACTCATTTCGTCAGAAAGCTCCTTGTCGATAACCTGACTTTCGGTGTAGCGCAGCTCCAGCTCTATGCGTGCGGAGTAAACATTATTGAGATACTCCTCGTCCTCAATTATCCAGAGCTTGCCCACCTTGCCCTCGGCAAGATCGGGAAGAATGCACCGGCTCCAAAGCTCCCACATTTCCTCGCCGGAGAATCCGTAATTATGGTGGAAGGATTTGAGTCTATAGTCACTTGCGGTGTTTTTATAATCGCCCATGAGCTCTTCCTTTTCGGCGGGGCTCATCTGCTTGAGCACGTAGCTCTCGTCATAGCCATAGTAGTTGATAATGACGATATCTTCCTCGCTCATATCCGGATTGAGCTCCATAAGCTCTTCCAGAGTTACGGTGGCGCGAAGCTGACCGCTGGCAAAGTTTTCGGCAGTGGGAACAAAGGGCAGAGCCTTTCTCATTTCTATGGCCTCGGCGCTGTTCTGGAGATTTTCCAGAGCTTCCACGTCCTCGGGATTGATGCCGTAGCGGATATAATAAATTCTGCTGAGGGTATTACCGTTTTTCAGAGTATAGGTGATATGGAAGGAGCTGCCAAGGCCTGTGTCTCTCTCGTGAATGGCCTTATTTTCCACCACACTTTTGTGGAGGGCAATAGCGGCGGCAATGTTTTCCGGCTGCTCATATATAATGGCATCGCTGCCCACAACGAAAACGCTCTCCACATCCTCCGCGTCGGGAACGCGGCGCTCGATGCCCAAAAGGTCTGTTTCCAGAGCAAGCATGCATACGCAGATTATGGCGCAGCTGACAATGAGGCCCTTCCATCTGCCTTTAAACACGCGGAAGGACTTATAAATAAGCATCTCCGCGGCAAAATAACCCACAAAGGCACCGATGAGCATAAACAAGAGTATGCACATCGCCTCAGCAAAAGGAGTCATCCAGAAGCTGTTTATAAGGATGCTGTAGAAAATAGCCCCGGAGAAGAGCGCTCCCCCAAAGGTCATGCAGTATTTGAAAACGGGCTTGAGCGCATCGATTGCAACAACATCGCCCACGCTTTCCATCCGTCTGCGGCGATAGAGAGCCATCGCTCCGAAGTACATTATTATACCAACGGCACAGCAGATGGCAATCAAAGCCCAACCTCGGTAGAATACGCCTATAACATTGTGACCGCCCGTGGCGGGATTATACTCGGTGATAGATCCGGGTCCGCTCTGCCACATGCCCACAATGGGACTCAGATATCTGGAAATGGGTCCGCCTGAATAGCTTTTGCCGAAAATTATGACCTCTATCAAACTTCCCGCAATGGCCTCGGCAACGGCTGCCACAAAGTTAAGCACCGCAAACACGATGGGCAAAATTACTATATTGCCGGTAAGCTGGGCGCAGAGGTTTGCAAAGCCATAGAAGAAAATGAACATCATAGTGACAATGGCAAATGCCTGCAGGTCAAAAACCACCGCTCCCCCAAAGCCCTTGAAATAATGAACGAGGGCGCACAGGGCAAAGGTCACAGCGTTGATTATAATGGCGGGGAGCGCTCCTGCCAAAGTTGCGGAGAAGAAAACACCCTCTCTTTTAACGGGCAGGCTTGCAATGCCGGACATGGTCTTGGAGTTATACATAAAGCTCCATACGCTCATCGCGGAGAGAGCGCCCAGCCCCATGCCGCTTAAAATTCCGCCCACATTGGCAAGCTCAATAATATCCCGCTGAAGGCTTGAGAGCTTTGAAACATAGTCGGAGACCGCTGCAACGGGGCCGGCCAGCATCCAAACCGCAAAATAGATGAACCACAGCGGCCAGAAGCGTTTGAGAGTGTTCAGGAAAATGGCCTTGTTAAAGTACGATTTCTTTGACAGCATAGTCTGCACCTCCCAACTCATAAATAAAAATTTCCTCAAGGCTCAGGGGCAGAGCGTCCATGAACAAAGGCTCGCTCTCCTGCAAAGCCAAAAGCACCGCGCCGGGCTCGCCGCGGACAATGATGGTGCGCAGTCTGCCCGTGGAGGCGGTATGAAGAATGTCCAAACCTTCGGGAAGCTCTCTTCCCTCGGGCAGGGCAATCTGGATTTTGCTGATGTTCTCCTGAAGCTCGCTGAGGCTGCGCTCCAAAAGGAGTCTTCCGTGGTCAATGATGCCTACATGGTCGCAGACATCCTCAAGCTCGCGGAGGTTATGGCTGGAAACCAGAACGGTTGTGCCGTGCTCAGCCACATCGGACATGATTATGCTCCAAACCTGACGGCGCATAACGGGGTCAAGACCGTCAACGGGCTCATCCAGCACCATCACTTTGGGGCGCATGCACATGCAAAGCCAGAAAGCGGCCTGCTTCTGCATACCCTTGCTCATGCGGCGGATTGGCATATTTTCGTCAAGATTGAAAACTCCCTTGAGTTTTTCATAGCGCTCCATGTCGAAGCGAGGATAAATGCCCCTGTAATATTTCATCAGATCCTTCACAGTGGACTGGAGGAAATAGAAAATATCATCGGGGATGTAGGCAATGCTCTCTTTAACGGCGGGGTTTTCGTAGACGGGCTGACCGTCCACCTCTATCTCGCCGCCATCGGGGCGGTAAATACCCATAATATTGCGGATGAGGGTGCTCTTTCCGCTGCCGTTTGGTCCAACGAGACCATAAATGCCTCCTTTTGGAACATGGATGCTTATGCCGTCCAGAGCCATAAAGCCGTCAAAACTCTTGCTGACATTTTTTATCTGAATCATTCTTCGCTGCCTCCTTTCAGATATCGCTCAATGTCCTCGTCGCTTACGCCAAGATAGCGAAGCTCCTTAACTGTCTCCCCAAGGGTTTTGAGGAGTTCATTTCTTCTTCCTGTGTCCACATCCATTTTGTGGGCGGCAAAACTGCCCTTGCCGGCTATGGAGTAGATATAGCCCCTGCCTTCAAGCTCCCTGTAGGCACGCTGAATGGTGTTGGGATTGATGGCCAAAGACTGGGCAAGCTCTCTCACAGAGGGCATTTTCTCGTCGGGAGCTATAACGCCCGAAACGATGAGCTTCTGGAGAGCATCCATAACCTGAACATATATGGGACGGGGGTCTCTGTAATTTATTGTTATCACAGACTTCACCTCTCTGCACTAACTGTATTAGCTGTATTAGTACAGTTAAAATACACCGATACACTTCGTTTGTCAAGCATTTTCCGCAAAAAACATTCTGCCGATTTACAAACTGAGCTGCGGGTGATAGAATTTTACAGCAAAGGAAGTGCAGAAATATGACGCAAACAGAATTCACTCTGAGAATAATAGACTTTATCGAGCGCGTGAACGTAGACCCTGACCGTTTCTGCGGAATGCTCGCCCCGCGCTTTATCGGATGCAATGCGGACGAAATGAGCATTGAGCTTGGGTTCACGGCGCAGAGCTGGCAGGAAAATCCCCTTGGTATTATCCACGGCGGCATCGTCATTGCGATGATGGACAGCGCGCTGGGTGTTCTTGCAAGCGCCGTCTGCGGTGGGCGCAGTGTTACCGTTTCGCTGCAGACATCGTTCCTGCGCGCGGTGTACGCTACCGACAGAATAAACGTGCGCGCCGTTGTGACCTACGCCGGGCGCAGCATCGTCCATTGCGAGTGCAAGGCTTACCGCGAGGGCGAAGAGCATGAACCGGTGGCATCGGCTTCTGCGGTTTTTAAACCTATCGCACCAATATAAAACAGATTTGATGCAATAACGGCATATAATCGCATCAACAACCCTGTGCTGCGGAGGTGTATCGAGATATGGAAAAGCCCCAATATAGATCTTCTCTTCGAATGAAGCTTGGCGCGGTATATTTTGGATTTCTGCGAAAACTCATGTGGCTGAAAATGCACAGGAGCTTTGCTCGCA
>JAZQVC010000034.1:0-1982 GCA_045631645.1 Oscillospiraceae bacterium
GGGCAATGGACACAATATCCTCCTTATCCATGCCTACCAGGGGCATAAAGATGGGCAGGTCCACCACAGCGCCGGTAACCGCCATGGCTTCCATAGTCTGACTTGCCACCTGACCCAGACTTTCACCGGTTATAAGGCAACCGCAATTCTGGTTAATGGCAACCTTTTGTGCAATACGCATCATCATTCTGCGCATAACGAGGGTAAAGTAGTCTTCGTGACACTTGTCGCGAATCTCTTCCTGAATACGGGTGAAGGGGACAATCTCAACCATAAGCTTGCCGCAGTAGGCGGTGAGCTTTTCGGCAAGAGTGAGAACCTTTTCCTTGGCAGCTTCGCTGGTATAGGGGAAGGAGAAGAAGTGGACGGGGATGAGGTGGACACCGCGCTTGGCTATCATATAGCTGCTGACGGGGCTGTCTATGCCGCCGGAGAGCAGGGTGACGGCTCTGCCGTTGCTGCCCACGGGCATTCCGCCTGCGCCGGGCAGGGGGCTGGAGTGGACATAGGCGGCAAGATCGCGCACTTCAACATGGACGGTGAGTTCGGGGGAGCGGACATCAACCTCGGTGTCGGGGAAGGCCTCGGAGAGGAGACCGCCAACATGCTGGCTCAGCTCAATGCTGGTGAGGGGGAAGCGCTTATCGCTGCGCTTGGACTCAACCTTGAAAGAGCGGGCAGCAGCCATATCCTCGGCAAGATATTCAATCGCCTTGGCTGCGATGGCATCGGGGTCTTTCTCGCAGGCGGCGGCGCGGGTGATGGCGATTACGCCGAAAACGGTCTGGAGTGCCTCAAAGGCGCCGTCCATATCGCAATTAGCGTCCTGAGGCTCAACATATATGGTGGACTGAAGGGCATATACCTTGAAAGTGCCGAATTCGCGGAGGCGGCGGACAACATTAGCCACCAGCTTCTGCTCGAAATTTCTTCTGTTAAGGCCTTTCAGGACAATTTCGCCCTGTTTAAGCAAAATAATATCGTTCATTGAATAAACTCCTCAATTACTGTCATAGAGGGTGTAGCTGCGGTACTGCACAGCTTCGGCTATATGCTGGGGAAGAATTTCCTCGCTTCCGTCAAGGTCGGCAATGGTGCGGGCTACTCGCAAAATGCGGTCATAGCTTCTGGCGGTGAGGCCGAGAGCTTCGAAAGCGCCGCGCATCAGTTCCTCGCATTCGCTGCTGAGGGCGCAGTGATGGCGCATCTCCTTAGGCTGCATATAGGCATTGCAGGAAGTGCCCTTGTCGCCGAAGCGGCGGCTTTGGATGGCTCTTGCGGCATTGACTCTTGCTTTTATCTCGCTGCTGCTCTCCCCTTTGGGGCGCTCTCGCAAGGAATCGAAATCCAGAGCGGGAACTTCAACAATGATGTCTATGCGGTCCATAAGAGGGCCGGAAATGCGGCTTTGATACTGGCGCAGAGAGGACTCTGTGCAGCGGCAGCGTCCGCCGCTGTGGCCATACCATCCGCATTTGCAGGGATTCATGGCGCATACCAGCATAAAGCGGCTGGGGAAGGAGTAGCTTCCTGCAGCGCGGGAGACGATTATTTTTCCGTCCTCAAGGGGCTGGCGCAAAACTTCAAGAGTACTACGGGAAAACTCGGGAAGCTCGTCCAAAAATAGGACGCCCGTATGGGCAAGGCTTATTTCGCCGGGACGGAGATTGCTTCCGCCGCTCATTGCCACGTGGGAAACAGTGTGGTGGGGGGCGCGGAAGGGGCGGAGGGAGACTATGGGGCGGTCGGGAGTTGTGTTTCCCGCAACGGAGTGAACTTCCGTGGCCTCCGTCATCTCCTGTCGGCTCATATCCGGCAAAATTCCGGGAAGGCGCTTGGCCAGCATGCTTTTGCCCGAGCCGGGAGGGCCAACGAGCAGTATGTTGTGACCGCCGGCGGCGGCAACCTCCAGAGCTCTTTTAACATTTTCCTGTGACTTCACGTCGGCAAAATCGGGGACGGGAAGGGCATAGTCGGAAACT
>JAZQVC010000035.1:0-52230 GCA_045631645.1 Oscillospiraceae bacterium
GAAGAACCATCCCCGCCATTGGGGCTGAATGTACCGCCGTTAATGGTCAGGTCAGCAGTATTGTCAACTGCCTGTACCCATACCTGGCCGTTCATTGTGCCGCCATTGATGGTCATATCGCCCTTCCACAGACGGATGGAACGATAGTTGGGTGTGGAAATTGTACCGCCGTTGATGGTTGTGGAACCAGAGTACTGGAAGATGGCACAGATCATATGCTTTGCAAATGCCTGCTCGCCCAGATGCTCGATGGTTGCATTTTCAACGGTCAGGTTGCCTGTATTACGGATGGTGTAGGAGCCCCAGCCGAAGGTGGGATCGCCCGCGCCGGTATCCTTGAAGGAAACTGTACCGTTCTTGATGGTCAGATCGCCCTTGTTGGAGATCATTTCAAAGGAAGCTGTGCACTCCTTTTCCATGGAAACGGTCTTACCGTTCAGATCCAGAACGACTGTCTCACCAGCCTTGACAACATAGGGCTTCAGCAGTACGACTTCGTTGCCTGCGTCGGACGCCAGAGCTTCTTCCAGAGTTGCAAAGTAGGTATTGCCGATCTTTGCAACAACAAACTTGGTGTTGTCGATGTTGTTGCTTTCGGTCAGGGTTGTGCCTGTGCCCAGGTTGAATGCAACTGCATTGTTACCGTTAAAGGTATTGCCGGTTGCTTCAACAGAGGAACCCTGATTCTGCAGGACCCAGATACAAGCGCCTTCATACATATCATTGTTGGGATATGTGCAGTTCAGTGTTGCATCCTTAATAACAACTGTGTTGTTTGCGCCGTAGACATTGATGACGTTCGCGCCTTCGTAGGAGCCGCCGTTAACAGTTACGGTGTGGCCTGTGCCATTGCCTGCAACATTAACTGCATAAGCCCAGTCGTTGGCGGAAGCATCGGTGAAGTCGACGGAGCAGCTATTCAGTGTCAGCTTGACATTTGTCAGCGAAGGATCAACTGCAATACCGCGGACATCATTTGTGCCGACGCGAACAGCCTTGGAAACCACGTCAACCTTGTTCATTGTGACTTCAACATTGGAAGTTGTGACGCGGAATACGCGTGTTGCGGAGGATGTGACCTTATGATCATTACCGTTGATGGTGATGGACTTGCCGATCAGAATGACCTCGGTAGCCTCGACATCAGCCAGCAGTGTGACAACTGCATTATCTGCGTTGTTAGCTGCTGTCATAGCAGCTGCGAAGGTTGCATAGTAGGTGTTGTTGACCTTTGCCTGTGCGTTGTCCTTGATATCTTTCAGGATACCGTCGACATTCTCGGCACGTGCGATGGTCAGTGTGACATCATCTGCACCAGTTGTAGCTTCATCAACGGTCAGCTTCAGTGTACCGTTGTTAACGGTATCGGGGTTGGAGCTGAACTCGTCGTGAGCATAAACGCCGCCCTCGACCTTGGAGTTGACCAGATTCAGAGATGCGCTGTAATTGCCCTTGATCCAGATTTCGATACCGTTTGTGCCGCCCTTGATGTCGCAGTTGGTTGCTGTGCCGCAAGGTGCGGAGATCAGCAGACCTGTGCCCTGTGCATCAATGGTGACATTTTCCATGGAACCGATGACATTTTTGGTTGCGGTGCCGCAGTTATAGGTCTGGATACCGTTGGTCAGGCCTGCACCCTTGATGGTGACGTTCTTGATGGAATCCACGCGAACGGTGGAGCCTTCCTGAATAACGATACCGCCGATAACCTTGCTGGCATCGCCAACACCCGGGACATTGATGGTCAGGTCTTCGAATGCGGTGGCGTTCCATACCTTGATGGCTGCAACGGTACCTACATGAACGATAGTACCATTCTTGATGGTAGCACCGCTGTTCTTGACGCTGATACCGCCGTAGGCATTACCGGTGGTCAGGGTATGCTTGCGCAGATCCAGAGTAATCGCCTTTTCGATCTTCAGCTGATCAGTGCCGTAGTCGATGTCAGCAGTCATGGTGATGGTAGCGCCATCCTTGGCAGAAGCCAGAGCTGCGTTCAGTTCAGCCTTAGTGGCAACCTTCTTGGGGTTGATAACAGCGCCTTCGGCGAGGGTAACCTTAGCACCGGAGTAAGGAACCCAAGTGTTTCCATCATAGGAAACGCCGTTTGCGGTGAAGTAGCATTCACCATATACATTCACATTAACGGCCTTTGTACCTTCCTTAGTGTTAACACCGATAGGCGTCTGACCATTTAGGGTTACATCGATAGAAGCGTTCTCAATATTGATTGTGATTTGGACAGCGGATCTGACCAGAAGACCAGCCATACCAGTATAGTCAACATTCGTGATGTTTACGGTACTGCACTTCTGGCTACTGGAAACATACACACAATCAGTGATTTTACAGTCTTTAATCGTCAGGCTGTTACCACTCTGAGTGAAGTAGACAGGATAGTACAAATTAGAAACTTTGCAATTTTTAATAGTGACATCACAGTTGCCGCTTCCAGCCTTAACAATGCCGCGAGATCCGTAGTAATTGCTTGCAGTCTGAGCGGAAGTCAGGATGCAGTTTTCGATTGTGACATCAGCAGTGGTTACGATCACAAATGTTTGCTCCGCAAAGAGTGTTGCATTCGTAACCTTCAGCACGCCACCAGAATGTGTGATCATGCCGGAGAAGGTGTGATCATCACCATCAATGGTTATATTGACACCGCTGTTCTGCGCAAAAGTGAACACTTCAGCGCTGTCAGCAAGCAGAGTGATAATGTAATCACCGGCAGCCTTGTTAGCTTCAGTCATAGCTTCCTGCAGGCTTGCGTACTCAGTATCGCCGATTTTGGCGACAGGATTCTCCACATACATAGCCACATCGGGAACGCATTCGCCGTCATGGCCGTCCATCAGGATGCAGGTCTCATCCTTCTGGCAGGGAGCTTCAACGAAGCACTCGTCTTCATGACCCTCGCCCAAAATGCAACCCTCAAGCAGGGTGCAGGGAGCAGACTCTTCCTCATCAAGAGTCTCCTCGGGTTCGGGTTCAAGGACGTCATCGCCCTCATCAGGGATAATGACATTATCACCGTCGATGATAACATCGTCATCCTGTACGTCAGTAGCAAATACGCTTGCAGGTACAAAGCTGAATACCATAACAAGCACAAGTGCCATGCTCAAGAAACGTTTAAATTTGTTTCCCATCTTTTTATCATTCCTTTCGTAATGATTCCGGCTATGTATTGTTCCCCCTCGCTCTGCCGGACAAAAGCGAGTTCGTGCGCTGGGGTTTTCCTCCTCGCGGAGGTATGAGTTAAGCGTCCGGAGCATGCCCTACTTTGCGGCAAATGGGTATACTCCTACACGATACTTATACGGATACTATAATACCACCACATATATGGTTTTGCAAGAACTTTTAGGGGAATAAATGGATTTATTTATTCATATTTAATAGATTTTTATTGATATATAAAAGCGTTAAGAATGTATGTATGAAGGGGCAATCCCTCCGTTCCTTCGGGACACCTCGCTTTACACAAGGGAGGCTTTGGGGGCGCGGGTGGCGGCCATGGGCTCGCGCCCTACGGATGGCGGTGGGTGCGGTTTTCAGACACCTCACCCGACTGCCTTCGGCATCCACCTTCCCCTCAAGGGGAAGGCTTTGGATGGACGACGTTTGCTGCGCGGCGGGACAATCCCTCCGCCTCACATTCGTTCGGCACCTCCCTTTGCAAGGGAGGCTTTGGGGCGCGTCGGGAGATTTGCGGCGGGAGCGAGCCCTCGCCATACGGGAGGTGCTGTGGGGACGGCGGGAGCAAGCCCCCGCCCTACGGGAGGTGCGGCGTTTACGGCGTGCCGAGGTCGTCGCGCCCTATGGGGATCTAAATGCTGCGGGGGCGTAAGACGGAACGGTCAAAACCGTTCCCTACGAGACCGGGGGCATTGTTGGCGCGCTGAGGTCGTCGCGGCCTACGGATGGGGGGGCTTTGGGGGCATAAAAAATACCGGGGCACACTACATGCCCCGGAATTTTAATTTACTTATTTAGTCATCAAAGTTGAAGTCCAGACCAACGGCGTTAAGAGCCTGCTGACGGGACAAAATAGCCTCATCACTCACAGCGCGAAGGACTTTCATCTTTTTCTTTATCTTATATCGTCTATTCAACAAAACATCCACCGCTCTTATCACCCACACAATGGGCAACATCCAAGGCGCTTTATCCAATATTCTATATTTATCGTCATACATAAAGCTGCTTCTTGGCGGAAACAAAGCACGCAGCATAGCTTTCAATTTTGTGCCTTTGAGCTTGCCCTTTATCTTTGCATTTTTAACCTCTTTCGAATAAACGTCAGATTCAATGCTGCCCCAAGCACCACCACTCAGAACATAGCTGCTGATAAGCTCGGTTACAGCGTCCTCCTCCCCTTCTCCGAACCAAAGGTCAAGAGTGCGAAGCATATTATCATAAAACTCAGCAAGGTGGAGCTTTCTCAGCTCCGCATGAATATACTCCTCGTCCATTTCTGGGAAATGACTTCGATATACATAGAGATCCACAACTTGGCGGCAGCCGATACCGGACATTCGATAATGTCGGGCAAAATGTGCGAAAACGAATATAAATTCATCTTCATTGGTCATTGCGTAACGATGACCCTCCTGAAGACGGGCAAGATGCCAGCCGTTGCCGTAATAAGTATATAGTTCGGGATCCGTCGGCGGGCAAAGTTCCTTATGCAGCTCCACGTGGAGATCCTCGCAGTTCCATTCACAAACATGCTCATTATCGCTCTTAGACTTGAAACCCAAAGACAGCATTGCTTCATTTATAAGCTGGTACTGCTCCGCGCGTATAAGAATATCCGCATCTCCCATAACGCGCATTTCAGGCTTGGGATAAAGCTTTTTCAAATTGCAGCCCTTCAAAGGCATATAATCAATGCCATTTTCTTCGAACTTATTAAATATCGACTGGGCGGCGCGCATTTGTTTTTCGCTTCGGAGCATGGTTTTATAGTAGCCAAGGAACAGTTGCTGCATAATTGGATCGGAATTTGCAACTCCACAGTTCAACGCGCCCACATAGGCAAGAGGCAACGCCCCCTGCTTGCTCATCAGGGTGCAGACTTCCTCCATGGAAAAGTCCGCAGGAAGCTCCCTCCCCTGCCCAGTGATTGCACTATTCAACAAATTTATGGCAGCGAGCTGCGTTGTGTTCACAGTTAATTCCTCCGGGGGCTAAATTACTTGGGGGCATAGAAAAGACGCAGGATAAGCTCATCCAGCTTCTGCTCATCAACGTAGAACTCATAGTATTCCTCGCCTAGAACATTCTCACCCTCAATGGAAACTATCTCCTTCAGGCTGTAATCGGCGCAACGTTCCATAAGTCCGCTTATAACTGTTACGGAGCAATCAGTTATCACATACTCGTCCACCTGATCGTGGAGCTTAAGCACAAAGGAATCGCTGCTTTCGATTTTATCAGTGAAGGATTTCATAAATCCCTGTATGTACTCCTGATGGCGTACCATTCGGGATATGTTAAGCTGGTCGCCCAGATCCTTTCTGGTCTGGACATAGCTGAGAGCCTCAGAACCCATAAGAGTGTGCTCTCCCTTTTTAATTCTGGGGTCAACCTTTGAAAAATCGTCAACCACGTTGACGGTTACGCCGCCAACAGCATCATTAAGAATGCTGATAGCATCCATATTCATTGCCACATAATGGTCAATGCTGATGCCGTAAAGGAAATTGGATATGGCTTCGCGGCTGTTCTCGCAGCTATCTTCAAGGCCTTCTCCATAAGTATGGGAAAGTGCCAGCTGTCCATAGTAAGTGCCGGCTCTTTTGCCGCCCAGACCAATAGCGGGAATTTCCATCATGGTATCACGGTTCAGGCAAAGAACAGTATAGGTCTCATCCACCTGATCAAGAATCAGCAGGAATACTGCGTCAGCCTCGCCATTATTGCGATAATTACCGCTGGAAACCACGGGTCCTCTCTCATCAATGCCAAGAGCCATAATAACCGTTATGTCCTGACGGGGAAAATAGTCAACGCCCTCTCGGGTAATTGTCTTTGATACATGAACCTCTTCCTCAGTGGTGTCATTATAAAAAACAGTGGACTCCAAAATCCGGAGCCCACTGAATATCATAACAAGCACCAGAATCAGGATGAGGCCAAAGTAGAGAATTCTTCTTCTATGGCTATGTCTTCTCATACCTACCATCCTTATCCGGTTATAGAATTAATCAAGCCTTCTTGCGGGAAGAAACAACACTAACAGTAACAATACCTGCAACACACAGAACCATCAGACCGATCCAAAGGGGCAGATACTGACCCATGGTGTCACCGGTCTTGGGAGGCTGGCTGGAGCTGCCGCTATTAACTGCAAACAGTACGGGGCAGAAATGCTCAAACTCGCAGGTAACGGTGCCGTCACCATTGTTGGTGGTTTTGATATCGACCCACTGGCCATCCTTGTAAGCCTTGACAATGATATCGTCACTTGCGGCAATACCAAGCTTCAGGGTAAGAGTAATGATAACACCAGGCTTTGCCAGTTCTTCATCCTTGTTGCCGTGATCATCATCCTGTCGGCAAGCATTGTATGCGAAGTTAATATCAAAGAGCTCACGGATTACATATCCATCACCGAGGCCGGGATCCATGCTGCCGTCATTGAGCTTTTCGTAAACCTCAAGAAGAAGGTCTCTCTCATCCTGGGTGATATCGGTGGTCTTTGCCTTGGCTTCGCCGATGGAAGTTATAACGATGCACTCACCGACACCTTCGCCATTAATCTCTGCACTAACAAGGACAGGACCATCTTTATAAGTAATACTGCCCACAAACTCATTCTCAGCAGCAAATGCGGGGCAGGCAAATGCAAAAATCATTACAAGGGCAATTGCAAGACTAATTGCTCTCTTCATAAATTCATCTCCATTCAAAAATAAAACGCAAACTGGCAATAATAATATACCAACTATTATCTTAACAGAAATATATCATCTGTCAATACTTTATGCTCATAAAAGTTGATTTTATCAATCAATTTTGCGGAAGAGCCATCCTTTATATAGGATATTGCCGCCCCGAGATTTGGTTTTCTCTCCAAGATGTTGTGGCAATCAGAACCAAGAAGATGGATCTTATCTTCCTTCAGCAATCGCAATGCCATACGCTTTGTAGAAAATCTCAGGAAAAAGCTGGCATTGGCTTGCACAAGCACGGGCAATTTGCTCAGATTTTCAGGTATTGAATATGTCTGAAGAGGTCTGATATATCTGTCAACATGGGCAATAATAGGAACAAGTCCCTGTTTAACATATATATCCTCAAGTTCGCGGTACATAGCCATAGTCCATGGAGACTCGGGCATTTCTACCATAATATATTTCGAGGCGTCAATAGTGAGCTCCCGAAGCGTATCTGAACTGCTCATGCCGGGGAAAAAGTATACTTCAGCTCCAAGGCTGATTTGTGTAAAATCGCCCTGCTTTTCAAGTGCCTCAGCAAGATGCATGGCGCTTTCTGCTCTTCTTCTCAAAAAGCGCTCAGGTTTATCGTAATTTGCATAAAAATGGGGCGTTGCAACAACGCGCTCAATCCCCTGCTCCGCTTCCATACGAAGCAGAGCAAGGGATTCCTCTATCGACGAACTGCCATCATCAACTTTAGGGAGAATGTGGCTATGAAAATCGGTCAGCATCGACATTATTATTTTTCCTGCACGTCGCCCGTAGCTATGGAGCGATCATTGTTTTCATAAACAGAACTTCTGTAATAATGTGAACTCCTGTAGTAGCCTTTTCTGTAATAGCCCTTCTTATAGTAGCTCTTTTTATAGGCGCCGCTATTTTCAGTGGTACAGTTGAAAACTATTCCGAGAATTCTTGCATCAATGAACTCGAACTGGCGAACAGCATCGGAAAGCACCAGTCGGTTGCAATAATTCTGGCGTGCAACAAGCAGCATACCGTCAGTGGACTTTGCAACGGCCATTGCATCAGTTACCTCGCCCACAGGAGGAAGGTCAAGGATAACATAATCATAAACATCGCGCATTGCCTCCAGTGCCTGCTCCATTTTCTTGGAGCTAAGCAGCTCAACAGGGTTAGGAGGATTCTGTCCGGCAGAAATTACATGGAAACTCTTTCCGTTATTATTCATATCCACCACCTGAATGAGCTCACGAAGCTTGCTCTGGCCGGTGAGGAAGTTGGAAAGACCGGGAGCTTTCGCAAGACCCAGTTTCTCAGCGAGAGTGGGACGGCGCATATCGCAGTCAACAAGCGCAACCTTCTTTTCCAGCTGGGACAAAGTATATGCAAGGTTTACAGCTGTAAGGCTCTTGCCTTCGCCACTGAAAGCGCTTGAAAGACCTATGACGCGACAATTATTGTCATCCGCAAAGGAGAACTGGAGCTTGGTACGCAGGAGCTTGTATGCCTCAGTGGCTGAGAAGCTGATTCCAGGTCCAAAGAGCTTGTCTCCTGCAGCAGCCGTTCCCTTTTTCTTTTCCTCTCCTGCGTATCTGCCATAGCTATAATGAGAACTGCCCTTGCCGGATGCGTTCATATCAGGCACAGCTGTGAGCACAGGATGGTTGGAAGCACGAGCCACATCTTCCTCTGTACGGAGGGTGATATCAAAGAGTTCTTTCATCACATAGTAGGCTGCACAGGCAATAAAGCCAAGGGCAAAGCCTATAATGGTATTCATTGTATAGCTGGGAGAGCTGGGGTGAGAAGGTACAACCGCAGCATCAACAACCTTTGCAGAAGTTCCCTCAATGATGCTGGAAATACGTCTCGGCAGAATGTACGCAATAGCATTTGCAATCTTCTCTGCCTCATTGGGATCCTCACTTTCAACGACTACCGAGAAAATCTCGGTCTCGTTTACAGCGGATGCTCTTATCATGCTCTTCAACTGCGAATAGCTGCAGTCCACATCTGCATAATCGATAACATCAAGCAGAGTTCCCCTGGTGTTCAAAATTACTA
Organism: Oscillospiraceae bacterium; assembly: GCA_045631645.1. GTDB lineage: Bacteria > Bacillota > Clostridia > Oscillospirales > Oscillospiraceae > SIG459. The sequence goes on from JAZQVC010000035.1 coordinate 8,976, forward strand.
TGTAAGAATCAACCAGTCCGCGGGATGTTACAAGGTCACCTGAGGAAATGCTGAGAGATGCATCTCCCACAGAAATGGCGCTGTTGTTCACGTAGAACATAGCAGATGCCTCATACTTGGGCGTTACAAAAATAAATGTGGTGGCGCAGACGATGATAGCCACAATAATGGCAAATATAACGATGACCCACGCCTTTTTAAGTACGGCATCAACCAATCGTTTCAGGTCGATCTCTATCGTCGTGTCTCTATTAACAGCCTGTTCGTTCATGTTTTATCCTCCCAGGGGCGCACGCACCGCCCCATCGTATATCAAACAATTCAATAAATTATATCAATGTTGTTTTCCCGTGTCAACACATCAACCATCTGAGCTTACAGCAGCGGAAGCTGTTCCAAAAGCTGGTTTATATCTTCCTGTATAGCATAGACTATCATTGAATCTTCTTCAGACCAGCCCTCAAGCATAAGTTCCTCAACAATTAGATTTACTGTAATAATCTCATCGTTGAATATAATTGCGCCAAACTGCTCTCCCTCATCTCCACGGAGAAGTATGGTAAAGAGCAATATCTTCTCATGACCCTCAATTTGTCCATAGAAATATACCTTATGTATATCCCCCTCTTCCTGCTCTACGAGAAGAAACTCCTTCCACTCCACAGGGAACTGGAGGGTGCAGTATGGGGTTTTGATAGGCATGAAATTTGTAATATTTGCCTCAGGAACCTCGGTGCTGACAACAGGCGCCTTTGGACTTTCCTGAACATCTGCAGGAATAAGACCTTCTATCATCTCATTCATTTCATCCTGCATCGCATAGATGGTGTTGATTTCACCCTCTGACCATTTTTCATCCGGGGTGAAAGCGTATATGGTCAAACCAAGAGCAATTTCGCCGTCCCCAGTCTTTACAACTCCAATACTATTGCTTACGCCTTCTCCAAGATAAATATCAAAAATGCGGTGGGCCGGCTTATCCTCCAGAATAGCATAAAACTCCAGTGTATAGGGCTCATCAGAAGTTTTCACTACACGAAGAATATCGGAAAACGCATCATCATATTTTAAGGTAAGATAAGGGGTAATTATTTCGCCGTTTATTAAGGAAAACTCTTCCTTAACATAGCCTACAGGAGCGGTAGTCTCCATCACAACCTGCTGGGGAGTCTCAATGATTTCCTGAACCTTGTTTTCTGCATCTTCATCGGGAACAACAACTTCAGGAGTGGTCCCAGTTTCGGGCTGCTGTACTTCAGCATTGTTGCCGCATGCTCTGAATCCCAGTACAACAACGAGAAGCAGGCACAAAACAATAATTACATATATAAAAACAGATAATTTCTTTTTATTTTTCATAATTTGATTCCTTTACAATGACTGATTAATTATCTCAGTCTCTCATATAAAGATCTCTGGTATACACCTTGTCTCTGACATCATCCAGATTGCTGTCATAGCGATTGGCAATTATAGAGTCACTGAGCATCTTGAATTTTTCCAGATCGTTTACCACACGGCTGCCAAAGAATGTTACGCCATCCTCCAATGTGGGCTCATAAATAATAACAGATGCTCCCTTGGCCTTTATCCGCTTCATAACCCCCTGAATGGAACTCTGGCGGAAATTATCGGAATTTGCCTTCATAGTCAGGCGATATACACCAATGGTGACATTTTTTTCGCATTCAACATCCCAACTGCCGTTATCGGAATAGTATCCTGCCATTTTAAGTACCCTTCCGGCAATGAAATCCTTTCGGGTACGATTGGCTTCAACAATAGCACCGATGATACTCTGAGGAATATCACGGTAATTAGCCAAAAGTTGTTTGGTATCCTTGGGCAAGCAATAGCCGCCATAGCCAAAGGATGGATTGTTATAGTGATTGCCAATACGTGGATCAAGACCGATGCCATCAATAATAGCCTTTGTATCAAGACCACGCACTTCTGAATAGGTATCCAGCTCGTTGAAAAAGCTTACACGAAGAGCAAGGTAAGTGTTTGCAAAAAGTTTAACCGCTTCTGCCTCAGTATGCCCCATAACAAGAATGTCCACCTGTTCCTTCAAAGCCGCTTCCTCGAGGAGTTTTGCAAACATGCGCGCATCGCCAACAAGGGGAGCATCCTCAAGATCGGCACCGACAATGATACGGCTTGGATAAAGATTATCATAGAGCGCCTTGGACTCGCGAAGAAATTCAGGGCTGAAAATCATTTTACGGATGCCGGTTTTCTTACGCAGTGACTCGGTATAGCCAACGGGTATTGTAGACTTAATTACCAGAAGAGCCTCCGGGTTGCAGCTATGAGCAAGCTCCACCACGGCCTCCACAGCAGAAGTATCAAAGTAATTCTCACGGCTATCATAGTTTGTGGGTGCAGCAATAATTACTATCTCTGCATCAGTATAAGCTGCCCTAGCATCCAATGTTGCCTTCAGATTCAGTTTTTTTTCGCGCAAATAAAGCTCAATATAGTCATCCTGAATCGGACTTTCTTTTCTATTGAGCATCTCAACCTTTTCAGGCACGATGTCAACAGCTGTCACTTCATGATTCTGAGCAAGCAAAACCGCCAGTGACAAGCCAACGTATCCAGTTCCGGCAACAGCTATCTTCATAATTAAGTAACCTCTTTATATCTGATAATATTCTTTGTACCAAATGGAAAAACGTCTAAGCCCCTCACGAAGAGAGGTTGTGGGACGAAATCCAAAATCCCGCTCCAGATCCTTCACATCCGCGTAAGTCACCGGTACATCTCCCGGCTGCATAGGCACAAGAGATTTGTGAGCTTCAAAATCATAATCCTCCGGCAGCACACCGGCACTAATCAGCTCTTGCTGCAGTATATCCACAAAATCCAAAAGGTTTTCCGGATTGTTATTACCGATATTATAAAGGCGGTAAGGCGCAATCGGTAATCCATCCTCTCCGCAGCACTTTTCCGGCGCGCAGCGGCAAACCCTTATTACACCTTCGACAATGTCGTCTATGTAGGTGAAATCACGCTTGCAATTTCCGTAATTGAAAATCTCTATGGTCTTTCCCTGCAACAGCTTGTTTGTAAAGCTGAAATAGGCCATATCAGGCCGTCCTGCAGGTCCGTAAACCGTAAAAAAGCGCAATCCGGTTGAAGGAATATTATAAAGCTTGCTGTAAGCATGCGCCATCAACTCATTGGATTTCTTGGTGGCTGCATAAAGACTTACAGGATTATCAACCTTATCCTCAGTGGAATAAGGAATTTTTTCATTGGAACCGTATACACTTGAACTGGAGGCATACACAAGATGCTCCACAGGATAGCGGCGGCAAGCCTCCAGAATATTATAAAATCCAATAATATTGGACTCCATATATACATCCGGATGGTCGATGGAATAACGCACTCCTGCCTGGGCTGCCAGGTTGACAACAACATCAAATCTATGAGAAGAGAAAATCTCTTCGACCAGCAATTTATCTGCGATATTTCCGCGAATAAATGTCCAACTGTCGTCCGGATACTGCTCAGCCAGTTTTTCAATTTCAGCCAGACGATATTCCTTGAGGGAAACATCATAGTAGTCGTTCACGCTGTCAAGACCTACCACAGCAACACCCGGAACGGTACGAAGCAATTCCATCACCAAATTTGCCCCGATAAATCCGGCAGCTCCGGTGACCAAAATATGCTTATGTTCTAATTCCACATTAGGTATTAACATGATTTATCTCCTCCGCAGTGAGCGCTGATTCTGCCTATTGATGTATCCAAAGATCACACCGATCACAATCCATACCAGCAGAAGAATATAGGATTCTTTTCCGAAATGCACGCCGGATAGTCCCGGGATTGGTATCAGCTGCAGCACCATAAATATCACGGAGAATGCAATGCCGATCACGGCCAAGGCCTTGATTGACAGACTGCCATCACTATGCTGATTCATCTTTTTCAGCGTGGCCGCACAGGTGAAGAAATAACCCATGGATGCGCCGATGGCCGACATATCCACGAACCATCCCAATGCCTCTCGCCCGAGAATCGGGCCCGACAAGGAAATAATCATGCAGAAAATGATCGCATTTCTCGGGGTTCCGTATTTAGAATCGATTCCCCCAAAAATACGGGGCATACAGCCATCGTTTGCCATGGAATAAAGCAATCTGGAAGAAGCCAGATAAAATCCCATTATTCCCGACAAAACTGCACTGGATACTGCAACTCCAATCAAAACTTTTCCAAACACACCGAGCATTTCTTCCGCAGCCACAAGCAATACCCACTCGCCTGCCATAACTCTGTCAGGCCAGTTTTCAAGCGCAGCTGCCGCAACCAAATTATTGGATGTATACACGAAGCATCCAAAAAAGATTGCAACAATCATGATGCCGATAACTTTGCGATAAGAAAACTTAAATTCCTCTGCAACCTGAGGGATTGTATCAAAGCCAACATATGCCCAAGGTGCAATAGCAAAAGTTGCCAAAACCGCACTGATGATGCCTCGTGTTCCGGCGTGGGCAAATTCACCTATATTTTCTGTTGTTGCACCGGCTTGCATGGCTGCGTTTTTGTCAAATCCCCATATAGGATTCAAATTATCCAGCTGTATTTTGCTGCTGAAAAACATCGAAACAGACAATGTAACCACGGACAGTATCAACAAGCCTGAAAGTATTGTCTGAAGTCCCGCTGCTTTCTTTACACCCCAGATATTCAGTAGGGCAAACAATATCAAAATAGCTGATGCTAAAATAATCTCGCCCAAATAAACTTCAAATCCTGCAATTTTGTAATGAAAGCCGAACTTCAGGATATCACGTGTACCATCTAGTCCGTCCACGATCAAGCCTATAGCCGTGGAGTTCATGGGCACATTGGTCAAATACGCCGCAATGAGAAACCAACCGCAGCATGTTGCCATATTGCGTCCAAAGCACTCTTTAGTAAATGTGTACTCTCCGCCAGCCTTCGGATACTTAGGAACCATGTAGGCATAGCTGAAAGCAATGATAATCATAACTATCGCGCCGAGGATCATTGCAATGCTTGTTCCTGCCACGCCGGAGTTAGGAAGGAATTTCTTACCGGGATTTACGAAGGAACCCCAGCCGATAATGCATCCAAAGGCTATTGCCCATACATTGATCGGATTAAGTTGTTTCTTAAGTTGTTGATTGTTGTTGTTCTTCATAAGTTTCCCGTTCAAAAATTAATATAGTTTCTGCAAAGTATTGATCACAGAACTCATATCTTCATAAGATATTTAATAATAAATCTAATCCATACCGGAGCGTCATACATTCCGCTGATACAATTCTCTGGTATACACTTTTTTGTCACTTTGCGATATGTTTTCTTTTGGTAATGTGGCCGATCGACTCCATCAATGTGTTCCGGTAGAAACTGAAATTCAGTATTATTGTCACTATTGCTGCAATTACAGTAACAACGACTCCGCAAACAGCCCAAATCAGGTAATTACTAATGTCAAATAAAGAAATAACAAAATTTCCTGTCAAAATAGAAACTAGCACTGATGCAGAATTTATCAGAATGCGTTTTAGAAAAAACGCTATTTTCCTACTGAAAATATTTCTTGAAAGATATACCACATAGTAAACAAAGCGGAAGCCTGTTGCCACAAGAGTACCAACCGCGACACCTACAAGGCCGTAGCGCATTACAAGTAGCACAGATATTAGGATATTTAAAAGTGCTTCGCCATATGCAGCTGCAGAAGTCTGCTTGAAATGTCCTGCTGCAATTACCAGGGAATGATATGGCATACGAAGGCAATAGCACAAGGCAGACAAAATCAATAGTATCGCAAAGACAGGCGCATGATAATCTGCATCGGTTATTCCGGCTGTATACAAGCGAACAAAAGGCACTATTAAAACCGCAGTTACTGAAAACAGCACCACAGATGCCACCGATATTATTGTTTCGTATAGGTTAAAGGTTCTATGAAGCTGTTCTTGCTCACCCTTTGCCAGCATATCGCCAAACACTGCCTCCATGCCAGATACAAAGGATGATGTAAGGCTCTGAATATGTGAAACCACCATATTGTATACAGAATAGACCGCAACAAATCTGAGATTCATCAAACAAGTCAGTACTACAACATCGGTATTAGAGTGTAGGAAAAAAGCAATGTGTTGCCCTAATCCGCTCCATTTCTGTGAAAGATAGTTCTTTTCGGGCTTTGTAGATATTCTACTTATCCGGTGGATTTTTCTGACATATAGCCACAAAACCACAGGCCTCAAAAAGAAGATGCAGCTGCTCACCAGCTTCACCAAAATAATACCGCAGCCAAGTTTGATAAGGACAATGGTGAAAACGGCGTTGACCACCGTTGCGCAGATGGACACCGCATTTGTCACATATGATTTTTGTGCCGCCTGAAGAAGAACCGAATTGGAAATGCCTATAAAATACTGGCCAAAAGTGGAAATGCTGATAACCACAACCAGCAGGAAAGTCGATAACCAGTCAAGGTACTGAACATTGGATATCGTCTTAAAACTACAGGCCAAAACGAGAACGTAGGCTGCAAAAATAAATCCAACGATTTTGAAAAACCGCCTGATTTCCGCCATTATCTCATTGATAACATATGTATCATTACTGGCAAGAGGCTTATATAAAGCAGCTCTCGCCACGCCTCCTATGCCACCTTCTAAAAGAGTAACATAAGCAAGAAACTGAGCAATGGAGGTCGTTGCACCATATACCTCCGAGCCAAAAGCTCCAATCAACGCTCTTGGAACAATCAATCCGCAGACAAGCGTGATAACTTGACAACCAAGAGCCACAACGATATTCGCTTTTGCCTTTTTACTTCTTGACTTTCCCATTTATGTAAAAATCCAATTCACAATGATTTAAATGTCCAAATATATTCCTTAATTATTTTGGCAAGATACCAGAGGTTTGTTTTTATTTTATTCGGACATTTTCCAACAGCCTTTGCCCATAACGCAAGTGCCTTTCCCAATTCTTTGTTTGTAGCATATTGTGTTGCTAACTTAATATGTCTTATCCACCACGCCTTAGGATTGCCCGTAATGTATTCTCCATTTTTATGTATTATTCGCTCCTGACCGTCAATTCTGTTCCGAGGAGATGTTGATATTCGCTCTCCTTCATGAATATGGTATGCGACCAAGGGTTCCGCCACAAATCTGACAAGATATTTTTCTGCAAGCCGCAACCAAACGTCATAATCCTGAGCAGACTTCATCATTGGGTCAAATCCGCCGACCTCAATTATACAACTTTTTCTTAGCAGTGGAATTGAGGTAGAACCAATAAAGTTTTTCAATATCAATTCAGGAAATACTTTTCCCTGATGATAGCTAACTTTGTCTATTATTTTTATGCCAGATGAATCGTTAATTGTCATACGACCACAATACGTCAGTGCAACAGATTCATGGTCAAATGCTTGAATCTGTTTTTCAATTTTGTCTGGCATCCACTCATCATCATCATCAAGAAAAGCTACGAATTCACCTTTTGCCATTTTGAGGCCGGTATTTCTCGCAATACAAGCCCCCTGATTAGTTTCATGCAAAATATAGCTAATATTTTGCGCTCTAGCCTGCACCAAAAATTGGACATCAAGTCTTTGTGAGAAGCTCTCAGGACTATCATCTACAACAATAATTTCAATGTTCTTATATGTCTGAGCCAAAATGCTGTCAATAGCTCTTATAACCATTTCAGGTTCCCTCATATATGTTGTAACAATGCAGCTTACCAAGGCGGACATGAATAACCTCTTTTCCATATGCAGCTATGCTGCAGCATAAATTGTGCGCATTTCAGATTCGCCAGATCATCATCTGTTACCACCGCACGCCACGTGGAGGCTCTGATTTCTGTGCGGTTACCCGGTCAAAAGACCGGGCTATAAAAGTGTAGCATTGAGAAGTTTTTAATAATTCATTACTCAAGCAGCGGGAGGATTAACCATCTTGCCATCAGCGCCGAAAGTGTAGCAGGCAATGGGCAGAATGTCGTTGTTCTTACTAATGTAGTATTCTCTGTTAACAACGATTTCACCGGAAGATCTTGCGTAGTAATATGCATCTGCAACGCCGTCACCATCGGTGTCAAGATGCAGCAGACCACCATAGGTCTTTACATCGTTGACATACCAGAACAGCTTGCCCTTCTCATCAGCACATACGCCATTCTTGACAGTAGGCTGTTCAGGATCAGGAGTTACAGGAGGCTGCTCGGGATCGGGAGTTACAGGAGGCTGCTCGGGATCGGGAGTTACGGGAGGATTGACCATCTTGCCATCTGCACCGAAGGTGTAGTCAGCAATGGGCAGAATATCGTTGTTTTTAGTGATGTAATATTTTCTGTTAACCACGATTTCACCGGAGCTTCTTGCGTAGTAGTATGCATCTGCAACGCCATCACCGTCGGTGTCAAGGTGCAGCAGACCGCCATAGGTCTTTACATCGTTGACATACCAGAACAGCTTGCCCTTCTCATCAGCGCAAATTCCGTTCTTTACACTGGGCTGCTCGGGATCGGGAGTTACGGGAGGCTGCTCGGGATCGGGAGTTACAGGAGGCTGCTCGGGATCGGGCTGTTCAGGCTTCACCACAGGAGGATTGATCATCTTGCCGTCTACATCGAATGTGTAATCACCCGAAGGCATAAGATCATTGCTCTTGGTAACCCAATAGGTCTTTCCACATACAATTTCGCCGGAAGTTCTTGCATAGTAGTAATCACCATCAATCTGCATAAGACCGCCGTAGGTATAGACACCATCAACAACATAATACTTGATTCCGCTGCTATGATGATTTACAAAGCCGTTGATCAGGCCAACATAAGCGCCATCATCAGCAAACTGGTACCAGATAACGCCTTCCTTCATGTTGTTGCGGTTGACAGGAATCCACTGAGCACCGGTATACATATAACTATCGGTTCCGAAATAATATTCCACGCCGTCAATGGTGACCCACTGGCGAGTGTAATACTTGGGACCATAGCTATACTTGGTGCCCTTTGCATCGGTTACCCATGCACCCTTGATTACTATACCGTTCTCATCAGCAGTATACTTGAGTCCGCTGACAGTGAATTCACCGGTCTGAACTTCCTTGGTGGAAGCAGCCACATAGCACCAGCCATCTCCAATAGCCTGCCATCCAGTGACAAGCTTGTCCGCAATCAGGCAGTAAATCTTATCACCAACGGTGACCAGGCCGTTGCCGGTAATAACTTTGCCGCAATCGCAAACCAGCTGGTTATCAACGATCTCATATGTATGACCGGTAGCAGGAAGCTTGGTACCCCAATCGATGACAGACTTGCAGGTTTCGCAGTAGGTTCTGTTCTCGAAACCATCAACTTCGCAAGTGGGAGCCTGATTCAAAACAGTGGGATTCTCATCATGGTGATAATGCCACTCGTAAACAGTATCATTAATCTTGGTTTTTTCGTCGATTCCGCCGCCGAAGGTAACATCTCCGTCAGTGGTCTCCGCGTAACCGAAGAGGACGCTGACTGTAACGTTAACAACAGGGCAGTAGCCGCTCTTGTACTGTGCCTCGGGAGTAATAGCCTCGCCCGTGACATGGTTGATGCCCTCCCAGGACCAAAGACGTACAGGGATGCTAAGCAGGGTCTGCTCACCGCTCAGCTCGCAGTCATCCTTTCTGGTAAGGGAGATAGAAACCACATTTTCAACGGAGTGGATATCGGAGCGAGCACCATAAGCAACAATTTCACGATCAGCATCCAACTGGAAATATTCAACTTCCCAACCGGGAGCTACAATCATTTGCTCAAGTTCCCACTTATTGGCGGTATTCAGCTGAATGTTGGCTTCAACATAATCAACAGTCTCAGCAGCGGAGGTCTTGATGTCCACATAGTAGACGGAATCATACTCGGGCATTGCGCCGGAGTCATTATGACCATCCAGATAGACAACGCCCTTTTCTTTGGCACCATTTACAGTAAATGTTTTAGATACCTGATTATAGTTACCCAGGTTGTCTGCAATTTCAAAGGTAACGGTATGAGGACCATCAGACAGAGTCAGGTCATTTGCAGTTACAATCTTTTTGCCGGACACAATGGTATCAACAGGGTTGCCGTCCAGGAAAATCTGTGCAGAAGCGGTGTTAAGACCGGCATTTCCCACATCGGCAACAACAGCACTGAAAGCTGCACCGGCGGCGTTTATATTTGCACCATCTCCAAGCTCAGCGGAAACATCGCCTGCTGCATATTCGATGTTGGTAATGCTGGGAAGCATGCGGTCATCAACAGCGGAGCTATAGTCCAGAGTAAAGTCATCGAAGTAGAAGGTAAGATCTGCTGCAACGGTGGGCTTAACATAGAAGCGAATGAAGGAAGGCTCACGGCCGGTGTTGCCATAGGGATTATACAGGGCAAAGTAATCACCGAACTGAGTCAGATCACAGGTTGCATAGACCCAGCGGGAGGCAGGAATATCCGCTTCCGTGCAGGAGTTCAGGTTCTTCACTGCACCGCTTGTAGTGGTGAAGTAGAAGTGTCCGCCGGTACCACCGGTGCCATCCGGCTTGCTGCAACCCTGAAGCTGCATTGCCAGACCGGCAGCACCCTCGGGGATGTAAACCCACATGCCGAATGTAGTTGCATTCTTGCCATTGGCCACATCTCGCAGCACGCGATCCTCTACCTCAGTAAAGGTGTGGAAGAACATATTGTAGCTCCAGCCTGCGAACTCTGCCTCAGTATAGTCCAGAGTTACGCCCAGGGCATGGTCGCCGTTCTTCACCTGACCATTGCTCTTATCAGCCAGGAAAACAACAGAGTCGGCGTTATCGGAATAGTTGCCGTTACCCTGGATGGGAGCGGGAGCTCCGGTGGCATTTGCCCAAGCATACATTTCATCCACGCCCAGGAAGTTTTCATGCTCGCCGTTCTCAAAGCTGAACATGATTTCAGAGCCCTTGCCATAGGTGACAATCAGTTTACCTGTCTTGGAAGGATCAGGAGTATAGGTGACAGTAACATCCACGCCAGCCACAGTTTCATCGGTAGTGGCAGTCAGTTCATCTCCAGTCAGGCTTGCAGCAGCATCGTTGCTGAGGGTATAGGCGTAAGCACCGTCTACACATACGGGCCAATTATCATCGCCGTAAGCGGTTGCAACTTCAAGAGTAATGCTCTTGCTGTAGGGAATGACAGTTTCCTCCTGAGCGAAGCCAAAGCTTTCAGGATGAACAACATTCAACACAAGCTCGCCCACAACGATTCCGTTATAAACAGCCTGAATTGTTGCAGTGCCGGTGGTGCTGCCCGCGGTGTATACACCATCTGCAATAGTGCCCATGCCGTCTTCTGCAACCTTATAGGTCACTTCAGCAGGCACATCCATGGAGAATCCCTTGGTATCCAGACCGGTTACCTCGACTTCCATGTGGGCGCCGGGAGCAATGTAATCATAACCGGTTTCGATCAGAGCCTTTTCAAACACACCGGAAGCTCCGGCAGTAGAAACCAGAATTACGGAGTTGATGGTGGGACGCTCAGCACCATCGGAAGGCACAGAGCGCATGGTGTTGGAAGTTTCGCCTGCACGCTTGGAAACAAAGGTGGAGGAACCGCCGCCATCGCAGTTAACAGCGTTGACGCAGCCCAGTGCCAGCATCATTTCGCCCATCTCGTAGTTGGAAAGACCGGTAGAAACAGGGGCATTACGGCCGTCTACATGGCAGAAAATCAGGGTGCCATCAGCCTTAATACCAATCATGGAACGGGACGCATCAGAAGATGTGCGCTCCTCGGTCTTAGACACCAAAGCTCCATCTTTCACCAGCCAGCCGAAGTTTGCGGAGATAGCGGTCTGCTCATTGCCGGTGAGAGGAGTGGCCATGGAGCGCAGCTCGCAGTTGCCTTTCTTGTCAATGGCAAGATAGGTCTGTGCACCCTTATGAACCTCGGGAGTACCGAGGACCACGCCATTCCATACCATATAGCCGTAGGGAGCATTAGAGTCATAGGCCAGTGCAGTGTTCATACCACCCACGACATTATAGCCCATATTCTCATAGTACTTTACAGTTTTGGTCAGCTCCATTGCTTTCCAAAACTCTGCCTTATCCAGGACACCGTCCAGGGGCAGGTTGTTGGGATCCAGCTTGTCAATGCCATAGTAACCGGGCATGACCTGAATATCTTCATTCTTGGTGTCAACCGCAAAAACATGGACCACTTTACGATCGGTACCATTGGCATTGTTCAGGGTAAGGCCATATTCCTGAGCGCCGGGAGCCAGATCATACACCTTTTCCTCGATTACCTTGAAGTAATCGTTGGAAACAGTGGTGTCATACAGAGAGGATGCTACATAGGCCACAGCTTCCTCCTGCAGTTCGATGTAATAAACATCTACAACTGTGGAACCGTCTTCGGCAATTTCCAACTGCTGGATTTCGTCGAACAGAATGCAGCCCTCATAATCCTTGGGCTCAGCATTTGTGAGTTCGCCGACATTGCCGCTCTTTTCCTCGGATTCCTGCAAAACGAATTCATCACTCTCGCGGTCAAGTATGGAATGATTTACCGTATACTTGACAGCTTCGACTTCCTCTTTGACAGGAGTCCACACTGCATACAGGGTCATATCCCCTGCAACAGCGTTTTCCTCAAAACTCCACTCAAGATTTTCCTCAAGGTTTGCAGTCCAATATGCAAACTCATAGGATTCATAAGTGGGGTTCGTTTCAGGTTTAGCAACCAAATCTCCAATGGTTACTTCCTGAGCTTCATACTCACCGACACCGCCGTTTACATCAAAAGTAACAACAGCGGTCACGGGAGCTGCGTCTTCTTCAACACCTTCAACAGCAAGGGCAGACATGGGCAGCATGCCCACAACCATCACAACTGCCAGAAGCATCGTCAGAAAACGCACCGACTTTGAATGTTTCATAATTGGGTTTACCTCCTCAATTTGATTGTATTATTAAACATGTCTTCCCACCCATTAAAAGTTAACGCTATCTGAGCGAGAGACTGTAAAATAAACGATTATTTCTTCTTCAATGCAGAATTAGAATCCAACAGATTTTGGGTCATACTCAGGTAAGCAAAGCTTAAAGCAAGCATAGTATAAGGAGAACATATCATCTGGCCCGCTTGACTTTTAACAATAATTATAATAAGTGGGATATAGTTTATCAGACCCCGATGTTCGCAAAACCTTCTGGACCTCGAAATCATCATAAAAATCAAAATGACAATTAATGCCAATCCCGGAAACCCCCACGCAACGATAAGTTCCTGAATTGCATTATGGGGTGTATTCCCTGCCACCATATATGTATCTACCAGTTTAGGACCAAAATCATATAGTCCGATTCCATAGAGCATTACTTTGGGCGAACCGACAATAAATTCGTGATACTTTTCCATAAGCTCCGTTCTTCCGGTTGTGATATCGCTCTCCTGAAATCTTCCGAAATAATATTCTATAAGGTCCTGGAAAAAAAGACTGAGCACTGCATAAGCAAAAATGAGCACAACGAGCAAAATTCCAAATAACCTGATTTTCTTTTTCCATCCGCCCTTTTGACTTAATATAAGCAACAGAACCATAAGCGCGAGACAGACAAGGTATGTTCGCGAGGATGTCAGCGTGCCGAAAATCAGTAAAACACAGCTCAGGAAGATATCCTTTTTTTTGCCGCCTCCCGATGTACGCAGCTGAATCAGAGCCGTAACGGATAACACACATATTATGCCAACAGAATTTGGATTGATGCGTCCCCCGACCATAGTGTCATGTTTGCTTATTGACGCATCAATACCGAGTCTTTGAAGACCAGCAAAAGCCGTGGCAAAGTTAAAATCTGCCAAATAAAGCACTCTCAGCAGCAGCATAAAACATACAACCACCGTGGCAACTGCAACCGTTCTTGCAATAAAAGCATAATTATATTTGGACACATCAGCACACAGAAAAACCAACAGCACCAACAGGGGTATTATATCAGTAAGAAAACCTACTATAGAAATGGACTCTCCAAGTCCATGCAGTAGTTCCCACAACACCATAATAACAATTGGAACAAAGGTCAGATTAACCTTAATATCCTTATGGTACTTGAAAATATATGCCACCATACATATAACAGTTGTATAGAAAAAATCAATGGATTCATGTAATGGTATGCAGCACATACACATGGCTACAATTTCATCCCTGTCTCCCCAAAAAGCAGCTACTACAATTATTAAAAGTAAAAGTGCTCGAGGAATATCAATCAGGAAGGAATATCGAACCATTACAAGCGCAAACAAAAATGCGAGCAGCACAAAAAAGCGCGTATGCTTGTGTTGGTTCCTGTTTAATCTAATTACCATGCTGCCCTCCCATTTTCTCTGGGTGGCAAAGTAAGCCAATCGCCAAATATTCGGTTCCACTCTGCGGGATGAAATTGTTCCATTCCACTGCAATGGAAGAAGGTTAACTCACCAAAGTAAACTTTACCGTCCACCTCGTAGAAGTCCACACGCAGTTGTGGGGTGCCTTCACCAAGCTTGGCAGCCAGTTCTTTCATCAGTTCAAAATTCTGAGGTTTTTCAGGGGGGATCGGGGCCATTTCGTGGTCAATGGTAAAGGGAAGATGCTGAAAATCCATATCAAAGAAGTCGGCAACTGTGGGTTCATCCGCTCCTCTCCCCTGAGCTATGTAAAGAACCTTGGGCTCTCCACCAAAAGTGAAAAACTTATAGTCTCTCAGCTCACCCTGGAGTTTGTCTTCCATATATGTTTCAGCGATTATACGGTGCTTCACATTCTTATAAGGCCACTCCCGGTTACAGCTATAATAATCTCTCTTCAGAAAATGGCGAAGTTTTCTTTTAGCCGCAGAAATATCAAGGCTTGACTTATCCTTGCAGACCACTATTCCACCGCTGTCATGAGTGGTCTTAAGCACGAAGCTATCAGGAAGAGCATCAAAATCAATATCTTCTACACGCTCCCATACACCGAGCAAGGGTATCACGTATTGGGATCCGATTTTACTGGCCACATAGTCCTTTGCAGCATATTTATCTACCATTACGGTATATTCAGGTCTATGGTCATAAAGCTTAAGCCACTGGAGCTTTTCTGTGTACAGCTCGGGATTTTCCAAATTCAGCGGCTTCCCCATATGAATTTGGTACATTCGCTTAACAAATTCCGCGGCAGGAACCTTAGCCAGAAATCCTCTTCCTGCGAGAATTAAATAACGGTAGTCGCCGTCAAACAGAACCTTCAATATTTTATTTGTCTTTGTCTTCAGCGACATTTTAATCTCTCCCAAAATTAGTCTTTATTTGCTTCGCATCATCCACAGAGAATCTCCATAAGTTCATCTGCCACGCTTTGTATATCATAGCCATGTCTAATAAAATCTCCTGCAGTATCACGCCGTGTTTCCGTGAACTCTGCCAAGGCTGCCTCAGCCCAGCGTTCGGGTGGTTGCGAAAGAGGCAAATATTTTACAAGACCGGTAATATCGGCTTCGGATGTTATGGTGTCTGCTATCATGCAGGGCAATCCGGTTGCCTGAGCTTCAATAACTGTGTTTGGCATTCCCTCGTGAAATGACGGGAATACAAACACATCCATGGCCGATAGAAGCTGCGGCACATCGAAACGAACCCCGGTAAAAATCACAGCATCTTCTATACCCAGTTCTTTAGCCTGCTCGCGAATTTCGGTTTCCAGTTCGCCTTTTCCTACAAGCAAAAGGACTGCGTCATTTCTTGCGTCATGTATCCTGCGGAATACCTGCAGCAAAAAACGATGGTTTTTTTGCTCGTGGAAGCGCCCGACATGGCCAACGACCAACTTATCGGCAATAGAAAACTCCTCACGAATCTTTCTTCGGCCTTCTATATCATAATGGAAAATGCTCAGATCCAAACCGTTATGAACCAGATGAACATTTTTATGAGCTTGCCGTTTTCCGAAGGTGAATTCAGCAGCCAACATAGACGGCGCCAACTTAATGTTTGCCACACAATTCAATACGGGACGAAATGCCGCATTTATGAATTTATTCTTGGCCGAAAGCCCGGTCAGCGCATTACAAGAGCGCATTGCCAGACGTTTTGCACCACCCATTCGTGCCGCAACCAAATCCAGAGATGCAACAGGTGTCTCCCCCAGTTTTAACACATAAGCATATTGGTTCTCTCTGACAATCTTCCGAATGCCATTCAATGCCCCCAGAGGGTCCTTTGTGCGCAAGGGAATTTTATAAATTCGACCACCGCGGTCCAAAACCTCATCGGTGTAGCATCCACCATCTTCAGAAACTATAAAATCAAATTGATAGTTTTCCGTCAGTAATGAGCGGTACACCTTCATAATGAAGGTCTCGGCTCCTCCAGGGGTCAGTGCGCTAATAATGCACAATATTCGTTTCATAATCGCGCAAATCTCTTTCTAATAATTAAACCAGTTTCTCCAAGAGTATTTTCATGACATTTGCTGGAATAAACTGTTCTGCTTTTTTAAGGCAATTTGTTTTCATTATCGTAATTTGATCGGGATTGCGGATCAAATCAGAAATGATTTTTTTAAGATATTCATTTTTAAGGTAAGGATAACCTATTCCCGTAATTCCATGGTCGATAATGTCTTCAAAGCTATTCCATCTTGACGCTATTACAGGTAGTCCCGCTGCATAGGCATCAATAATCGTCCCAGGAATTCCCTCTTTGGGATAAAATGTCGGAAATAACAACGCAAAATAGGATTTTAGCACCTCTGTTGTCTGATCATATGGAACGGCACCGCAATAGCGAATTTCTTCACCAAATTCGCTGGAAAGCGTCCGGAACCACTCCGTCTCGTCGGGCTCAACGGCACCATATATGTCCAATTTACAAACTGTTCTTCCAAACTGAGCATTTACAGCCCTAATCGCACGTACAGCATCTTCAATGCCCTTTTCCCGCATAACTCGCGAAAATGTACAAAAACTATATGGTTCTTTAGCGTCAACATAAAGCCGATCCTCTGTAAGCGGGGAAAGATTCTTAAAATTCGGCATCAAAGTTACATTCTTAAAACCCAGTTGCTCCAAGCCTCGCGTCATTCCGGTAGTTTCGGCAAATATATTGTCAAATCCCTTTAAGCAGAATGTAAAAAACTTATGTTTCTCTAAAAATTGAACCAGCCATCCACCGATAACTACATAATGCAGAGAACACTTCCCAAACACATTGTACAAGCGAAGAAGCCACGGAAATATTTTAATGCCACCTTCGTCGCTCATAAAAATCACATGTTCGCTGTGCTCAACTGCCAAAAAGCAGTTAATTAATAACTTAAACGGATTCTTTTTCCAGCCGTAAGTATCAATTCTTCTGACATTTTCAGAACCTAAAGCCTTTTCCAGTTCCTGTGTGACGATTTTAGTTTTAATGGTCTGGCCGTCGTAAAAAGTATTTTTCCCGCCAAAATGACCAATAACAGAAGCTTTCTTCATCTGCATTCCTCTATCTCTTTCCTAGAAAATCTCTAATATCGATAAATAACATATCCAATCTGATCTCACAAACACAGCATCAGCATGATGTTATTTAACCGCCTTCAACTTATCCATGTCTTCCTGCAATACAACACTATCCACATAACGGATTGCACTGACAATTGCAACTCGGTCATCCTCGCAGATAATTGGAAGTTTCCCTTCACGAGTGTAACAAAGTTCATCTGTTGTTACACCTACAATCAAAAATTCACATTCTTCCTTTGCCCGACGTAAGGATATTAAGATGTCCCCCATGAAACATGTCATAGACACCTGTGGTATATCCAATTTTATATTTCTTTGTATTCATAAATGTTTTCCCTTGCAAATTTCTGAAATACCCATCCGCGAAGTCGATTAGGTAAGAGGACCTGAACAACAATTCGTTTTGCAATATTTCCCCAAAATATTACACGGCTGATAAGTCGATTATCAAACATAAATTTCTGCAGCTTTGCCTCGCTGACAAAATATCTCCATCCACCACGGCGCTGGTACATATCCTCGCCTACTCTTACATTAACCAGAACATCCGGTACATTAGAAAAATGCATATCGGCCATTCGCATACGAATCCAGAGATAATAGTCTTCATTACAATACCAGTCTAAATATCCGCCTACCTGTTCAACACAGGATTTGCGGAACATAACCGTTACCTGGTTGAACGGGCAACGTTTTTTCAAATATTCTTTGATTTCTGCATCAAAAGTTGGAACCATTCTGTACCCAACAAAATTGGAGGAATCACCAACAAACTCCGCGATATTTCCCCCCACAATTGAAAGCTTTGGTTCTTTCTGGAACAATTCAAGTTGTTGCTGAAATCTCGTCGGGCGACTGATATCATCTGCATCCATTAACGCTACAAGATCATACTCACAGAGCGACAAACCAACCCTGCGTGCATTACCATGTCCTGTATTTTCAGGAATGCGTAAAATTTTAAAAAGTGGATTGTTTTCATATTTCGATATTACTTTATTCAATTGCTCCGGCACGGGTCCGTCCACTACAAGAACAATCTGTGCAGGGCACACAGTTTGGTTCAATATGCTTTCAACCGCTTCCTCAAACCAAACCGGATTATCTTTACCGTACACACACATCGATACCGAGAATAATTCTTTCATTTTATATCTCACCCACTCACATAACCCAGCCTAACGATATACTATCTCTTTCGCCCTCTGCTGACATACTTCATAAAATCCGCTGTCGATTTTTCCCGTATTCAGCAAATAATCTCCGAAATCCTCGGCGGTGGCATTATCCTCTTCTGTAATGCCTTCGCGCTTAAAGACTCCTACTACAGTCTTTAATATAATTTTAATATCGCCCAAAAGAGTAATATTTTCTATGTACTCCAAATCGTACTCCAGTTTACGTTCCCAAGAAATGCCGTTACGGCCATTGCACTGAGCGAGACCAGTCAAGCCTTGGCGTACGGAATGGCGCTTCCGCTGTTCGGGGGTCATAAAAACCATGTCACGAACAAGCTGGGGGCGCGGTCCTACGATGGACATATCTCCCTTAAATATGTTCCACAGTTCCGGCAATTCATCCAGAGAAGTTGCGCGGATGATCTTTCCATATACGGTCAGACGCTGCGCATCAGGCAACAAGTTTCCCTGCGCATCCCTCTTATTGGTCATTGAACGGAACTTTATCAGCCTGAAAAGCTTCTCATCCTTACCTGGGCGAATCTGTGTAAAGAAAGGATTGCCCCCCATCACTATAGCTCCGACAACCACAAGAATCAGCAGCACAGGAGAGAGCACGAGCATTGCTGCCAGCGAAAGGACAAGGTCAAAAATCCGCTTCCAAAACTTTGCATACATCCGAGTTCTTACCTCAAAAACAAGATTTGATCACATCAACAACAAACGCCTGTTCTTCCTCGGTCATTTTAATATCCGACGGCAGACACAAGCCCCTGGCAAAGATCTCTTCGCTCACAGGGTTATCCTCGACTGTAATAAAGTCATGTCCACCAAACACCGGCTGCATATGCATGGGCTTCCATAGTGGTCGAGCCTCTATATTAGCCTCCTCCAATCTACGAATAATATCAAAGGGACTAATATTGCAGCCTTCATTTATTGTCATACACGACAGCCAGAAATTGGGTATGCTTTCATCAAGATAGGGATTCATAGTAACCGGCAGGTCACAAAATGATTCCTGATAACGGCGATAGATGGCCTCTTTGCAGTCTCTATGCTCCTGCACATGCAGAAGCTGGCCTCGTCCGATACCCGCTACCACATTTGACATGCGGTAGTTATAGCCGATTTCCTCGTGCTGATACCATAATGCATTCTCACGAGCCTGAGTAGACCAGAAAAGCGCCTTATCTCTGGCAGCCTTATCATCCGTCAGCAACATTCCGCCACCGGATGTGGTAATCAACTTATTACCGTTAAAGCTAAGAACATTGTAATTTCCGAAAGTGCCGCACATGCGTCCACGATAAGTGGCCGCCAGTGCCTCCGCTGCATCTTCAATCAAAACTGCATTATGTCTTGCGCAGATTTCCATTATTTCATCCATTTTGGCGGGAACACCATACAGATGGGCCAAAACCACCACCTTGGCCTGAGGATACTTCTCAAAAGCCTTTTCTAAAGCCTCAGGATCCATGTTCCATGTCCGCCGTTCGCAATCGACAAAAACCTGCACACCGCCCAAATAGGAAACAGGATTCACTGTGGCAGCAAAAGTCATATCTGAACACAACACCACATCTCCGGCATTTACTCCTGCAAGCTTCATAGCAAGATGGAGTGCTGCTGTGCCGGACGCCAGAGCCAGCGCATGGATCTGCCCATCTTCTCCACACAGGTACTGGCTCACCTCTTTTTCAAAGCCGTCACAGTTAAATCCCAGAGGCGCAATCCAATTGCGATCAAAGGCTTCCTGTATATACTTCATTTCCTCACCGTGCATAGTAGGTGATGATAACCAAATTCTATTATTTGCTCTCGCAGATTTCATAGATAGTTCCTTTACCAATTCAAACCATCAATGTGGTCTTCTCCAAACTTTTATGAACAATATCCTTCATTTGCTGTTCAAATGCCTCGCCCTTATACTCTGAACCGTGTTCTCCAGCAGGATTAAATGTTGGAACCACTTCTTTCACAAGCTCCCGTATCATATCCTCCCGGCCGTCATAAGCCGCATTCATCAGCACCTTAAGCTGCCGAAGGAACTCATCCATATCGAATGGAATCGGGTTTCCTATGTGAATAAGGTGATTCGGTGTTGTTCTCAACCCCTCTTCCGACATAAGCTTCTCTTCATACAGCTTCTCACCGGCACGAAGTCCAATGTAAGAAATTTCAATATCAACATCCGGACGCAATCCAGCAAGACGGATAAGGTTTCTTGCAAGGGTGTCAATTTTAACCGGTGAACCCATATCAAGAACAAATATCTCACCGCCGGCTGCATAGGTACCAGCCTGCAGAACAAGTGATGTTGCTTCAGGGATAGTCATAAAATAACGGATAACATCAGGATGCGTAACCGTTACAGGACCGCCTCTTGCAATTTGCTCCTTGAATCTGGGAACAACAGAACCGTTGCTTCCGAGTACGTTTCCAAAGCGAACCGCGACAAAATCCGTCTTTGGTTCTGCAAGTGCCTGAGACATGTTCCTGCCATGTCCATCTTCGTCTTCCATATGAAGATGAAGAGGCATAAGTTCCTGCGCCCTTCCCTCTCGAATTTTTTTGTCGAAGGACTGGATTATCATCTCGCAAATACGCTTGGAAGCGCCCATTATATTTGTGGGATTCACCGCTTTGTCCGAAGAAATCAAAACAAATCGCTTGCATCCGTTAACCATGGCTGCATACGCAGTTTTATATGTTCCTATTGCATTATTCTTGATAGACTCGCAGGGACTGGCTTCCATCAAGGGCACATGCTTGTGTGCAGCTGCATGATATACAACATCAGGTCTGAATTTAGAGAAAACCTGATTAAGGCGTCTGCTGTCACGAACGGAACCTATCAGAACCTCAAGGTTCAAATCTGGATATCTATCTCTAAGTTCCAACTCGATTGCGTGAGCATTATTTTCATAAATATCAAAAATAACAAGTTGTTTTGGCCGATGCTGTGCAATCTGTCTGCAAAGTTCACTTCCAATGGAACCACCGCCGCCTGTTACAAGGATGACCTTATCAAAGATAAAACGGTAAATCTCATCCATATTAACCTTGACAGTATCGCGGCCAAGCAGGTCTTCAACAGCTACATTCTTCAAGGACTTTGCGGTAATCTTATCTGAAACAAGCTCATAAACGCTGGGAAGATTTTTCAATTCGCAATTTGTTTCTTTGCAAATATCCAAAATATCACGGCGCTGTTCCGCTGTTGCGCTGGGAATTGCAAGATAAATCTTTTCAATTTTATATTTATCTACATTCAGCAAAATAGTGTCTCTGCCGCCTACAATAGGAACACCGTCGATAAAGCGCCCCCATTTGTTGCTATTATCGTCAATAATACAGAAAACACGATCATTGACGTCTTTCGCGCCATTTATATCTCTCAAGATCATCTGACCGGATGCGCCCGCACCAATGAGCATAACGCGGCTTCCCACGCTTTTTTGGTCCATTTTTGCTTTTTTACTGCGTTCCAACAGAACAAATCTATAAGCAAAACGTATAACCAATGTATACATAAATTGGATAGCTATACCAAATACATAGTATGTAATCGGCATGCGTTGGAAAAGAAGAGTTATAAAAACAGCATGAAAAACTCCGAGAATAAAGGAGGCTAAACTTACCCTTTCCAATTCAACAAAGCTTGCAAATCTCCATATACTCCGATAAAGATGCAAACACCAAAAAACCACAATGCACGCAATAGCATATATGGGTACAAACTTTAACCACGCCATCAAATACTCGTTTGGAATTTCCGAGAAATGACAATCAAAGCGAAGCCAAAGAGCCAGAAAATACGATCCGGATACTGCTGCCAAATCGAACAGCGCTAAAACAAGCGCAACAATATGCCAATGCTCAAAGAGCTTTGTTTTTCTTTGAATTGATGACTTGTTATTAAAATCGAAATTATTATCCATTATTCTACGCTCCCAATGAGCAAAATCTTAACACTTTATGTAGATAACAGCCCATCGCTAAGGGCACAACTTACCCATCTTAGACTTTATAATCTAACCATTATATAGTACCTTAATGCATAGCATAAATCAAGCCATAATTATTACATAATGTCCCCTTTTATAAACAATAATGCCAATTAATAAAATAACTCCGAAACGAATTTCGGAGCATAGTGATTATGTAAAGAATATAATTTGAATTTATCGCACAAATACAACTTGAACTATATTGTTTAGGTTTTGGCCTTTAGGCAAAAACAAAAAAAGCTCCGAACCGAAGTTCGGAGCTTTTTGGCAGCGGGTGAAGGATTCGAACCCTCACAAACGGAGTCAGAGTCCGGTGTGCTACCATTACACAAACCCGCTAAGCGCAAAAGCTATTATACACGAATGAAACAAATTGTCAATACTTTTTTCAAATATTTTCACAAGTAAATTTTACCATAAAAAGCCCGCGCCATAAGCACGGGCTTTTATGTTTAATAATAATTTACTTCTTTGCTGCTGCGAGCTGCTTCTGGAGCCAATCCTTACCATCAACAAAACGGGAAACGATGTAGGAAACAACATAGTCACCGGCTGCGTTGATCATAGTTGCGGGAGGATCAACAAGGTTGCCGATTGCAACAAGGATGGGGAACGCGATTTCCATTGCATCGGGGAAGAAGATGGAGCAGATAATGTATTCGCCTATGTAGCCGCCACCGGGAACGCCGGACATACCAACGGAGGAAAATACTGCAACAAGAACGATAAGGGGCAGAGACTCGAGAGTGAGGGGCTGACCGGTTACGCCGAAGACGAAAGCAATCTTCAGAACGCAGCTGAAGCAGCTGCCGTCCATATGCATGGTTGCGCCGAGGGGCAGAACCATATCGCTGACATCCTTGGAAATGCCGGTTGCCTTTGCCTCATCCATATTGGTGGGGATAGTGGCAACACTGGAGCAGGTACCCAGAGAAACAACTGCGGGCTTTACAATGTGCTTGAACATGGTCTTTGCGCCGCCCTTGCCGCCGCCGAAACGGGCAAACAGAGGGAATGCGGTGAAGATATAGATGAAGCAGAGGGGATAGTAAAGGAGCATTGCGCGGCCGTAGCCTTCAGCAATCTGTGCGCCGTAGGTTGCAACCAGGTCTGCGAAAATTGCGAAGAAAGCAATGGGAGCATAGTAGGTGACGATCTTGACGAACTTGAGCATAACATTGCTCAGATCCTCAAGGAACTTGCCAACGGGGCTTTCCTTACCACCGTTAAGATTAACAGCGAAGCCGAAGAGGATGGAGAAAACAATGAGGGGGAGCATTGCTCTTCTGCTAAGAAGACCAACGAAGTCTTCAGCGGTGAAGAAGTTGACTACCATCTGTGCGCCGGAAGCATAGGTTCCGATTTCCTCTGCAGGGATCTCAGTCCAAGACTGAAGCACAGGGGGGAACAGCTTCACGAGGAAGAACATAATAATAGCTGCAATTGCACCGGTTACGACGAAGGTGGCGATGGTGACGCCCATTATCTTACCGGCACGCTTGCGGCTGCCCATATTGGCAACAGCGCCTGCGATGGATGCGAAAACAAGGGGGACAACGATGCAGAACATCATATTGATAAAGATAGTTCCGGCGGGTTTGATTGCATTGCCGAATGCAGGGAAAAACCAGCCTACAAGGGAACCGGCTATCATGCAGGCGATCATGATGATCATAAAGGTATAGTTCTTTGCTATAGCTTTCTTGTCGAGAGCAGCACTCATTGAAATTTCCTCCTGATATTGGGTGAATATAAATTAAAAAATTAATTCCTCATCTTTAATATCGCCTTCGGCGACGATGTTTGTGGGTCCGTAGAGCCAAAGCTCGTTGCCCTTCACATCCACTTCAAGTATTCCTCCGTGAACTTTGGCAACAACACGTCCTTCCGCATCTACAAGTCCTTTTCGCTTCAGAACCAGCGCAACACTTGCAGTTCCCGTTCCGCAGGCATAGGTCAAATCCTCAACGCCTCTTTCATAGGTGCGGATTCGGAGAGAGCCGTCGCTCTGGAACTCATAGAAGTTGATGTTTGCGCCCTTGGGAAAAGATTTTGCAAAGCGGAGCTTTCTGCCCAGAGTTTTCAGCTCACTGCCGGGTATGCGCTCAAGACCGTCCATATGAACAACTGCATGGGGCAGTCCCGGATTTCCAAGCTCGACATAAGCACAGTCATAGCTCACGCCTTCGGCTTCGGCACTTGTATCAAGCTCAACAGTGGTTGCAGGATTGAGTTTCACGCGGTAATTTCGGCGATCAATGCGTTTACCTTCAACCGTTCCCGACATTGTTTCAACCTTTTGCTCTTCACCGGCAAGTCCGTTTTCATAACCGAAGCGGCAGATGCAGCGAGCGCCGTTTCCGCACATTTCGCCTTCGCTTCCGTCACTGTTATAAAACACCATTCGGAAGTCACCGTCGCCCTGAGCTTTTTCAACCACCATCAGCCCGTCGGCGCCGATGGAGAGATGACGCTCGCAAAGCTTTGCAGCAATGGTGGGAAATGCTTCCCGAGGCAAGAGCTCTTCGATATTATTGATAATAATAAAGTCGTTTCCGGCTCCGTTCATCTTGCAGAACTTCAAGGCATAACTCACCTCTTTCTATACCCATTATACTAAAACTTTTAGCTATTCATATTCCATAATGTGTGTTTATCCTTGCAAATAGTGCTGTTAAAAGCATGCAAAAAGAGCAGGGACACTTCCCCGCTCTTTAATATTCTTATTTACCGGAAATGGACTTTGCCAGATCGTCCAGCCAGTCACCCTGAATGTTCTTTGCCTTGCCCTTGTCGCAGAGCTCAGCAATGGTAGAATCCATGGGGAGTCTTGCAGTATTTGCAATGCCATGCTTGGCGGCAACTGCTTCAACCTGGCTCTTGCCGAAGATTTCGTGGCGCTGACCACAGTCGGGGCACTGGAAATAGCTCATATTCTCAACGAGACCGAGAACGGGAACATTCATCATCTTTGCCATGTTCACAGCCTTCTCAACTATCATACCGACAAGATCCTGAGGAGAGGTTACGATAATGATGCCCTTTATGGGGAGAGACTGGAAAACGGTAAGGGGAACATCGCCGGTTCCGGGAGGCATATCAACGAACATATAGTCAACTTCGCCCCAGTTTACGTCAGACCAGAACTGCTTGACAACGCCGGCGATAACGGGACCGCGCCAGATAACGGGAGCGGTGTTATCCTCCAGAAGGAGATTTACGGACATAACCTTGATGCCGTTGGCGCTTATCTTGGGCTCGATACCCTTTTCGCTTGCCTCGGCGCGGTCTTCATTGAGACCAAACATCTTGGGAACGGAGGGACCGGTTATATCTGCGTCCAGAATTGCGGTGTTGAAGCCGCTACGACGCATCTTGCATGCCATAAGAGCGGTTACAAGGCTTTTGCCAACGCCGCCCTTGCCGGATACGACGGCAATGACATTTTTAACATTTGAATAAGCATTCATAGGCTCAATGAGGCTCTGAGGTTCGGTGCGGGAAGCGCAGTTGGAGCCACAGCTTGAGCAGTTATGGGTGCAGTTTTCGGACATTTCTACATCTCCTATGTTACAATTTTACCGTACCATTATAACCCGAATCATAAAGATGTCAACCTCTATCCCCTCTTTACCCCACGGGACTTTTGATGTATAATTCCGTTATAAAGAAAGGTGGTCGGCAAATGAACTATAAAGACGCAATTAAAAATTTCATTCCCCGTTGCCCTCAGGAAGAAAAAGATAAGGACTTTTTTCTCCGTTTCATAAGTTCAAATCCCGATTGCCTGCTGCGAAGCAACGATTTTGCACATGTTACTGCATCATCATGGGTGGTGAGTGCCGACAGAAAAAAAGTGCTTATGGTTTATCATAACATTTATGACAGCTGGTCCTGGACCGGCGGACATGCCGACGGCGAGAGTGATCTTGCCGCCCTTGCCCTCAAGGAACTCACAGAGGAAACGGGGCTTACTTCTCCCCGACTTCTCTCCCCTTCCCCTGTTTCCATTGAAATTCTCACCGTTGACGGACACATAAAAAAAGGCGAATACGTCCACTCTCATCTTCATCTGAACGCAACATATCTCTTTGAAGCAGACGAGAATGCCCTAACCCGGATTAAAGAAGATGAAAACAGCGGCGTCCGCTGGTTTAGCATCGAGGATATGTTCACTGCTGTCAGCGAAAAATGGATGGCAGAAAATATTTATAAAAAACTATGCCAAAGGGCAAAAGAATATTAAAAAAATCCCTGCAGAATAATCTGCAGGGATTTTTTATTAAAGCTTATATTTGGGCTTTTTCTTGGGAGGCATCTCCCAGCAATGATGGTCGGTATGGAGAAGATGATGGCTCTTTTCGCCAAGGGGCTCTCCCAGATATTCCTCATAAAGAGCGATAACATCACTGTTTTCGTGGGAATAACGGATGGGTGCATCACTATCCAGTCCCCAAAGGACTTCGCCGCGCTCTTCAGCCAGCTCAATTCCATCGTGAATGGGCTGTCCGCCGCCGCCTGCACATCCGCCGGGGCATGCCATAATCTCAACAAAGTCAAAATTTGCGCGTCCTGCGCGGATATCACGCATAAGCATACGGGTATTTCTCAGACCGCTTACTACAGCAACTCTCACATCCCCCGCTCCGGGAATGGTGAAGCTTGCCTCCTTGCGGCCTTCAATACCGCGGACATCCTTAAATGCATCGGCAGGAGGATTTTCACCTGTTACGAGGTAATATGCGCTTCTCAGCGCAGCATCCATAACGCCGCCGGTTGCTCCGAAGATAACAGCTGCGCCAGTGCCGCTGCCAAGGGGAGAATCGAAGGGAGTTTCGGGAAGATGCTGAACGGGAACATGCTCGGATCGGAAAAGACGATCCATCTCACGGGTGGTGAGAACAACATCAACATCGGGGTCACCGCAGGCATCATTCATCTGGGAAAGTGCCGCCTCGCTCTTCTTGGCAAGACAGGGCATTATAGACACCACAAACATCTTATGGGGATCAATTCCCATCTTCTCTGCGAAATAACTCTTTGCCACCGCGCCAAACATCTGTTGGGGGCTTTTTGCTGTGGAAAGATTATCAGTGAACATAGGATACTGGCTCTTGATGAATCTTATCCAGCCGGGGCAGCAGGAAGTGAACATAGGCCACTGATGCTCGTCCTTATGGGTGAAACGCTCGATAAACTCGCTGCCCTCTTCCATAATAGTCAGGTCAGCTGTGAAATTGGTATCGAATACATAGTCGAAGCCTATACGCTTGAGAGCAGAGACCATGCGCTCGGCGCTTGCAAATTCTCTGTCAACGCCAAGGCTCTCGCCCCATGCAGCACGGACAGCGGGAGCAACCTGAACAACGGTGACTACATCGGGATTATGTATTGCGGCCATAACGCGGCTTGTGTCATCCCTCTCTCTGAGAGCGCCTACGGGGCAATGGGTGATGCACTGACCGCAGTATGTGCATTCGGAATTATCGAGGGCGCGGTTATGGCTCACGTCAACGGTGGTGCGGATACCCGTGCCGGACACATCCCAGATATTGACGGTCTGGATTTTGTCGCAAACCTGAACGCAGCGCATGCACTTAATGCACTTGCTCTCATCACGAATAAGGGGCAGATTTTTGTCCCATGCGCGTTCTTTGACGTTCTTATCATAGGCAAGAGAATAGATATTAAGGTCTCTTGCGGTGCTCTGAAGGGTGCAGTTTCCGTTTCTGACACAGGAGGTGCACTCACTGTCATGCTGGGAAAGAATAAGCTGAATATTGGTGCGTCTTGCAGCGCGCACGCGAGGACTGTTGGTGTTTACTACCATGCCCTCTGCAACAGTATTATTGCAGCTTGTAACAAGACGGTCAACGCCTTCTATCTCAACAACGCACAGGCGACAAGCCGCAATCTCGTTAAGGTCCTTAAGATAGCAAAGGTGAGGAATCTCGATATGAACGGATTTTGCAGCGTCCATAATAGTGGT
The DNA here is from genome assembly GCA_045631645.1 of Oscillospiraceae bacterium. Lineage (GTDB taxonomy): Bacteria > Bacillota > Clostridia > Oscillospirales > Oscillospiraceae > SIG459. The sequence continues at coordinate 37,711 of JAZQVC010000035.1, forward strand.
GCCTTCGGGCACGCTGACGCTTATTTTATCTATAGTCAGATTTACCATTTTACCTTACGACCTCCTTTGAAGATTCCGTAGCCGTAATGGTCGCAGCGCAGGCATCTGGAAGATTCCTGATATGCTGCGGGCCAGCTCATGCCGCACTCGATGCACTCGAAGTCGTGCTTGCGTTCGCTTGCTTCGCGTTCAAGGGTGTTGATGCGTCCATGAGGGGGCTTATTGCTTATGCTGGGTTCAGGCACTTCAACATCAGTGGTGATGATGTGGCGATAACCCAGATATTCATCAATATTAGCTGCTGCAACCTTACCTGCAGCAATGGCTCTTATAACGGTTGCAGGACCTGTTACGCAGTCGCCGCCCGCAAAGAAACCTTCGGTGTTTTTAAGCTGGCTGCTGGGAAGAGCAGAAATTGCTCCGCGCTCAATCTCGATATCAACATCTTCAAAGGCATAGGTTTCAACACCCTGACCAACTGCAACGATGATAACATCGGCAGGCATGCGAACCTGCTCCTTGCCCTCTGCATTGCGGGGCTTGGGTCTTCCGTCAGAGCCGATTTCGCCGATAATCTGAGGCTGAACCCAAAGAGCGGCGCAGTGGCCGTTTTCGTCAACTTCGATGCGCTTGGGAGAAGAAAGCATGCAAAGCTCTGCGCCCTCGGCAATTGCGCCCTCAATTTCCTCATCAAGAGCGGTCATATCCTTCTGGCGGCGTCTATATACGCAGGAAACCTTTTCAGCACCAAGGCGGATTGCACTTCTCACGCAGTCCATAGCAACGTTGCCGCCGCCGATGACAACGACCTTCTTGCCGCTGAAATCGGGCATTTCACCGTCACCGATGCCGCGCAGAAGCATAACAGCGGAGATGACGCCTTCGCTGTCTTCACCCTCGATGCCCACCTTCTTATCGGTATGAGCGCCGATGGAAATATAAACGCTGTCAAACTGCTTTCTCAGATCGTCATATCGGATATCCTTGCCAACATCAACCTCAGTTTTCACCTCAATGGGATGAGCACCAACGGAGAGAATATATTCTATCTCCTTATCGAGAAGCTCTCTGGGGAGACGATAGTTGGGAATGCCATAGCGCAGCATGCCGCCAAGCTGCTTTCTCTTCTCGTAAACGGTTACCTTATGACCCATGATCGCGAGATAGAATGCAGCAGAAAGACCGCCGGGGCCACCGCCAACAACAGCAACGCGTTTTCCCGTTGCGGGGAAATGTCTCTTGGATGCGTTATTATAATCCTGATTATCAACCGCAAAGCGCTTAAGGGCGCGGATATTGATGGCATTATCCACCATATTTCTGCGGCAGCGAGCCTCACAGGGATGCTCGCAGATATAGGCGCAGGCGGAGGGGAAAGGATTGTCCTTGCGGATAAGATTGACGGCATCGTCAAATCTTCCGTCGTGAACAAGGGCGATATAGCCGGGAATATCAACTCCGGCGGGGCAAAGAGCAACGCAGGGCACAGGATTTTCAAGGCTGCCCAGGCAGCGCTTGTTCAAAACATGCTCCATATAGTCTTCTCTGAAGCCACGAACACCGTTGAGGACTATTCTTGCTGCTTCAATGCCGATAGCGCAATCTGCGCTGGCAACAATATTTTCGGCGGTTTTCTCGATAAGATTAACAGTTTCCACTGTTCCCTCTCCATCCAGCACCTTTGTTATAAGGGTGCTGATCTGGCTGAGACCGATGCGGCAGGGAACGCACTTACCGCAAGTCTGAGCCTGACACATGGAAAGGAAGCTCAGAGCCATATCAACGGGGCAAAGACCCGGAGGACTTGCTGCTATACGGCGCTCGATATCGCGATAAATACCGTCGACAACACTTTGAGCCCGAGAGGGCGTATTGATATCAAGTCTGCTCATATTAATTCACCTTCAATTTCTTCTTTGCTGCACAAAAATTGGATAAAAATGTACATATCTGTGTAAATTTTCTCATAGGCTTATTTCAATGTCAAGCGTTAAAAAATACACATATTCATCCCCAAAAACGGGATATACAAAAAATAACGCTGTATCAATGCGTTCAGCCGATACAGCGTTATTTATATTTTCAGAAAAGTTTTCCTATAAGCTGAGCAATGGGTATGTAAGCAATGGGAAGAAAAATTGCAGGGAGCATATTGGCAACTTTAATGCGCTTGGGACTAAGCTCCAGCATATTGATTCCCATGCCGATGAGGATAACACCGCCTACGGCGCTCATCTCGCAAACAACCTCAGGGCTGAGATAAGGAGAGATAACTCCTGCAAGGAGGGTAAGGCCTCCCTGAAACACAAGGATGAACAGTGCAGAAAAAGGAACGCCAAGCCCCATTGCCGCGGCAAACATCATACTTGTAACAAAGTCAAGAGCGCTTTTTGCATAAATAATGCTGTTATCGCCGTTGATTCCCGCTTCAAAAGACCCCATAATGGTCATGCTGCCAACGCAGAAAACAACGCACGCAGTGACGAAACCTTCGGTGAAGCGACCCGCTCCCTTCCCTTTCAGGAGCTTAGACTTTATCAAATCACCCGCACCCTCAATGCCATCATCAATACGGATTATCTCGCCTATCAAGGTTCCGATTGCCATGCAAATAATAACGCAGAGAATATCCTCCGTGCCTATGGCGCTTGTGATGCCGATAAGAACGGTTACAAGGGCAAGGGCGCTTATCACAGCGCTTACAAATTTTTCTTTTATGAACTTGCGGAAAAGAATGCCGATGGCGCTTCCCAAAAGCACCGTCGCCATATTTACAAATACAGCCAACATAAGCAATTCCATCTCTTTTACTGATAGTATGGACTTGATTTTACATTTTGCGGCTTGAATTGTCAATCTCGGCATTTGACAAAGCAATGTGCAAGGTGTTATTATATGCGGGCAACTGAATACGCGGGTATGATGGAATTGGCAGACATGCAGGATTTAGGTTCCTGTGCGCAAGCGTTGGGGTTCAAGTCCCCATACCCGTACCAGAACTGGACATCGGTCTTTATACAAAGACGGTGTCCAGTTTGATTTTATAACAGCTCTTTATTACATACTCTTTAGCGATAGTGCAGTTGGGTGATTAAAGGAAGTTCATGCACGGAGCCATTCCCCGACACTAATGACAAAGCGACAAATTTATGATATGATTTTTGCAAATGGATGGCCGTTTCTACTAAGACTTTTCACGACGCAAAACGGTTAGCCAATCTTGTTATTGAGGCGATTTTATGAAAAAATCTTTTGCATGGAGTCTGATTCTCAGTATTACTCTCATGCTTTGCGCTTGCACAGTGCCCTCTGCAGCGGAATCAGAGCCCGGTAATGCACAATCAGCCGAGAAAGAAACAGCAGCAACGGAACTAAGCGAAGAACTTACCGAAGCTATAACGCACGCAGAGTCAAGCCAGACAACGGAAGATACAACAGAGCCAACGCAGACGGTGCTTCCCGAAACCACGGCGGCACCACAGCTGCAGGACTGGAAAACGGGCTATTTGGAGTTTTTAGAAGGCGTAAAGGATTCTCATGTTGGGTTTGCGCTGGTTTACATCGATGGCGATGAGATTCCGGAGCTTTACCTGAACGGTAATAGCGAAGCCATTGGCGATGCCGTATGCACATATAAAACCGGCAAAGTTATTGAAGAGCGTTTAAGCCGCACATGGGGCGGCAGTTACATTCCTGGTGCCGGACTGGTGAAAAACACCAACGGCAACATGGGATACTACACCACAGATATTTACAGCCTCACAGCAAATGGGTTCACAGTCATTTGGAACGGACTTGAAACGCAGGAGATCATTCCTCCCCTAAACGAAGACGAAGAGGCAACTATGGCAATTACCTTCTCCATAGGTGACCAAACCGTAAGCGAAGAAGAATACTATGCAGCAATCGAGGCGCTTTTCAATACATCGCAGGCTGTGCCTCTCCACGAAAATGCACTGACCTATGATGCTGTACGGCAGTTGATTCAGGATAGCTGACAAATGATAGTGCCGCTATGCCCATTTTCGGAGCACTGCGTATGCCTCAGTTGGTATTAAAACAGCTCACTATTTTTAGATAAACATTGGCTAAATCAGTCTAAAGACCGAGTCCCACAATCGGGAATCGGTCTTTTTTGCTGCGCTCAAATTGACTTGATATGCAAGTTGTGATATACCTTATACATAAAGATATACAAAATTTGGAGTGTTTGCCGTGAGAAAACGCTTGTTCAAATTCATAAGAAAGTGCTTTGACAGCACCCTTGCGAAAATCATTACATATGTCATTCTCATCATCGTTATTCTCTGTTTCTTCGGAGTTTTCAAAACGCTTGACAATTCTGTCTCGGAGATATTCCGCAGGATATTTGCAATATTCACCAGCGAGGACACGCTCTCCGTTTTTCTTGCAGGTATTTTTTCCATCTTTATTGCAATAATTGTCAAGCTGTTTGACGCATATCTTGAAGAGTCCAGTAAGATAAGCGACAACCACCACAAGGTCATCTCCTCCTATAGCGGTCATCCAAAGACTGACAAATCGGAAATTCTTGCATCGGAGAAGAATTTCTGCGACAAAAATGGCGGCTTTATGGCGCTTCACGACGATCATATAACGGTTTTCAGAGAAAACGAACTAAAAAACGGTGTTAAAGACAAATATTCAAAGGAATATTCCGTTGTTGAGAAGGACATAGAGGCCTTTGACCACGGCAAGGGTAAACTATTCCTCCCCTCGCTGAACGTTTTCTCCAACATATGCGGCAACACAAAAATCATTTTTGACGACAGCAAGGAGGCTCATCAGCTTCCCGATTTCGTTATGCAAAACGCGCTCAAGCTTCTTGCCGCCCACAAAAGCTCTACGCGCTCCAACAATGGCACAGTTCGCCTCAACGATTTCTTCTTTAATCCCCACGAGAACATCCTCACGCTGGACACCCAGCGCAGTATGTACTTCCATATGCTCATCACAAACCGCTGTATGGACTATGAGTTCGACGACGGACTGACCATCAGAAATGTCTATGAATACCGCAACAAGGTATCTCCCCTCAACAAATCCGTTTTCGGTAATCAGATCGGTATAAACGGTCTTATCCTTTCCAGCGATGGATATGTTCTTGTTGAAAAGCGCGACCACAAAAAGACCACATGGAAAAATAAATTTGCCCAGTCCATTTCCCTCGCCCTTAAAGTATCCGACCTTAACCTTGGAAACAACGAAACAATAAAGCCCACCACCCTCGCCGCAAACAAGCAGTTTAAGGGCATAATAGAAAAGACCGTTAAGGATAATTTCGGTCTCATCCCCGAAGACTATAACGGATTTTCCATAGAGGACAACTTCCTCGGCATAGCCCGTGACCTTCTTGAGGGCGGCAAGCCCAATATGTATTTCTATCTCACCACCAAGCTCAATGCCCGTGAGCTCAGAGACCTTTTGGAGAAAAATGCCGCCAGAACGAAGGGTGAAAACGGCATCAAGCCCCTCCAGACTTCCAAGCTTTCCTCCGACTATTACCTCATCCCCTATGAGGATATCTGCGTCAATTTCAACTACGCAATGAAGGTTGACCGCCGCAGCGCGCTTTGGATTCGCAGACGCATTCATCCCCGCGTCAACCGCTTCAAGTCCTTCCGCGACACTCTCCGCCACCGGCTCGGCACATTTTTCCGTCCGGTGCTTAACAGAGAATGCGGCGAAGCGCTGCTGGTAACCGTGGCATTTCTTGAGCTTTGCAAAGAGCGCATAGATGCCATCAAGAACAAATAAAGGTGATATAATGAACGATAAAATCCTCTCTTTCGGAGAAATTATGCTCCGCCTCACTCCCCCTTCCCACGGTCTCATAAGCGAAGCCCGCTCCTTCGATGCCTGCTACGGCGGCACCGAGTCTAATGTGATGGTCTGTCTTTCCTGCCTTGGCCACAAAACCGAATATATCACTGCTCTCCCTGCAGATGATCTGGGCGACGCCACCGTGAGACATCTTCGCTCCTACGGCGTTGAGACCAGGCACATTATCCGCTCCGGCGACAGAATGGGACTTTATTTCCTCGAGGAAGGTCAGGGAGATCGCACAACCAAGGTTGTCTATATGCGCAAAGGCTCCGAAGCTTCCAAGCTTGATGCAGACGCATTCATGCTTGACGAGATTTTCGAAGGCTGCTCCCTTTTCCATATAAGCGGAATATCTTTTGCCATTTCCGAGGGTGCAAAAAGGCTCAGCTTCCAGCTTTTGAAGGAAGCAAAGCGCCGTGGCATCCCCGTCAGCTTTGACTTCAACTATCGCGGCAAGCTTTGGACTATTGAGGAAGCTGCAGAGGTTTATAAAGAGATAATCAAGTATGTGGACATAGTTTTCTGCGCCGAAAAAGATCTCACCACCTTCCTCGGCACAAGCAGAGAGCATTTCCACAGCGAGTTTAATTCTCCCATGCTTATAGTTCGCGAAAGACAGTGGCTTTCTGACAGCAAATGCTCCGTTTCCCTCTATGCCTATCATAAGACCGAAGATGGCATTAAAAGCTTTTGCATTGAAAACACCGAATTTTCTGCTTACGAAAAAATCGGCTCCGGCGACGCATTTGCCGCAGGCGTTCTCCATATTCTATCCAAGGATATAGACAACATTGAAGACGCTCTTCGCTGGGGTCTCGGCTGCTTTGTTCTCAAGCACACTCAGCGCGGAGATGTCCTTACCCAGAGCAAGAGCGCCATCGAAGCCTATATCACCAATTTTTCAAAGGATGTGAGCAGATAACATGAAAGCGAAAATTTGCCTCAGCGTTTCCAAGCTGGACTCCGCTTTTGAAAAAATGCATGAAGAGCTCAAGAAGTACGCAGACATTGATGTTGTTGGCCTTGATGGTTTTTCCCTTGAAGGCTATGACATTTTTATCGGCAAGAAGCTGAGCGCCGAAACTCTTGCCACCGCCGACCGCCTCAAAGCCGTTTTTGCATACAAAACAGGCGTTGACGACTTCCCCCTCTCCGCCATGGATGAAATGGGTATCACTCTCGTCAATTCCCATGTTGACGCCAAATATATTGCCGAATATTCCATCAGCCTGGGCATGAGCCTTCTCAACCGCATAACCGAAAGCGACAAAAAACTCCGCAAGGGCATTTGGCGCGACAGCAAAAATCCCTATTGGACCAGTATCTTTGATGTTAAAATCGGTCTCCTGGGTTATGGTCATATTGGCAGGAGCATCAACAAAGTCCTGCGACATAACCACATTGAGACCTACACCATTGACCGCGGCAAGGAATATGACGATATCCAGCTTGTTTCCTCTCTTGACGAGCTTTGCGAAAAGACAGACCTTATCGTTATCTCTCTACCCAAAACAGCGGAGACAAACTGTCTTTTCGATGAGCGCCGCCTTAAGCTTATGGAGGATAAATATATCGTCAATGTGGGCAGAAGCAACTGCATCGATCAGAAAGCTCTTTACGATGCCCTCAGCAGCGGCATTCTTGCAGGCGCAGCCATCGACACATGGGACTCCAAGCCCAAGGATATGAACGAGCGCCTCATCCCCTATGAATACCCCTTTGAAACTCTTGATAATATTGTTCTCTCACCCCATCAGGCAATGCAGGTTGAAGACGGACACGTGAGATATGTTTTTGACATTATTCTAAAGGTCATTGCCTATATCACCGATGGAAGTCTCTCCGATGTAGTTGATCTTAAAAAAGGATATTAAAAAAGAACCCTCCTCATGGAGGGTTCTTTTTTAATCAAAAGTAAAGCATGTCCGCGCAAGGCAGTTGTGCCTCTATCGCCCATCTTCTTTGTATTAAAAGTAATTAAAATATCCATCATATATGTAGCAGAAACTACAGAAAATAAAGTAATTTATTGACGGAAAAAATTTTAGCTGATATACTGATTTGTGATTTTGAAATACAAAAAAGGAGTGTTATCATGGCAAAAACCGTACAGGAAATCCTTGATTTCATCAAAGAAAACGACATTAAAATGGTGGACTTCAAAATGGTTGATATCAACGGCCAGTTCCGCCATGTCACCATCCCCGCAGTCAGCTTCACCGAGGAACTCATGACCGTTGGCGTTGGCTTCGACGCCTCCAACTACGGCTACGCTGTTGTTGAAAAGAGCGACATGGTCTTCATCCCCGACCCTGATACCGCCGCCATCGACCCCTTCTGCGAGATTCCCACCCTCTCCATGACCGGTAACGCCATGATAATTGACTATCCCCAGAACCGTCCTCTGGCTCAGTACCCCAGAAACATTGTTCTGGCAGCTGAGAAATATATGCGCGAACTGGGCATCGCCGACACCATGTATATCCTCCCCGAGTTTGAGTTCTATCTCTTCGACCGCGTTGGCTGGGATGTCCGTCCCAACTCTATGGGTATGGAGATCGATGCAAACCAGTCCCACTGGAACACCGCTGTTGAAGGTCTTGGTGTAACTGTTGCAAAGCAGAAGAACTACCACATTGCAAAGCCCTTTGACACCACTTATGAGTGCCGCAGCGAGATGGTTATGCTTATGGAAGAAGCAGGCATCCCCATCAAGTATCATCACCCCGAAGTTGGTGCATCCGGTCAGTTCGAAATCGAGCCCATGCTGGGCGTTATGAGCACCATGGCCGATGCCACTATGATGATTAAGTACATCATCCACAACACCGCCCTCAAGTATGGCAAGAGCGCAACCTTTATGCCCAAGCCCGTTTACGGCGAGGCCGGAAGCGGTATGCACGTTCACATGCTCCTTATGAAGGACGGCGAGCCTGTTTTCTCCGACGATAACGGCTACTCCCACCTGAGCAAGGAAGCTCATTGGTTCATGGGCGGTCTGCTCAAGCACATCAATGCTCTTTGCGCAATCACCAACCCCTCCACCAACTCCTTCAAGCGCCTTGTTCCCGGTTTCGAGGCTCCTGTAACCGTAGGCTATGCAACCAGCAACCGCTCCGCCGTTATCCGCATTCCCGCCTATGCAAAGGGCCCCAAATCCCGCCGCTTTGAGCTGCGCAACCCCGATGCCACCTGCAACCCCTACTTCTGCTATGCAGCTCTGCTGATGGCAGGTCTTGACGGTATCAAAAATCAGATTGATCCTCACGCAAACGGCTGGGGTCCCTACGATATGAACCTCTACCACCTCCCCGAGGAGGAGAAGGCAAAGCTTCAGCAGCTGCCCACCTCCCTTGAGGCCGCACTTGATGCTCTCGAGGCAGATCACGACTTCCTTACCGAAGGCGGCGTATTCCCCGAGGAGCTCATCTCCAACTTCATCAAGACCAAGCGCGCAGAGTGCCGCGAGATGGCTGCCATCCCCACTCCCGCTGAGTTCGACAGATACTACAATCTGTAAATCACTTAACAGCCAAAAAAGCACCGCAATTTTTCATTGCGGTGCTTTTTTATTATTCAGCAAAATTCCATTATCTTGCTCAAGAGCTCGTCTCTGCCGTTGCCCTTTTCTGCGGAGAAGGGTATTACCTTTACGCTTTCATCAAGCTGCAAAGTTTCCCTTATGCGCTGCATATTGGGCTCGATTTCGCTCTTTTTCAGTTTATCAATCTTGTTGGCCACAATAACGAGATTGCACTGTGTGGATTTGAACCACTCGGCCATTGTGCAGTCGTCTGCGGTGGGTTTATGGCGGGAGTCCACAATCATTACACCCAAGGTGATAAGCTCAGGCTCCTCGAAAAAACGCTCCATAAGTGCACCCCAACGATCACGCTCATCCTTGCTTACCTTTGCATAGCCATAACCGGGGAGATCAACAAAGTAGGCGGTTTTATCGATGAGGAAATAGTTCACGTGGATGGTCTTGCCGGGCTGAGCGCCAACGCGGGCAAAGTTTTTGCGGTTCAGAAGCTTATTGATAACAGAGGACTTACCAACATTACTCTTGCCGGAAAAAACAATGGTGGGGCGACTATCGCGTATGAAGCCTGCAGCAGAGGCCGCGGACTTTATAAATTCCACATTATGCAAATTCATAATCTCACCTACTGTCTGATGCCGCGGCGGGCAGCATCGCTTTTTTCGGGAATGGGCATAACGGGAGTCTCCTCCCCTGATGCAGCGTTTTCAGCAACGATTTGGCGGATAAGAACAGTGTCTATTATCTTGTCCACATGGTCGGTGGTGATAAAATTCAAGGAAGCGCGGACGGTTTTATCAATATCCTGCAGATCCTTCTCGTTTTCGGAAGGAATAATGACGGTGTTAATACCTGTGCGAAGAGCGGCCATAGTCTTTTCCTTAAGACCGCCAATAGCCATTACTCTGCCACGAAGGCTGATTTCACCGGTCATGGCGATATCTCTGCGTACGGGTGCTCCGGTAAGTGCAGAAATAAGGGCAACTGTAATGGTAATGCCTGCGGAAGGACCATCCTTGGGAATTGCTCCCTCGGGGAAATGAATGTGAATATCCTTGGTCTTATAGAAATCAGACTCTATACCAAGCTGCTTTGCGCGGGAGCGAATATAGCTGACAGCAGCCTTAGCGCTCTCCTGCATAACCTGACCGATATTGCCCGTAAGTTCAAGCTTTCCGCTGCCTTCCATAACGCTGACTTCAACATCCAGCACCTCTCCGCCAACAGATGTCCAGGCGAGACCGCGGACGAGACCAACCTCATCACGGGGATAAAGCTTATCGGCCTTGAACTTTGCAACGCCCAGGAAGTTTTCAAGACCGCCGGCCTTGATGCTTACGCTCTTGCGCTGACCTTCCGCAATAATGCGTGCGGTCTTGCGGCAGACGGCTGCAAGACCGCGCTCCAGAACGCGGACACCTGACTCGCGGGTATAATCAGCAATAATCTCGCGGATAGCATCATCGCTCAGCTTAAGGTTGCGGGCGGTGAGACCGTGCTTTTTCCTCTGCTTAGGCAGAAGATGGTCTCTTGCAATCTGCAGCTTTTCCTCATCGGTATAGCTGGAAAGCTCGATAACCTCCATTCTGTCCAGAAGGGCTCTGGGAATGGTGGAAGTTGTATTTGCGGTGGTAATGAAGAAAACTTCGCCCAAATCAACGGGGATTTCAAGGAAGTTATCACGGAAAGATCCATTCTGCTCTCCGTCAAGGGCTTCAAGCAGCGCTGCGGAGGGGTCTCCCTTATAGTCGCTGCCCAGCTTATCAATCTCATCCAGCACCATGACAGGGTTCATGCTACCTGCCTGCTGCAGACCGGAAATGAGTCGGCCGGGCATTGCGCCTACATAGGTTTTTCTGTGACCGCGAATCTCGGCCTCATCATGGACGCCGCCAAGAGAAATGCGCGCCATTTTTCTGTTTGTGGCTCTTGCAATGCTCATAGCGATGCTGGTTTTACCAACGCCGGGAGGTCCTACAAGGCAGAGCACGCTGCCCTTGAGATTGGGGGCAAGCTGACGAACAGCGAGATATTCAATGATGCGGTCTTTGACCTTTTCAAGACCAAAATGATCCTCATCAAGGCATTTTTTTGCCTTTTCAATATCGGTGGTGTCCTCGGTGCGGCTATTCCAGGGCATCTCAAGGCAAACATCAAGATATGTGCGAAGCACCGCTCCCTCGCTGCTGCCAAAGGGCTGCTTGGCAAGGCGGCTGAGTTCCTTAAGAAGCTTGGTTTCCGTTTCCTTGGGAAGAGAAAGGCCAAGAATCTTCTCTTTATATTCCCCCAGCTCATCGCCGGAATCCTCAAAGGACTCTCCGCCCAGTTCCCTCTGGATAACCCTCATCTGCTCACGGAGGTAATAATCTCTCTGGGCGCGGTTCATCTCTTCCTTGGTTACTTCCTCAATGCTCTTTTCAAGGCTGAGGATGTTTATCTCCTTATTGAGAATTCTGCAAAGAATTTCAACACGGCGAAGAGGACGCAGTTCCTCCAGCACTTCCTGCTTTTCGTTATGCTTGAGGAACACATTCTGAGCAATATAGTCAGCAACATATCCGGGATCATTACTATCCACAACGCTGAGAAAAGTCTCGGGAGGGACAGTTCCGACAATTTCGGAATATTCATCAAAAAGATTGATGCAGCTGCGCATAAGAGCCTCAACCTTGGGTGTCACTGAAGCAACTTTGGCTTCATGAATCTTTTCAACGGTTGCGTTGAAGCAGGGTCTGCTCTCTTCGATGCTCATGACGCGGGCGCGGCATTTGCCCTCAACCATAACCTTGACGATATTGCTTCCGGGAATTTTCAGCACCTGATGAATGGTGCAAACAGTGCCCACATTATAAAGATCGTTTGCCTTGGGAACGGCAGTTGCAATCTCCTTCTGGGTAACAAGGAAAATTTCCTGCTCTGCGCCAATGGCCGCATTCAAGGCTGCGACGGAGAATGCGCGCTCCACATCGAAGTTAACCATCATTCCCGGGAAAACACTTATTCCGCGAAGAGGCAGCAGGGGCATTGTGGAAATATTTTTATTGTAATCCATATAATCCTCCTTACTGAGGGGTAGCCTGACCGATATAATCCGAACACGCTCCATGAGGCGGATTTTAGCGCCAGACTTCATTTCATTCTTTGGTGGGTTACCACCCACCTGCATAATTCAATTTTGCCTGACACTAAAATCCCCTCTCAGGGAGTCGTAGATTTTTGAGGTCATATACTAAGACAGTGCAAGGCGGTGGCTTGCAGATGGGCTTTGTGCCCTTCAAAAGCCGACAACGCAGCAATGGCAACGGATATGACCTCAAAAACGTGCTCGGACTATATCTGTCAGGCTAAAAGGCAGAGCGGGAAGCGCTCCGCCTTAGTAATTTCAGTTATTGTTATTTCTGATTATTTCAGGCTCAGAGCCGTTTTTTACGCACTCTGCAGTAATGCGCACGGAGCAAATACTCTCATCGGAGGGAACTGCAAACATAACACCTGTCATGATATTTTCCATAACAGAGCGAAGTCCGCGGGCGCCTATTTCCTTTTCGATGGCCTTATCGGCAATTGCACCAAGGGCATCTTCATCGAAAATAAGCTCTACATCGTCCATTGCCATCAGAGCCTTATACTGGCGGGTAAGGGCATTTCTGGGCTCGGTGAGAATTCTTACAAGGTCATCTCTGCCCAGAGAGTTAAGAGGTGTCACAACAGGCAGACGACCGATAAGCTCGGGAATTATACCGAATCGGAGAAGATCCTGCTGCTGGATATGCTGCAGGGTTTCACCCACATTTCTCTCTTTGCTGCTCTTGATATCAGCGCCAAAGCCCATGCTCTTTTTATCAAGACGCTGTTCGATTATCTTCTCAATTCCATCGAAAGCGCCGCCGCAGATAAACATTATGTTGCGAGTATCAACGGCAATAAATTCCTGCTGGGGATGCTTTCTTCCGCCCTGAGGAGGAACATTGGCAACAGTACCTTCAAGAATTTTAAGAAGAGCCTGCTGAACGCCTTCTCCGGAAACATCGCGGGTGATGGATGTATTCTCGCTCTTGCGGGAGATTTTGTCCATCTCGTCAATGTAGATAATACCACGCTGGGCGCGCTCAACATCAAAGTCGGCAGCCTGAAGCAGACGCAGAAGGATATTTTCAACGTCCTCGCCCACATAACCTGCCTCAGTGAGAGTTGTAGCATCGGCTATGGCAAAGGGCACATCCAGCATTTTTGCCATTGTCTGGGCAAAAAGTGTTTTACCGCTTCCGGTGGGGCCAACAAGGAGAATGTTGCTCTTTTGAAGTTCAACATCGCTATCCTGCTCGCTATGAAGAATGCGCTTATAATGGTTATAAACCGCAACGGAAAGGGCAATTTTTGCCTTATCCTGTCCTATTATATACTCGTCGAGGGCAGCTTTTATCTCTGTGGGCTTGGGAAGATCCTCAAGCTTCATATCCATGCTTTCATAGTCAGCATTATAGCTGCTTTCCTCGAAATCGTAATTTTCGTCAATAATGCCCATGCACAGACGCACACATTCATCGCAGATATAACTGCCGTTTCCTGCAATCATTCGATTGGTCTGATCCTGGGTTCTTCCGCAGAAGGAGCATCTTATATTGTCATGTCCGGCCATTTGCAGTCTCCTTGAGTTTGAAAAATGCCTTTTTTAAAAGTCCTCAAAATATGCATTTGGGGGGGTATTAAAAATACCCCCCAAACACACTATTTATCGTTTGGTGATGACCTTATCGATAAGGCCATATTCAAGAGCCTGCTCAGCGGTCATAAAGTAATCTCTGTCGGTATCTCTTTCAATTTCCTTTATGTCTTTACCGGTGTTTTCTGCGAGAATTCTGTTAAGGTCAGCTTTGATCTTAATGATTCTGTCTGCATGGATCTTGATATCTGTAGCCTGACCCTGGAAACCTCCGAGAGGCTGGTGGATCATGATCTCACTGTTGGGGAGTGCAAATCTTTTACCCTTTGCACCTGAAGACAAAAGGAATGCGCCCATGCTTGCAGCCATACCGATACAGGTAGTGGAAACGTCGCATTTAACGAAATTCATGGTATCGTAGATAGCCATTCCTGCGAAGTCGGATCGTAGCCATGTCGTTCTGTGAGCC